>CAZIKN010000005.1:61922-104756 GCA_964539805.1 uncultured Saprospiraceae bacterium | reverse complement strand
CGACCCCGCACTTCTTTTTCTTTTTTGGTATTTGCCTATTTCAGAACTCACGTTAGCAAAGGGATAGATTAACAGCTGTCATCCCAAATTTTTGAAACGGTGAAAGCGCATCTGTACGTTGCGCAGGGCAAATGTATCAATCAGTCAAGGCTACTGTTTTTTGTCATATTTGTGCCAAATATGGATGCTTTGCCCGCATATTTGCCGCATTGCGGTACATTTATCGCCTGTCTTCAATCAGAAACTTCTCTATGCGGTATCCACTTACAATACGAATCCTTTTTTTTGCCTCGATTCTCCTTTTTACGATCAAAACAAATGCGCAATTTGCTGATTTTGACTTTGATACAGAGTCATGGCGCTGCAGTGGTGACCCTGTTAGCATTGTACCGGAGTGGTTCCCTGCGGGTGGTGCCTCGGGTGGATACATCAAGGGTACGGATTCCTCACAGGGCGGCACCTGTTACTTTGAGGCGCCAGCCGAGTTTTTGGGCAATAAAGGGGATGCTTACGGCGGGGTTATTGCGTATGATATGTTCAATGATGACACCACAGATCAGGCGAGTTATCCCAGCCGCCCCGATATTATTTTGGAAGGTGGAGGCCTGCGCTTAGTGTACGATAATTTTTTTAACCCCGGCCTCAACTGGCAACATTTTGAAGTGACGCTGGATGAGTTTACAGGCTGGCGCATCAATGCGCTAAACGGCGTTTTGGCTACCCGTACCCAATTGTGCACCGTACTTTCCAACCTTTCACGCATGGCTTTTCGCTTTGAATATCGCCTTACGGAAGAGGCCGCAGGCTTGGACAATGTAGAACTGAAGAGCAATTTCGCTTTTGATCTGGACGAAAACAACAGCACGGCTTCGCTGAAAGATTATCGGGCTGATACCGTTTGCGTGGGGCGCGGCCCCTTGGCCGACGAAGATGTTGTATTGCGCTCTGAGTCCCGTATTGATTCCATAACAATACAAATTTCCAATGCCAAAGCTTTGGAAATCATTGTCTTAAATCCTTCACAGCCCAATATTTCCTTCAAAAAAACAGGGCAGGGGCGTTATACTTTGATCAATATTGCTAATGCTGGTTTGTCTGATTTTATCGCAGCCATACGCCGCTTGGAATATGTGGACCAATCCGCCAAACCCCTTAGAGGTACACGCCGCATCAGCTATCGGGTCTTTTTGCTTTGTGGTGAGGTAGCCTCGGCCATCGCTTATCTTCCCGTGTTCCCGCCGCCTCAAGCGGGTTCGCCCGGTGATACGCTGGTGTGCGCAGGCTCGGGTTTGCTGGATCTGGCTTTGGTGCTGCGGGGCGATCCTGATGGAGGGGGTTTTTGGACACCCCAAACGAGTACGGGAAGTAGTTTTTTTGATCCAGGCAAAGACCTTCCGGGGCTTTACCGATATACTATTCCCAAAGTCGGAAAATGCCCGGGTGACAGTAGTTTTGTGGCCATTCAGGTACAAAAGGGATTTAAGTTGCCGCCCGATACGACCCTCTGCTACGGCGAAACCCTTGTGCTTGCCTTGCCCATGCCGTTGGATGACTGGGAGTGGAGCAATGGCCGACAAACCAGTCAATTAATCGTAACCGACTCCGGCAAGTATGTGTTGCGCGGAATTATTGAAGGCTGTGATTTTGAAGACGATATAAATGTTGGTTATTTTACTTGTTCCAAATGCCAATTCTATGCCCCCAATGTGTTTTCTCCTGATGATGACGGGGTAAATGACTATTGGCAATTGTTCATTCCCTGCGTATGGTCCACTTTTGACCTGAAAATTTTTGACCGCTGGGGCAGCCTATGCTACCAAAGCAATGATGGAAATAAAAGCTGGGATGGGCGCGTACGCGGGCGCGATGCCAACCCCGGGGTTTATACCTGGGTCGCTCGCTGGACGGGTGAACTTCTGGGTAAACCCGAACCTTATCAGGCGAAGGGGAATGTTACCCTGATACGATAGGAGCATAAAAAAACCCGCTCCACTTTCCAGCGGGCGGGTATATACATCCTTCTTAAAACCTTCTTGCTGTATTTTATAACACCTTAGAGGCGTATTTTTTTTCTAATACCTTTCTTGTTTTGAAAGTAATACTATTATAACGTAGGTGTTATAATTTTGTTCAAAAAAAAATATTTTTTTTTGAACCTCTTTCTCGCCCTATGGTTTTGTATCTTGTTTTTTGAATCAAAAAAGCTTAAAAAAGGGCTTTTTTAACCCCAAAAAGGCTTAAAATGAACAAAATAACCCAATATATCAGGTTCAATTTTTTTTTGGTGGCGGCCATTTTTTTTTCTAAACCGACCATCTCCTGCCAGAACCAAAGCGGAAAATTACAGCTCCGATTTACCCAGATCATGGTATCCAAAGGCAACATAATGTTTGGCTTATATGATAGAGAGTCGGCCTTCATGGATACTAAGCAAGCCCGATTGCTCAAGATATTGCCAGTTACCCAGACGGGTAGCCTTGAGTTGGATCTACCTGATTTGCCCATAGGCAGCTATGCCATCAGTGCCTACCATGACATCAATGGGAATGGTAAATTGGATAAAAACCTGCTAGGGATACCTACGGAGCCTTACGCTTTTTCCAATCATGCAAGGCCCAAGTTTAGGGCACCCAATTGGGAAGAGGCGAAAATAGCGCTGGGCCAAAGCGGGCGCAGAGAAGTATTGAAGTTGGAAAAATGGTAGCTTCTTATGAATACTGCTGTTTTAAATGAAAAAGCATGTCTTTGGTCATCATATCCAGATCAAATTCGGGTTTCCAGCCCCAGTCATAACGGGCTTGGCTGTCGTCAATACTTTGTGGCCAGGAGTCTGCTATGGCTTGGCGGAAATCAGGCTTGTACGAAACCTTAAAATCGGTCTTTTCCTTTCGGATGCTTGCACTGATCTCTGCTGGTGTAAAGCTCATACCTGCCAGATTATAGCTGGTGCGCACAGATATTTTATTGGCCGCCGCCTCCATTAGCTCAAGGGTTGCACGGATGGCATCGGGCATATACAACATGGGCAGGCGTGTTTCGGCGCTCAAAAAACACTCGTACGGCTTGTCCTGTACGGCATAGTGGTAAATGTCAACGGCATAATCCGTGGTGCCGCCACCGGGCATACTCTGGTAACCGATAATGCCTGGATAACGCAGGGAGCGTACATCAACGCCATAGCGCCGATAATAGTAATTGCTCCAGTTTTCGCCCGCAACCTTACTAATCCCGTACACGGTTTCAGGTATAAGTACTTCGTATTGAGGTGTCTGGTTATGGCTGGCCTCTTGCCCAAAAACAGCGATGGAAGAAGGAAAATATACCTTGCTCAAGTTGCGTGATCGGGCTATTTCCAGCACATTGAAAAGGCTTTGCATATTGATTTGCCACGCTAGCTGCGGATCCTTTTCACCGGTAGCGCTCAAGATAGCGGCTAAATGATATATCTGATTGATTTTGTGTCGTTTAACAATCTCCTCCATCGCGGTGGCGTCCATTGCATTCAACACTTCAGAAGGGCCATGCTCATCGCCTAATGGGCGCAAATCAGAAGCGATCACATGATTGGCTCCATATACTTCCCGTAGGGCTTCTGTAAGTACCGCGCCTATTTGGCCCCCGGCTCCAATGATTAGGATGTTATCTTTTTTCATATACTGTGTGGTGTGGCGGCGAAAGTAGTACGAGTATTGAGAAAAATAATAATCGCAGGGAAAAATATCTCTCATCAGCACCGTTCCCAAGGGAAGGCTACAGGCCAAATCAACAAATCAACAACCAATCAAAACCCTTAAAGTGGACGTTATGGGTCAAATCAACAAATCAACAACCAATCAAATCAACAACCAATCAAAACCCTGTATTGATCTGGATGTACAAGCCGCCATTGCCCAAGTGGTTCCAGGTATAATCAAAGCGCAGGGTTTTGTTGTAAAACAGAATAAGATCCAATCCGAGGCCGTGCCCTCGCAGCAGGGTGTTGGAAAGGGTGCTGCCTTGGCTGTACCAAGGGTCATTGGCATAACCAAAATCATTGTTTATGGCGAAAAAGGCTTTAAATGGTACGATCCTGAACGCTTTAAAAGGCATCCATTTACCCAAATTGAATTCCCGGCTCAGCAATTGAAGATGCACAGAAGTTTTTACAATGCCAAAATCAAGCCCATCCGCCACAAAGGATTCATAGCCGCGGATATAATTACCGGCATAGCCCAATGCCTGATTGTTGGCGTAAGGTGGCTTCTTTCTGGGCAGGCTGAATCGGGTTTTTAAGGCCGTTTCGAAGCTCAGTTTTTTGTCGAAAAATGCGGTAAAACGCGAGTATTCGGCATACAGCCGCCAGAGATACAGGTTGTCAGAGGGTAAAAGGCCATTGGCCCGAAATTCCATGAGCCAGCGATAGCCTGCCAAAGGGTAGGGCTGAAGGTCGCGATAATCACTATTCAAAGTATAAACAAAACTGGCATGGCGCTGTCGGGTGCGGGCATTTAGGAAATAATCGGGATTAAGGATTACCGCAATGGAATCTGATGCCCTGTTGTTGCGGTATTCCAGGCTGAAGTTGTGCGCTGTAAACAGTTTGGGGCGCCAGTTCAGCTCCACGTTGGAAAAAAATTGCTGGATCTGCCAAACATCGTCATCGCGCCTGAACTTCAGCAGCCCATCAAGGGTATTCCAAAATACCTCATGGGAGCGGCTGTAGGAGATAGCGGCCCGCAGCCTGAAACGCTGTTCCTTGTCCATGGGCGGGAAACGATAGGATAATTCATAGCGATTGTTGAAGCCGAATTGCCCCTTCACCTTAAATACATCTGCGTTGCCCGTCAGGTTGTTGTGTGAAAGATCAAGACCGTAGTTGACCCGCTTCAAAGAGCCGTTGAATTCTTTCCACCACACATTAAAATTTCGGTCGGCCAATTCAAACAAAGGTACCGGGAAAATATACCAGGTCTCCGTGACTTTGATGTGCAGGCTGATATGGTTGTTGGGTTGCCAATGCTTGACCTTGATGGCAGCCACGTTAAAAAGCCCCATGCTCCGCAGCCGGTTACTGTTGAACTCCAGGGTTTCGTCAAGGGTTTCCACCAGCAGAGAATCACCAGATTTGAATTGCAATTCCCTTAAAATTAAGGCTTTACGCGTTCTTTTATTGCCCTCAATAGTGATGGAATCAATGATGACATAGGATGCCAATGCCCGATTGGTCAGGAAAATACAGCAAATCAAAAACAGTCTTATTGACATGGTTGTGTTAGTAGGTCGAACTAAAAAGACGGCAAAGTAGGGCCAAAAATTGAGCTTTTTTGACCAAATTAGGCATAGTATGCGCATTTACAAAATAAAAATTATTACTTTTGCGCTCACAATCAAAGCGTTATGTCATTCGCTGAATTAATCCTCGACCCCGTTTTTCGCCTCATCGTTTTCGCCATTATTGGCGTGATCGGGATTATCATTGGCTGGACGCTCCGTGCAAAGTTCCCGGAGCAGGATCTCCAGCGCGCTTTGGAGCGCAACGAACAGGAGAAAAGTACCCTTGCCCGGCTATATGCCCACCTTCGCCATCAGCATGACCTTCGCGAGGCCGACCTAAAACGCTACAGCCTTGAATTGGATCAACTGCGCGGCTTGGTATCACAATTGGAAAACGACAAAAAGCGGATGCTTCCTGCCGAGCAGGAATTTGCAGCCCAATTGGCTCAGGCTCAGGCACAGACACAGGCCCTGTCACAGCGTTTGCAAGCCTTGGATCAGCAGAATCGGCAACTGCTCCACCGCAATGAAGCGCTCAATGCGGAGCTTAACCGCCTCCAGGCAGAGATACGCGCCTGGGAAACCCTGTACAACGACTTCAAAAATATGCAGTTGCGCCTATCTGGCTTTGAAGAACACACGCGAAAATTGGAGCGCGAACGCGATGAGTTGCGCCTTCGCTTAGCCGGGGTACAGGCCGAGTCAGAACGCCTGCAAACCGAACTACTGCGCCAAATCAACGAGCGCACTACCGCCAAAAGCAAAAAAGGTGGCCCCGCAGTGCAAACAGATGACCTCAAGCTCATCAATGGCATCAGCCCGGTTATGGAACAACAATTATTTGCCTTGGGTGTAAAAACCCTGGAGCACATAGCAGCTTGGGATGATGATACGATCATCGCCATCGCAAAAAAATTAGGCATCAGCCCGGGCAAGATTTTTCAGGAAGACTGGTGCGCGCAGGCCCGACAACTTATGGGCAGCAGATAATATACCAGGATTTGAGTGATTTTGAAGATTTACAGGATTTATTTACCTGATTATTAAAGATTTACAGACGCGAGTGATTCAAAACCACTTTGCGTTGACTATACTTCGTGTACTTGTTTACAATACTTTATAATGCCCCATTTTGCTGTACTTTTCGATGCGCTGATGGATGCGCTCGTCTGGATCAAGCTTTGACAGGGGGGCCAGTTCGCTTAAAATATGCTGTTTGAGTCGGAGTGCCATTTCCTCCGGTGCATTATGGCAGCCGCCGAGCGGTTCTTTCACTACATTGTCAATCAGGCCAAAGGACAGCATGTTTTCCGCATCCAATTTAAGCGCTTCGGCGGCCTTTTCCTTAAAGTCCCAGGAGTGCCAAAGAATGGAGGAACAGGACTCCGGCGATATAACGGAATACCAGGTATATTCCAACATAAATACCTTATCGCCCAAACCAATGCCCAAGGCACCGCCCGATGCGCCCTCACCTATAATATAGCATAAAATGGGAACGCGTAATTGGGCCATTTCAAACAGGTTGCGGGCAATGGCCTCCGCCTGGCCGCGCTGCTCCGCTTCTAAGCCAGGGAATGCCCCGGGCGTATCAATCAGGGTAATGACAGGGAAACCAAAACGCTCGGCCAATTTCATCAGGCGAAGTGCTTTGCGATAACCTTCCGGGTTGGCCATGCCAAAATTGCGATACTGGCGCATTTTGGTATTCACCCCCTTTTGGTGCCCGATAATCACTACCGTTTGGCCATCAAGATCTGCTAAGCCGCCCACGATGGCGTGGTCATCACCCGCATAACGGTCACCATGCAGTTCAATGAACTTTTGGCACATGGTGTTTACATAATATAAGGTGTAGGGCCGCTCAGGATGGCGTGAGAGCTGCACTTTCTGCCAGCCGTTCAGGTTGGCATATATTTCTTCCCTTTTTGTTTTTATTTTTTTCTCCAACTCGCTCACCATGCCCGTAACATCCACTTCGCCCTGCGAACCGACTTCTTTTAGCTTTTCCAATTGTTCATATAAAGCCTCAAGAGGCTTTTCAAAATCCATGAAAATCATAGTCAATATACAATTTGTAAGCATAATTACATGTAAATCATGGAATTGTGCTAAAATTTATATTTTGGACGTTACCAAAACCGCGCAAAAGTAGAGAATTATTAAAAAGTACCTGCATTTACTTGCAGCTGCTGTGTATCCCCAGAACATAATGCTTGATGATTTCAATACTTTTTGCCGTTCCGGCTCCGCTGAATCCGCTGAGCATATTGTCAGTAATGTTCTTTTCGTATTGCTGCAAAAAGGTTTTGCTTAATGGCGTGTAGGTCCAGTGCCATTTTTCTTCGTGATAGCCATAGGGGCGCCCTGCCGTGTAGGGCTGGCAAAATCCATACTCGTGGGCATGTTTTTGGAGCCAGAGATATACCTTTTCGTACTTGCCTCCGGCCTCAAAAGAGGCATTATTCAAATCGTTGAGGTCAATATCTGTGCCCCAATGATGCCTTGAGGCACCGGGCATGGCCGAATATTCCATGATCTTCCGTGCCCGTGCAACTGAATCTGGTATTTCCCTGGCGTATTTTTTCCATTTGTTTTCCCAAATAGTTTTCTGTTGGCTGAAGCTGCGGGTAGAAGAAATGATTTTGAGTATGATACTATCTTTATAGGCTTGTTTCCACATGGCAGAAAATGCTTTTGCGGCATCACGATGGAGGATCATGCCAGCCTTGTCCGTCTGTGGGGCGCTGATTTTTTCAAAATCCGGATGGGTAGCGGGATCAAACTTGCCCAAAAGGAAATCAATGGATATGGGTGCTGCCTGTGGGGGGCTGGGCAATGATGCCTGTGCTGCGGTGAGGGCCTGTTGGCCATGTGTGGGTACATCTTGACAAGACAAAAAGGGGCCTGCAAAAAGGCCAAGGGCCAATATGATTCGGGTGCTTAGCATATAAGGTGCAAAACTTGGAAGTACAAAGGTAAGGTAAAATGCAAAATGAGCTCAATCAATGGGTTATCTCGTTAAAGTTGAAAAAAAAATTTAAGTGGATGATGCATAATTACACAAATGCTGTTACATTTGCCCCTGCATTAGATTGTCTTTTTTTAATCCGTTTAGTTTGTAATCTCGTGGGTGGCTTTTTTGATTATTGCCATAATTAAAGTTGCCGCAGGTTTCCCCGTCACAATTCGGTGATCTCTCCCACACCTACATACAAGCATAGCCATCTCATTTCCGTGTTGCACGAAAGCACTTCGCGCATTACCGCTATTGGGGTATATTTGGCGTACAGGCGACATTTGGCTTGATTTTTTCCGTTGGAACAATAGCCTATCCTTGTGGTATGGCTTGTTATAGTATATGATTGTAAAGTTGGGCTTTATTTATTTATTATCCTGATTGCTTTTAAGCTCTTGTCATCTGCAAGGGCTGTTGTCGTTTGGGTACTAACTGTTGAAACCTTACTACTTAATACATTTTAAAAACAAATTTTTTTTCACATTTAAATTTTTAATTCACATGAAGAGAATTCTGAAACAAGGATTTTTGGCAATGCTGACGATGCTCTTCCTGCTGTTTGGACTTTTTATGTCAACTGAACGCGTGGCGGCCCAAGCGGGTCTGACCGGTGGTATTACAGTGCCTAAAGAGAACATAGTTTGGAAAACCAATCCGGATGCAATTCAAGCATTGACCAATGAGATTGATTTCACTTGGCGCCCAGCCTTGAATCTCAATCCATTCAACTGGAATGCCGTTCGCCATGCCAATTACTATGAAGAAGCAATCAAATTGCTTGCACTTGGTGAGAACGTAGGCGATGCCCTGATTAAGGCTATCCCAATGGCAGGTAAATCTGGCTCTGACAATGAAGTGCCCAATACAACCAAAGCGGTGTTGCAAGCACTTTATGATGAGGCCTCTGGATTGCTTCGCCAGTAATTTTTGATCCGCTCAGGTTTTCCTGAAGGATTTAGAATAAAAAATTTTACTTAATTGTTTTACTCATTTTAAATTCGCTTATCTCATGAGGAAGAGAAATACATTTTTATGGTGTCTCTCGTTAGTTATGTTGATGCTGGTTTCTGTTTTGGGCAATGCCCAGACTTTTAATGGCAGCACTGTAAATACTGCGGGAAATTCCACTGTCCCTTCTGTCGGAACGGGTGGTTGTGGTGTTGAGCCACAAACTGCTGCGACTGGCGGTACACGATTCAATGCAGCAGTGGCGGGTGTTCCTGCCAATGCAAGATTGGTAAGTGTACAAATTAACCTGACCCACACTTGGGCAGGTGACTTGAACATCCACTTGGTTAACCCAAGTGGCCAGGTGTTGGAGCTTTCTACCGGTAACGGTGGTTCTGCTGACAACTACACCAATACCGTTTTTTGCGACAATGCTACGCAAAGTATCACAGCAGGCGCTGCGCCATTCTCTGGTGTATTCCGTCCTGAAGGTACATTGACAACGATTACTTGCGGTTTCACTACTACGCCTAATGTGACAACATTGGCTGGTTTTACGCCAACTGCAGGCACATGGCAGCTGCTTTTTTCTGACAATGCTGGCGGTGACTTAGGCACTATGCAAGGCTGGTCTTTGACCTTTGCTGAACCTGGCTGTAATTTGAGCGGTGTAACTTTACCATTGCTTACCATACCGGGCGTTGACCCCACTGTTTGTGGTGCAACCAATGTTAGCGTTACTGCACCCAATGTGGCTTGTACACAAGCCATGCGTGTATTGGTGGATGGTACTTTCCTGACAACGGTACTCCCTGGTGCCAGCTTTGTTATTCCAGCGCTCACCAGTGGCCCACACGTAATTCGTTACGAATATTCAGCCTGCAGTTTCACAACGCAGAATGTTAATATTGTTGACGGTGTTAAACCAACCATCACTTGCCCAAGCAATACCACGATCAACCTTGATCCGGGTGCTTGCGAAGAGATCTACTCCTACAACAGCCCCACGGTAACGGACAACTGTCCTTTCTTTGTTACTGCCCCAACGGCAACATTCCCGGCTAACATCCTGCCACACGGTGGTGGTGCTATTACCTGGGCTGGCAATAACCTGCCTGGCGGTTTCTATTTTGACCTGCAAAATACCAGCACGCTACCCATGCGTATTGATGCATTCCGCGTTCGCTTTGGTACAACTACTTTTGGTGCGGTACCATCACCTCGTTTGGTTAATGCATACTTTACCACTACAGCCAACACTTATGTTGGCAACCAGGCTGCTGCTGCCAACTGGACTGCCGCAGGTATTGGTATCTCTGTCAATGTAGCTGGCCCGAACTCAGAGTTCTCCTTGGTTACATTGCCTACACCAATCACTCTGGCTCCAGGCCAAAAACGTGGTATCTACCTGATTGGTACACAAAGTTCTTTGGTATATGATGGTGCTGGCACATCCAACTTCAATCCTATCGTATCCGGTAGTTTGACTTTGACACCTGGCCAGGCTTCAAGTGGCTTGTTTGTAGCACAAACAACACCACGTATCCCTAACGTACAGGTGATCTATGGCTTTGCATCCGATTTAACGGCAACTCAAACTTCTGGTTTGCCTTCCGGTTCTGCCTTCCCACGCGGTGTTACGACCAACTGCTTTACTGCGGTTGACGTAGCGGGCAACACCAATTCATGCTGCTTCACCGTTACTGTAAAGGAATTCCCGAACCCAATCAAAACGTTGATCTGCAACGATTTGTCCTATTTCTCTGTTGATGCTAACTGCCAAGGTACCATTACTGCCGACCAGATATTGGAAGGTGGCCCTTATGGCTGTTACAGCGACTATATTGTTGAATTGGACAAAACTGCTCCGTTTGGCAATGGCCCATGGGTTCCTGCAGTAGTTGGCCCTGGCGATGTTAATAAAACATACCAGGTTCGTGTAACGGATCCTGAAAACCAGAACAACAAGTGCTGGGGCAACATCAAAATTGAGGACAAATTGCCTCCGGTGTTGACTTGCACAAACTTTGATCTGGCTTGTAACTCCAGTACGAATCCTTTTGCTCCGGCATCTATCATCACTACGCCTACACAGGTGTTTGCTGGTACAGTGCCTGTTACAATCGTTGACAATCAAACCGTTCAGTCTGTAAACAACATTGCAACAAGCGGCCGTATTCTTGACGTAAATGTAAAACTAAACATCACCCACACGTGGGTAGGTGACTTGGATGTTACCCTTGAAAGCCCTGCGGGAACACAAGTAAAATTGTGGGACAATTTGTGCACAACAGCAGATAACTTGCGTGTTACATTTGACGATGAATCTCCAACCTGCTCTAACCTCTGCGCAGATTACGCCAGCAACCTGACGCTGCAAACAATTCAATGCCTTGCTTTGGCACCTACAAATCTTTCTGTTTTCGACAATGAAAACTTGAAAGGTACCTGGAAATTGATCGTTAATGACAATGCAACAGGTGACGCAGGTACCATTGACGGTTTTGAATTGATTATCACTTATGAATCCATTGTTTCAGGCTCCATTGCCGCTACTGCAACAGATCCATGCTCAGGGGTTAACCTGACCTATGTAGATAGCAAAGTTACGGGCAGCTGCGCATTAGGTTTCTCCGAGCGCATCAACCGTAAATGGACAGCTACTGATGCCAGCGGCAACAGCACTACTTGCATCCAGGTATTGACGTTGAAACTGCCACAAAATGCCAACTTGGTATTGCCTCCTGATTATGATGATATTGATCAGCCTGCATTCCAATGTGTAGGTGCACAATACCCAACACCACAGTGGATCACCGGTCAAGGTAAACAAGGTTTCCCATTGATCTTTGGTTCTCCTGAAGGTTGCACGATCAACTACGCCTATAAAGATACACGTATTGACGTTTGCGGTGGTACATACAAAGTTCGCCGTGCCTGGGAAATCACCAACTGGTGCACAGGTACTACATTCGAACATGTACAATTGATTAAAATTTTGGATAATGGCAAACCAACATTTGCTTGCCCAGCTAACGTAACTGTTGGCACTGACGCATTCAAGTGCTGCGCTACTACCGACCTGCCAGACGTAATCGTTGAGGACAACTGCTCTGCCATCTCTAAATTGAGCGGCATGATCATCGGTATTGACCCAACTTCTGGCGATACCATCGGTATGTTCCCTGTTGGCGGTTCTTTGACCGACTTCCCAGGCAACAACAAATGGGATCTTGACACACTGGCTCGCTTCGGTGGCACACCATGTCTCCCATTGGGCACGCACACGGTTGTATATGTTGCAGAAGACCTCTGCGGCAACACCAGCTCTTGCACGTTCCGCCTGATCGTTCGCGACTACACTCCTCCTGTTGCTGCCTGCGACAAGACGACCACGGTTGCCATCGGCGTTGACGATCCATTCGACTGCTATCTCCCAAATTCTGCCAACTGCGAATTTGCTGGCGTTACCTGGGTGAAAGCAAACACTTTTGATGACGGTTCTTATGATAACTGCGGTAGCGTGAAGTTCACGATCCGCCGTATGGCCCCATACAGCGATTGCATTAACAACCTGAACGCTGTTAATGGCCACCCTGAGTGCGATCAAATCCTTGATCCATTCCCCGATCAGCCAAGCGAGTTTGAGCGCGGTATCGGTACCTTCCAACAGTACGACCCAACCTGGGTGTATCAGGGTGCTGACTCCATCAAGTTCTACTGCTGCGAGGTAGGCTCCACACAGACCGTTATCCTCGCTGTTTACCAGTTGGATGCTGCCGGCCAGCCAGTAGTTGGCCCAGACGGTGTCCCTGTATTCAACGAGTGCATGATTCAGGTAGAGGTACAGGACAAGATCAAGCCTGTATGTGTCTCTCCTGCCAACGTGACCACCAGCTGCAAAAACTTCGACCCAAGCCTGTGGGCTTATGGCCGCGCCACGGTTGAAGACAACTGCTGCCTTGACTCTACGAAGTCATACCAGGGCCAGAAAGGCCTCCAGCACACAGTGAGCTATGCTCAGTTCGATACGTTGTGCAACCGCGGTACGATCACGCGCACCTTCCGTGCGTTTGACTGCCACACCGGCGCATCCAGCCAGTGCACACAGCGCATCCTCGTGAACTACGAGCAGGACTACTTCGTACGCTTCCCGGATGACCGTATCGTTACAGTTTGCGACGGTACTGGTACCTTCGGCGAGCCAACATTCCTCGGCAAAGATTGCGAATACCTTGCGATCTCCTTCACGGATGAGGTGTTCACGGTAGTACCGGACGCCTGCTTCAAGATAGAGCGCACATGGCACATCATCAACTGGTGTACCTACAACGTTAACGGCTCTCTGGTGAAGGTTCCAAACCCGAACCCGAACGCCACGGTGAACGCCCCTGCGAACAATCCTGGCCCGATCATTTCTGCCCCAGGCACGCCATCACCATGGCAGCCAACGGTGGTAAGGGTTGCACCTAGCGATCCTGCTGCGTTCAACTACTCCGTGTACTACACAGGCGGCGCGGGCTACGGCGGCGTGCAGGTTCCTGCGATCTCTTCTACGAACTTCAACGGTTTCGAGTACAAGCAGATCATCAAGGTACTTGACTCACAGGATCCTGTGATCGAGAACTGCCCTGCATCACCTGTTACCGTTTGCGACCTGACACCAAACGATCCACAGTTGTGGAACGAGATGTACTGGTGGGACAACACCATCAGCAGCCATGACCTTTGCGAGGGCCCAACGGACCTGAACATCACGGCCACTGACGCTTGCTCTGGTGCCAACCTGACCATCCGTTATATATTGTTCCTTGACCTTGACGGCGACGGCACAATGGAGACATTGGTGAACTCTAACGACCTTGGCCTGAACGGCCTTGGCTGGAACAACATCCGCTTCGGCAGCGCCAACGGCGCTGGCACGAACCGTGCGTTCGACGAGCGCCCCGTTCCATCCAACCAGAAGTACGGCTTTGCACTGCAGACCACGAAGTCTGGCAACAAGGTAACTGCTGCTGTTCGTTGGAACACGCAACAGTCACAGAACACCTACGTGGTACCTGAGCTGCCTTACGGCACGCACAAGATCAAGTGGTTTGCTGAGGACGGCTGCGGCAACGAGTCTGTATGCGAGTACACGTTCATCGTGAAGGACTGCAAAGTTCCAACGGTTGTGTGCTACAACGGTCTGAGCGGCAACATCATGCCTACCGGTATGTTGACAGTATGGGCAAACGACTTCCTCAAGTACGGGGAAGACAACTGCACACCAGCGAACCAGTTGGTGTACTCCATCCAGAAGAAGGGCGGCCCACAGGTGTTCCCACGCGACGCACAGGGTAACCCGATCACAAGCGTAACGTTCAACTGCCAGGAGCTCGGCACACAAGAGGTTGAGCTTTGGGCGATAGACAAGGCTGGCAATGCCGGCTACTGCACAACGTACTTCCTGGTACAGGATCCGTTCAAGAACTGCGGCCCTGCTGCCACAGTTGCGGGCGCTGTTGCTACCGAGAAGTCCAACGGCCTTGAAGAGGCTACCGTTGAGGTTAACGGTACTGTTACCGGCGGTGTTCCACTCTTCAAATCTGCTGTTACGAACAAAGACGGCAAGTACGAGTTCAGCAAAGGTGTTCCATTCTCTGCCGACTTCACCGTTACACCGGTGAAAGACCAGAACCCATTGAACGGTGTATCTACGTATGACCTTGTATTGATCAGCAAGCACATCCTTGGCCTCGAGCCATTGGCTACGCCATACAAGATGATCGCCGCTGACGCGAACAAGTCCAACTCAATCACGACGCTTGACATCGTTGAGCTTCGCAAGTTGATCCTCGGTATCTACACTGAGTTGCCGAACAATACCTCATGGCGCTTTGTACCGAAGAACCACACGTTCCAGGACAATAGCAACCCATTTGCGTCTTTGTTCCCCGAGAACATGACGATCGCGAACATCCAGAACAACATGTTGGGTGGCGACTTCGTATCCATGAAAGTGGGTGACGTTAACGAGAGCGCAGTAGCGAACAGCCTGATGAGCAGCGAGGACCGCACGTTGGCAACTACGTTGTTTGACGTTGAGGACCGCTCTGTGAAGGCAGGTGAGACCTTCGCTGTAACTTTCAAATCCGCTGCTGCCCTTCAGGGCTTCCAGTTCACGATGAACCTCAACGGTCTTGAGGTTGTTGACGTTCTGAAGTCTGACAAGGTTAGCGCCGAGAACTTTGGCGTGTTTGCTGACGCATTGACTGCGTCTGTTGACGGTGCGAACGAGTTCACGGTTAACTTCCGCGCTGCTAAAGCCGGTAAGTTGAGCGAGATGTTGGGCGTATCCAGCCGTATCACACGTGCTGAGGCGTACAACATGGGTGGCGAGCGCGAGTCAGTAGCCTTCCGCTTCAACAACGGTGGTGTAAGCACCATCGCTGGTGTAGGCTTTGAGTTGTACCAGAACCAGCCAAACCCATTCGTGAACAAGACGATGATCGGTTTCCACTTGCCAGAGGCTGCAACGGCAACGTTGACGGTATTTGACGAGAGCGGCCGCGTACTGTTCACACGCAAGGGCGACTTTGCGAAGGGCTACAACGCTGTTGAGGTAGAGCGCGACGCACTGGGCACAACTGGCCTGATGTACTACCAGTTGCAGACATCTGATAACAGCGCTACGCTGAAGATGATCCAGACGAAGTAATAAACAAAGATCCTGAAAGGTTGAACGGGGCTGGTGCGGCATGAAATTGCGCACCGGCCCCGGACATCCGGGAAGGTCAAAGAGATAAAAAAGGGCGGTGTACGAGCCACACCGCTGGAAGAATCGCCGGGGACCAATTTTGTAAGTATCACATACTTTAAAATCGGTTTTTGGGATGGCCTCTCTCCGAAAGTCGGAGGGGGGCTTTTTTTATGATGTGTTGGAGCATGCCACCCTGATAAATGCTCAGGGATGAGTGAAAGGCGGGAATGAAGAAGAGGGAAAGGTGAAATATGGAAAAAATTGTACCTTCGTGTTCTTTTTGAGTAAACACAAACGCAATGCGTGATATTATTGACCTGATAGGCAGGATATTCCTATCTGCTATTTTTATATTTGAGGCGATTGATACGGTATGGTACTTTGAAAAAACGAGGTTAACCATGGATGCCTATGGCCTTACGTGGAATCAGGATTTTTTATTGTACACGGGTATGTTTCTGCTTTTTGCAGGTGGTATTATGGTATTGCTGGGATATCGTTCCACTCTTGGCGCTTTTTTATTGCTATTGTATTGGATCCCTGTTACATTTATGGTACATGATTTTTGGAATGCGCCTAAGGATCAGCTTCGGCTGCAAAGCATTTTGTTTATGAAAGATGTGGCTATTATTGGAGGCTTGCTCATGTTGATGGGCAAAGGGAGTGGAAGGTATAGCATCAAAAAAGTATTGGCAACAACCCGAGTGAAGGTGTAATTAGCGCACCTTTGCTTTTTGGATCAATTTAGAAAAATAGGCGGGGAAAAACCTTTTTACATATACCCCCAATACTTCTTTTCCTCCGAACCAGGCTTCCTCTTTGCCATTTTTTATGGTTTGAAGAATTTTCCGCGCCAAGTATTCAGGTTCGAGTCCTTTTCCTGTGGCATCATCCATGGCGCCAAGTTGCGCTCCGTCGCCCGTGAGTGCATTGATGCTGATATTGGTTTTTACAAAACCGGGACAGATCAAGGTAATTTTGACCGGTGTTTGGCCTAATTCTGCCCTAAGGCTGTCAAAAAAACCATGGAGTGCATGTTTTGCCCCAGCATAGGATGAGCGGTAGGGTGATCCAAATTTGCCCATCAAACTGGTAATGGTCACGATATGTCCTAACTGATGCGTAAGCATGTTGGGTAATACCGCTTTGGTAAGGGTAACCGTGCCAAAATAGTTGACATCCATCAGGCGCTTATCCACCTCCAGATTGGTCTCAAGGGCCAATGCACGTTGGGAAATACCCCCATTATTGACCAAAATATCAATTTTGCCTACTTTTTGGAGCACAAGATGGGCAATGGTTGGGATTTTTGCATGATCAGCCAGGTCTAACGGCTGCACTAAAACTGATGCTGCGCCATGTTTGGTACACAAATCCGCGACCCGCTGAAGTTCGGCTTCTTTTCTGGAGGAAAGTATCACATGAGACCCATGTTCGGCAAAGGCCAATGATAGGGCTTCTCCAATACCTGAAGAGGCACCTGTAATCCACACGCGTTTATTTTTAAAAAAATCATTCATTGCTTTGTCCGCTTATCTTAATCTTTGCGGAGCAAAAGTATATAGCAGATTTGATATGACAAAAATAGTAAGCTTGACCCTTAATCCCGCTTTAGATAAAAGCACCAGTACCAACAAACTAATACCCGAGCAAAAACTGCGCTGTGCAGATATGCGATTGGATGCAGGCGGAGGCGGCATAAATGTGTCAAAGGGTATTATGAAATTAGGCGGTGATACGGTGGCTGTTTTTCCTCAGTCGGGCCACAATGGTTTGATTATCAGGTCTTTACTTGAAAATATGGGGATAGCAGTACAAACTGTAGAAGTATCGGGCGAAACCCGGGAAAACATTTCAGTAACAGAGGTAAATACAAATTTACAATATCGTTTTACCCTCCCGGGGTTGGCCCTGAGTTTGGAAGATGCGGCCGCCTGTTTGGATTTGATCCGGAAAATTGGACCCGATTATTTGGTGGCCAGCGGAAGCCTGCCACCAGGATTGCCTGACACTTATTTTGAGGAAGTGGCAGTATTTGCCAAAAAAAATGGGATGCGCTTCGTTTTGGACACTTCTGGTGCGCCCCTTCGGGCAGCTGCTGATGAAGGACTTTACCTGCTGAAGCCCAATTTGGGGGAACTTTGCGCTCTGGCAGGGGTGGAGAGTTTGGAAATGAACCAGGTAGATGATGCTGCCCTGAGCATCATCCATCAGGGCAAATGTGAGGTTGTAGTGGTTTCCCTTGGCCCACAGGGTGCCCTGTTGGTCACCCGTGACGAATTAGAACATATTCCTGCTCCCATGGTGCCTAAAAAAAGCACCGTTGGCGCCGGTGACAGTATGGTGGCGGGCATGGTTTGGGCCTTGAGCGAGGGTAAATCCATGCGCGAAATGGTACAGTACGGCGTAGCCTGTGGCTCAGCAGCAACCATGAACAAAGGCACAGAACTGTTTCATCTGGAGGATGTTGAAAAACTCTTACAGTGGATCAGAACCTACGGAGAGCGTTATCGGTTCACAGATTTTTGATCTTGAAACCTAATATGATTTTGTTTTTTTTGTTGTTTTTAGAAATGACGCTCAAATACAATTGAATTGACCAAATATTATCTGTTTTTTTAAGGTCAATTGAAATGAGAAAGAAAAACAAAGCTGACTTGCTAACTTTGCACTTTATTTGATTTACATATCTGACTATAAATTAGCATTGAATGATTAATTTGATACTCTTTGGGCCTCCTGGTTCTGGCAAGGGCACACAAGCAGCAAAATTGGTAGAAAAATATAATTTGGTGCACATCAGCACAGGTGATCTGTTCCGCTATGAAATGGGCAATAACACCCCCTTGGGTATCAAGGCAAAAGAATACATGGCAAAAGGGGAGCTGGTGCCTGATGAGGTCACTATTGGAATGTTGCGCAACAAGGTTGAAGCACACCCTGAAGCCAACGGCTTTATTTTTGACGGCTTCCCCCGTACCATTGCACAGGCAGAAGCCTTAGATCAGTTATTGACGGACAAAGCCAGTTCTATTGCAGGCCTTATCGCCTTGCACGTGGATGATGAGGAGATCGTGGAACGCATCAAGTTGCGCGGCCAAACATCAGGGCGCTCTGATGACAATGATGAGACCATCATCCGCAACCGCATCAATGTGTACAAAAGTGATACCACGCCAGTATTTGATTACTATGCCATACAGGGCAAAAGCCACAGCATCAATGGCATTGGTTCTATAGAAGATATTTTTGATCGCCTGGTGGGCGTGATTGATCATTTGTGAGTTCATCGAAGATGTTTGTACAACAGGCCGCCAGCGCAATGTTGCGCTGGCGGCCTGTTGTATTTTGGTCGTAAGGCACGATTACCCGCTTACTCCCCCAGCGTAAATAAATTGCGCAACTCCTTATTGGACAAATCTCCGATCCAGGTCTCGCCAGCATTGACGGTGAGGTCAGCCAAGTCTTTTTTCTTTTGGATCATATCATCAATTCTCTCTTCAAACGTGGCAGCGGTGATAAAACGGTGGACTTGCACATTGCGTTTTTGGCCAATACGGAAGGCACGGTCTGTAGCCTGTGCTTCAACGGCGGGGTTCCACCACAAATCAAAATGGATGACTTGGCTCGCAGCGGTAAGGTTTAGGCCAGTGCCACCTGCTTTGAGGGACACGATGAGCAGGCGATTGGCCGCTTTATGTTGAAAACCTTCAACCAAACGATCGCGCACATTGCGCGTAAGGCCTCCATGCAGGAAGGGCGCTTGTTGCTTGAGTTGGGTTTCGATCATGGATGACAGCAGTTCGCCCATTTCGCGAAACTGTGTAAATATCAAGGTTTTTTCATGGTTTGCCAACGCTTCGGAGAGCAGATCGAGCAGTATGGGGCACTTGCCACTGATATCAGGATCGGGCTTGCCTTTTTTTAGGTATTGAGCAGGGTGGTTGCAGATTTGCTTAAGCGACATGATGAGGTTGAGTACCAGTCCGCGCCGTTGTATGCCTTCGCTGTTTTCAATAATTTTCATGGTTTGTTCCACCTCGTTTTGGTAAAGGGCAGCCTGCTCCGGTGTAAGATTGCAATATTGGTTCTGTTCTACCTTGTCCGGCAGGTCATTTATGATGCTCTTGTCGGTTTTGAGGCGACGTAGCACAAAAGGCTGAGTGACTTTGCGAAACCGTTTTGCTACACCCTGGTCCCGCTCGCCCTCGATAGGTATTGCAAAGTTGGTCTTGAAGTGTTGCAGGCTTCCGAGGTAGCCTTTGTTGACAAAATCAAAAATACTCCAATATTCGCTCAAGCGATTTTCCACGGGGGTGCCGCTCATGGCAATGCGGATATCGGCATTTATTTTTTTCACCGCCTTGCATTGTTCTGTATTAGGATTTTTGATGTTTTGGGCCTCGTCAATGACCAATATGGCCCATGCTTGTTTGTCCAATTTGGCCACATCGGTACGGGCCACGCCGTAGGAACTCAATACTACATCCGCTGTTTGGGTGTCCTTGAGCGCACGCGTGGGGCCGTGATAGATCCCAACGGAAAGTCCTGGCGCAAAGCGTGAGATCTCGCGCTGCCAGTTGGTCAGCAAGGTAGTGGGGGCCACCACTAAGGCGCGGCGCCCGTTGTTAATGCTGCCTTCTTCTTTGAGTCTCAAAAGAATAGTGATGACTTGCAAGGTTTTGCCCAGGCCCATATCATCGGCCAAAACACTTCCAAACCCGAGGCGCGCATTTTTGTACAGCCACTCATAACCGCGAAGTTGATAGGGTCTTAATTGGGCGGCTAATCCAGTGGGCAAGGGCAGGGATGGGGCATTCAGCAGATCACTGATGAGCTGGCGCAGTTGTGCCGTCAATTGTACAGGGCTGCCTTGGTAATCTTCGCTGAGTGCGATTTGCAGCAACTCCGGGCCGCTCAATAGGGGCGGTTTGGTCAATTTTTCGGCCAGTGCCTGTGTTTCCTTGGGGTCAAGGTAAACGTATTCGCCGCGTATGTTTACCAAACCCTGACTGTTGCGCAGCAGTGCGAGGAATTCCGATGCTGAAATATAATTGTTGCCGATGGAGACTTTCCAGTCATAGGCCAACAGATTATTAAGGGAAATACCCGAATTGCTTAGTACCTTTCCATCAGGGCCTTCGCGCAGGCTCAAACTGAGGCTGGGCCTTAGAATGTGCCGCAAAGATTTGGGCAATAACACCTGAATGCCAAAAAGCCGGATGACGGGCAGTGTCTGGAATAACACTGTGGCAAAGTCGTGGGCATTATAGCGGAGTGGCTTCTGGCCTTTGTCGGCCAATAACTGGTTTATGGCAGGGAAAAACGCACCGAGATTGGACAGGTCTCTTAGCATGTCAAGCCTTTGCGCTGCAAAAAGTGAGGAAGAAAATACTTCTGCAAGCGGCACAGGAGTGGCAAGAGGCTTGGTCTTGTCCTCTATCAAAAGCGAAACATCAAAGTTGTCTGCTCCGCTTTCATTGATCTCCATAATAGGTGCCAGATCTTTTTCGGCCATGAAGAAGCGGTTGATCCAAAGCCCAATGGCCATAGGGTAGGATTTGTTCTCAAAACGGTCAAAGGTAACGGGCAGACCCTCAAAAAATAATTGGTGCACGGGCTGATCGGCCCCTTCATGCCCATGATACTTTTGTAAATAATCATTCAAAAAGATAGACAGAAGGGCAAGTGGGGCATCCTTGGCGTCAGCAGACAAGATTTTTTCTTCCACCAAGTACTGCACCAGGTCTGATGGAACCAAGGCCGAAAAGGCCTTGTATAGTTCGGCCACTGTGTCATTCAATAGCGCTGGAAGCCACCGAATCATAAAGTAGTTGCCACCCGTATCTAACAATTGGGGTACCATGCTGCCTTGTTTGGCCAAGGCTTCTGCGAAACGCCAGGCGAGCCAGAGTGCGCGAACTCCGGCAGGCAAATTGGCCAATTGGCCTGCCGGAACGGTTTGTAGCCAACTTATCCACGCGTCTATGTTTTCGGCCTCGAAAACCACTTCATCATCAGCATTAAGGGCCGTTAACCGCAGCGGGGCAGCAAAATCGTCCAATATGATTTTTAAGGTTTCAACACTTTGAAAATCAAAATCTTGTGTAGTGTCATCAACGCTTTTTTCTATCTTGGAAAGTTGCTTGGCAATATTGACCCATGTTTTTTTAAGCAAGGCTTTGAAGTCGCCTTGTGGATAAAAAACGGGTTTTTCGGGCAGGATGGCTGCCAGATTTTCACGCTGGTTAGTAAGTTTGGAAAAGTCCAATACATCCAGCAGCGCACTGTCCAAGCTTGTAGGGTTGGGGGCCATTGGTTTTGTTAACCAAAGTGAGCTTAGGGCTGTGGCATACACCTGATTTTTGGTATCGGGTGCCGCAAAGCCGTCTGCGGCCAACGCGGAGGGCAAATCAAAGCCGTGGAGGTCAAAAATTTGAAAAGGGTCTTTATCTATTTCATTGGCGATCAAGTAGATAATGGCTGCCAAATGCTTGCAGGGCATGGCATAGTCAGGGCAGGAACAAGATGCTTTGATATCATTCCATCGGCGCGGGAAGAGCTGGACATCCTGGTCAGCACATATTTTGTACACTTCCTGGGGCAGCTCGCGGTTGAGAAGTCGGCTGAGCAGGTCGGGGCGTTCGCTGAGCAGCGTTACGATCTTTTTTTGCTCTTGAGCATCGAATTTTGGGATGGTGATGTCAATTTTGTACAAACGGCTTCCCTGCACGCTGGCCTGCACCCGATTCCCCTCGATGGTGATGTCGCGGACGGAGCCGTTGTTGGCATAGGTACGCCCTCGCGGCAAGCGGTTGCTATCGCTGATGTTGTTGAAGGCTTCCAGCCATTGATTGCCCCACCAGGTGCTGCCAAATTTGCCGCCGCCGCGTATGCCTGTGCCGGCTTCTATGGCGGGCTTTTGGGGTTTGTCGTAATACCAATCGTAACGAGATGAACTGCGTTTTCTGCCGCGGAATGCCATAAAGGGGAAAAGGGGATAGGTTTTGAACGAAAGCACAAATATAAAAAAAGTACTATAGGCACCTGAAAAGATTATCCATTCCATTGATGAATAATAAAGATTCCCCTTTTCCTCAAAACTTCCACACAATCATACTACTTTCGCGGCTGAAAAGAATGTTTGACCTTTTGAACTTGGTTTTTCACCATGTAATGCCAAGTTCTGCCATTTCGACATCTGCTTATGGCTTTACCCGCAAATCCCTGGCAGGCCCTCTGGAACCGCCTGCCCGCACCACTGCAAAACCGCTATTACCTGACATTGGTGGTTTTTTTCTTTATCATGGTGTTTATGGATCGCAACAGCCTGTGGACCCAATGGCGGCTCAGCCGTGCCGAAAAACAATTGGAAGCAGACAAGGAATATTACAAGGACAAAATAAAAGAGGCGCGTGACGAGGCGGAGGATTTTGAAGTCACCAAAGAACGGTTCGCCCGCGAACATTACTTTATGAAACGCGCCAATGAAGATGTTTTCATCATCCGCTCACCACACGAAAGCGGACGATAATACCTTATCTGACCACTCATCATTCATCACTCATCATTTATCACTCATCATTCATCACTATAAATGTCTGTATTAGTCAATAAACACTCGAAAATCATTGTACAGGGTTTTACCGGAAAAGAAGGCACTTTTCACGCCGAACAAATGATTGCCTATGGCACCAATGTTATAGGTGGCGTAACACCCGGCAAAGGCGGCCAAACGCACTTGGATCGCCCGGTGTTCAATACCGTTGAAGATGCGGTAAAGCAGGCAGGTGCAGATACCACTATTATCTTTGTGCCACCTGCATTTGCGGCTGATGCCATCATTGAAGCTGCAGCAGCAGGTATAAAAGTTATTGTGGCCATCACTGAAGGTATTCCAGTGCAGGACATGGTGCGCGCCAAAGCCTATATTTCGGATAAAGGTTGCCGTCTTATTGGCCCCAATTGCCCGGGTGTTATCACGCCAGATGAGGCCAAGGTGGGCATTATGCCGGGTTTTGTGTTCAAGCGCGGTAGCATAGGCTTGGTGTCCAAATCGGGCACCCTGACCTACGAAGCAGCCGATCAGATTGCCAAAGCAGGCCTCGGGATCTCAACGGCCATTGGTATTGGCGGTGACCCTATCATTGGTACTACCACCCGAGAAGCCATAGAACTGTTTATGAACGATCCTGAAACAGAAGCCATCGTGATGATCGGCGAAATCGGCGGTGGCCTTGAGGCCGAAGCCGCCCGTTGGATCAGGGCCAATGGCAATAAAAAGCCCGTTGTAGGCTTTATCGCCGGCCAAACTGCCCCTAAAGGCCGTAAAATGGGCCATGCCGGTGCCATTGTAGGTGGTGCAGATGATACAGCAGCTGCCAAAATGCAGATCATGGCCGAAAACGGCATCCATGTCGTGGATTCGCCCGCGCAAATTGGCGCAACCATGAAGCGGGTTTTGGGGAGATAAATTGTCCTTAAAAAGCGTTTTTTAGACTTGTTGCGGTGCGAGACCACCGCAACAAGTCTTTTATATTCCATGAGCCGCTCTGTTGTAAGGGCGGCTCATGGTGTTTGTGGGTCAAGTATCCCCCGGATTTAAGTGGTTTTGAAGATTGGCAGGATTGAGGTGCCTGATTTTTAAAGATTGAAAGACGCGAACGGCTGGTCAATAAAGTGAACAGATTTTCTTGATTTTGGCGCGAGGAGGGCGAAATGCGGACATTTTAACCGATGAACAACGAAAAGCGGCCACTCAGATTGGTGGTGGGTCACTTGCCGAACGTGGCACTGGCCTTGCGCCAATCCAACAGCCTGAACAGCAACAACGCCACAAGCCCTGTGATCAAAGCCATGATAAACTTAAGCTTCCAATCCAAAGCTAATTTTTCAAAAATAAGCCAATCCACCATAAGGACAGCTGCGGTAAACCCCAGCAAGCGCAACCACCCTTCTTTTTGGGGTTTTAGGTCAAAATGGCGCAGGCTCAGCCAAACCATGGCGGCGGCAATAAAACTTTGGGTACACAAAGCAGCAATCGCCGCCCCAAATGCCTGATAAAAGGGAATCAGCCACAGGTTCAGTGCAAAATCCAACACAATTCCCGCGATAAAGTATCGGTTCATAACGGCCAAACGCTCATGCGCCGTAAGCAAGGTGCTGAAAATGTAGGTGGTACAAACAGGCACAAAGGCCCAGATCAATACACCAAGCGTATCCCACCGATAGGCCGTGGCATGATCCGGCATCATCAACCGAACCAAATCAGCACGTGCAAAAAAGATGGCCGCAGCCAAGCTGACACTACCCGTCCAGATCAATTTAAAACTCAGGGAGACCAAAGGCCGAACTGGATCGTTCTGCTTTTCTATGCGTGCAAACATGGGCAACAGTAAGGATGCAAACAGGTAGCCAAACATATTGCAGGCATCCAAAAGCCTGTAGGCCCCTGCATACACTTCAGCATGGGCAGGCCCCGACATGCGCTCCAGCAACACCCCATCCAAGCGCGTGTAAGCATACATCAGGAAGACAACTAAGGCAAAAGGCGCGCTCTTGCGAAACAGCACAACCAGCACAGGATAACCAGCCCGCCAGTTAGATGCCCAGCTTGGACGAATGCCAAACTTAATTTTTGAACGCAGAAGCATAAAAGCAATCAGGGTCGTTAGCAAAAGTGCCAACATTTGTGCCAGCGCAAATGCCTCTATGCTCAAGTGTCGCGGCCAAAACCATAGCAAGGCTCCACAGGTAAATAGCATGAGCAATTTGTCTAAGGCGGACAGCACACTGTCTAAGCGATAATAGCCCAGCCCACTGATATTGGAACGCAAAAAGAAGATGATCTGCACCAAAACCTGATTGGCCAACAGCAACAGCAGGAGCGCCAGTTCTCGCTGTCCATAGCCCATACTCAAGGCCGCCACCAGGCTAAGCCCTATGTACAATCCGCTCAGCAAGAACTTAATTGCCAGCAGATTGGGGAAATATTTGGGCAATAGCTGTGGGTGGCGGCTGATATGCCGATTGTTGAAGTTTTGCAGCCCGAAATCATTAAAAATCTGGAAGATATAGGTCAGGTTCATTAGAGCGAAATAAAGGCCGTAATCCTGCCCAACTCGGTTTTGTACATTCAGGTCAATACCAAAAATAAACGCGGGCTTGATGAGCAGGTTGATGCACAACAAGAACAACAGGTTCAGGATAAATTCACGGTTCACAGGGCAAAGGTACAAAAGAGCATTGGTCATCGGCACACCATAAAACATCTGCTCCCGTCCTGTACGCCCAATATACATTTAGGCTTACCTTAGCGGCCTAAGTATCGTTTTTACCCTAAGAATATGTCCAACGAGCAAACTGCTATCAAAACCACTTATTTTAGCATAGCAGGCAATGCCGCTTTGGCCTTGGGCAAAGCCCTCGCTGGCTATTTTGGCCATTCCTACGCGCTTATTGCAGATGCCATTGAATCCACCGCCGACGTGCTCGCTTCCCTGTTGGTGCTGTTCGGGCTAAAATATGCCAGCCGGCCTGCGGACAAAAACCATCCGTACGGGCACGGCAGGATAGAGCCCCTGATTACTTTTATGGTAGTCGGTTTTTTGATCATGTCCGCTGTGGTCATCGCACATGAAAGCATCCAGAATATAGGTACCCCACATGAACTGCCCGCGCCCTGGACCCTGATCGTATTGGGGGCTATCATCATTTGGAAAGAGGTTTCTTTTCAATTAGTCCTTAAAAAAAGTAAGGAGACCAACAGCTCTTCCTTAAAAGCCGATGCCTGGCACCACCGCAGTGATGCCATCACTTCAGTGGCCGCTTTTGTGGGCATTTCCATCGCCTTGTTCATGGGTAAGGGTTATGAATCTGCCGATGATTGGGCAGCCCTTTTTGCCTCTTTTTTTATTCTTTATAACAGTTACCTGATCTTTCGCCCCGCATTGGGCGAAATCATGGACGAACATGTTTATGATGACCTGATTGAAGAAATAAGGACCATTGCCCAAACCGTGGAGGGTGTATCCAATACCGAAAAATGCTTTATTCGAAAAATAGGTCTTAAGTACAATGTTGACCTTCACGCAAGGGTAAACGCTATGCTGACGGTAAAAGAAGGCCACGAAATAGCCCATCGGCTCAAGGATACCATTAGGGGAAAAATGCCCCAGATAGAGCATTTATTGATCCACATTGAACCCGATTAACTATTGTTCTGGGGGGCTTTCTGATACCAGGGTGTTCAAAAAACGAGTATTGTAGGGACGAATTTGGGCACTATCCAAATGAAAAAGCACCATGCGGGCGTCAGGCGCGAGCGAGCACGCGCGGGCCAAGCGGGCTGCCTCGCGCAAGGTTTCGGGGCTAATCTGCTCTAATCGGATCGCATCATCAGGGCGTAAAAAATAGCCCGCTTCAAAAGTTTCTTTACGCACAATCCATTGATTTTCAATATTTTTTATAAATCGAAGAGTGTCAGATAGAGCATTTTTTTGAAGTCCATTGATGATTTTCCAAAAATGCCCTTCGCGGTACACAATACCCCAGCTAAAAATGGGAAGCGCCACGTCCAAGGGCAAAGAATAGGTCTTGGGCGCACCTTGAAGATAGCGTTTGGCATCCTCGGCATCAAAAATGGAATTTTGGGTATAAGGGTGTTCAATATCACCCGTATTGTACAACATCAGGGTGCCGCGCTCCACGGGCGGAACGCCCGTTTTTTGGGGAAATTTGTACTGATGAAGACGTATGGTAGCGCTGATGCGAAATTTTGAGGGGAGAAGCGAGCGCATTTGGCGCAAAAAATCAAAAAACGCCTCGCGGGTAGAACCGGTCCAATCACAATCAAACTGAATTTCATTAGCCCCGGGATGATGCCAAAACGGCCAAACGGAAGGCTCGGAGAGGCGGCGGGCCAGCAGGTCAATACGCGCAGCATCAGCTCCCGAAAACACCTCATTAGTGATAAAACAGCATTGTATGATCTGGCGGCCCCGCAGGACTGTGCTGTCTTTTACTAAGGTTCGGGAGTAGGGCACAGGTGATCCATCGCGCGCGTCCTTTCCAATATCCAATACTTTGATAAACAAAGTTTTACAAGACAGGGAATCCAATACATTGCGCTCAAAAAATGTGGGCGCGAAGCTGTTTTTCCAATGATAAAAGGCCAATTCGGGTGGCTGAGACCCATGGCGACTTGTACAGCACAGCAGGGAAAGCATCAAAATACCAGGGGCCAGATACCGCATGCTTAATAGACTTTGCGGATTATCCTCAGATTGCTTCTTCCAGCAGGGTAAATCTCACCGGAGCGCCAGGGGAAGCCGCGGCGAACCTGTTCATAATCAAAGCCATTTATATTAAAAAGGCTAACGTTAAAATCCTTAAATGCCTGGTCATACAGGTCTGTATTGGGCAAAAAGCGTTTCAATTCAGGCAGTTCAAGGTATTTGAAGGTTTCTGTGTCCCCATCTATAGACCAATTTACCCGTTGACCATCAGGGGATGTCAAATAGGTGGTCGCCCTTATCAAATCCACCTCGCCGCTTGTTTTGACCGAAATAGATTGACCCGGCTCAGTGGCAGCCGATATGATGCCAAAATCCGTTGGGCGAGTTATGATCAATGGTTCACCGGGTTTGAAAAGCTGCTCTGAACTGGAATAGTTATCCGAAAAATTGACGTAAACCAACCAATCATTGGGTATGATATTGGGTTTTGCTACTGATAATTTGCGCGAAGCTTCGGGATTTCTATTGGTTATTGCTAAGCGAATAAAATCTTTAAAATCCGGGGAAACCATATCCACGCTGGCCGAATAATAAGTGAGGTCAGCAGGAAACTGAATGTCAATATTGGACACATTATATCCGATATTAAGATCGTTGAAATTAACGCGTACCGTGTCAGTAGAAGTCATTGACTCCCGAAGCCACAATGTACGCTCCTCTTTTTCTCCATTGGCAAAAATGCGAATGACTTGCGTTTGGCTGGTTTGTACAAATATGTCGGTGAACAATACACCTTTTTTGGGTTCTTCGAAATAATAAGGTTGGTTGAATACTAAAAAGGAATCCAACGAAGTGATGCCACTTATCAAAACCGGGATCAAACGAAAAGTACGTGGCCTGAAGGAGGCAAAATTCTCAGGATTCAAGGTGACAGAAGCACCGTTGGGTACCCCACAATGGGAATAAATGCTAAAATAATTATCCGAACTAAATACAGAGGCCTCTGATATGAGGTGCAACCCGAACTTCTCGGAGGCATTGCGCGCCTTAAAGGTGAATTTTTGGTTGAAACTTGTGCTGCTGGTACTTATTGGGAAATGCCCCGCGATATCGCCCTGATCATCCGTGATGACTAAGGTAGTACCGCCTTCGCGACTAAACACAGGCGGAAACTCGCAAATTACGGCGTATTCAAAAGTGGCTTTTTGGCAGCCCCAAAAAAAGAGCAAGAGTAAGGGAAAAAGAAAAAAACGTTTCATGGCCATATTGGCGTTCGAAGAGGCAAAATGGTTTGTTTTACACTCCTAAATCTTCCATACTTCCTCTGACCTCAATAAGTGGTTTTTCACGATAAAACATGGTGCCCAGCATCATGACCACGCTGCTGCACAAAATCACGAAAAAAAGCACGCCTTCATCAAAACGCAAGATGCGCAGTGCGTCAGGTATTTTGTAAAACAACAATACCGTGATAAGACCGCGTGGCACATAAAATATTTCCGGGAATAAATTGTATTTGTTCAAAATACGAAGATAAATAAACCGCAATAAGATAAACATGCCGACAATGGATGCGCCTAAAATAAGCACGTCCTGATTGCTTATAAAGCCCAAATGGATACCATATCCAAAAATTACGAAGAAAAAAGTGCGGATCAGGAATGCCGATTCCGCTGTGATGGATTTTAGAAATGTGGCAATGTGATTGACCACTTCATCCGAAAACTTGTTTTTCAGCAAATCCAAACGGATCAGTTCCCAATTGTTTACGACCAAGCCAAACATCAAAATAGTAAGCAGGGCGGGCAAGTGCATCATCTTGCCGCCCACATACACAATGACCAATACCGCAAAAAGCAGAAAAAACTTCACGTTCACGCGGCTTTTGACCAAAAGCAGCATCAGGCCAAAACAAAGCAGTACGGACAATACCAATGCCACCACAATACTGCTTCCAAACCATACAAACGACTGAAAATCAAATGTTTCGCTATCTGCCAAAAAATTAAAGGACATGATGCCCAGCACATCAGAAAATGAGGCCTCATACACCAAAAACTCCCGCTTTGACTCGCTTAAGTGCGCCACGCTGCTTAGCACTATGGTACTGCTGATAACACTCAGGGCTATGGCATAAACCAGGCAATTCCTGATGGGAGCCTCCGCAATCCACCATTTGATAAGTGCTGCAACACCTAAAGTAGAAACCAGCAAAATAATAACAGCAGATAAAAATGCCCGACGGATCAAGACCAATTTTTCCCTTGAAAATTCAAGGTCTAACCCTGCCTCCAACACGATCATAATGAGGCCCACAGTACCCAGCACCTCTACCAGCCCGCCCGGTACAGCCACGGTGCTACCCGTAGAATCGGTCAGGTAACGAAGTGCAACGCCCGTGCCCATCAGCAAAATAACTGATGGAATGCGCGTAACACGGTGAATTACACTAAAAAAGTACGATAAAACGATGAGTCCGCAAAGCGAAACAAGAATGGCCGAAGCAGATAGGTTTTCCATGTGCGGGCAAAAATAGCCCTAATATTCTATCATCCAAATATCTCCTTTTTCGCCATCACGAAGGTAGCGCGCCATCAGAGCTATTTTACCATCATGGGAAACATGGCCGAAGCCCTGATGTCGGTATGTGTCATTTATTTCTCGCCCTAAATTAGTAGCCCTGTCCCAAAACGCCCATTTTTTGCCACGCTTGGTCACAAACACATCGGACTGGCCCAGCCCCGGATAGCCTGTACTGGTAAAATACAGGGTTTGGCCATCGGGCATCAGGTATGGGTTTCCCTCGTCTCCATCCGTATTGACCTCAGCACCCAACCCTGCCAGTGCAGACCATTGCCCCATACTATCCAAAAAAGAAACAAAAAGATCAATGTCTGGTGCCGTAAACATACCCGCTGTGGAGTACGCCCCCTCAACAATCAATATTTTGCCATCATGGGATAATACGCCTTTGCCAATCAAGGGTAAGCCTTTGATAACCAATGGCTCAGGTGAAGTCCAGCGATTATTTTTTTTATACGAAAAATGTAGTTTATGGTTTATATACAACAACATTTGTTGGCCATCAGCCGTAAGAGAGAGTGGTAACTGGTCGCCTGGCCCGGAAAGTTCTGGCACCATAACGGGGGGTGACCAGCTCGTGGAATCTCGTTGGGATCGGAAAACATCAAATCCAATGGAGGGTGTTTCGGGCCTGCCTGCGGCAGCAAAGTATATGATTGTGCCATCACTGCTCATCACAGGATGGCATTCATCACCTGCTTCCGTGTTGATTGTGTGGAGAGGATAAGTTTGCGTTTGCGGGCTATTTTGCTGTAAAATATCCAAGCGGCTTTTTATGAATGGTTGTGCACGCCGCTGATACTCGAAGTCTGAGTCGCAACGGCGCGGCAGGGTATCCGGGAAAAAAGGCCTGGCCTGTTCCAGTAAGTGTATAGCACTCCTGTACATTTTCTTTTCCAAAAAGACCTGCAAGGCATCCTCCATGAGCCGGAAAGCCGAGTAACGGGGAGCAAAGTCTGTGATGTATGCCGAGGTTTGACGCAATATTTCGAGCGAATCACGGACGATATTGCCATTGCTCAACCGTGTTCGGAGGATACCGCGCTGGCGCAATTTCTCCAGATGTGATTTTTGGGCTTCGTTTAGTGCATATACATTGGTACTGTCTGTTCTAAGTTCGTCAATAGTGTTTAGTACCATGACTTCCATGCCCGTGAAATGATTGCTTCTGTGAAAATCAAGTAATGGTGCTAAAAAAGGCTTGCATAGCAACATCCGTGCTTCCTCGCGCCAGCAGTCGCGGCCCACAAATGACTTAGGGTGATCCTGTGCAAAACGATTCATTTCGCACAGGAAATATTTTTCCTGAAATGCAGGCCAAAGGCGCTCAGGTATGCGTCTTGAAATAGTAAAATTGGTTGGGCGGATAAAGCGACGATGATTATGGAGTATGGTGGTTAATATGTCATAGTCCTTGTGCAAAATATGAGCATTGACGATATCTGCCCGCGTGCTGTCAATGGCTGTTTGGATATTGGGCAAAGGATGTTTTAAACCCATGAGCAGTGAATCCAAAAAGGGGAATGAGCCGCTTACCCTTACCTGTGCTATCGCCCGCAACTGAAGATCATAACGCAGGTCCTTGAAGGAGGAGTCCTGAAGCGCATAGCGCTTCCATTTCTTTTTCCGTTTTGCAGTAGCCAGGGCATACAGGCTGTCCTCTATACGCAAGGCTTCGTCCGCTTCAAACAACTGCCTCAATGACAGTGGGTGCAATGCCTTTATCCTGAGCAGGTAATATCGGGATGGTAAGCCATTTTTTTTGCCCAATTGTTGTTTTTCAAATACCTTCTTAGCCGCAGGCAATTGTTTTTTCTGATAATAACGATAGCCCTTTTTGAAAGACTGCGCTTGCAGCGAGACAGAAAAGCCAGCCAAAACAATCAAAAAAAGCAATAAAATAGTAATTTTTTGTTTCATGGCCTAAAAATACGACTTATAACGTATTTATACGTTGAAAATTTGGGAATTTTTTAAAATCATAGTATGTTTGAGCGGCATAAAAAATAATCCTATGCAAATCACTATACTCGGCAACGGTTCTGGCGGCCCCTTCTCTGGACGGCATTATACGGCGCATTTGCTTCAAATAGAAAACCAGCTCTTTCTTGTGGATTGTGGCGAAGGCACGCAAATGCAGATGTACGCCTACCGAACCAAACAAGATAGTATCCGCCATATTTTCATTACACACCTTCACGGCGACCATGTTTTTGGCCTCATTGGTTTGATCACAGGCTGGTGCCTGAAAAAACGCAGTGAAGCGCTTACCATTTTTTCTCCGCCAGGACTCCGCGAACTCTTGGAAACCACTATTCGCGTTTGTGGTATAAGACTTTCTTATCCTATTGATTATCAAGAAGTTGATGCGCAAGTGGTACAGGTCGTATTTGAAAATGAAAAATTGGAGGTCTCTACTATCCCGCTAAATCATCGAAGTTTGTGTTGTGGTTGGCTGTTTCGCGAGAAGCCTTTGTTACGTAACATCATCAGTGAAAAAATATCGGAATACCAAATTCATTTTAGCCTGATACCTGGCATAAAAGCAGGTGCCGACCTTACACTTCCGGATGGGCGCGTGATCCCGAATGCCGAGCTTACCCATCCTCCGCGCCCGCCGCTTTCTTATGCGTTTTGCAGTGATACAGCTTTTCATCCGCCTGTAATAGATTGCATAAAGGGGGTAGATTTGCTTTACCATGAGGCCACCTTTACGGATGAGCATTCCGCAGAAGCAGAATTTTCTTTTCACAGCACGGCAGCACAGGCTGCTGAAATTGCCCGACAAGCCGGAGTAAAGCGCCTTTTGCTGGGTCATTTTTCAGGCCGCTACACAGATGCAAACCAACATTTAACAGAGGCCCGTGCAGTGTTTGAGGCCACGTACCTCGCGGAAGAGGGCAGTGTTTGGTTGGCCAATGGGCAGGAAAGAAGGACAACGGTGCCTGGCTGACAGAATCGGTTGATAATGCGTATATTATGGCAACTATTTACCACGACACTTAAATGTAAAGTAAGCTGCACCACAAAAGTCACAAAAGGACGCAAAACAGCGTAACGTGTTTCTTTTGTGTTCTTTTGTGACTTTTGTGGTGCAATTATATGCTTAATTAACCTTTGTGGTAAATAGATACATATTATGTTTGAACAACTCAATGATCTCCATAATTTTTTTCACCCGCTCTTACGGCCAAAGGCAGTGCATTTTGAGCAGGTGGAAGGGGGCAGGTGGCAAATGCCGTAAAGGCGCAGGGCGGATTGATGGCGTAATTAAAATCTAAGGTAGTCATGCCGTTGGCATCCGGCAAATCCGCGTATAAAAAACGGCCGGAGCCGTAAGTTTCTGAGCCAGTGGTTTCGTCTGAAAAAATGATAAACAGTTGATTTCCTTCAATTAAGGGATCCAAACGGCAAGTTTGCCCCTTTAAGTCAAACACTAAAGTCCCGGGTGATTCCAGCAGGGATTTTTGTCCCAGCACATTGGTGATGGAAATGATTTTTCCCTCGGATGGTTCCAATCGGGCCTTTATGCGCCATGTGGTGTCGGCAGCATAGGTATCGGTACCATGAAAACCCTGAAGGGATGGGTGTTCCAGATCGCGCAAGCGCAGGATAAATTGTTCTCCGCGTTTGATGACAAACCAGCGCAGTGATCCGCTTTGAACCATTTGAGCGGTGGCTGTAGGAAATACTTGAATGCGCCCGCGCTTAAGCACACCGTTAACGGATACTTTTTTATCGGCCTGCATCCAAACGGTATCATTTTCAAGGATGAAATGCCCCATGTACTTGGGACATTTGCTGGCCGGGAACCTGATTTTGTTTTTGGGTGATGCCCCAAAAGTGCTCTGTCCTTTAGCGAGGATAAATCGGCCGGCCAAGTTCAGCCAGCCATCTTCGCCTTTCAGGCTTTCCACGCGTTCCTTTCGCCACTTGCCGAGTGTTTGGGCATAATCTGATTTTTGGGCATGGACCAGAACCACCGAACACAGGGCTAAGGCCAATAGTGCAAATGTTGACTTCATTGGGCAAAGATAGTCTGCGCCGAGGTAACCTACCCCCCAAAATTGGTTTGATACTCTGCAATAATGGACAAAGCATCTTCCTTTGTATTACCCAATCCTTTCAAATGTTCCAGTATGATTTCAGCGGCACGCTCTTCAGGGATGCCGACCAAAAGGGCAATTTTGGACAGGGAAAACTCTTTGTGCTCCCAAAGACGAACCACAAAATCGTGTTCTTTGATGGATATACCTTCTTGGCGGCCTTCTTGGCGGCCTTCCTTTAGGCCTTTTCGGCGGCCTTCTTTTAGGCCTTTTTCTCGATAAGCTTCAATAACTGTTTCTAATACGCCCATAGGTTTATAATTGGTTTGTTGTTTGAATTTGTCCACATTATTATCGAACACTTGCAACGATTCACGCGTTCTGAATTGTACATAATATTTAAGAAAAAGCAAAACATCTTTTACTTCCTCGAAAGCATACCCTTTTTCTAAGAGTTTGCGAGCGAGTGCAAGTGCCAATCCCAAGCGGCTATTCTCGTCTTTTGCTGCGTGTAGAACATCAAAAGCGACCAACATCACTACTGCAAAAACATTATCACTTTGCGCTAACTCTTCCCTGTTCTGAATTGCCAATTTGTATGTATTATACTTAAAAAGCACCTGTGTCCCCATAAAAGTATATACATAATGGTCAGGCACCCAATTTTTATCGCCGTCGGTCAATAATGCCACAGCTGTAACATTGACACCAAACCTATCTCTTAGGCGATAAAAATAGGAAAACATCCGATCGGGAAAACCTTTACTCCGACTGCCTTGCACCTCAACATGCACAAGTATCCATTGTTCATGGCCATCTTTAAGCCATATTTTTACCAGTTTATCCACAAATCGTCCACCCGTGGAGGATTTAGGGAAAAGTTCAAGTAGTTCCTTATCCAAGAACTCAAAAGGTTTTACCCAGTCAATGTCCTCCTGATAATCAGCAAAAAAGAAAAGCATGAACTCTTTGAACCGCGTTTCTAGAATTGCCTTCCATAACTTATCTCGTTTGACCATTTGATTTTTTTTTACCGTTACAAAGTTACATGCAATTGCCTAATAAATCCAACACTCCTTATCTAAAAAAACCAAATTTTGATCCTCCACATGCGCTTTGACTTTGTGGCATGATACCGCTCTCTTTAACCCCTTTCATACATTATTATGCTTCAAACAAGCCTTTTGTATGATTTTTTCATGACTATTGGCAAAAGAGAGCACTTGCAGGTGTACAGGGCATTTGAAAAAAAATCCTCCAAAAACTTGCACACAAGAAACAACTACCCTTACCTTTGTCCTAACCATTTGGTTAAACCATATAGTTATGCCAGAAACAGAACTGAACACGGAGCAAAAAATATTGGAAGCAGCGGAAGAGGTATTCGTCCGCGATGGATTTGACGGGGCAAGGATGCAGGGCATTGCGGATGCCGCAGGCATCAACAAGGCATTACTGCATTATTATTACAGGAGCAAGGATAAATTGTTTGAATTGGTTTTCCAACATAAAATGAAGCAGTTTGTTCCGCAAATTTCTGCGGCGCTCAATGACCCAAATATACCATTTTTAGACAAAATTGATCAATTTATCTTGGCTTATTTGAGTATAATGCGCCAAAATCCGCGTTTGCCGATATTCATTGTCACTACGATAAACCGCCACCCTGATTTCGCCAAAATAGTGAACCGCAGCATTGGCGCACAGATAATAGAAGCCATGCGGGCGGAAATAAAAAAAGGAAATATTCGGCCAGTTGATCCGCATCAGTTTATTCTGACCTTGGTGGGTATGTGCATTTTTCCCTTTTTGGCCCGGCCCATTTTTAGTGGTGTTTTTCAATTGGACAAGGCGGAATATGACAAAATATTGGCAGAGCGCCATTTGCATGTGATGCAGTTTGCGCGGTCTATCCTTACCGTTGGTTAATTTTTTTTGGCTTTTAATTGAAAATTGCCCTTAAATAACTCTTTAAGGGTTTTTATTTGCAATATATTTAACCATTTGGTTAATTTTTAATTGTTTTTATGAAATATCATGCCCTTGTTTTTCTAACATCATTCTTGGTCGTACAAGCACACGGCCAGGTCCAGCGCAGCTTGGAAGAGTGCCTTGCCGCCACTGATAAACACTTGCCATTGGCTCGTCAACAGGATTTGATTTCGGCTGCGGATAAATTGGCGCAAATCAACCTGCGCCGCAACAGACTGCCTCAAGCCAGTCTTAATGGCCAGGCAAGCTGGCAAACTGATGTCACAGCGCTGCCCATACAAATTCCCATACCTGGTTTTGAGGTGCCGTCCATCAGTAAGGATCAATATCGGTTTACTTTAGAATTGGCTCATGCGCTGTGGGACGGGGGGCAAAATAATGGCCTCATTGCCGCTCAGCATGCCCAAACACGCTCGGAACTACAGCGCTCCAAAGTGGATCTTTATACGGCACATGAGCAAATCATTCAGTTTTATTGCGTCGCCCTGTTGGCTCAAACCCAATACCAAACCATTCAGGCAGCCAAAAATGATATGGTCGCCCGAAAAAAGCGTATGGAAGAACAGCTTGCCAACGGCACAGCCATACCAGCACAGGTGGCCTTGTTTGAAGCCCGCCTATTGGAATTGGAACAACAGGAAGACGAAAACCTTGCGCGAAAAACGGCAGCCCTCGATGCTCTCGCCTTATTGACCGGCCTCGGTTTTTCGGCCCGGGATTCCCTTGTGCTGCCCGCTGTTGGCCAGGCTACAGCGCAGGAGAACCTAAGACCCGAGATTCAACTGTTCCAGTTACAACAACAAAGTATGCTCACACAGGAACAATTGGCTAAGGCCAGGCTGATGCCCCGTATCAATGCCGTTGCCACTTTTGGTTACGCGCGCCCTGGCCTCAACTTTTTGTCCAATGATTTTAGCCCTTACGCCATTCTGGGCATCAATTTCAAGTGGAACCTCCATCCGCTCTACACCAGCACGGTTAAGCGGGAAAAGCAACAATACAGAATACAAAGCGAAAGAATTGCCGCACAAAAAGAGCAGTTTTTGCTGCAATCCGATGTAAAGGAAAAACAACAGCAGCGAGATATAGAACGCTTGGAGCAGTTGGTGCAAAAAGACAAACGCATCATCGCCCTTCGCGAAAGCATTGTGGCAACGGCAGCGGTACAATTGGATAACGGAGTGCTCACACCAAGCGAATATTTGAGTGAAACCACAAACGTAACCACCGCAAAATTAGCCATGCAACTGCATGAGATTCAATTGGTTCAGGCGAATTTGATCCGTCAGTTTGTTCAGGGGAAATTGTAAGTTAAGCAAATATTTGAACCACAAAAGACACAAAAGGACACAAAATCCGTAACGTGTGCTTTTTGTGTTCTTTTGTGCCTTTTGTGGTTCAAATTACGTTACATTTAGGTGTTGTGGTAAGTAGTTACTATGTTTTAGTCCTCTACTTTAGGTGGGATGCCAAAAATATCGGCCAATTCGATATGCAAGCCCGGAAAGATAGCGGCTGTCAATATCTCGCCGTTAACGGAGATGTTGGGCGAGTCAAACAGGCCCTGATCGTTAAGCACAAATTGGAAAGCGTGTTCGCGCTCAGGGTCAAATATCCAATATTCGCGGATGGCATTTTCTTCATAAAGTGCTTTTTTCAGGCGCATTTCTTTGCTTGAATTGCCTGGCGAAAGGATTTCAATAACCAGATCAGGAGCGCCCTGACAGCCTCGGTCATCCAACTTGGATTCATCGCAGATGACGCAGAGATCAGGTTGTACAACGGTGTATATATCCTTGCTGGCCTTTGCTGATTTTCGGCGGTCGTATAACCGGACATCAAAAGGCGCAGCGTAAAACTCACAAGGATTTTTATGAAAAAAATTGAACAATATACCATTCAAATCGCGTGAAATCTGCTGGTGACGGCGACTTGGAGCCGCCATAGGCAAAATTCGGCCTTTGATCAGTTCAACTGCCTGCTCAAATTTCCAGGTGAGGTAATCCGCGTAAGAATAAGTACCATTAAGGTCCAGATCAGATAAATGCTGAATCGTAGCCATTTTCAAATTTTTGTGCAAAAATAAAGTAAATTATGAAAAAAATATCGTTTTTTCTACTCTTGTCCGCTCTTTTTGCCTGTGGCAAAAACGCTAACCAACCCGACGCAACGGGTGTTTTTGAGGCCCGCGAGGTCATTATCTCGGCAGAGGCTGCCGGGGTGCTCCGGCAGTTTAACGTCAGTGAGGGCCAAAATTTGTCGGCTGGTCAATTGGTCGGCAATATTGATTGTGCCCAGTTGGATTTTCAAAAAGCACAGGTATCCGCCACCGAGAGCGCACTGGAACTGCGCAAAACCGAGGCTGGTCCGCAGGTTAAGGTCCTGAATGAACAAATTGCGCTGCAAAACAGCCAAATTGCAACCCAGCGCGAGCAACTACGGGTTGTACAGGTGGAGCAGGCCCGTTTGCAAAAATTAGTGGCCGCCAAAGCAGCTCCAAGCAAACAATTGGATGACATCAATGGGCAGATAGCCGTGCTGGAAAAGCAGATCGCGGCAGCGCAAACCCAGGTAAAAGTGCTACAACAGCAAGTACAGGCACAGGAAGAAAGCGCAGGCATTATGAATCGCGGTATCCTTAGCGAAAAACAGCCGCTTGGCGTCCGAAAGGCTCAATTGGATGACCAGATCCGTCGTTGCCAGATAATAAACCCGCTAAAAGGCACCGTTTTGAGCAAATATGCCGAAGCCTTCGAAATGGCCACACCGGGCAAAGCCCTTTACAAGATAGCAAACTTGGATACACTGACCCTGAGGGCTTATGTAACTGGCGATCAACTAGCACAAATTAAAATAGGACAAAGCGTAAAAATCGTGATCGCACAAGGTGATGCCCCCGAAAAAGAATATACCGGAACTTTGAACTGGATTTCGGACAAAGCCGAATTTACGCCTAAAACCATACAAACCCGCGACGAGCGGGCCAACTTGGTATATGCCGTAAAAATAGCCACCCCCAACGACGGCCTCCTGAAAATCGGGATGTATGGAGATGTAAAGTTTTAAACTTTAGCACATGATTTCGATAAACAATATATCAAAAACGTTTGAAAAAGGCACAATAAAAGCCCTTGATGACATCAATATCAAGATAGGCAAGGGCGAGCTGTTTGGCCTGATAGGACCCGACGGAGCCGGGAAAACGAGCTTGTTCCGCATATTGGCCACTTTGCTGCTGCCAGATAGCGGATCCGCTACTATTGATGGCCGTGATGTGGTGCAGGATTTCAAAGCCATACGCAGGAGTATTGGCTACATGCCGGGCCGCTTCTCCCTGTATCAGGACCTTAGCGTGGAAGAAAATCTGGAGTTTTATGCAGCCGTATTTGGTACCACAGTAGCTGAAAATTACGACCAGATAAAACCCATTTACAGCCAGATAGAACCTTTCAAAAAGCGCAGAGCAGGTGCCCTGTCCGGCGGTATGAAACAAAAGCTGGCCCTCTCCTGCGCACTGGTACACCAACCCGAACTCCTCCTTTTGGATGAACCAACCACGGGGGTTGATCCTGTGTCGCGAAAAGAGTTCTGGGATATATTGGCCCTGCTCAAAGCCCAGGGCCTGACCATTGTGGTCTCCACACCATATATGGATGAAGCAACCCGCTGCGACCGTATTGCCTTGATTCAAAAAGGTCGAATTCTGGATCAAGACAGCCCTGTTGGAATCATACAGCGCAATCCGTCAAACCTTTATCGGCTTCGCGGCGAAAACATGGCTGCGCTGCTCAGTGCTGCACGCCAATGGGCCGGCACCCAATCCTGCTACGCTTTTGGCGACAGTCACCACATAAGCCTTTCGGCACAAGCCAAACCTGCGGATTTGAAGGCTTTTTTGTCCAACAACGGCTTTGCACACATTGAATTGGACACCATTCAGCCCGGTATCGAAGATGTTTTTATTGGATTGATGAATAAGAAAATGTGATGATGTGATAATATGCAAATGTGATAATAAACCCTCATCAGCCCTTATCAACCTTTATCAACCCCTATAACCCCTCATCAACCCTCTTCATTTATGATCATTCAAGCAAAAAATCTTACCAAACGCTTTGGAGCCTTCACTGCCGTGGATGCCATATCTTTTGAGGTGCATGCTGGTGAAATATTTGGCTTCCTTGGGGCTAATGGCGCCGGAAAAAGCACCGCCATGCGCATGCTGAGCGGTTTGCTGATGCCTACCTCCGGACAAGCAAATGTGGTGGGTTTTGACGTATATCGGCAATCCGAAGAAATCAAAAAGAATATCGGTTACATGTCACAGCGTTTTTCCCTTTACGAGGACCTGTCTGTGCTCGAAAACATACAATTGTTCGGCAGTATCTATGGCCTGAGTAAAGCTGATCTTTCACAAAAGGCGACCGTTTTGTTGGAGAGCCTGCAATTTGCTGACCAGCGCAATGTCTTGGTTGGCAGCCTGCCACTGGGTTGGAAACAAAAACTTTCCTTTTCCGTGGCCATGCTCCATGAGCCTCGCCTTGTGTTTTTGGATGAGCCTACAGGAGGTGTTGACCCCATTACCCGGCGTCAATTTTGGGAAATGATCTACGCGGCAGCCACACGCGGAACCACGGTTTTTGTTACCACACACTATATGGATGAGGCCGAATACTGTGATCGCGTTTCGATCATGGTAGATGGCCGTATTGCTGCTTTGGATAGCCCGCAAAACCTTAAAGATCAATTCAGTGCGCTTGATATGGACGAGGTGTTTCTAAAATTGGCCAGCACTTCAAAACTACGGGCATAATGGAGCAATGATTTTGAAAAACAACATTTAAAAGAACACCCCATGCGTACATTTTTAGCATTTGTTCAGAAAGAATTCCGACATGTCATGCGCGATAAACGCAGTCTCATAGTCATCATAGGCATGCCTGTGACCATGCTGCTGCTGTATGGCTTTGCCCTTAGCAATGAGGTGAAAAACTCAAAAATCGCTATTCTTGATGCCTCAAAAGACGAGCTGACTACCCTGCTGACAGATCGCTTGGATGCCAGTCGTTATTTTACCGTGACCGAACATATTACAGCACCGGAACAAGCAGATGAATTGTTCCGTCAGGGCCGAGTGAGGGCTGTGGTCATTTTTCAGGAAAATTTCCAAAAACATCTACAGCAAACCAATAGCGCTGCGGTACAGATCATAGCCGATGCCGCAGATACCAATACAGGCAGCACTGTAGCTTTTTACGCAGCTAATGTGATCAGGGATTACCAAAACGAATTGCTGGAACAACAAAAATTACCCTACCGCATCCAGATCGAGACCCAGATGGCCTACAACCCGCAACTGCTTAGCGCCTTCAATTTTGTACCTGGCGTAATGGTGCTGGTGCTCATCCTGTTGTGCGCCATGTTAACTGCGGTAGCCATTGTGCGCGAAAAAGAAATGGGCACCATGGAACTCATCTTGGTATCACCCGCCCGCCCGTGGATGATGATCGTGGCCAAAGCCCTGCCCTTTTTGCTCGTGGGTATGCTCAATGTTGTCATCATACTGATACTGTCCTACACGGCGCTTGGACTGCCCATGCGCGGCAATTTGCTGCTGTTGTTCGCGGAATCTGGCCTTTTTGTGTTGTTAGCCCTATCGCTCGGCTTGCTTATTAGTACACGAACGGCATCCCAGCAGGTGGCCCTGTTTATTTCATTGGTTGGCCTGATGCTGCCATCATTGGTGTTTAGCGGCTTTATGTTCCCATTGGAAAATATGCCCAAACCCCTACAAATCATCAGTCACATTGTGCCAACACGTTATTTTTTCATTATTTTGAAAAATGTTATGATCAAAGGCTTGGGTTTTGCCTACGTATGGAAAGAAACACTGATTATGGCAGGCATGACGGCATTTTTACTGCTGCTGGCCGTACGGTCATTCAAGGTAAGGCTTTAAAATGTTGATTTGACTTTTGTTGATTTGTTGATTTGATGCGAAGCGTGTACATTAGA
>CAZIKN010000005.1:0-61822 GCA_964539805.1 uncultured Saprospiraceae bacterium | reverse complement strand
ATGTTGATTTGACTTTTGTTGATTTGTTGATTTGATGCGAAGCGTGTACATTAGAAGTTGATTTGACTTTTGTTGATTTGTTGATTTGATGCGAAGCGTTCACTCTACGAGTCAAATCAACAAATCAACAGTAAATCAAATCAACAAAAAGTCAAATCAACAAATCAACAGCAAATCGCATCAACATTTCTACCACTATTCAATCATACTACGTTATGAAAGTTTTCTTTTTTGAAAAATTAGATGTTTGGCAGAAAGGGCGTATTATGGTTAAAAACATATACGCCATTAGCAAAAAATTTCCTTTGGATGAAAAATTTGGCACAACACAACAAATCAGAAGAGCCTGTATTTCAGTGACTTGCAATTTGGCAGAAGGAACAAGCAGAACGACAGGAGCCGCACAGGCACATTTTTCCGAAATCGCATTTGGCAGTTTGATGGAGGTATTGAACCTGTTGATCGCTGCCGTAGATTTGGAATACATCTCGGAAAAAGAATTGAATGACCAGCGCCCACTGATAGAAGAAATTGCCAATAAAATTAATGCCCTGCGAAAGTCCCAACTAAAAAGAGGGTAGTGTTAATGTTGATTTGACTTTTTGTTGATTTGTTGATTTGATGCCAAGCGTACACTACGCGTACAACCTACGAGTCAAATCAACAAATCAACATCAGTCAAATCAACAAAAAATCAAATCAACAAATCAACATCAGTCAAATCAACAATGTTAAAAGCACTCATAAACAAAGAATTTCGCCAGATTTTTCGCAATCCGAGCATCATTCGGATGATGATTGTGGCGCCAATATTTCAATTGATTCTGATCCCTCTCGCGGCAGATTTTGAGGTCAAAAATATCAACCTCGTCGTGTTGGATCGGGACCATTCCCCCTATTCACACAAGATAGTGGATCGTATGACAGCGTCCGGCTATTTTCGTTTAGTTGAAATGGCTGCTGACGAAGCTGCCGCCCAAGCTTCATTGGATAGAGGGGATGCTGATCTGGTCTTAGAGATACCCGGTCGTTTTGAGCAGACATTAGTGCGAGAAGACGAGGCCACCTTACAGCTCCGTGCAGATGCCGTTAATGGGGTAAAAGCAGGCATGGCCATGAATTACGGCGGGCAAATCATTTCGGCCGTAAACAACGACATTCGCACTGATTTTGTGCAGATGCCGCGCTTTAATCCTGTGCCGCTGTTGGATATCAATACGCGTTTTTGGTACAATCCGGACTTTAATTATCGGCACTTTATGGCTCCCGGTATCCTGGCCCTTTTGCTGACTATGGTTGGCTCCATGATGTGCGCCCTTAACATCGTACGGGAGCGCGAGATCGGTACCATGGAACAAATGAACGTAACGCCCGTAAAAAGTTGGCAGTTCCTGCTGGCCAAACTTATCCCGTTTTGGCTCATCGGATTGGTTTCATTGACCATTGGCTTAGTGGTCTGTTACTTGTTGTTTGGTATTATCTCGGCGGGCAGCTACCTCACTATTTATGTGTTTGCCATGGTCTATTTGGTTGCGGCCTTAGGTGTGGGCCAAATCATTGCCTCATTTTCCGACACCCAGCAGCAGGCCACTTTGTTTGCCTTCTTTTTTATGATGATGTTTGTGCTGCTCAGTGGTTTGTACACCCCCATAGAAAGTATGCCACAATGGGCCCAGATACTGGCCTGGATCAACCCAGTGTCGCATTTTGTGGATGTGATGCGCTCTGTTGTGCTAAAAGGAAGTACTCTGGCTGACCTAAGTTACCGTTTTTGGGCCATCGGAGGGTTTGCTGTGGCATTTAATGTGCTGGCTATGCTGAGTTATCGCAAGCGGGTCGTGTAAAAACCTTCCAGGTCTCGAAGACCTGGAAGGTTTACGACCCGGAAGGTATAAAGAAACGATAACCTACGGATATTTGAATAGAAGAATGATGATAAATAGATTCATAACTTCTACCAAAATCATCTGACACCTCAAGGTCAACGGCCTTAAATGGCCCAAAATATTGGCGCAACGCCATGAAAAAATTCTTTTTATATTGGTATTCCAGTCCTAATATAAACGCATAGGAATACGAATCAGGGTTTAATATCTTTTTCAGTGAAATGACCCTCGGATCAAGATCAGGCCCAGAGCGCAGAGATTGTAAGCGTGCCAACTCAAGCCCTCCATGCACTCCTATTCCCTTCCACACTTTTACACCTGCAATTATGGGAATAGAAAGATATACATAATCGAATGTTTGCCTTTCAATGCCCGTACCCGGAGAGGCATAGGTAAAACCACGTTCGCTGTATTGCAAACCCGTTGACAATGCAAGATAACTATTCACTTTTTGCCTTATTTCTAAGCCCAGCGCCAGGCCATTTATATGCTTAGCACCAGAAAATGCATCAAAGTTATAGGACTCGGTTGGCGCTTTTACAATATTGTTCCAAGCAAAACCGACATTGAATCCCATAGAAAATTTATCCGATTGGCCCCATAAGTAAAAAGGCAGGCACATAGCACAACATAATAGGTATGGATTTTTCATTTTAACTATTTTTTATGTGCTGTGATTCTGCTTATAGACATTTAGTTGCCTGAATTAGTGCCAAGATTGTACATTTGGGCGTTTAAACCAACCCTGTCATCACGTTGCCCACCACTCCCCAAACTTTAAACATAGAAATTCTGAGCGCGGGCGCAGGCTCCGGCAAAACCTATACGCTCACTGGCCGTATGGTAAGCCTGTTACAAAATGGTGTTCGCCCGGCTGGCATCATGGCTACCACTTTTACGCAAAAAGCCGCAGCCGAATTACAGGATCGCGTGCGGGTGCGCCTGCTGGAAGCGGGCATGCGCGATGCGGCCAACGAACTGGGACAAGCGCTTATTGGCACGGTGCATGGCATAGGGGTACGGCTGTTGCAGCGTTTTGCCTTTGAAGCAGGGGTGTCGCCTTTGGTGGAAATCATAGCTGAGGGCGACAGTCGCAGGCTGTTCAACGAATCATTGTCGCAAGTGCTCAGCGAAAAGCGCATTGAAACCCTAAACCTGCTTGCCGACCGGCTGGGCCTAACCAAAAAAGCCTATGGCGATCCCTTTGATTGGCGCAGTGATATTCAGGAAATTACAGAAGTTGCACGAGCCAATAATTTTTTCCAAAAAATACTGGAAATCAGTAAGTTAAAATCATGGGAAAGCTTTAGTGCTCTGTTGGGCGAGCCCAATCAGGTCTCAAAGGAAAGCTGGCACAACCGCATCCTTTCGGCCCTGGATCAATGTATTGCCGCCCTGGAGGCCAATGATGCCGACACGACCGCCGTCACCCGTGATGCCATTGAAACGTATCGGAACCTGCACAACCAACTGCGCTATCGGGGTGAATTGTACTGGCACGAATACATCAAAATCACCAAAACCAAAATCGGAGCAAAAAGCCGCCATTTGGTTGAAGAACTGCACGAATTGGCCAAAAGCCACGACCAAACGCCCGCATTCCGGCAGGATGTCAAACAATATATTGACCTTGTTTTTGATATCGCAAGTGATGCCCTGACGGAGTACGAAAATTACAAGAAAAAACGCGGCCTGATTGACTACACCGATATGGAAACCTACGTGAGCCGCCTCCTGCGCGTACCCTCCGTACAAACTACGCTCTCACAGGAATTGGACCTGCTTTTGGTAGATGAATTTCAGGATACTTCGCCCATACAATTAGATATATTCCTGCAAATCAGCCGATTGGCCAAAAAATCTATATGGGTGGGCGATCCCAAACAAAGCATCTATGGTTTTCGCGGAGCCGATCCGGCCCTAATGCAGGCCATCATACATGCTACAGGAGGCGTGCGAGACGAAAACATCTTGAAAAAATCATGGCGAAGCCGACCTGATCTGGTGCATGCCGTAAATGCCATTTTTACCAAGGCTTTCCCCTATATGCCTGTAGAACAGGTGGTATTGGAGCCTGCCTTTGCCGAACATCGCGACAAGGCACAAAGCCCTGCCGAAGGCCCCGGAAATGCTCTGCTGCACTGGCATTTCCGTTCAGCATTGGATGAAAAAAAGACGCCCGGAGCACCTTGGACGGAAAACTGCATCGCTGATCAAATAGCGGTAATATTGGAGCGCAAAACCCTGATTTACAATAAAAAAAGAGATCAAACACAGCCCATCAAACCCGGTGATATCGCTGTGCTTTGCCGCAATAACCGAGGCTGTGAACTTATGGCCGAAGCCCTGCACCGCACAGGCCTGAAAGCGGCAATTGCGCGTACAGGCCTTTTGGAAACGCCAGAAGCAAAACTGGCAACCGCCTGCCTGAAATACCTGCTTACGCCCTCGGACTCCCTGAGCATTGCCGAAATATTGCTGCTCACCAGCAGCATGCAATTGACGGAAATGGTGGAAGACCGCATAAAGTGGCTACAGGACGCTTCATATCCTTGGGCTATTGAACACCCCTATTTGCAGCAGCTGCAGCTGCTGCGACCACGCATAGCAGAACTTTCCGCCTCTGAAATCCTGAGTGTCGTCATGGATGAATTGGACCTGAGGCGCGTGGCTGTGGCATTAGGCAATGCAGAGCAACGATTGGATAATCTGGATCGCCTGCGTCGCTATGCCCTTGATTATGAATCGGCTTGTACCCGTCTGCATTCAGCGGCTACACTGGGCGGCTTTTTGCTGTGGCTCAATGACTTATCCCGCAACAAACTAGATGCACAAGGATCGGGAGAAAGTGAGGATGCCGTAAAAGTGCTGACCTACCACCGCAGCAAAGGCTTGGAGTATCCCCTCGCCATTTGCCACAACCTGGATCAATCGCTCAAGGAACAAATCTGGGGCTTAAACTTAGTGTTAGAAACAGACACACCCGATCTGGACAATATTCTGGGCAACCGCTGGTTGCGCTTTTGGGTTAATCCATACGCCGACCTGCTGAGCAATACCCGCTTGGATGAAGCCGTGCGGCAAAGCGAGGCCTTTTCCTTGGCTACCCGCACTGCCTTAGAGGAAGAAGCCAGGCTGTTATATGTTGGCCTGACCCGCGCCCGCGACTATTTGGTTTTCCCAACCACGGCTAAGCCCACCCGCTGGCTCAACCGGGTATTCAACAACGGACAAGAAGATATTCCAACATTAGATGCTGACTCCGACGAAACCCCTTTTTACCATGCTGGCATGCCGCTTTATGCTGATACCGAGCTGATATACAAAGAGAAAGATTTTGGTGAAGCGCTGCCCAACGTGCAACCCTTGTCTTTTCATAGCCTGCGCATTGGCCGCCGACAAATTCCAAGAGCACCCTTATTGGTGGATGTGATGGGAGAATTGCCACCTAATTTTGATAAAATGTCACTGGGCGAACCACAATTATTTGCCCCTTGGTTGGAATACAAAGGCGACTATGACCCGAATTTAAGCAAAGCCGTTCAGGCCGTTTTATGCACATCTGCCCAACCTGTTGCTGCTGATTTTTTGTTGAAAATATCCAGTATTCAATTGGTTAACAGGCAATTATCCGAAAATGTCACAAGCGAAATGTTGGCCCGGCATGCAGAACAGTTTTTCTCCTTTTTACAAAAAAAATGGGCTCCTCAATCCATGCATGCGCAATATCCACTTGAACTGCAACATGGCAAACGCATTGCGCAATGGTCTGTTGACCTATGGTTGGAAAACACGGATAACATAATTGTTTTGCAATTTGGCGGCTTCACTGAAGGCATGAAAAAATGGAAAGACCAGGCCCGTAACCTTGGTGCCTTTCTGGGATGGACACATCTGGCACTGCGTACAGCGTTTCCCAATAAAAAAATAGTGTCCTTTGTGGTTTTTGGATTGGAAGGACAATTGGTGGAAGTGGTGTTTTAAGAGTAATTTTGAAGATTATCAGGATTGATTTACCTGTTTTTTAAACATTTACAGACGCGAGTGATTCAAAACCGCTTTTCATGGACTATCCATGAATACGCCCTCATAACCGTTTCAAATACTCCACCACTGCTTTTCTATCCTCGGCGCTTAATTTATCTCCAAAGCGATGGCCGTAATTGCCATAGCCGGGTAAGGTGCTGTTGTATGTAAGGTCATCTGTTGCTTTCTCGAGACGGGTGTATTTCCATCCTCCTTTTTCCGTGTCGTATTCGTTATTTTTGAAGTTTCGTTTCCAGTAAGCGGGTCGTTGCGGACTGTTCAACAGGTCATCCAAAGTAGGCACGGAGCCGTTGTGTAAGTAAGGCGCCGTAGCCCATACGCCATCCAATGGTGGCGCTACATAGCCATAGTTGGGCGCCAGTCGGCCTGCATAGGGTCCTTGGCCATACCAGGAATTGTTGTACCAGTTATGGTATTCCGGGTAGCGTTGGTAAGTTAGTGCTAACATGGAATCCGTACCGATTTTGTCCAATCGGATCAAGAGATTGGGGTAAGTAACAGAATCACCATAGCTGCCGTGGCACTTGGAGCAGTTTTTTTCAAAGATCATTTTACCCTTTTCCGCTAGATTGGTATCTATCGGATAGGGATATTTGGGCGCTTCTAATGTGCGAATCCAGGCCATTACATCCGGGAAACGAGCATCTATGCGGCGGGCCTCGCTGCTATCCTTTATGGTTAGCATGCCCGAGGCCGAGGACAAGCGGGCGAAATCACCTCTTCCCAGCCCATTGTAGTACAAGGCATTCTTCTTTTTCATCAGCCACCAGGCGGGCACATCGGTGGGTACGGTTTCCAAAGGGGTATCGAATTGTTTTTTCGGCAACCAACTCAAATCCGAGGCATTCCTGTGGGCTGCGAGTGCAGCAAAAATTTTGTCCGCAGGATTGGAGCCGCGCACCTTAGTCAGGATGTAAGGCCCAACTGCTTCGTGCGAGCGTTTTATGGGCAAGTAGGCAGTAAATTCGGGGGACTTTTTGCCATATTTCAAACGGGTAGCCATTGCGGCAGCATTCACCTGGCCAGTATTGTATTCGGTATGGTCAGCTGAGTTATTGCCCAGACCAATTACAAGTTCACCGTTGAGCATCTCGGCGTGGCAGGTCAGGCAATTGGGCGAAACCACCTTGGCACCTTCCGCAGTGGTGACCACATTGTAGTCATAGGGAATACCACTTGCGTCACCTGTGCGCCCAAGGTCAAAGTGAGTATTTTTAAATCCTTGCCTGAAAATCCCCAGCGGGACGCCGCTACTGATATAATCGCCATAAATTAAATAGTGATATCCTTTTTCAGGATCCCCGGGACGTTGGGCCGATGCCTCAAGTTTTTCTGCACCGGGGGGGAGTACTGGACTAAGGGGAGTCAGGGCAAGCATAGCGCCAAGGCACAACAGTAGGCAAACAGTGAATGGGATATTGATCTTCATGGTAAAGTAACGTTTAAGATCAGGATTGGATGTACAAAAAGTGCTGTTTTTGACGCACTTTGCAAAAAAAGAAGCCCCAACGCTTTTACTCGGTAGCAATTGGGGCTTCAGTGGTGCAGGCACCACGGATTAATTCGTTGTTTCCGCTACTTCTGCTTTTTTCTTTTTTCCAATGTAATAAGTTAGGGAAAAACAACTGTTGAAGCGTGAGAAGCGGAGGCCGTATGTTTTTGGGAAAATGGTGGACAGGCAAAGATTTAGGGAGAAAGGATAAAAGTTCATGCCAACGTGGACACCCAGTTCAGGCAAGAAAAATGGAGCCTGTTTTTCAATGTTGCGGATGGCATTCAACTCGTTTTCATCAATTTTAAAATCCGTTTCGCCAGAAACATATTCTAAGCGATTGATCCGTATGGCAACGCCACCACGGAAAAAATTATCGTTGTACGTTACGCCGGGCTGCACAAACCAGCGGCGCATTTTTAGCTCGGATTTGGTTTCGTTACCGTAATGATTGAGCACGGTGCCCTCGCTTACGCCCACAAAAAGAGAGGAAGAGCCATTTTTCATAGCCTGATAACCGCCAATGCCAAGATCAAAACTGCGGCCAGAGGCACCCACTTCAGTTAAGTTTTTGACCTGGCTGTCGCCACCGCCAAAATAATTGGCCATAACGGCTAAATGCTTGATGGGACTGTAAACGCCCTGCAACTCCAGGGCGCGAAATCCGCTGCCCCGGCCTATGCCCATTGTGATGGCGGCATCATTTTTCTCGGCCAGCACAGGAATGTGTACGGTGCTGGGAGCATAATAATAATGTTGTTGCTGCGCCCTTACCTTATAAGATAAAAGGCCCAAAAACAACAAAGTAAAGGTAAAAAGTGGCTGTTTCATAGGTGCAGTTATGATTAAGGGTATGTGAAAAGGGCTGAATCACGGTAAAAATCATACCCGCGACTCAGCCCTTATATTCAATATACGTTCAAAGGAATGGATACATTATTTGAACGGATTGGAGAAACGCTTGGCTTCGGCGGCATGGCGATCCGTCAAAGTTTTCAAAAATGCGATCAAATCAGATTTCTCATCTGATTTAAAGTTAAACCTCATAGGTGAACTGCCGGACTTGAGGTTCGAGTGCAGGTTGGCATGGGGCTGGATACCCGTGCTGTAAAAGTCAATAACCTCTTCTAAGGTTTTGAAGCGGCCATCGTGCATGTAAGGCGCTGACACTTCAATATTGCGCAAGGTTGGCACTTTGAAGGTACCCTTATCTGAGGCGTTTTTAGTCACATCATATACGCCATTGTCCGTGGGATTCGCGTCAAGTCCATTACTGGCATTGAACAGTGCCGGACGGCCCATGCTGCTGCTGTGGCAGCTGGCACATTTGGCCATGTACAGTGCTTTGCCGTTGTTTTCAGCAGTAGTAAAGCCCGAGAAAGGCGTGTTGTAATTGTTAAAACCACCCACTTTGCTGGCTTCTTCGTCAAACTTGCTTTGGTAGGAACCAATAGAGTTGACAAAGTTGGCCAATGCTTCCAGCACACGGTCCTGGGATACATTGGCATCACCGAAGGCGCGCTTGAATAAGGGCGCATAATAAGGTTGTGCCTGCACGGCTTTGGCGACTTCTTCCATTTTCATATCCATCTCATCGCGGTTGGTGAGCGAGCCATGGCTTTGCAGGGCAGCGGTTTCAGCGCGGTTGTCCCAGAAGAAACGAATGGCTTGTGAGCCATTCAGGTCGGTGCCATAATAGGCGGAGAAATTGGCCACTGACGTAAGGGCGATGGAGTTTCTGGTGCCAGCTCGGTTTTCAACGCCGTTAGAAACTGCCTTAGTATCACCAAAACCAACACTTTGTATGTGGCAGCTGCCACAGGAAACGCTGCGGTCTTTGCTCAGATTTTTGTCGTAGAACAGTACACGGCCCAGAATCGCTTTGTCACGCTCAATACCCCGTGCGAACAAGCCCTGGTTGCGCAGGTGCGATGGGAACTCGATGGTATAGTCATCGGGCAGTTCGGGCAGGTCAAGGGTTTGTGAAAGCACGGCATATTCTTCCGGCGTGTAGTAATAGTAGTTAAAATCTGACTTTTTCGCACAGGATGCTGCCAGTATTGCTACGGCAAGTACGGGCAGGAAAAGACGAATCTTCTTCATGGTGAAAAATGTTTAATGAAATAATGTTGAATATTTGAGGGCTGCTCCAAAACTATTTGTAAGGATTGGAAAAGCGAATGTCTTTTAACACAGTGTCATCAGTGAGTGTTTCCAAAAATGCAATCAAGGCACTTTTTTCATCTTCTGTAAAGTTGAATTGTTTTGGCTTTCCGGTTGCGGGGTCTTTCAAAATCGGGCTTAGGTTAGCATGGGGCCTAATGTCCTTGGAATAAAAATCTATAACTTCCCCTAAGGTTTTGAAGCGGCCATTGTGCATATAGGGGTATGTCTTCTCAACATTGCGGAGGGATGGGATTTTAAATACACCTTCATCCTGTTTGTTTTTTGTAATGCTACCTATTCCCAAGTCGGTTGGGTTGAGATCAAGACCATTGCTGGCAGCGCTGCCGTTAACGCCTAAAACACCGCCGTTTACAGACGTGAAAAGGCCAGTGTGGCAGGAGGCGCAATTGTTTATAAAGAGCGCTTTGCCCTTGTTTTGTTCTGGCGAGAAACCTTCAAAATCTTTTTGATCTACGTCAAAGGCATTGTTGTTCTTTTTCAACATATCGGCCAGGGCTATATCAAACTTGCTGTTGGAGGAGCCCATAACGTTGACAAAACCAGCAACTGCTTCCAACACACGCTCTTTCGTGATGACATTGTCACCGAATGCTTTTTTGAATAATGGCTCGTAATAAGGCGTGGCTTGTACGATTTCCGCTACTTCGCTCATTTTCATGTCCATTTCCTTGGGGTTGGTCATAGAGCCTTCACCCTGTTCGGTGGCTGTAGCAGCGCGGTTGTCCCAGAAAAAGCGTTTTCCAAAGGAGCCGTTAAGATCAACACCGTATTCGCCGGCAAAGCTGGTTACAGAAAGCAATGCGATGGAGTTGCGATCACCCGCACGATCATAAACACCAAGGCTTACCTCCCTATCGTCACCAAAGGCCAACTCCTGCTTATGGCAGCTGGCGCAGGAAATTTTCCCATCGCGAGAGAGCTTGGTATCATAAAAAAGTACCCGACCCAATGTGGCCATATCTCGGCTGATGTTCTGCTTGGCAAAAATCGGCTTACCACCTACCGGTATCGTCAAATCATACTCATACGGCAATTCGGGCAGATTGAGCGTTTTGCTCAACAGGGCATACTCCTCAGGAGTGTAATAATAATAGTTGAAGTCTGCGTCACCTTTTTTGCTACAAGCACTAAAGGCGATGACGGCGGAGAACAAACAAACGAGATATTGAATATTTTTCATGTCCAAACTGTGTTTTAGGTCAAAGGATTTTGTGTGTTTATCTCATTGACGATTAGGTTTGGCAAAACGTTGGACAACCGAAAAAAAATTTTTACAAGTTTCTGACAATTCTACCCGAATAACTTTCCCCGTTTACCTGAATCTGGTAAAAAAACAGGTTTTGATAGGGCAAATCCCCTTTTTCAAGAAGAATTTGCTGCATACCCGGGGCAAGCGTTATCGCTTTCTCAAAAATTGTTTTTCCCTGTATATCCGTAACCCGTAGCGAGGCTACTCCTGCATTGGGCATTAATATACTAAAATGTAGTTCCCCATTGCTCGGATTGGGTACGGGTGGGAAAAATTGGGTTTTAGCTATGTGTTTGGGCTGTGACAAACGGATCTCGCGAAGTGTTTGGCCAGAATAAGCTTCAGGGTATAAGCCACTGTCATGGAGGAACAAGACCTCCGAGCTTCTTGTATTGCTTTTTGCGCGTATTTTTAAGGTGAAAAGGGGCGTATTTGGGCCTGCGTTTTTCACGTGCTCAAATTGTATGATCTTTAATGACCCATCAGCTGCAAGGTGGACATTGGCAATATCCACACCTGTAATATCTTCAAGCTCAACCTTATCCAAGTCCAATTGCAAATTCATTTGCCATCCATCCAGTGCAGCGAACTCCATAGGGTAAAAAGGCAGTTCTGCGGATTCCCCAACGGAAAGTTCAAGATCAGGCACTTCCAGTACCAAAGGCTCGCCGTCATTGCGATCCTCTGTTGGGGGATCCTGAAAATTGGTTAATGCGCTACCATTGACATCGCCTGATTTGATGGCAACAAAATTCATGTTTTTCAGGTTGAGGTCAGCGGACAAATTGGGGATAGGTATTTGAAAGGTGTCTTTCAACACTTCAAGGGTGGTCCAACTTGTCGGGTTGGGCAATGCCTGCACGAATCGCCAACTCTTGGTTTCGGGGAAAGTGTCATAAATACCGAGGATGAGTTTTCGGGTTTCCACAATATCCAGGGTTGTGACGGAATTGCTGCGGTTTACATCAGCAGCAGCGAGCTGGTAAATGTTGGTAAAGGATTCAAGGCCGAGGATATGTTTGCTTGTAACCACCAAGTCATAGGTAGATACACCGTTCAGAGGGGCAAAATTGCGTTCGGCGCCCATAATCAGGCGGTATGAACCCTCATTGGGTATAGCAGGGAACATTTTGAGGGCATAGCAGGAGTCATTGCCGATGTATTTGTAATGTTTGGTTGTAGGGTTGCTTACGCCTGTAACTGGCTCAAGCCGTGAGCGGAGGGTCCATTCGCTCACGCGTTTTGCTGGCGCATAGGTACTGATACAGCCGCTCGCACTGACATCTGATTCTTTATCGCAGGGGCATTCGTTGCCATTGTCCTGTACAATAACATAGTTTTGGCAAATGTTGAGCAGGCCATTACCATCTTTTGCCCACACCTCTACTGTTTGAAGGCCTACTTCACATTTGTCAAAGGTAACGGATGTTGTATTGGGGAACCCCGTTCCGGCATCGGTACGGCGGATGCCCAATTGGATCTGGTTGGCAGGTGTACAATTATCCGAGAGTACCAGGATGAATTTATTGGCCTCAAAGGTGGTGGTACAATTGGGCAGGCTCAGGTTTTGGGTCAGGCCATTGATACAGGTCAGCGTGGGCAGGGTGCAATCTTTTACCGTAAACAGCTGGTTGCAGGTGGCTAAATTGCCGCAGTTGTCCGTTACGCGCCAACTGACCCTGTGGGTTCCCTTGGGGAAATCGGCCCGTATGGAATCCGCAAAGGTCTGCTGCTCGATACTGCCATCATTGTTAAGATCCAATTTATAGGACACGTCAGTGTAGCTGCTATTGGCGCAGGTGGTTGCACGCCCTAGTTTGATGTACACCAAACCCTTGTCGCACTTGCCCGCATTGAAGCAAAAATCAAGACTTGGGCAGCCGCCCGTTATGGTAATATTGCCTTGCTGGGCATTCAGGTTAGTGGTCAGCAAAAACGCCGACAATACTAAATATAGGTGTAAAGCAATCCTGTTCATAAAACGATTGATACTACTGTAATACGTTGGATTACCGAATGCGGAATGGAAAGATTAAATCGAGCCGTAAAAATGGCAAATTTTATTCCAAAAAAAGGAAAAAACGTAATAAAACATCTCTTTTGCCTTGTTGAATACCCATAAATGAGTGGTTTTGTGGTATTTAAGCGTAACGATAATGGCCCTGGGGTTTCAAATAAACGAAATCCATACTTTTGCCCCCATGGAACCACTTTACACCCCCGGCGAATTGAGCCACATCCTGACCCACCTGGCAGAAGACCGCGAGCAGTACTACCATGCCATTGCTCCGCCCATTATCCAGACCAGCAATTTTGCTTTTCGCGATTTGGCGCACTTTCGCGAAGCATTTTCCGACGAACTGAAACACCATGTTTATTCAAGGGGCAATAACCCAACGGTGGAAATGCTGCGCAGAAAATTGGCCGCCCTTGAGGGAACAGAAGATTGCCTTGTTTTTGCCAGCGGCGCAGCGGCTATTGCGGCGGCTGTCATCGGTAATGTATCGGCGGGCGACCATGTGGTATGCCAGCAGGCGCCATATTCGTGGACTTCCGCACTGTTGCGCAAGTTTTTATCGCGCTTCGGGGTGGAGCATAGTTTCGTGGACGGTACGGATCTGGAACAGATAAAAGCCGCCCTGCGCCCCAACACCAAAGTGCTCTTTTTGGAAAGCCCCAACACCATGACCTTTGAATGTCAGGACCTGTCTGCTTGTGCCGCCCTGGCCCGTGAACTGGGCATAGTGACCATGATTGATAATTCATACTGCTCGCCACTGTACCAAAACCCAGCCGCATTTGGTATTGATATTGTGCTGCACAGCGGCACCAAATACCTCAATGGGCACTCAGATGTGGTAGTAGGTGTGCTGTGTGGCAGCCATGCCATGTGCAAAAAGATATTTGAGTCCGAATTGATGACCCTGGGAGGTATCCTAAGTCCCCATGATGCGTCGCTGGTGCTGCGCGGCCTCCGCACCTTGCCCCTCAGGTTGCAGCGCAGTGATGAGAGTGCGCGTTGGATTTTGGAAAAATTAGATGCACATCCTAAAGTAGCGCGAATTTGGCATCCTTTCCACCATAGCTTTTCGCAATTGGACTTGGCCAAAAAACAAATGCGCGGTTGTGGTGGCTTGTTTTCGGTGCAGTTCAATACGGATGCAATGGAAAAAATGGAAGCGTTCATCCATCGTTTGCGTTGTTTCACGATGGCCGTTTCCTGGGGCGGGCATGAGTCGCTTATCATACCTACTATTGGTTTTTACAACATACCCGGCCGGGCCAACCCACCCATGCACTGGGCTTTTGCCCGTTTTTATATTGGCTTAGAAGATCCGCAATGGCTTTGGGCTGATTTGGAGCAGGCCATGGAGCAACTTTAGTATGGCTACAATACCTGTAGTTTTGCAAATTTCAACACGATGCGACGCTCGGGTAATTCATCGTTCAAAAAATGGATGGCAGCCACTTTGCCATCTTTTGGGCCTTCCACTCCAAGCACCTTGCCTTCGCCAAATTTCAAGTGCAGTACCCGTGCGCCGGGTATTATGTCCTCAATAGGAGAGGGCTTGAAATCAGCGGGCATTGCTGCTGCAGGCATGGGTGAAAGTGGGCGTCGCTGGGCTTGACTGAAATTACCGCTTACGCCTGCGCGGCCTGAATTGGCAAAAGTGGGTTGTGTATTGGACAGTCGTGCCGCACCAAAGCCACCCACAATATCAAAATGTTGATTATCTATCTCTTCTAAGAATCGGGATGGTTCGCTTACACGAATTTGACCAAATCGGTAGCGATTTTGGGCATAGGCTAAGGTAAGCAATTCTTTGGCCCTTGTGATGGCCACATAAAACAAACGGCGTTCTTCATCCAAGCCATTGGGATCGTCAAAGGACATAAAACTGGGAAACAAATGTTCTTCCATACCCGTAACAAACACACTTCGATACTCCAATCCTTTGGCAGAGTGCACGCTCATGAGGGTTATATTGTCATCATCGCCTGTTTTCTCATCGGCATCGGTGAGCAGTGTGATGGTTTGCAGGTACGTGGCCAAGCTTGTACTGCCCGTAGGGATTAAACTTGGTGACAAATCTGCCGATACATCGTAAATGCCATCTGGCGCTGGCGCAGGAATGGATGCTGCCGCATCGGAATATTCAGAAATGGCATCCAACACGGCGTTGACATTTTCAAGCCTGCCTATGCCCTCAGGTGAAGTATCGGCCTTTAGGGCATCCAAAAGCCCTGATTTGCGCAAGATATCGCCGGCGAGTTTGATAGCGGGATCGGTATTGATCCTTGACTGCCAGTTTTCTACCATAGAACGAAAGCCACCGAGTGATTTGCGGGCACGATCGTTAACATCCAAGCGCGTATCCAACATGGCATACCACATCGGTACGTTGCTGCTGCCAGCCAAAGTGCTTATTTTATCAATGGTGGCATCGCTGATGCCACGGGTAGGATAGTTGATGACGCGCCGAAGGGCCTCCTCGTCCAAGGGGTTAACGGCCAATCGCAGGTAGGCAATAAAATCTTTGACCTCCTTGCGCTGATAGAAGGAGGTACCGCCATAAACGCGGTAGGACAAGTTCAATCGGCGAAGATGTTCCTCAAATTTACGGCTTTGGGCATTGGTCCGGTACAGCACAGCAATGTCGCCATTGCGCAGATGGTAGCGGTTTTTTTGTTCCAGGATAAGATCAGCCACGCGGCGACCCTCCTCGTCATCTGTCATGCATTTCAACACCTTAATTTTATGCCGTTCTTCCCGATCTGTCCAAATTGTTTTTTGCAATTGGCGGCGATTGTGGCTGATGACCTCATTGGCTGCGGATACAATGTGGTGCGTGCTTCGGTAATTTTGCTCTAATTTGTAGGTCTTTAGCGCGGGGTAATCTTTCTCAAAATCAAGGATATTATCAATGGTAGCCCCCCTGAAGGCATAGATACTTTGGGCGTCATCGCCTACAACAAAAACATTTTCACTACTGCCTTCATATTTGAGCAAGCGGCGCAGGATGGCATACTGTAAGAAGTTGGTATCCTGAAACTCATCCACATGGATGTAGCGAAACCTTTTCTGGTATTTCTCAAGCACTTGATCCGGATTGTCACGAAATAGGCGATACAATTGGAACAGCAGGTCATCAAAGTCCATGGCTCCTGAGCGCTGGCAGCGCGCCATGTATTTTTCGTAAATATCCACAACATAGGGCCTTTTGGCCTGGCGGTCTTCCTGCATCAGATCAGTTTTGTCCCGATAAGCCTTGGGCGTGATCAGGTTACTTTTCGCCAATGAAATACGTGATCGTATGGCAGATGGATTGTAAACCGTGGGATCAAGGTTCATTTCTTTGATAATGGCCCGAAGTACCCCCAAGGTATCATCAGAGTCATAAATGGAAAAAGCAGCGGGATATCCGATCTTGGCAGCCTCTACGCGCAGTATTCTGGCAAAAATAGCGTGAAAGGTGCCCGCCCATACCTGTTGAGCCTTTGGCCCCACTACTTTTTCTATCCTTTCCTTCATTTCACGGGCGGCCTTGTTGGTAAAGGTAAGCGTCAGGATTTCCCAAGGGGGCACACCTGATTCCAAAAGATGTGCAATGCGGTAGGTTAGCACACGGGTCTTGCCTGAACCTGGGCCTGCGATCACAAGAACCGGGCCTTCAGTGGTGGTTACGGCAGCGCGTTGTACCGGGTTGAGCTCATCAAGATAGGCAGACATTGGGACGAGGATTTGACGAGTGTTGCAACCGAAAGGGTTGCCAATTTTTATTTGTAGCGGCGAAGGTATGTTTTTTTAAAGCAAAATGTTTTTTTAAAATTGACATAAATAATTTCAAAAATATCTAAAAGCCGGAACTGCCGCCTCATTGCCTGTAACATGTTGACCAAGATTTCTCTCCTGTTTGACCAAGATCATTTCCGTGGCCCTGAATCACCTTCAACTTTGCACTGTCAATTAAATACACACATCATGAAAAAAATACTTGTCCCTGTTGATTTTTCCCATACCTCAATAAATGCTTTGCGTATCGCGTGCCAATTGGCTGTGCGCAGTAAATCCGCCGTTCATATTGTACACGTAAACGAGATGGCACCAAGTGTGGCGCCAATGGCTGAATACGCCTATGTAGATACTACCTATGGCGTTGATACACAAGAAGATGAAATTCAGGAGCGCTTAGATGCGCTATGTGCTGAATTGGAGGCCGACCCTGATTTTCAAGGATTGGTTATGGAAAGCGAATTGCGCGAGGGCTTGATCCTGCCAGTTATCCGGGAAGTATGCAGTACCGAGAAAATAGACCTGATTGTTATGGGCACCTTGGGAGCAAGCGGCCTTAAAGAAGTGGTAGTGGGCTCCAATACCGAACGTGTTATTCGCTATGCTGACTGTCCGGTGCTGGTAGTCCCAGCAGGTATCAAAACGTTTGACATTCGCAATGTAATGGTGCCTTCTACCTTTAAACCAGATCAAGAGGAAGTGTTCAAAACGGTAAAAGCGTGGCAGGATGCTCTGGGCTTTAACGTAGAATCTGTGTACCTGAACAATCCCTTGCTGGTACCCACAGATGGCAGCGTGGAAGCAGAAAAAAAACGCATTTTGGAGCGTGTGGGCATGAAAGATGTGCTGCTGCACATTTCCGGCTTTACCATGTTTGAAGATAATGCTATACTGAACCACGCATACGAGGCTGATGCTGACCTTATCATCATGGGCACGCACCAACGCAGAGGTGTTTCCCATATGCTTTTTGGCAGCCTGACAGAAGACACCGCCAACCATACACACATCCCTGTTTTGGCTGTGCCGATTAGATAAACATGATCAAAATTCGAGCACTTGGAGGGTGCCGTTTTTAGGCCATTACCGAATGAGGTAATGGCCTTTTTTGTAAGGTGAGATACAAAAGATTTGATTTTCAGTAGATTAAAAAATTTTTTTTCTAAATTATTTGTACAATTCTTTGAATAGCCGCACGTTTGCAGGCAAGAGTAAACCTAATTATTAACAGCATAAATATTTCGCCGATGCGACAATTTTTGTTTTTTGCCCTCATGTGCTTCTTTTCCCTGAGCACATTTACCATTTACGCCATTCCTCCTGTATTTGAAGAATACGGAAAGGCAGGATATTATGCCGATAAACTACATGGCCGCAAGACAGCCAGTGGCCAGGTTTATGACAAGGATGCCATGACTTGTGCACACAAGACCCTCCCCTTTGGCACCAAAGTAAAGGTAACCCGCCTGGACAATGGCGAGTCCGTCATTGTGACCGTAAATGACCGCGGGCCTTACTCCGCTGGCTATGTGGTGGATGTATCCCGCAAAGCAGCCGTTGCTTTGGGCATCATCAAAGCGGGTCACGCAAAAGTCAAATTAGAAATAGCAAATGATGAGCCAGCGGAAAACACCGAGGTAAAGCCTTTGCCTGATGACCAATTTGTGGCCGCAGAAGAAACCCCCAAAACGGAGAACAAACCCAAAATAAAAGTCCTCAAAGCGGCTGTTCCGTCAGCAGCTTCCACTAAAAAAGCAGACGTGCCGACTGAATACAGCACACCAACCGTAGCCAAAGCAGAAAAATCAAGCCCCAGGTTGCTTACCCCAAAAGGTGGCGAAGCCGCTCCCAAAAGCATAGCAAAAGCTACTGAGCCCGAAGCTGCCTCTGCCCCTGCCGCTTCCCCTGCCGCCGCTGGCAAACGTACGCTGTACAAAATTGATATTGCCGAGGCTGTCCGCAAAGGCGCTGCCGTACAGGTAGGCACATTATATGATGCCGATAATGTATTGCCCATTCTGCGCAAGCTCCGCAAGGATTGGCCGGGAAAAGTATTGGTGGATCTGGAACAAGTTGAGGGCAGTGATATTGTGACCTATCGTGTCATGGTTGGCCCATTCGCCAATAAAAAGGCAGCGGAAGCAGCGCAAAAAATTGCCAAAAAGAAGGGCTATAAGGAGAGTTTTGTGGTGGAATTTAGCGCGGAATGATTAAAGGGCTTGTCATGGGTTTATCCATATTGTATCTTATGTAAATTCGCCAGCCTAATGATCAAATAGTAAATATTAATTGAAAGGCAAGCGGCAGAAAAATTTTATGATTTGGCCAAAATGCTCAACACATTATCTATGATCTGAACGATTTTTGTGCTTTTCACAGTACCTTCGCGGCATGACAGCGCAAAAAAAACGAATACTTGGCATAGACCCTGGCACCAATGTGCTGGGGTTTGCTGTTTTAGAGGTGGACAAAAAACAGATGTCCGTTGTGGAAATAGGGGTACTTACCTTTGCGCACCTAAGCGCGGAGCAAACGGTAAAGCTGCGCTATATCTTTGAACAGGTGCAGGACCTTATTATTCAGTATAAACCGCAGGAAATGGCCATTGAACAACCTATTTATGGCCAAAACGCCATGAGTATGCTCAAATTAGGTCGAGCACAAGGGGTGGCTATCGCTTCAGGCATGGTAAATCATTTGGAAGTAGCGGAATATTTGCCCAAAAAGATCAAAAAAGCCGTAACGGGCAATGGGAATGCATCAAAAGAACAGGTGGCAGGTATGTTGGAAAACATACTGCATACCAAATTTTCAGAAAAATATTATGATGCTACAGATGCATTGGCGGTAGCTGTTTGCCATTGGTTTCAAAGTTCAAGGGCTATCGCAGGGCAAAAAACATACAGCAATTGGTCATCATTCGTAAAAGATAATCCAAGCAAAGTAAAATGAGTACAACATTTTTGTTATATGGTGCTACGGGTTATACCGCCCAATTAATGCTCCCTCTGATGGCCCAGTATGGCCTAAAACCTATTCTTGCCGGACGGAATGCCGAAAAAGTAATAGCTCTCGCAAAAGCGTACAATTTTGATTATCAGGTATTTGACTTAAGTGAGACAGAGAAGTTGGATTATGCTCTGCAAGGGGTTTCCGCTGTTTTGCACTGTGCTGGCCCTTTTAGCCATACCGCCAAGCCTATGATAGAGGCATGCCTGCGCACGGGGCGGCACTATTTGGACATCACAGGCGAATACCAGGTTTTTGAGTGGGCGGCTAATCTTGATGCAAAAGCCCGTGAACGGGGTGTTTTGCTGCTGCCCGGCACCGGCTTTGACGTGGTGCCAACGGATTGTATGGCCTTACATCTAAAACAATTGCTGCCCGATGCCACGCACCTGCGCTTGGCGTTTGCGAGTATAGGCGGAGGGGTGTCACATGGCACGGCCAAAACCTCTGCTGAATCATTGGGAAAACCCGGCGCAGTGCGACAGCACGGCAAATTGGTGTTTGTGCCTTTGGCCTACAAATCTATGGAGGTGGATTTCGGCGGCATACGCCGATTTACCATGACAATCCCGTGGGGTGATTTGAGTACCGCTTGGCACAACACCGGTATTCCCAATATAGAAGTATATATGAGTGTACACCCCAAGTCATATCAGAAAATGCGGTGGCAACGTCATTTTACCTGGCTTTTTCGCCTCAAAATGGTACAAAAATTCCTTTGGCGCAAAATAGAAGGTATGCCCGCTGGTCCAGATGAGGCGCAACGCACAAAGGCGAAAATGTATGTTTGGGGGGATGTTCGGAATGCATCAGGTGAGCAGCACAGCGCTTGTTTACAATTGTCAGAGGGTTACATCTTTACGGCGCATGCAGCCCTCCATATCATGAAAAATGTATTGGATGGAGGAGCAAAACCAGGTTTTTATACACCTTCTGGCCTATTTGGCGCTGACTTGGTGGAGCAAATTGAAGGAGGTGGCCGGATTATTTCTTGATCCAGAGAGACGGGTTCAGCCGTTCTTTTTGCCGCCAAAGCTCAAAATGTAGTTCTGTCGTATTGGTGATTGGATTGGTGCTAACTCGTCCTATGCTCTGTTTGGCTTTTACCTGATCTCCTTTGGAAAGATTGATCTCTCCCAGGTTAGAATATACGGTGTAGTAATCACCGTGGCGAATGATAACGGTATAATGGTGGCCAGGAATGGATTGGATACCGGCTACCTCACCAGAAAAAACAGCGAGAACCTCGGCATTTTCATCCGTTCTGATGTCCACACCATTATTGGTGATCTCAATGTTGCGTAAGGTAGGGTGCTTCTGTGTACCAAATCGCTTGGCAATAAAGCCATTTTCCACAGGCCAGGGCAGGCGGCCCTTGGTTTGTCGGAAGGCCTGGGATGACATATCCTCTTCAATTTCCGGTATAAGGGTGCTTCCACTCTGTTCTTTTTCTGGTTCAGCGTTTTTTTCGGGTGCTTTTAGAACCGGGCTGGCTTCAGGTTTTGACGTGATTTTTTCTGCTGCTGCCGATGGGGTAGGCGAAACAGGTTTAGGGGCCGTGGGGATGATTTCTGGTTTGGCCGTTGTTTTTTCTGCGGGGGAGGCAGGCTTTTCGATTTTTTTTTCTGGTTTGGGCGCAGGCGGGGAGGCTTCTTTTTTCTTTTTGGCTTCTCTTTCCCGTTTTATTTCCTCCTCGTTAATAATCCTTTCAATCACGCTATTGAGCGCAGCAAACTCTTGCTGTTTTTTGTTCAGGTCGTCTTTCAGGCGTGTTTCATCCTGTTCCAACAATTTTAGCAGTTCATTTTTTTGCTCGGATTCGGCACTGAGGGTAGTTTGTTGCCCGCTCATGGATACGAGCAGGTTTTCTTTTTCTATACGTGCATCTTCCAGGTCTTTGGTACGGCGGTTGAGCATATCACGGGTAAAAGCGATGGCTTCTGCCTGCTGTTTCCTGAATTTATCGTATTTGCGCAAAAACAACCAGCGCCTGAAGGCTTGATTAAGACTTTCGGCAGAGAGGATAAACAACAAAGGGTTGCTCATGGCCTTTCGTCTGTAAGCGGAACGCAAGGTGCGGCCATAATCTTCCTGCATCCGCAGTATATCCTCGTTCAGAAAACTGGATACTTGCTTGTTGCGGGCGATGGCGTCTTCTGAGGCAGTGATTTCTTCTCCTAAGGTTTGTATCAGGTTTTCACGGCTTTCTATTTGATTTTGCAGGGCCAGGAAGCGGTCATAGGCAGCATCTTTGGTTTGTGCTGTTTTTTTCAGCATTCGCTCAGTGGTTTGTATTTCCTGGACGATCTTTCTGCGTTTCTCTTCCAAATCCTTTTTGCTCTGCCCCCAGACCAATGCGGGCGAGAACAGGCAAAATACCAGCAACCATTTAATCGCGGCGATCATAATGGCTGGGTATGTCAAAACGCCAGGTTTTGGGGGTAATAAGGTCAACATCATTGAATTCGATTTCGAGGTTCATTTCGCCTGTTTCGGGGCTAAATGCTTCCACGTGGCGAAGGTAGGGAAAATAGCCGGATAATGGCGTTTTTTTATAGTTTTCAAAGGAAAGACCTGCGTTTCTGCCTTCTTTTTTTTGCAAATATGAAGAACTGGCCAAGGTGAAACTTCCTTCGCGCATCCGGTAGTCCACTACCCAAAAACTATTGGAGCCACTAAGTCGGTGCAGGCTGTCCCGTATGTCTGATTGCAGCGAAATGTCCTTAAAGAACCAAGGCTGTCCCAACAGCGTACTTTGCAGGGCATCAAAACCTCCTGGAAGCCCGTATTCCCGTTGTAGTGAACCAATACTTTTAACACTGTAATATCTTTCCAATCGGTTAATCAGATAAACTGAATCACGGGTAACCAAAGCACGCACTGCCTCAAGGCCTAATTTTTTGACATTCAGCCAGATCGCGCTATCTCTTTTCCAAATAATATTGACATTGGCGGAGATGGACTGGCCTTGGCCCTCCACCCGAATTTTAGCGGATCCACTTAGCCACTTGGCCTTAGACAGATTGTTCTGATCCAGTTTTTTCAGCAGATCTTCTGCCTTGCGCTGGGTGGTAGCGGGCACTGGCCCTGCCTCAACCTTGTTGTTTTTACCTTTGCAACCACTTTGCTGCATGGAACTGAGGGTAAAAAACAGGAGCAAAAGCAACGTGTAAACTTGATACGGTTTGAACATGAGCAAAATCAGGGGTTTATTTGACGGTAAACGTTAGAAGTAATGAAATATGGTCAACGCAAAGTGGTTTTGAATCTACATGCGCCTGTAAATCTTTAAAAAATCACTTAAATCCGGGTATAATACCAATAATGACGCCAGTAATGACCATTAGGTTACCATACATTAAAGATAAGTTGGCAAAATGCCTTTACGCCAACATCCAGTCGGCTGTCATCAATGTAGAAATCCGGTGTGTGGTGCGGGAAGGCCTCTTTTTCACTAATATTGGAGGGCATACCACCCACATAAAAGAAAAATGCGGGCGCTTTTGATCCATAAAAAGAAAAATCTTCTGCACCGGTTTGCCATACAGTCGTTTTGATCTGAGTGCTTCCAACTGCCTTTTCCAAGGCTGGCATGGCTTTTTGTACCAATTCAGGCGTGTTAAACGTAACCAGTGTTTTATTGTCTATTTTTAGTTCCGCAGTAGCGCCTGAAGCTTCTGCTATATTGGTCACGGTGCGCAGCATGCGCGCATGTACATCCCGCTGCATGGCGGAGTCCAAGGTGCGTATGGTTCCGCTGAAGGATATTTCTTCTGGTATAATGTTTTCGCGTATGCCGCCACTGATCCGCCCAACCGAGATGACCACAGGCGCTTTGCTTAAATCCTCTTGGCGACTAACGATGGTTTGCAGTCCTTCAATGATCTGGCTGCCCACAACGATGGGATCAATGCCGTTCCAGGGTTGTGATCCGTGGGTTTGTTTACCCCTTACTTTAACGGTAAACCAATCGCTGGAGGCCATAAAAGCGCCGCTTTTATAACGAATATGGCCAATTGGGGTTTGTGCATTGATGTGGATCCCAAAAATCATGTCAATTTTAGGGTTGTCCATTACGCCCTCCTTTACCATAAGCAGAGCCCCGCCCTCTTCTCCTTCCGGGGGGCCTTCCTCGGCAGGTTGAAAAATGAACACTACCGTGCCGCGAATTTGATTTTTCATGGATGCCAACACTTCTGCCGTGCCCATCAGCATGGCTACGTGTGCATCATGCCCGCAGGCGTGCATGACATCTACTTCCTGACCATTGTACGTTCCTTTTGCCTTGGATGCAAAAGGCAGCTCAGTGCGGCGCTCTTTCACGGGCAATGCATCCATATCTGCTCGAAGCCCGATGACAGGCCCGGGCAAGGCTCCTTTAAGGATGCCCACAACCCCTGTTTTGGCCACTTTAGTGCGTACTTCAAGGCCCAGTGCGCGAAGATGCGCTTCAATGTATGCAGCCGTTTTTATTTCCCGGTTGCCCAGTTCTGGGAATTCGTGCAGGTGGCGGCGCCATGCGATGACCTTGGCAGTCACTTTATCGCAGGCTATATTGATTTTATCATTTGCCGGGGCTTGTGCCAATGCAGTATGCGCCAAAATGAGGAGCAACAAGGGTAAAAAACGGATCATAGTTCAACAATTTGACCACAAATGTACAGGCAATTTGTCATGTGCCAATGAAGGAACATGCGAATCCGCCAATGTGCTGATTGGAGAGGAAAACCAACCTTCGTCAATCCGGGATTTTCTTAACCACGATCATTACAGTCAACGCAAAGTGGTTTTGAATCACTCACGTCTGTAAATTTTCAAAATCACTCAAATCCCGGTATAAATGGACAGAAATGCTGAAGCGTTGAGCATTTTTTTACCGTTATAGAAAGGCTCAGGGTAACACATGTAAGTTGTTTTAATGTTTATGTGCCTCCACTTGCCAAATTTTTTTTTGAAGTGTTGCATTTTTTTTATAGAATACCAAATAATTGTGAAGTCGTTTTAATTTTGTGGCCGAATTCAAAGCTGGGAGTCATCTCCTTGGCCCATCACGAATTTCATTCTTTAAAAAATTCAACGACATAACTCATGGCAAAAAAACGCATCGCCATCAATGGCTTTGGCCGCATCGGTCGCCTCACATTTCGCAATCTGGTAAAAAACCCCAATGTTGAGGTTGTGGCCATCAATGACCTGACGGACAACAAGACGCTCGCGCATCTTTTGAAATACGATACCATGCATGGCAGGTTTGAAGGCACGGTAGAGGCTGATGATACCAGTATCACGGTGAACGGCATCAAAATCGCCGGATTGGCTGTAAAAAATCCTGCTGAATTGCCTTGGGCTGCAATGGGTGTGGACGTAGTGTTGGAATGCACCGGTATTTTCTTAGACAAGGAAAAAGCTGGACTTCACCTTCAGGCAGGCGCAAAACGTGTTGTGCTGTCAGCTCCTCCAAAGGCTGATGATGTTCCTACCTTTGTGATCGGTGCCAATGCAGACCAGATCCAGGACACGGATACCATTATCTCCAATGCATCCTGCACGACCAACTGCTTGGTACCTATGATTATGACCTTAGATAAGGCATTTGGGGTAGAGCAGTTTTTCATGAACACCATTCATGCTTATACCGCAGATCAAAACATTCAGGATGCACCACACAAGGACCTGCGTCGTGCCCGTGCCGCTGCTCAAAACATCGTTCCTACCAGCACCGGAGCGGCTAAGGCAGTGGTTATGGTAGCGCCTCACCTCAAAGGGAAAATATCTGCCACCTCTCTACGCGTGCCCGTAACTACTGGCTCCATGACAGACGTAGTGGCTACAATCAAAAACGCGGCTACCGTAGAAGAAGTTAACGCAGCGTTCAAGGCCGCTGCTGAAGGCCACCTGAAAGGAATTTTAGAGTATAACACCGACGAAATCGTATCCAGCGATATCGTGCGCAATACGCACTCTTGCATTTTTGATGCGCCACTGACTCAGGTTAATGGAAACACTGTACGTGTTATGGGCTGGTATGACAACGAAGCAGGCTATTCTGCGCGTTTGGCCCAGTTGGCAGCAATGGTTTAAGATTCCGAAGAGAGAATGCGATAAAGCCGAGCACGGATAGTGTTAACTACAACTTCGGCTTTGTGCGTATGATCAGAACACCGCATGAGGCTCAGCGTTTGTCTGGAATTCCATGAATCGCCTGCAAGTAACAAATTTTGTTCTGTGCTGCGTTGGTTTTTTTTGCCATAGCCGCTGGCTATGTCTGCGAAAGCCGCCTTGCCCAAAATAAAATTTGTTTGCTTTCGCTTGTCATGGAAATCCAGACAAACTTTTAGGGCAAAGATAAGTATAGGCCAGGGCCCATCCTGATCATCAATACTGCATCAGATCAAATCAACAGCAAGTGACCAAAGTAAAGCAATTGTTTTCCAAATGCCATAAAGGAGCACTAAAAAGAGCACAAAAAACAGGAGCCCAAGCAAGGCCAAGGAACGTTTGGCGCTGGGGCGGTCAGGATTCTCGGCGTAATAGCGTTTCAGCATATCAACATTGCGCCGATTTGCTTTAAAGCCAAAATCAAAAACATCGCCTGCCAACGGGACAACACCAACCAAAGTATCCAAAACCACGTTGCCCAGCATACGCAGCATCAGTAAAGGCCCGGCACCTTTTTTTAGCATGATGCGCAACAGCACCCCTGACACCAAAAGGCCCATAATGTCGCCTACACCGGGAATCAGTCCCAATATCGCATCAAGACCGAAGCGGAAATTCACCCCTGGTATGACGAATTGGTTGTCCATGAGTTTGGCTAACCAATCCAAGTGCTTTAGATCCTGATCCTCAGCATATTGCTTGGTTTCATCTTGCTGATTTTTTACTTCTGACATATACCGTAAAGAGTATTTGGTACATAAAAAAAGCCCCTCCAAATTGGAGAGGCTTTTGCTTGTTGGGTCACAAGGACTCGAACCCTGAAAAACAGAACCAAAATCTGCTGTGTTACCATTACACCATGACCCACCGTGCTTTTTTCCAAAAGCGGGGCAAAGATACACTCACTATGTTTTTATGACCAAATAATTTCCTGAAATTTTTTAAAAAAATGTTATTCTTGACGTTTACGGATTAAATAGGTAGTATCCTGCACAGCTGTAAACGGGTTTTAAGATTCATTGGATCAAATTTACGTAAAGCATGTCTGGGATTTTCCCGCAAGTATCGCAAAACAGGCCCAAGCGTGATTCATTAGAGCGAAATTTCAAAACCGATAAACCATCTTCCGTGTAAGAATGCTACCTTTGCTGCACACAATTCATGAAAAAAATTATCATTGCCATAGATGGGTATTCCTCTTGCGGAAAAAGTACCCTTGCCAAAGGTCTGGCCAAAAAATTGCATTATGCCTATTTGGATTCAGGTGCTATGTACCGGGCCGTCACACTTTATTTTATTGAAAATCACATAGATTTTAATGATTTAGCAGTCGTGCGTGTCGCGTTGGACAACATTGAAATTGATTTTCGGCGCATAGAGGGTATGAACCATTGCTTTCTGAATGATCGTGATGTGGAACGCGAGATCCGGTCCATGCAGGTCAGCGAATTGGTTAGTCCGGTTTCCACCATTTCTATTGTTCGTCGCGCTATGGTACGGCAGCAACAAAACATGGGCAAACGCCGTGGCATCGTAGCCGATGGCCGTGATATTGGCACCGTTGTCTTCCCTGACGCCGAACTTAAAATATTCCTGACGGCTGATCCTGATGTACGTACTAGCCGCAGGCATCTGGAGTTGGCGGCAAAAGGTATTGAGGCGGATTGGGATGATATCAAGGCAAATCTTTTAGAACGGGATCGCATTGATTCCTCTCGTGCAGATAGTCCGCTCCGTCAGGCTGAGGATGCCGTGGTTTTGGACAATACCCTGCTTTCAGAAGCGGAACAGTTAGAAAAAGTCATGGGCTGGGCTCAGGAAAAAGTTGGGTAATTTATTTGCCAAGGGCCACCACAGCAAGTCCAACAATGATCAAGATGATAATGCCCAGCAGCAGGTTTTCCAAGCTAAAGGATGATTCCTGTTCATTGGAAGAATTGGGCAGCTTGCTTTGGATTTCCGATATGATCTGCTGGGCCAGCTGTGCATCCGCGGCGCGAACAAAAAGGCTCATATAAGATTGAAAATCAGGCAGCATGCCTTGTGAAGCCATGTTTTGTAACACACAGGGTATTCCTTCCTGACGTAAGCGAGCCACCGCAAGGTCAGCCTCCAAACGCGTGTAAAACTTCCCTACTACCTGTATTTGGTCATCTGGATTTATGGACTCGAGTTTGTACGCCGGATCTTCGGGGTCAAAATCGAAATTGTCCAAAATGTCATCTTGCCTTGCCATCCATAAATTGATTTATTTGCCACGAAAGAAAGCCCAAATATAGGTACATTGTCTGAATTGTGTAGGTGCTTTAGCGGAGCATCTAAACATTGTTACAATTAAATGGACTACCTTCGCCACATGAGTTATGCTCCAAAACTTGTTAAAATCCAAGACATTGATGATGTCAAGATGCTCTCCTATTTATTGGAGCGATACCTTAATGTCCTGCAGGAAGCGCCCTTCCATATAAGTTTAAAAACCTTGGCACATGACACCCATATCAAAGAATCCATTTTTAAACAACTTGTTCAAATTCAGTATCTTAAAGACGAAAAAACAGAGGTAAGGCCTGAGGATTTCCACATTGTGTTTTCCAATATTTCCTACCTTCATCCCACGCTCAAGATGTGGAAGGATCCTGACGGTGCCATTTTTTTTGAAATCTAAATATCGGTAATAAGCAACCTCCTGTTTTCCTTCCTGTCTTTGGCAAGCCAAAGATCATTTCTGTTTCAACTTTTGTTTCAAAAATCCGTTCTTTGTGCCCGCTCTTTTTTGTTCAGCAAAGAACATCAACTCTAATCCCTTCAAAAGCAAACTTCCATAACCACCATAAGATATGCAAAAAGATAATTATAGCCTCCTGATCGAAAAACTTGATGGTTTTATCCGCAAGTATTACATCAACCAACTGTTGCGCGGCGCGCTGTACACCGTTGGTGCAGTGTTGGGCCTGTTCATTCTGCTCAACGTACTGGAGTATTTCTTTTACTTTGACACAGGCGTACGAACGGCCATGTTCTGGGGCTTCGCGCTGTTCAGCGGATTTGCCCTTTACAAATGGGTGGCCCTGCCGCTCATGCACTACCTTAAATTGGGACAGATCATCAGCCACGAGCAGGCCGCGAGCATCATCGGCAACCATTTTTCTGACGTCAAGGACAAGTTGCTGAACATATTGCAGTTAAAACAACAAAGCAGCAATGCCATTTATGCTGAACTGATACATGCAAGTATCAATCAAAAGAGCGAGGAAATCCGTCTCGTACCGTTTACTGCGGCTATTGACCTGCGCAAAAACCGCAAATACCTGCGCTATGCCCTGCCACCGGTACTTTTGTTGCTTTTTCTCTTTTTGGGTGCACCCAACATCCTGCGCGAAGGCTCCAAGCGTCTTTGGAACAGCACAACGGAATACGAGAAACCGGCTCCTTTCCGCTTTTTGTTGGAAACGGACAGCCTGCGCGCCGTACAGTTTTCGGATTATGTGATGAAAGTCAAGGTAGAAGGCACGGCTCTGCCCAATGATCTTTTTATCAATTTAGGCAATGTGCAGTATCGCCTCAACAAAGACGCGGCAAACGAATTTTCGTACAAATTTGTAAATGTGCAAAAAGATACGGAGTTCAAGCTTTACTCCGGTGAGGTAGAAAGTGTGGATTACCAGCTTTTGGTACTGAAAAAGCCCAATATTTTGTCTTTCTCTTCTAAGTTGGATTTCCCGGATTATATTGGACGCACCAACGAAGACCTGCCCAACGTGGGCGATCTTGTAGTGCCTCAAGGTACCAAGATCAAATGGGTGTTTAATGCCCAAAATACGGATTTGCTCAATATGCGCTTCGGCAATGATGCCGGTAATGCCGCAAACCGCTTTGATGATGAGCTTTTCTCTTTTAGCCGCACGGCCATGAAGGATGAACTGTATAAAGTGTTTTTGAGCAACAACAACCTGCCCAATGCCGATTCGGTAGCCTACACCATTACAGTTATCCCAGACTTGCACCCGCAAATATCCATGGAGGAGTTTACGGATAGCACAAACATGAAGCAACGCTTTTTTGCTGGTGAGGTGACCGATGATTATGGCCTTTTGAACCTTATATTTAACTATCAGATCAAAAAAGCAAAGGGTGGCCAATTGCCCATGAATACTGTAAAAGTGGAAAAGGGGGCAGGCAAGCAAGCTCAGTTTGAATACAACTGGGACATTCGCAACATCAATCTTGAGCCAGGTGACGAGGTGTCCTACTACTTTGAAGTATTTGACAATGATGCCGTAAATGGGTCAAAAAGTGCCCGCACAGGTGTTATGAATTTCCGCCAGCCAACGGTTGAAGAAGCCCGTGAGCAACAAAACGAAAACAGCGAAGAATTGAAAAAAGACCTCGAAAAAGCGGTCAAAGAGAGCAAAAAAATACAGGAAGAACTTAAGAAACTTCGCGATAAAGCCCTGCAAAAGAAAGAGCTGGATTGGCAGACCCGCCGTGAGATGGAAAAATTGCTGGATCGCCAAAAACAATTGCAAAACCAGATTCAGGAAGCGAAGGAGAATTTTGAGCAAAACAAGCAGCAACAACAAGAGCTCAGCCAAAACGAGCAGATTCTACAAAAACAGGAGCAGCTGCAGAAAATGTTTGAAGAAACCCTCTCCGAAGACATGAAAAAAATGATCGAGGAGATCCAGAAAATGCTTCAGGAAATGAACAAAGAGCAGATGATGGAAAAAATGGAGGACATGCAGCAAAACTCCGAAGAATTGAACAAGGAACTGGAACGGCTCGAAGAACTCTACAAACAATTAGAGGTAGAAGACCTTATGAACCAGCAAATAGAACGCCTTGAGGAATTGGCCAAAGAAGAAGACCAATTAGCCAAAGAAGCCGAGGAAGGTAAAAAAAGCGAAGAGGAGTTAGAAAAGGCTCAAGAAGAACTTAATAAGAAGTTTGATGAAATGATGAAAAAAGAGGACGAACTTAAGGAAAAAAATGATGCCCTGAAACGCCCTGAAAAGATGGATGATATGAAGCAGGATATGAAAGATACCAAACAGGAAATGAATGATGCGAAAAAAGATTTGAATAAAAAAGATAAAAAAGGAGCCAGCAAAAAGCAAAAATCAGCGGCCAACAAAATGCGTAACATGGCCAATAAAAAGAAATCAGACAAGCAGGCTGGCGAGATGGAGCAGATGGAAGAGGATATGAAAACCATACGCCAACTGTTGGAAAACTTGGTAGGGTTGTCTTTTGCACAAGAAACCACCATGAAGGAAATTGCCACTACAACGATTAATACGCCTCGGTATGTAGAGTTGGGCCAGCAGCAATTTAAAATAAAAGACGATTTCCGGCTTGTGGAGGATAGCCTGCAGGCACTTGCCAGCCGAAACTTTAATATCGAGGGGCTTATCACGGAAAAAGTAACCGAGATAAAAGCCAACATCAAAAACAGTTTGGAAAACATTGAAGAGCGTCAGGTTAATATAGCCAATGACCAGCAGCAGCGTACCATGAAAAACCTGAATGACCTCGCACTTATGCTGGCGGAAAGCCTCGAAAACATGCAGCAGGAAATGGCTGGTGGTATGCCCGGCGAGCAAAGCTGCCAAAAGCCCGGTAAAGGCAAGGGCAAGGGAAAAGGCAAGGGAAAAGGTGATGGTGAGCCAAAGGACAAAATGAGTAAAGGCCAACAGGACCTCAACAAGGTTATGAAAGACCTGAAGGAGCGCTTAGAAAAGAACAAGGGCAAAGGCAACAATGGTGGCGGCGGTTCCGACCCCGGCAGCAGCAAAGAGTTTGCACAACTTGCCGCCAAACAGGCGCAAATGCGCAATGCCCTGCGCCAAATGCAAAAAGAAAAACAAGAACAAGGCAAAGGTGATCCATTGTTGGATCAATTGCAGGACGAGATGAACAAGGTGGAGATTGACTTGGTCAACAAACGCTTAGACAACGAGACCCTGCGCCGCCAGCAAGAAATCCTTACCCGCTTGCTCGAACATGAAAAAGCCGAGCGCGAACGTGAACAGGATGAAAAACGACAGGCTGAAGCCGCCAAACAACAGCCTGCCAAAATGCCTCCAGCAATGGAAGAATACTTGAAAAAACGCCGCTCAGAGGTGGATCAGTTCCGTACAGTTAGCCCGGCCCTCAAGCCCTTTTACAAGCAATTGGTAGAGGAATACCTGAAGGGCGGCGGTACTCCTGCACAAGGCCCACTTGTGCCAGCCAAAAGCGGCAAATAAAAATTGGGCCATAGAAAGTTGAAAAGCCCATTGGGATTTGATCCTGATGGGCTTTTTCATTGGTTATCAGAAGCGCCCCATCGCTTGTAAAAGTCGCTCAGGCAATTCCTCTCGGCATGCAGCCTGATAATCTTGATAAGCGCAAGGGATCAAGCGGTGGCGCTCATGTTTCCTTTTGGTGTTCACAGGCACCTGCATCCACCAGCGGCCACTTTTGGTGCTTTTCCAAAAAGTAATCTGGTAGTTTTGTTTGCGAAAGGCAACAATATATTCTGTAAGGCCGGCAGTACTCATAGGATAATCCCCTTTACGGGCAAAAAAACCCTCCAAGAAATACCAACTCATTTGCGCAGCGACTTGAGCCGTTTGACCATCCCTGTCCTTGTCTCGTTGAAAACCATAAATCCCAAATGACAGCAGTTTGTCACTCATTCCTGCATAACGACAAAGCTGGCAGGCTTCCTCTGTTATGAATCCTGAAGGTGACATATTGGAAACACCCGGAGCCTCTGAGCCCTTAATCGCAGACAGATGAAAAGCCATTGTGTCCGCATCGCGTATCACAGGCTCTGTCTCTTCCATTGCCGCGCGAGATTTACCCATTCGTACCAAATCAAAATTGTTTTTGGAAAAAAAATCAAAAACTTCAGGCGTTGCCTGGTGAACTTGCATTCCGATGTGACCAAAATGAAAAAGAAGGCTATGTCGGGGTTTTAATAGGGCTTCATAAGTGCCTGCCAATCTGAGTTGCTCATCTACCACCACCATGTTGACCAAGCGCCCCGTTTCCTGAAAGGCCAAAAACTGACCCTGTGCAAGGGCATCCGGGCTGCACAGCACGATGGGCAATATTTTTCCGGCCATGAGTTCATAGAGGACAGGCTGCAATACAGAGGGTTCAGCCTTGCGCAGATTGCCCAGGTCCGCTATTTGATCTTCGGGAAAGGCATATGCCATACGATATAAATGATATCGAATGTCGTTGGATTCCTTTTCGCCCACACCGATAATAGCAATACGCATTTTTTTCAAAGAGGGCATTTCGTCTGCTGTATGTTGCACAACTTTTTTCCCAAACAACGCGGGATCAAGGCCCTCATTTTGTTTAACAAACGCAGCACTAAGTGGCGATAACCAGTTTTGAAGCATGGGGCAAAGATAGACATTTGGATTGTTCGGTGGAATAATGACTAATTTGCCTTGAATATGGCATCGGAAATTAAGAGCATGTCTGGGATTTTCTGCTTGAGTCAAAAACGAGAGATTTTTTCAGCATTTTTATCGTTTTTGAAGGAGTGTAGCGGGGCTACACGACTGAAAAAAGGGTGAAAATGCTGAAAAAAGAGCCGTTTGGGAGAGTGTTCCAAACGATAGCGTTCGCTTAATTCCTTGGCCAATGCTATACGCAAATCAGCTCTTCGCTCCGGTGATAGGCCACGCGTGTCCAATTCCTCGAGGGCAGATGCAATCCATGATTCCTTCATAAATACTGGTGCAGGAGAATTCAAGGCAATATTGTGCGCTTCTTTCATGGTGTAAATTAATTTGTCCAAATCAGCAAATGAGTGATCACCTTTTTTAATATGTACGTCTAATTTGGTATATCCATAAAAATGCAATCGCTGAATGATGTTACGAAATAAGCCTAATTGCATTAGGTGTGTTGCAAGTGAAACATTGGCACAAAAATAATACTTTTTTGACATCCACCCAACCCTTCCCTGGTTTCTTGCGTGTTCCTGTAAACAAGACATACTCTAAATCCGGAAACGGACAGTTATGACACACAATATAATTGTCCTGTTCCCTATCACTTTATCTTTAACTTTAGTATTATGAAACAAAAATTATGGCTTATTGCATTTTTAATGTTTTTTTTAAGCCAAACTTCATTTTCACAGGGCGCTTGTGGGGTAAACATATACCCCAGTTGGAATGTCTCTGTACTCTCATTGACGGCCGTAGATTCAGCATTTTCCCAAAATCCTTCTTATGTATGGAGTACTGGCGAAACTACTGGCGGAATCAATGCCCTTACTGATGGAAATTACTGCGTAACGGCCACTTTCTCCAATGGCTGTACGGCGGTTGATTGCTTCCCCGTGACTTATAACTGTACGGCTCATATCCAGTATAACCAGTGGAGCAAGACATTAGAAGCGTTCGGGACACCTGGATACATTCCTACAACCAATTACCTCTGGAGCAATGGCGCAACGACATCGGTACTTCAAAATGTAACACCGGGTTATTATTGCCTTACCGTTACCAAAGCAAATGGCTGCACTGCGGTTACCTGTGATACCGTAGCGCCCAGCTGTTTCTTGTACATTCAGAACAATGGCCAAACGCTTACGGCCATTGCGGACTCTCTAAGCCCTAATCCTCAGTATATTTGGTCAACTGGCGAAACCACCGCAACAATTACTCCTCAGTCCTCTGGCAATTATTGTGTTACCATGACTACCTCAAGCGGTTGTTTTGAAAAAAGATGCGTCTATTTCTTCAAGCCGGCACCTTCATGTCCTGTAAACCTTAGCAATACTGCAGGCGTAATTTCGGTACTCCCTAATGGTGCCACTGCTACCGCTTACCAATGGAGCAACGGGGCCACAACCGCTACGGTAAACGTGACGACCAATACACAAGTGTGTGTTACGGTAACCTATGATAACGGTTGTACCAATAGCGGCTGCACCTATGCTTATGACCCTGCTAATTGTGAGGTGGGTATCATAAATTATACTATTGAGGATTCTTTGTCAGGTACCTTAACCCTGCTTCAAACGCATGTTTTTGGTTCTTTGGGTGATTGGTCATACAACTGGGGCAATAATTATCAGGAACCCTACAAGTATGTCACTACGCCTGGTGAATATTGCGTCACGGTGACCAATAATATCAGCGGTTGTACAGCATCCAACTGCTTTTGGGCGCAACCCGGAGGAGCTTGTACTGCTGGGATAGAAGCAGAATCTATTGACTATGAGAATTTTAGGCTAACTGTTACGGCTGGGCCTGATCCGATCCAGAGCATAGAGTGGAAACACGGTGGCACAGGCAATCAAACCACAGTAAATGAGGCCGGTGTTTATCAGGTCAATATCACGACATCCACAGGCTGTACTGTCTCCACAGCTGTCCGCTTGTTTGAACATAAAACGGCTTACATTTCAGCCTTGATGTCCAAAGACTCTGTTTATGACAAACCGCTTACTACTTCGTTTTACCTGATCAAATATGACCCTGCGCAAGGAGGCACCCTCACCGCCGTAGATGTCGTGGAAAATTACGGCTACTCCAGCACGGGTGCTATGATTGGTCAATTCACCAATTTTCAACCCGGTGAATACCTCCTGAAGGCGGCCCTGAAGCCGAATTCACAATATTATGGTAAGTATCTGCCAACGTATCATGAAGATGCCGCTTTGTGGAGTGACGCCACAGCTGTTGTGCTGCGCAAACTTTCCACCTCACAGTTTGAGCCTTTCTTTTACATTGACATGATCCCTACCCAAAACTTCAACGGCCCAGGTTTTGTAGGGGGCAAGGTCAGTGAAGGTGCCAACCTTACCGGAGGCGGAGGACAGGTAGAAAGCGAAGGCGACCCTATGCCTAATGTGAACGTAGTGTTGACCAAGGCTGATGGTACACCTTTACAGCATGCTACAACCAATGCAGAGGGTCAGTATTCCTTTGGTAATTTGCCATGGGGCACTTATGTAATTTGGTTGGATATTCCAGGCATCAAACCTGTTTCCATTACCGTGGTGCTTGGCCCCAACAACCCTAAATCCTCGGGCCGGGACTTTAAAGTGGATGACAATAGTGCCGTATCTGCCACAGATGACATTGAAATCGTACAAACCGCCCGCATTTACCCCAATCCAACATCTGATATAATTTGGGTAGATTTGCGCGCCCAAGCACAGATCAGCCTTTCAAACACAAAAGGCCAGATCATACAGCAGATCAATGATGCCAGCGGCACCACGCGCCTCAGCACTGAAAACCTGCCTGCCGGTATTTACCTGCTCAGCGTTCGCCGTGCCGATGCCATACAAACATTCAAAATTGTAAAAAAATAACGCCTACAATTTAGTAATGATAGATCCCCTCCTGCTCAAAGCGGCCCACTCGGGCGACCGCAAGGCGCAATACGACCTGTATCGGAAATGTTTTCCGATGCTCATGGCCGTGTGCATGCGGTACAAACGCGATGAGCAGGAGGCGGTCTCTGCACTGAATAATGGATTCCTGAAAATCATCAACAATCTTGATCGTTATAACCAGGAAGAAGTTCCCTTTGAAGCCTGGATACGCCGTATTATGATCAATACGGTCATAGACGAATTCAGGCGCGAGAAAAAGTGGCGAGAGCTGACCACCTTCACTGATCAAATAGAGAAGGTTTGGCCTGACGAACCCATTGACTGGAACGAAGCCGAACAAAAATTGGACGTTCAATACCTCGAGAATCTATTACACCGCTTGCCTCCGGTCACTAAACAAGTTTTTAATTTATTCGCTTTGGATGGATTTTCACATGCAGAAATCAGTACCATGCTCGGTATGAGCGAGGGTACATCCAAATGGCACGTAAACAATGCGCGCCAGAAACTCCAACAATGGATCCGAACCGAATATCAATTCAGCATGCAGTAACATGGAAAATCTGGATGATTTGATGCGTAAAAAATTTAACACCGCTGATGAAGCCGGGCGTTTTGAGTTCCAGGAACAATACTGGGATCAGGCTCGTGCTTTGATTGAAGCCGACGAGCGCAAGCGCAAACGCAGGCGGATCCTGATCTGGTGGTGGTTGGGCGGTATTTTTGCTTTGTCAATGGCAAGTATATTTGGGATCGTATATTCAAAAAATATAAAAAATAACAATCCAGATCCCTCTTACACCAAAGTGGACGCCTTCAATGCCCCTCAATACAGTGAAAAGCCATTCTCAGATCAAATAGACGGACGGCAAATTGACCACCCAAAAGAAAAAAATGAAAATAGACTCACCGAGCGCCATGCAAGCCATGCAAAGGCCCCATCTGAAACTGGCCGCAAAAGAAGCATAAAGTCAACAAATAGCAGTAAAGCGCAATGGCCCACGGCTGCTACAAACTCGAACAGCCATACTGATAAAGTATCAAAAAACGTTCTGTCCGGTATCCAAAAGGTAGCTGACTTGACTGTGCAAAATATTGTAAATCAAAATATTAGAACAGATAATAACTCTGACGATAACTATAATAATATTAACCCTGCTTCTGGTATGGATACCCAAATAAACATTGCCGTAGCAGCACACAACAACACGGAGGCAAGCCCGAAGGAAGTTACTGGTGATGGTGACCTGAATAAAATGGTTGTCACTGCACCAGCTCTTCCTTCGCCTGCTCCGCCATTGGGTTTTTGGTTGTTGGACGAGCAAACTCCTACACCCCAAGTCCCACAAGTACCCATGCCACCTGTCAAAATACAAAAAAAGCGAAACCATAACCTCGCTGTTTTTGTGTCAACAGCCCAAACCTTATCCGGAGGGAGAAAACAAGGTGCTGCATTAGGTATAGCCTATGAAGGCCGATTGAAGCATGGCCTGTTTTACACTGGCCAATTGGGCTGGCGTTATTTGCCCTATGCCATTGGCCGCGATTCATTCACAATCCCCGCATCTCAACAATTGCGCTATAGTTTTGGTTATCAGCAAAATAAGACATGGTTTACGGCCATGAACCAACATCTGCTGGAACTGCCAATAGGGTTTGGCTGGCGCTTTAAAGGGATATATGTACACGGAGGGCTGCACACCGCGCTGCGTTTGGCAACACAAGCCACCGTATGGGAGGAAACCAATACCACCCTTAGTCCAACCCCTTTGGCCCAAACATCAAAGCTGTGGTTGGAACAAGCACCCCTGCCCCAATTTTGGGCACGGCCTTATGCGGCTTTGGGCTACGGATTCGGGCGTTTAAATATGCGGGTTAAAGCCGTTTGGCTGCCTGATTTTGAGGCGCGTGCCACCGACGGGCAACGCCAGGGAACGCGAGGCCCAATGCTGGATTTTGGCTTGGGGTATTCTTTCTAAAATGTAGTAGATGCGTGCCGCTTTTCTGTGATCACAAACATCCCCTATGTTTAACCCTTACTTTTCAAAAATGAGAAACAGCTTATATAATTTATTCATTATTACTGCCTTATCTGCGTTTTTTACCCATTGCAAAAAGAGCACCCTGCCCGATGATGCAGCAGATCCGGTTGTTTTTGAAATAGAGGCTGATGTAGATGGCAAAGCAGAAAAGGTATCAACGGATATTGCTCAAGGCCATTACATGTACACTTCTTTCGGCATGGATACCGCAACCAATGTGATGGTTTTAAATGGCACGTTGGCACAGGCGAATTGCCCCTCTGGCGACTGCCCAGGCTCATTGCGTTTTGAGTTCAGAAATATTGCCATGGGTAACAATGTCAATATCAATGAACTGCTTCCAAACTCGGAGTATTTATACACCAATACGGCTAATATCGGCCAAGGAAAAACCGAATATACCCTAAACTTAGAGGCGCAGCCTCCTGGCGGCATATCAAATATTGAGTACTTCTGGGAGGTTTTGGGTATAGGTACTTTTCAGGGAAACCCTGTCACTGTGCAACTGCCCAGTGCTGAAGATAGAACCATAATGTTGAGCTGCGACTTCGTTAATGGTGTTAGCCGTGTTACACGCACGATAACCGTGGACACATCCGTAGTGGCAAATCCACTTCCTCGTGTGGGCATATCCTTATTGTTGGATTCCCAGCAAATTACAGCGAGTGCTTTCCCATTTCAGCCCGATCAGAAGTATGTCTGGATGACTGGGGATTCGACTCAATTTATTAAAACAAAAATGACTGTTTCTGAATTTTTCGTAACCGCTACCAGCAAAACAACCCAAAAAAGTGCAAATGCTCAATTTATAGTCTCAGCTCCTTTAAGTACAAACAAACCCATTGAAACCATAGATTTTAAAGAACGAATTACCAAAACGATAACACCCGGCTCTCTTGAATTGGGTAAGGTAGCCATCCAATGGGTAAGCCGCGACGGCGTGATCTGGCGTTCGGACCGAGGGGCACAAGTAGCGGATAACTTTTTTTTCACCAAAAACAGTTCACTCTATTTGACAAATGAAAATGGACAAAAAACCTACAAGGTCTTCGTTGAATTCAGGTGTAATCTTTTTAACAATAGTGGTCAATTCATACCTATCTTAGGCTCTGGCGTTATTGCGCTTGCTTATCCTTAAAAGAACTGACCTTAATGATTCATATAGTATTGCAGCACATACACCAACGCTCCTGCAAAATAACCAATTAAGGCTATGAAACTAACCCGCCTCAAATACCAGAAGAAATTGATTTTTTCCAACCCCATCGCAGCAACGCCCGCTGCAGAACCGATGATGAGCGCACTGCCGCCAGTACCTGTGGCATAGGCCAAAAATTCCCAGAAAAAATGGTCTGTTGGATACTGTTCCAATGGATACATGCCCTGTGCCGCTGCCACTAAAGGTACGTTGTCCACCACCGCTGATAACAGCCCGATGGCCATGACCATAATGGTGTCATTTCCGATGGCATGGGTCAGCCATTGGGCCGCATTTTGAAGAACACCTGTTGATTGCAGTGCCGAAACACTGATTAAAATGCCCAAAAAAAACAAAATACTCGGGGTGTCAATTTTACGCAAGGCATATACCACAGTCAGAAAATCTTTGTCCTCCGAGTCCTTGCCGCTGTGAATCATTTCCGTAACAATCCACATGACACTTAAACCAAACAACATGGCCATAAAAGGCGGCAGATGCGTGATGGTTTTGAACACAGGTACAAAAACGAGTATACCAACCCCCATGGCAAAAACGACATTGCGTTCAAAATGGGTTGTTGTAAGGACTTTTTCCTCTTTCTCAGGCATTTCAAAATGGCCTTTGACCTTGCGGGAAACAAATAGCAACGGAAGCAAAAGGCAGACAAGGCTGGGCAAGAGCAATTGCGAAATGATATTAACCGCAGTAATCTGTCCGCCTATCCACAGCATGGTAGTGGTCACATCACCAATGGGCGACCATGCCCCGCCCGCATTGGCCGCGATAACAATCATACCCGCAAACAACAAGCGGCGCTCCCGATCCACGATGATCTTGCGCAACATGGAAACCATGACAATGGTGGTGGTCAGATTGTCCAAAACGGCAGAGAGAAAGAAGGTGACAACGCCGATCAGCCAAAGCAGGATGACATAGTTTTGGGTCTTTATCTTGTCAGAAATGACCTGGAAGCCATCATGAGCATCTATCAGTTCCACGATGGTCATTGCTCCCAAAAGGAAGAACAAAATGCCCGATATTTCACCCAAATGTTCCATAAGGTGATGGGTAACCAAATGTTTGTCTGACTCGTTTAGGATATAAATGGTCCAGCACAAAACCCCGGTGAACAGCGCACTGGCGGCTTTGTCAATTTTGATGGCGTGCTCCAAAGTGATCGCAAGATAGCCGAGCACAAAAACGAGGATGAGGGCAATAAGCATGGGGGTACCTTTTATAGGCCGTATCGAATATGTTTGAAAAAGACGGCTTGTGGCAAAGATAGCGCAGCTGTTTGAGCAAAAATAGACTTTTTGAAGAAGGCTGAAAAAAGACCGTCGTCCTGTTCGGCAGCACAGACTTGGACAGCAAGCCCCGCATCATCGGTGGCAGGGTGGATATAGGCGCCTACGAGACCGCCTTGTTCAGGACAGACAGTGCCTTCATCACCCAGGCCTCCTCTCCAACGGCCTCGGATGGCACCATACGCATCGAGATACAGGGCGGCAGCGCGCAGCGGTTGGGCTTGCAGGTGGGTGATCTGCCCACGGGAGTGTACCGGCTGGTGTGGCGGGGTGGAGCCGTTGGCGTGGTTGTGCAGTGAGGGGAGCGGGATGACTTTTGTTAATCCCGCCCCTCTTTCTTGGGGTTGTCCTGTTTTCAGGCATATCTTTACTTTTCCTTTTTTGCCATTCATGCCGCGCTTGCGCATCCGAGGGGCGAATCTTCAAACCAACCAGCACTTTTTTTTATATGGAACAAATTCTTTTGACCCCCCCCCTTTGGCATGGACGGGCTCACTTCGCTTTGGAAACGGCTGCGCAGGGGCATTGCCCTCTTCTTGATCTTCGCGGGCGCCATACATGCCGCCGCCCAGTCCATCAGAGGAAACATTGCCACCGAATCGGGCAACAAACTGGGCGATGTCCAGGTAACCTTTGAGTCAAATTGCCCGAGGCGTGCCTCCTTTGCGCTGCGCTCGGACAGCAGCGGCACCTATTCCCGAACTTTGGAGGACTCCCTTTGCAAGGCATTTGTGGTCACCCCGCACAAGCAGGACAATGCCGCGCAGGGCCTTTCCACCTATGATTTGGTACTGATCTTAAAACACATCCTTGGCCTTGAATCCCTGAATAGCCCGTACAAGATGATCGCGGCGGATGCTAACAAGAGTAATACAATTACAAGCTCAGACATTATTGAATTGCGCAAGCTTATTTTGGGTATCTATAACCAATTGCCATTGGCCCCAAGCTGGCGCTTTATCCCCAAAGACCATGTTTTTCCCGATCCCGCGAATCCATTTGTCGCCCCTTTCCCTGAAGATATTACCATTCCGAGTGGTGTGACCAACAAAGAGGCCGATTTTATTGGGGTAAAAGTTGGCGATGTCAACTGGAGTGCCAGTTCTGGCTCTTTCTCTGACAAGCCCAAGACCCTCAATTTTGGTACGCCCGCCTTTGCGGCCAAGGGTAGTGTGGTGACCATCCCCGTGACCTATACGGGCAGGGAAGCCCTCTGTGCCATGCAGATGGGTTTGCGCTTTGACCCCAAAAAACTTAGGTTGATAAGTCCTTCCAAAGGGGACATAGAGGGCTGGAATGCGGGCTGTTTTGGCCTGACGCGGGCTGATCAGGGCGAAATCCGCACTCTTTGGTTGCCCATAAACGGCAATTTTGAGCACGCCATAGCCCCGGGAAAGGTATTGTTCCACCTCAGTTTCCGCGTGCTTGAGGACTTACCGGAAAACGGACTGCCCATCCATTTGGATGATGCCGTGCTAAACAACGCTGCCTGGTACAGCAAGGGCGAGGAATTCTCATTGCAGATCGGCGAAGCGGAGGCACTGGATCGCGACCGCAAGGAACAAACAGCGCCAGCAAGGATCAAGGCCGAGTGTGTGCCAAACCCTTTTGCGGAAGCTACAGTGCTTTCCATCAGTTCTAATTATACCGGCCGTGGCCGTCTGATCCTGTTTGACGCTTATGGCCAATTGATCGAAAGGCAGGAACTTTGGCTCGAAAAAGGCGAACAACTGGTGCCTCTGGAAGCCTTGGTCAAACAGCCCAATGGCGTATATTGCTGGAGCCTGCTAACACCCGAGGAAAGGCTGACCGGCCATGTAATAAAACAATGATCCTTTAGCTAACGAGGAGGGCTTAAAAGTTGAATTTATTGTCTGCCAACATTAACCTTTTAAGTCCTTCTCTAAATTTTATCTTTCCAAATTTCCTGCTCATGTCAAGATACATACTTTTCCCGATTTTTATACTTTATTCAATCACAACCCTTGCTCAAAAGAGATGGTATGTCAATGCCGCTGCCACAGGTGCCAATAATGGCAGCACCTGGGCCTCTGCCTTTTCCGACCTACAGTCAGCTCTGGCCTTGGCCAATGCGGGCGATAGCATCTGGGTGGCCAAGGGAAGCTACCTGCCCACAAAAAGTACCGACCGTTCGATATCCTTTGGAATCAAATCAAGGGTTTGTGTGTTCGGCGGCTTTGCCGGCACGGAAACCCAAGCGGTACAAAGAGACTGGAAGACCAACCAGACCGTGTTGAGCGGCAACATCGGCAAAAGCAACGACAGCACGGACAACTCCTACAATGTGGTCTATATGAAACATTCCGAGATCGGCACCGTGCTTGACGGGTTTGTCATAAAAAGTGGCTATGCCCTCGCGTCCAATGGCTCCAATGACTTTGGGCGGGTTTTCTGCGGCGGTGGCGTTTACATTGACGGTGAGGATTGGGAGGCCTACCCCGATATCAGAAACTGTACCTTTATGTACAATGTCGCCAAGAACTATGGTGGTGGAGCATTTGTGAATGGTGTTGGGGATGGGTCGGTTGCCCCTGTTTTTCAGGAATGTGAGTTTAATAACAACATAGCCTTGGGAGCAGGAGGTGGAATATCAAGGATCGGAGGAAGCTGGATAGAAAGAAGCGGTGATTTTTCACATTGCAAATTCATTAAAAATACTGCTGGAAAATTTGGTGGCGGCATCCATTATTTGGACAGTGAAAGGATAGACAAGATAGAGCTGTCTGATTGTTATTTTAGGAACAATACTTCTGGCAATACTGGTTGCGCCGTATATTTGGGCATATCCAGGAGCAATAATGGCAAGTTATTGATCAAAAATTCTGTTTTTGAGTCGAACGAGAACGCAATAGGGTCTGAAATAGCACACATTATGCCCTCAAGTTTTGAGCGATCGGATTCTATTGTTTTTGATAACGTTCTGTTTGCGAACAATAGAGCATTGAGTAATCCCATTGTTATGATAGACCAACTTGGGTATGGTAAAGGATGTTTAATTTTAGAAAGTCTGAGTATGGTTAACAACAAAGGTTTTGGTATGCTTACATCATCATACACTGAATCCAATGGAACATTGTTCAACAATTCATATTTCAAAAATAATAATGGCCTTTTAATTAATATATCCAGTGGTGCAAAATATTTAACATTTAAAAATTCTATTATACAAAATAATAGTAACTCTGGAACAACATTTACACATTTTGAAAAAAAATTTTTCATTGAAAACGTAGCGATTATAGGTGAGGGTAGCAAAATTAATACACTAATATATAGTACTATTATATCTGATACTTTTATTATCAGAAACAGCACCATAACGGGAAATATTATTACCAATCCAAAATTTGGAACATTCAGCTCCGTCGCATACACTTCAATAGAAAACTCCATCATAACAGATATCAAGGATGTATTAAAAAACATAGCACCACCGGGGGATCGTTACATATCTCATTCCTATTTTGACACCTTGGATTGCAATGTCAAGCCTCCCAATGTAAATGTCACCTGTGGCCCCGGTATCCTCACCGGCATCAATCCCCTCTTCGTCGCCCCAGACTCCGGCGACTACCGCCTACAGCCCTGCTCTCCGCTCGTGAACACAGGCACTAACACCGTCGTACAGCCCGGCAGCACTGACCTGGACGGCAAGCCCCGCATCATCGGTGGCAGGGTGGACATAGGGGCCTACGAGACCGACGCGCCTGCGCTCGCCGCTGCGCCCACCATCACGCCCGCCTGCGCGGACCGGTCCAATGGCAGCATAGCCTTTGAGGTCGCCTCCGGCTGCCCGCCCCTGCAACAGCAATGGACCGGGCCGGGCGGCTCATCGGGAAGCGACACAAAGAACTTAAGGCCAGGTACTTACGTCATCACCGTCACCGACAGCAAAGGCTCCTCCTTCAGCCTCAGCGTGCGGGTGCCGGACAGCAGCACCGTGGCCCTCGCCGCCCTGAGCCAGCCCGTGATCTGCGGCGATACCCTCGGCGGATCGGCCACCGCAAGGCCCTCTGGCGGCCAGCCGCCCTATCGGTTCGCCTGGCAGGGCAGCCCCCTCGGCGACAGCCTGCGCACCGACCTCGCCCCCGGCCAGTACGCCGTGACGGCCACCGACGAGCGGGGCTGCACCGCCACGGGCAGCATCAGCGTGGGCCGAACGGGCCTGCTCAACTCCGAGACGCAACTCAAGGCAATCACCTGTAACGGTGCCGCCGACGGCAGCCTTACCGTGCTGCCTACCAATGGCAAAAAGCCCTACAAATGGCTTTGGGACGACGGCTCCGGCGCACCCACCCGCGCCCCGCTCGGCCCCGGCCAGTACGGCCTTACTCTCTCCGATGCCTTCGGCTGCGACATCGTTTGGCTGCTGCCGCTCACCGAGCCCGAACGTCTGCGCGAGGACATGGTGAGCATCACCAAGACATCCGGAGCAACCGCTTCGGACGGAAAAATAGCCCTCAGCATACAGGGCGGCACCCCGCCCCATATCGCCAGCTGGCAGCATGGCGCTACGGGCCTCACTATCGAAAACCTCAAGGCGGGTGAATACACCGTGACCGTGACGGACAAAAACGGCTGCACGTTTTCCATGACTTATATGGTGGGCGTGACTTCCTCCGCAGGCGAGCCTTCGGTACCCGCCTTCAGCGTCGCGCCCAATCCCACAAACGGGCCTTTGCAGTTAATTCTTCAGGAGCCAGCCCCCATCGCCGCGCCTTTGCGGCTTTTTGATACCCAGGGCCGCCTCGTGCGCCAATGGACGCTGCCGCAGGGTGCGCAGCGGTTGGGCTTGCAGGTGGGCGATCTGCCCACGGGAGTGTATCAGGCGGTGTGGCTGGGACGGGGGGGAAAGATTGTGGTTTATTGATGAGTCTTGGAAGCACTGATGTACCTTTGCCCAAATTATTAAAAACACATTATGACAGCAGCAGAAAAATTAGCTGAAATGCGCCGCGAGAAAGCGCGGACAAACCTCGAGGCAGGATTGAAGTTTTTGGCTGAAAATGGCCTTCGGGAGGGTGTGGTTTCACGGGAAAGTGGCCTCCAGTACGAAATTATTCAGGTGGGTGATGGTGCCAAGCCTGGCCCTGCCAGTTCCGTTACCTGCCATTATCACGGCACTCTGCCTGATGGTACCGTGTTCGACAGTTCGGTGCAGCGCGGTCGCCCGGCCACTTTTCCGCTCAATCGCGTGATCACCGGATGGACGGAGGCCCTGCAACTCATGCCTGTGGGCAGCAAGTGGCGCTTGTTCCTGCCTCCGCATTTGGCTTATGGCGATCAGCATGTCAGTGCCGAGATCGGGCCGAACAGCACCTTGGTGTTTGAAGTGGAATTATTGGGTATTGGGTGATGGAAGTTACAACCGCTCTACGAGCCACCCTGCTATAGTTCGTTGTTCTGCATCGAAATTGAATGCAATACCCGTGATCTGCTTCCCGGAGGATCGGTATTTTTCGGCATAGCCCTTGTTTTTTAACTGCTGCAGGGCCTCTTCGGCGGTTTTGTTGTATTTGAATTCAAAGATGAACACATCGTTTGAGGTTTCCACTACTGCGTCGGCACGGCCATGAGCGGAATGTACTTCGCTTTGCACAAACATACCCAGATAGTTGAAAACGATATGTAAAAGTCCGTGATAAAAGCCTTCCGATTGATTTTGATAGGCATGATAGGGCAAATCCGCTAAAATGGCATTCAAAATCTGCCGTACTCGCTCCAGATCGCGTCGCAAAAAGGCATCCTTTAGGTCTGTCATGGTGCGGCCGGTGCCCACGCGTCGGCTATTTTCGGAAGTGTCGGACAGCAGAAACTGATACATGCTTTCCCGAACCTCCTTATTGGGGTAGTCCAATACATAGCCAAATGCCCTTGTGTCCCGCTCTTTGATGGTCAGGTAACCTGTTTGGAACAATAGTGGTATGAGCTCAATATGCTCAAGGTCAAATTTCTCAAACACAATACCGTCCACATAAATATTTTCGATGTTGAAAAACACCTGTTTTTGCATTTGCGCCACCAAAAACTTCGGGTTGCCAGTGGCGAACCAGTAGTTTCTGAATTCTTTGTTGAACAAAAAATTCAAGGTTCCAAACGGATTGTATAATCGGGTATGGCCATCCCAGGAATAACCATTGTACCATACCTTCATTTCTTGGAGAAGCGCATCCACACTGATGGCTTGTTTTTCGGCTGCCAACAGGAGATGATCCTTAAAGTAAAACTCCAGTTCTTCCTGAGTGTAGCCGGTAAGTGCGGCGAAGCGTTCGCCGAGACTTATGTCCAACAGATTGTTCAAGTGTGAGAACAGTGAAACCTTTGAGAATTTTGAAACCCCTGTAATAAACACAAAACGCAATTGCTCGTCGGCACTTTTCAAGATGGAATAAAAGTCGCGCAAAGTTTCACGGTTAATTTGGGCTTTTTCTATCGTTGCTGTTTCCAGATAATCAATAATGGGTTTGTCGTATTCATCAATCAACAAAACGACGCGCCCGTGCTTTGCGTGAATTTTTCTCAGCAGTTCCCTGAACAGCGATTTGTGGGAGCCTTCTTTTAGTTGTATATCATAGAACTCTGCATAATGCTTCAATTCGATAGAAAGGGCATCGGCAAGGCTATTATGCTGATAATCAACAGTATCAAATGAAAGATGAATGATGGGATGGCTTTTTGTCCAGTCCCAGTTGTCTTCAATCCACAAACCTTTGAAAACAGCGCGATTGCCGCTGTAAAGTTCTTTTAAGGTAGAGATCAGCAGTGATTTGCCAAAACGGCGTGGACGAGAGTAGAAATAATACGATCCTGTTGTGACCAATTCATGGATGATCCGGGTCTTATCTACATAGACACAGTTGTTTTCCACGAGCGTGGGCAAAGACTGGATGCCAACCGGCAGATTTTTCATGAAGACAAAGATAGGGACTATTTATCAAATACAGACCGGTTAACCCTTTGTTACATTGGCTAAGGAACGGCACCGAAATAAAGTGCCAATTTGATGCACATCTTTTGAGCGTAGATGCCCTCTTTTTTGGGTTAAATAGCTGGGCTATTCGCCCCAAAAAACAGAAAATCTGCGCCCAAAATCTGAAGCCTGAATTTGGCACTTTATTCCGGTGCCGTTCCTAAGGGTACTCATCCTGTGACTATTTCACCATAAAGATCAAACTCCTCCGCACCTGTGATGCGTACCTGCGCAAAGTCTCCCATGCGGGCGTAGTTGTTTTTGGCAGGTATGAGTACTTCGTTATCTACTTCGGGCGAGTCGGCCTCCGTACGGCCAATAAAGAATTTTCCTTCTTTCCGGTCAATCATGGTTTTGAAGACCTGCCCGATCTTCGCCTCGTTTTTTTGCAGGGAAATATCCTGTTGCAGTTCCATCAATCGTCCTGCGCGCTCTTCCTTGATGGCGGCGGGCACGTCATCGGGGAGCTCGTAGGCTCGTGTACTTTCTTCGTGGGAATATTGAAAAACACCTACGCGTTCAAACTGTTGTGCTTGCACAAAGTCGAGCAATTGTTCAAAGTCATCCTCCGTCTCGCCTGGGTGCCCTACCAAAAAGGTAGTACGAAGGGCGATATTGGGTATTTTTTCGCGTATTTTCCCGATGAGCTCTTCTGTTTCGGCACGGGTAATTTGTCGGCGCATCAGGTTAAGCACATTGTCCGAGGCATGTTGGAGCGGCATGTCCAAATAATTGCATATTTCGGGGCGCTCCGCCATTACATCTAAGATTTCCAAGGGGAATTTGCTTGGATAAGCGTAATGCAGGCGGATCCAATCAATGCCCTCCACATCGGCCAAGGCGTGCAGCAGGCGCGGCAATTCACGGGTTTTATAGAGGTCAAGGCCGTAATAGGTCAGTTCCTGTGCGATCAGCAATAGTTCTTTGGTGCCCCGGCGGGCTAAGTTTTTGGCCTCGGCCACCAATTCTTCCACCGGGCGACTGACGTGCTTGCCCCGCATGAGCGGAATGGCGCAAAAAGCGCAGGTGCGGTTGCAGCCCTCACTGATTTTAAGGTAGGCGTAATGGGGTAGGGTAGTGATCTGGCGTTCTCCCAACAGTTCGTGCTTGTAGTCGGCTTCCAATCGGGCCAACAGAGCCGGCATTTCCAAAGTGCCGAAAAACGCATCTACTTCGGGGATTTCCACTTCAAGATCGTCCTTATAACGCTGAGAGAGGCAACCCGTGACGTATAACTTATCAATCCTTCCTTCCTTCTTGTGGCCGGCGTATTCTACTATGGCATCAATGCTTTCCTTTTTGGCCACGTCAATGAAGCCGCAGGTGTTGATAATCACCACATTGGCATCAAATTTTTCATTTTCGTGCGTTACCTCGAAGTCGTTGCCGCGCAATTGGGTGATCAGGTTTTCACTGTCCACCAGGTTTTTGGAGCAGCCTAAGGTGATCACATTTACTTTGTCTTTTCTGTATTGTTTAGTCTTCATATTTGTTGCGATAAAGGGAAAGTGTGAAATAGCCCCTGTTTGGGTATTCACTTTCTGGTATAGTTGGGGTCATTCATCAGCAGGTGCACGCCTTGTTCTGTCATGTGCACCAAGGGCAAACGAACCTCGCGGTTGCAAATACCCTGCAACTCAAGCGCAGCTTTTACGCCCACGGGGTTACCTTCCGTAAACAGGAGGCGATACAGATCCAGCAACTGATGATTTAACGAGCGTGCCGTATCATAGTCCTCCCTTAAAGTGGCGCGCACCATATCCGTAAAAGGCCGTGGCAAGGTGTTGGCGATCACAGAGATCACACCATCGCCGCCAGCAGCAATGATAGGCAGCGTCATGAAATCATCACCGCTGAAGACCAAAAAATTTTCCGGGCGCCCTTTCAGGATTTTCATCACTTGATAGATGTCATTGGAGGCTTCCTTAATGCCCAGAAACTTGTCCGATGCATTAGCCAAGCGCAAGGTGGTCTCCGCAGCCATGTTGCTGGAGCTGCGACTCGGCACATTATAGATCAGAAGGGGCAGCGGAGCTACCTCGGCGAGTTCCATGTAATGCCGGAAAATACCTTCTTGCCCGGGTTTTACGTAGGCCGGATTGCTTGACATGATGGCATCAACACCTTCAAAATCAAAGGATTGAATTTTTTCCACCATCGCCAGGGTATGGTTGCCGCCGAATGCACCACAAATCAGCGGCAGCCGCCCACGGTTTACTTTGATCGTAAAATCAAGAACAGCACGTTGCTCGGACTCGGAGAGGGTTGCGCTTTCACCCGTGGTGCCAAGGCTGACCAAAAACTCTACACCGCCAGCAATGACGTGCTCAATGACTTTTTCGAGATCTTCCCAGTCAATTTGGCTATTTTTGAAGGGTGTGACTAAGGCCACACCAGTACCTTTAAGTCGTTTTTGTAGTTGCATTTTTGTTGATGACAAGTGTGTTCAGGTATTTTGTCAAATGTTCAATAAAGTAGGGCAGTCCTTTTTCCGCCGGAGCATCCAATTGCACATCCAAATCATGGGGTGTGGCCGCCGCATGACCTATTTTCATAGCGGCTACTGATTGGGCTGCTACAAAGCGAAGGGCGGGTAGTTCCTCAGGGTTTAGTACCAACAGCAGATCCAATTTTTCATTGGCAAAAGCAGAGGCCTTTTCCGACTTTGGCTCGCCTGTCCACCTTGTTTCCTTTTGAAAGAACCAGGGAAAGTCAGGTGTTGTTACCGGCGCTTTTTTATCATTGAAAAAACCTAATATTTTTACTTTTTTGCCTTCTTTTTCCCATTTTTTTCCTAATTCAACCACTTCTTGACGTTTTTTCTCCGTTGTGGCATCAAACAATATTCCAATCGTTTGGGCTGTGACAAGGGTATGTACTCGTCTTTGGCGTTTATTGGCACTAAGGGCTTGTTGCAATGCTTTTATAAAAAAGCTGCGGCGCAGAGCGTTCAGCATGAATATGTTTTTGAGGCAAAGGTAAAGAATATGAAAGCCTTTGTGTGACTTTTATGACACAACAAAGTCTGTAGGCATCATTACACAACAAAACAAAAAGCCGTTCACAGCGAAAGTTGCGAGCGGCTTTTTTCATATTTGCCCCCGAAATGATGGAGTCAACATCGGAATGGCAAAAAGCTTGGCGGCGATTCAGGCGCAATTGGCCGGCATTTATAGCCCTGTGGTACCTGGTTGCTGCGGTGCTGATCGCTGTTTTGGGTTACCTGATCGCTCCGGATGATTCGCCGGATGCCAATACACAAATTCCTGAAATCGCGCTGCAATCACCCGGCTTTGAGGCCGAGCTGCTTCCTGTTTACCTCAATAGGGAGCTCAGTCCCCCATCATTTATATCGAGATTGTTCAAAGGGGAAGAGTCAGCCGTTCGCTATATAGCCATTGTAGGAAACAGCCTTGATATTCAAGAAGATAAGTTATTTTTTGTTCGTCTTGGGGCCAAGATACAGTCGGAATTGCCTTTGGCGCAGCTATATCATGTGGTAGGGGATAGTTTGCGTCGCGATGGAGATATTTTATCTTGGAAGAATGCAACGAAAGGCAAAGAAGAAGTGTCCTTGGCTGCACTTACTGCACAGTTCCAAAACCAGAAACCGATCATAAAGCGCACATTTTGGCTGGGAACGGATAAATATGGCCGCTGTATGCTAAGCCGCTTATTGCTGGGCTTTCGCGTTTCATTGTTAGTAGGCTGTATTGCGGTATTTATTTCATTGACAATAGGCTTGTTTTTGGGCGCTTTGGGTGGTTATGTAGGGGGGCGGACGGATAACTTGATCATGTTGTTGGTCAATACAGTTTGGTCAATTCCAACATTGCTGCTTGTGTTTGCTATTGTGTTGGCGCTCGGGCGAGGGGTAGGCATCATATTTTTTGCCGTGGGCCTCACTATGTGGGTTGATGTGGCACGGGTGGTGCGCGGGCAGGTACTATCGCTTCGCAGCATACAATTCGTGGAAGCGGCAAGAGGTATGGGCTTTAGCGCAAGAAGGATCCTTTTTCGCCACATTGTTCCCAACTTGCTCGGCCCTGTGTTGGTGCTTGCTGCCGGTAATTTTGCTACGGCTATTTTGTTGGAATCTGGTTTGAGCTATCTTGGGTTTGGTGTACAGCCGCCCACTCCTTCCTGGGGGGGCATGCTGAATGAAAACTACGGTTATGCGCTTGGTGGTAAGCCCATTTTGGCTTTGATACCCGCTTTGGCCATAGCCATCACGGTTTTAGCCTTTAATGTTATTGGAAATGGGCTTAGAGATGCGCTGGATGTAAAGGCTTAGAAAATTATTGTATCAAAAACGTTAAATTTTTGCAAAGCAACCAAACAATATTTTGACGTACGGGTTTTGTCTTTGTACATTGCACACAAATTTATCGAAAGATATTTTTTGGTGAATTTATCCCAAACAATTGTTTCTTTTTATCTTAATCTTGTTTATGAAACGAATATTACATTTAATCGCCTTCGTTTTTCTTTTTGGTGCCTTGCAGGCGCAAGGTCATGCCAAACCAGAACTCTCTGTGTACCCCAATCCGGCCACAGAATTTATTTCTGTGCAGGACAAAAACGATCTGGTTGGCTTTGTTCACATCATTGGTCTTTCCGGCCGTCGGGTGAAGGAATTTGAATATTCAAAGGGGGAGCACTGCAGCGTGACAGACTTGCCCAAGGGTATGTATTTAGTTCAAATTTTGGATCGCCAAAAGCGTATCTTGACCACCCAAAAAATGGACAAGCGCTAATTGCCCATTAAGAAATTAAACAATACACTATAGAGAAACTTTACTTTGATAGAAAATATAGCAAGTTGAAAGCCATCCCGTAAATCGGTGATGGCTTTCAACTTTTTTAGCGCTCGTATCCAACTTACTATGGGATCAAAAAACCTAATTATGGGAACTTTAGCGCTTTTTATTGGTTTTGCATGCTTGTAATCTTTGGTAATGGAGTCAACAGAACAAAAATTTAATTATCCGCTTTTCAGAAAAGTCATGGCAATGGTAAAACCTTACAAAAAGGTATTCTACCTGACCACTTTTTTGACCTTCGTACTCGGCCCACTGGCCGTACTTCGCCCCAAATTGATCCAATTGACCGTGGATGAATACATCACGCCGGGCAATTTTCAGGGGCTTACTTTTATGATAGGTGCAATTTTTGGCCTCCTGATTTTTGAGACAATCTTGCGCTATTTTTTCCTTTATCATGCCGACTGGCTGGGCCAAGCCACTATCCGTGACCTCCGAGTGCGCGTATTTAAGCACATCAATAGTTTGAACCTTAGTTATTTTGATAAAACCCCGATTGGTCAGAGCACTACCCGCACCATTAACGACATAGAATCCATCAATACCATTTTTACCGAAGGCAGTATCACGATACTCTCGGACTTGATGACCCTGTTTGCAGTGCTTTGTTTTATGTTTTTTATGTCTTGGAAACTTACTTTGGCCGTCCTGGTCGTATTCCCCTTGCTTATTTGGGGCAGCATAAAATTCAAAGAAAGCGTGCGCATCAGTTATGAAAAAGTGCGCAACCACGTTGCTACCATGAACTCCTTCTTGCAAGAGCGAATTTCAGGCATGCGCATTGTGCAAATATTTACAGCCGAGGCACAGGAAGCAGAGAAATTTAAGCAGATCAACCGCGATTATACAGAAGCCAACCTGAAATCCATTATGGCTTATGCCATTTTCTTTCCTGTGGTGGACATCATATCAGCCCTTTCTCTGGGCCTTATGGTATGGTATGGCGCGCAAGGTGTTTTGTCCGCCGAGGTAAGTTTGGGTATGCTTGTTGCTTTCCCGCTTTACATTACTATGTTGTATAGGCCAATTAGGATGCTGGCAGACAAATTCAACACCCTGCAAATGGGCCTTATCGCTGCCGAGCGGGTTTTCAAACTATTGGATAGCACGGAACGGGTGCAAAACAATGGCGCTCTAAAACCTGGTCAATTGGAAGGCAGGGTCACTTTTGATAAGGTCAATTTTGCTTACAGCGGCGATTTAGAACAAGATGCTGTGTTAAAAAATGTTAGTTTTGACATCAATCCCGGTGAAACGCTTGCAATAGTCGGAAGTACAGGAAGCGGAAAAACAACTATAATCAGTCTTCTTAACCGCTTTTATGAAATACAAGGTGGACAGATTCGCATTGACGGACGACCACTGAATGATTATGACGTCTTTGCCCTTCGCCGAAGGATAGCCGTAGTGCTTCAAGATGTGTTTTTGTTTTCGGGAACCATCATGGAAAATATAACATTGCGCGATGCCCAGATCACGGAAGAACAAGTTGTTGAAGCGGCCAAAATGATTGGGGCACATGAATTTATAGAAAAATTACCGGGCGGTTACTATTATCAGGTGATGGAGCGGGGTGCCACCTTGAGCATGGGCCAACGCCAATTGGTATCCTTTGTGCGAGCCCTGGTTTTTAACCCTGATATACTCATTTTGGATGAAGCCACATCTTCTATTGACCCTGAAAGTGAAGGCATTATCCAACATGCCATAGAGACACTGATTGAACGCCGTACAAGCATTATCATCGCACACCGTTTAAGCACCATCCGGCATGCACACAACGTGTTGGTAATGGATAAAGGGAGAGCCATTGAATACGGCCCTCATGACGCCTTGTTGCTGATTGAAAATGGGCGTTATCGCGAATTGTATGAAAAGCAATTTGCTCAGCCGGGTGCGCTATACATTTAAAGCCTTATCAAAATTATGGCATTTTATTGATGGCTTGCACAGCCGCTCTAACGCTGCCATATTGAATCAGAGCCGCTTTTGCGCTTTCATAATCCAGCTTGGTTGATTGTTGTACCATGCGCGTGCCTCGATCCACCAATTTGGCATTACTCAGTTGCATATCCACCATACGGTTATCCTGTACTCGCCCCAAGCGAATCATGATACTGGTTGAGATCATGTTCAGAATGAGTTTTTGGGCTGTTCCTGATTTCATACGAGTACTGCCTGTGACAAACTCAGGCCCAACAGCAGCTACAATCGGATAATCTGCTTCCTGTGTGATAGGCGCCCCGGGGTTGCAGGTAATGCAGCCCGTGGCAATCCCATTTTCCCTGCATGTGCGAATACCATGAATTACATAGGGCGTAGTGCCCGAGGCGGCAATACCGACAACGGTATCCAAAGAGTCAATGTTCCAGGCCTGTAGGTCAAGCCATGCTTGAGTAGGGCTATCCTCGGCATTTTCTACCGCTTTTCTTATGGCTTGATCGCCACCAGCAATAAGCCCCACGACCCAATCATGGGGTACGCCATAAGTAGGCGGGCACTCAGAGGCATCTAAAATCCCTAAGCGACCACTGGTGCCAGCCCCAATATAAAACAGGCGACCACCTTCCTGCATTTTAGGTACTACCGATTCCACAAGCCGTTCAATTTGAGGAATAGCCAACGCCACGGCTTGTGGCACCAAATGGTCTTCGTCATTGATATGCCGGAGCAGTTCCCGTACACTCATTTGCTCCAAATGGCGGTATTTGGAAGGGCTTTCTGTAATTCTTTCAAACATAGATACGAATTGTTGATGCGTTGATTTGACTTGTTGTTGATTTGACCTCGAAGCCTACACTTCGCTTCAAATCAACAACAGGCGGGCAAGGTACACGCTACGCCTCAAATCAACAAATCATCAAGGGATCAAATCAACGATAAATCAAGGTACCTGCTACGCCTTAAATCAACAACCGATCAAATCAACAGAAACACTACCTTTGCCTCTTATATTAATGATTTATGACAGAGCAAAATTTTGTAGATTATGTGAAAATCCTGTTCCGATCCGGCAAAGGCGGGGCGGGTAGCGTGCATTTTTATCGGGGACCCGGAATTCCCAAAGGTGGTCCAGATGGGGGTGACGGCGGTCACGGAGGACATATCATTTTAAAAGCAGACCCACAGGAGTGGACTTTGTTGTCCTTAAAATATACCAAGCACCTGTATGCCGAGGATGGACAAAATGGGCGAGGAGGGCTCAAAACAGGCTCTGACGGGAAAGATGTCGTTGTAAAAGTACCACTTGGCACGGTCGCTCGTGATGCGGAGACAGGAGAGTTCTTGATGGAAATCACAGAGCGGGAACAAAAGGAAATCCTCTTCCCGGGTGGACGTGGAGGAAAGGGAAATAATTTTTTTAAAACGGCTACCAACCAGGCGCCTACCCATGCGCAACCAGGGGAGCCCGCAATAGAAAAGTGGGTGATACTGGAACTGAAAGTATTGGCAGATGTTGGCCTTGTTGGCTTCCCTAATGCCGGAAAAAGTACACTCTTGAGCGCTGTTACCGCAGCAAAACCCAAAATTGGGGATTATCCGTTTACCACCCTTACCCCACAATTAGGCATCGTAAAAGTACGTGACGGACAATCCTTCATTATGGCGGATATTCCCGGTATTATTGAAGGGGCGCATGAAGGGAAAGGTTTGGGCCATCGCTTTTTGCGCCATATTGAACGCAATAGCCTTTTGCTATTTATGATACCTTGTGATACTGGCCGCAGCCTGGGTGAAGAATATCAAATCCTGCTCAACGAATTGGAGCAATATAACCCTGACCTTTTGGACAAGCCCCGATTGCTGGCCATTACCAAAAGCGATCTTATTGATGCAGAATTGGAAAAAATGCTTCGGGCTACCCTCCCCGACAACATAGAAGCAATCTTCATCTCTTCTATGACCAATAAAAATTTGCAACTCTTGAAGGACAAACTGTGGCAAATGATGAACAAGGATTGGGCGGGCAGTGGCTATTGAAGGCTCTTTAACGCCATTCGTCTAATGGCCTGCTGCACATTTGCGTGTGTAAATTCCCGAAGGGATACCCAACGCAGGTCGCGAACTTCACTTTTGTCAAAGGCGACGACTTCTGTTTCGGCACCAAATAAAAATCGGACATCGTAATGCAAATGTTCCGGAACATCTTTTTTGCCTGGGATCACATGAATGTCCAGGTCAAAAATGCCATCTGACAAAATGCTCAATTGGGCAATTCCGCATTCCTCTTTCACTTCGCGCAATGCACTTTGGATCAACGTATTGTCTTCATCCTCTACATGTCCCCCCGGCTGAAACCAACGGTCTAACCCTAAATGATGGATCAGTAAGGCCTTGTCTTTGCCTGGATTGAGTACCCAGGCAGATGCTGTTAAGTGTCCTTCTAAGGTACTTCGTTTCCAGAAATCAAAGGGATGTTTTTCTACAAACTGGATAGCCAATTGCAGAAAAAGGCCTTCCTCGTCAAAGGCGCTTTGGTGCTTTTCCAACATTGCAAGTAATGATTCCGCGCTTTGCATGTGGGTTACTGGGATTTGCCATTGGCCGATGCCAAAATGGTAGTTTAATTAAGGGGCTGTTTTATTTTATCGCCTAAAAGTACTTTATACCGATCAAACAATTTCAATCCCTGCCAACTGCGTCGTACTTTTGTGCCCTAATTTTTTCCCAACCATGAAATTTGCAACCAAAGTTATTCATGCGGGTATTGAGCCCGACCCCTCAACCGGGGCAATTATGACCCCTATATTTCAGACCTCTACCTATGTGCAAGCTGCTCCAGGTGACCACAAGGGTTATGAATATGCACGTACCCAAAACCCTACCCGTAGCGCATTGGAAACTAATCTGGCGGCCTTGGAAAATGGTACTGAAGCAATCTGCTTCAGCTCTGGGCTCGCAGCGCAAGATGCAGTAATCAAATTGCTCAAAAGTGGTGATGAAATACTGTCAGTCAATGACTTATACGGAGGATCATATCGCCAGATGGTTCGCGTTTATGGCCAATGGGGCTTAAAAAGCCGTTACATTGATATGTATAATGCCGCCAATGTAGAGCAAGCCATAGGCCCGGATACCAAACTGATCTGGATCGAAACGCCCACCAATCCCATGCTCAATATCGTGGATATAGCCGCAGTGTGTGCCATTGCACGCAAGCATGGAATTCTAAGCTGTGTTGACAACACCTTTGCCTCTCCTTATTTGCAGAATCCGCTGGACCTCGGTGCTGATATTGTGCTTCACTCCGCTACGAAATATATAGGAGGTCACTCCGATGTGGTGCATGGCTGCCTAATCGTTAAAAATGACGAACTCGCGAAACGACTTCGCTTCTTGCAAAATGCCAGCGGAGCAGTGCCCGGGCCACAAGATTGTTTTTTGGTGCTTCGTGGCATAAAAACCCTTCATCTTAGGGTACAAAGAGCCTGTGAGAACGCATCGGCTATTGCTCAGTACCTTGCAGCTCATCCCAAGGTGGCCCGCGTGTTTTGGCCGGGCTTTGCCACTCACCCCAACCATGATATAGCACAACGTCAAATGCGCATGTTCGGAGCCATGGTGTCCTTTGATTTAAATGACAATACTGTAGAAAATGCTACCCGTGTGCTGAGCAGCACCCAACTATTCTCACTTGCAGAGTCATTGGGTGGGGTAGAATCACTGATCGGCCACCCGGCGAGTATGACCCATGCCAGTATTCCCCGCGAGGAGCGGCTTAAGGTAGGTCTTACTGATTCACTGATCCGGCTGAGCGTCGGGGTAGAAGATGCTGATGATTTGATTGAGGATCTGGAAATGGCTATTGGATAAGGCTGTTCGTTACCTAGGCTATAACCCCCAAATATGAACGACCCGTTTGATCTTGATAAATCCGAAGAATTGGTGCCGCTGCCTGACGAGCAAACAGCGCCCCAGGAAAATATTCGAAGTTTGGAAGAACCAAAGGAGGAATCACCACTTTTGGATCATCCAAATAAGAAGAAGCGTATCCCCATTGGCAAATTACTGGGCAGTATTCGCCTGACAAGGCTGATCCGTTGGGGTGTTTTGTTGTTGGTCTGCGGATGGGTTTACCTGAACTGGCACCCGGACCTGCCGTTAAACGGCCTTATTCAACAATATTCTTACCCCGAATCCACTTTTGTAACTGTAGATGGTGCGGAGGTGCACTGCCGATTAATGGGTAAGGGTGAACCTGTAGTGCTACTCCATGACGCCAATAGTTCCTTACATACATGGAGTGCCTGGGCCTCTCATGTTGATCTGAAAAAATATCAACTCATCAGCGTTGATCTTCCCGGTTTTGGGCTTACCGGGCCTCATCCGCGCGGGAGTTACAGTGTGTTTTCCTATGCAAGTTTTATTGACAGCTTGGCTAATGTCCTGAAATTGAAAAAATTTACACTTGCGGGAAATGGCCTTGGGGCCTTGGTGGCGTGGCATTATTCCTCAGAACATGCTGAACGTATCAATCATTTGGTATTGATAAGCCCTCCAGGGTTCGAAGAAAAGAACAGTGATTGGGTAACTATTCTGGCAAAAATACCCGTGCTCAACCGCATACTTTGGAGCATCACGCCAAAAACCTTTGTTCGGATTATGCTGGAAGATGTTTATGCAGATAATTCATTGGTTAACAACGAATTGGTACAACGACATTTTGATCTTGTATTGCGGCCAGGCAACAGAAAAGCCTTCACAGATCGTGCTTCGGTAAGTGATAACAGGCCTCCGGGTGAGGAAGTGGAGAAAATAAAGTCACCCACCTTGATTCTTTGGGGTGCCGAGGATACACGTATATCACCCGAGTTTATTTACCTTTTTCATAAAAAAATTAGAAAATCCGAAATCCGGATATATCAAAACACGGGCCATTGGCCTCAAGAAGAAAACCCGTCCAGAACCGCACAAGATGTTCAGGCGTTTTTGGAAGGAAAATTTTGATCTTTCCCATGAAATATACCTTATTCCCGTTTCTGATCTTCATTACACAACTGGCATTGTCCCAAGATCGGGAACAGCCCAATTTAGCATTCCCTTTTAAAGGCATCACTTTAACTACCCCGGATAGTACACAGGTTAATGCTCCTGAAGTATTCAAAAAGAACAAACCTACTGTGTTGGCTTTTTGGTTGACCACCTGCATACCATGTGTGGCCGAATTTGGAGCCTATACCAAGAATTGGGAACAATGGAAACAGGAAACTGATTTTCAGCTTTTTGCCATATCCATTGATTTCCCCGATCGCTTCAAAAAAATTAAGCCCATGGCTAAACAACATGGGTGGCCCTTTTCGGTATATTGGGATCGGACAAGGCGATTTAAAGACATTTTACCGGGTGGTTTAAATGGATTACCGCAGGTATTTGTATTTGATAAAACAGGGAAATTAGTATGGCAACACAAAAAATACCAGCCTGGTGATGAATTGGAATTGTACAATCAGGTAAAAAAGGCCGCTCAATGAGCAGATTTTTATATCCAGGCTTAGAGAACTTGTCTGGAATTCCATCAATCGGCTGCAAGCAATAAAATTTGTTTGCTTTCGCTCAACTCACTGAAATCCAGACAAGCGCTAAGCTACAGTACCAATATTGTTTCAAGGTCTGTATCATGGGACAGGATTACAATTTCTTCGCAAATCATGGCTTGTTTTTTATACCTCAAAGATTTGCACTTGCTAAGGGTAAAAATAATAACAGATTTACCTTCTGGTTCCCGAAACAATAACTCCAAACATACTTAAAGCATGATAAAAAGGCCCATCGCTTGAAATCTTGTTGCCCTATCAATCTGTTTCAATCTAATAAATGTTAAAATTTTCCGCAGCACAATAAATCAATTTCTTTTTCGTTTAATTGTCCAATTACGCGTAATGCGGCAGCAATCTTCTCCAGCCAACTGCCCTTTTTAGGAGCGCGAAAGCCGAAAAGCGTTAAGAGTAGGCAAAACAATCATCATTTACCAAATTTATAGACATGAAACCCTTCAAGTCCACTTTTCTCATTGTCATTTTATGTTTTGTTGCGGCCTTTACGGTCAATGCACAGCAGTTCAAACTTACGGCCACGCCTAATTCCGCCTATTACATAGACAACATCTATGATCTGCGCAATGTGGGCACAGCAGCCAATCGCCCCGCAGGATTGGTTCGGTTTGTTCCCAACGCGGGAGCAGCATATAATGGTAGCTCCATTCAGCACTACAACACGGCAACAGGTGCCGTGAACAATCCGATATTCAACTACATTATTACGCCCAATAACACCCTGCGCAATCTAAGAGGGGCCAAGTTTACAGAAGGCCTTGGTTCCTATTTTATGACAGGTCTTGTGAGTGAGACCAGCGCGGCTGGAGCGGTACAAGACCAGATATTCCTAATGCGCGTGAACAATGCAACCGCAGCCATCCAGGCGTCCCGTTATGTACGCTTACAGGCTGGTTGGTCAAAACTGGAGGTCAACAATATTCTTCTGGTGAGTGACAATGCTCTGTATGTGTCTGGGACAGTTTTGGTGAATAATCTTCAGAATGTCTTCTTGTTGCGCACTGATCTTAACTTCAATGCAGTGGGTTTTTTCCGCCTGTACCCGTTGGCCAATCGTCATTTCCGTACGGATGCCCAGTGCTTGATTAATGAGGGTGCCAATGGGCTGATATTGGGAGGGATTGATGCCAACAATGGCCGGGCCGTGACCTTCCGAGTGAACCCCGCCAATGGGGCCTTGCTCGCAGCACCTCGCGCCTTTGGCCTTTGTACGGCAGTAGCCTGCCGACCCATCACACGTATGAGCATTGGTCGAAGTGGCAATTTTCCTAATATGATGGTTCAAACGGGATTTGTCAACAATACTTTATACAATGTATCACAATTGAACAACACTTGGACTGCTGTTGTGGCCCAGACCACACATTCTACGGGTAATCAAAATTGGGATATCCGCTCATCCCGTTATGAAAATGCAGGTATTTTGCTCGGCCATTTTGATGCCACCAATCTGCGTTATAACCGTTCTCGTTACAATGGCGCAAATGGTGCGCTGATTGCAGGCACGCTGGTGCGCTATAACCCCGCAACGATTGATGTGGCCAATGTGGTACGCCAGAGCGAAACCATTACGCTAACAGGTAGTAATCGTATTTTTACGGTGGGTAAATTTCGTGATATCCCAACCAATTCTACCCGTTTTTTGGGCGAGCTACAGCCATCAAGCCCCAATTGTCAATCAAATCCTGCCATAACCTTTGCTCCTGAAGTATTGAGGCTTTACAATGA
>CAZIKN010000004.1:0-115074 GCA_964539805.1 uncultured Saprospiraceae bacterium | reverse complement strand
GCCCAGCTCGAACAGGTGGTCAAAACCAATATCGCCAAACACGATCTTACTGCCGAAGACCTTGCCAGATTGATGACTACAAGCCGTACGGTGTTGTTCACAGAAGTAAAGCGGCTCACGGGCTTGACCCTTAACGAATATATCCGCGAGGTGCGATTTCAGGAGGTACGCATGCTGCTCGAATCCGGAAAATGCAGTTCCGTTAAGGAAGCCATCGGAAGCGTAGGCATACGTCAAGCCAAACATTTTTCCCAACAATTTCAGGAGCGGTTCGGCAAAAAACCTTCGGATTTTTTAATTAAGACTGGCCGAAGTGGCCCAATTATGCTTTAATTCTTGCAAAATTGTACGCCTGTGTACCCTCTTGTACGCTGCTGTACCCTGATTTTTGACGTGGGTATTGACACACCATCCTAATTTTGTGCCTGAAAAACAAACACTGTAGCTCACTACTAATTTAGCGGGAGAAAGTGCTTCGGACAAAATAGTTTGACTGGAGTATGATCCGAACCCTGGCAAGAACTCCTCTTGTCAGGGTTTTTTATTTTAAGGGAAAAATTCTACCTTTGCCGTCCATTAAAAAATCACATTGCCAATGTTTGAAAGTTTGAGTGAACGCCTCGAGTCGGCGTTTAAAGTAATTCAGGGAAATAACCGTATCACGGAACTCAATGTCGCTGAAAGCATTAAGGAAATACGTCGCGCCTTGGTTGGTGCCGACGTTAACTATAAAATCGCCAAGGAATTTACCGATAAAATAAAAGACAAAGCACTGGGCACCGAAAATGTGCTGCGCAATGTAAACCCGGGCCAATTGATGGTCAAAATCGTCATGGACGAGCTGACCGATCTCATGGGTGGGCAGAGTGTGGGCATCAATGTGAAAGGCAGCCCCGCAGTGGTGCTGATCGCAGGTCTGCAAGGCTCAGGGAAAACTACCTTTAGCGGCAAATTAGCCAAGATGCTCAAAGAGCAGCGCAAGATGTCGCCACTGTTAGTTGCCTGTGACGTGTATCGGCCGGCCGCTATGGACCAATTGACCGTTCTCGCAGAAAGTATTGGGGTACAAATTTATAAAGAACCGGAAAACAAAAATCCTGTTGAGATAGCCAAAAACGCTGTGGCATACGCCAAAGCCAACAGCCATAATGTGGTCATCGTGGATACTGCCGGCCGCTTGGCCGTGGATGAGGTCATGATGGATGAGGTAGCCGCTATCAAAAACGCCCTCAATCCAACGGAAACCCTGTTTGTTGTGGATTCCATGACGGGCCAAGATGCGGTTAATACTGCCGAAGCCTTTAACACGCGCATCAACTTTGACGGCGTGGTGTTGACCAAATTGGACGGTGATACCCGCGGTGGTGCGGCACTTTCCATCAAATATATCGTGGGCAAACCCATCAAGTTCGTATCCATGGGTGAGAAACTGGATACCCTCGACGTGTTTTACCCCGATCGTATGGCACAGCGTATTCTGGGCATGGGTGACATTGTGTCGCTGGTGGAAAAAGCCCAAATGGATTTTGATGACGAAGAAGCCAAACGTATTGAAAAACGCATCAAACAAAACAAGTTTGATTTTAATGACTTCTTGGGCCAAATGCAGCAAATCAAAAAAATGGGTGACCTGAAAAGCCTTCTCGGCATGATCCCCGGCATGGGCAAGGCCATCAAGGATATCAATATTGATGAGCGAGCCATATTAAAGGTAGAGGCCATTGTACAAAGTATGACCCCCAAAGAACGCGCTAACCCTGATCTTCTCAACCTGAGCCGTAAAAAGCGCATCGCCCGCGGCTGTGGCCAAACCTTGGACCAGATCAATCTCTTTGTCAAGAATTTCAACGAAATGCGCAAGTTCATGCACCAAATGGCCAATAGCCCGATGGGGGGCATGGGCTTACCCGGTATGGGCATGCCCGGCATGCCTAAAATGGGTGGCGGATTTAGGAAATAGGCCATTCATCATACCTGAAAAATGTACGCATACCTTAAAGGAGAAATCACTTATCGCAGCCCTGCTTTCATAGTGGTAGAAGCTGGAGGAGTGGGTTATCACGTGAATATCCCGCTCAGCACTTTTACAGCCATAGAAGGTCAGGAACGCACCATTATATATACACACCTGATTGTCCGTGAAGACGCACACACCCTTTTCGGGTTTGCCACCCAAACCGAAAGAAACCTTTTCATACAACTGATCGGGGTGACGGGCGTGGGCGCCACTACGGCGCAACTCATCCTTTCCTCCATGAGTGTGGACGAGGTGCGCGCCGCGGTCATCGGTGAGCAAGCCCATATCTTACAAAAAGTAAAAGGCATCGGCGCCAAGACGGCCAAACAAATTATCCTCGACCTCAAATCCAAACTTTCCAAAGAGGCCGGGGATGGCCCCGTTCTGCTGCCCGGTACAGGAGCAAGCATGGCCGTGCGCGAAGAAGCCATTTCGGCACTCATGGCCTTGGGCTTTCAGCGCATTGCCGTACAAAAAGCGCTCAATGCCGTACAAAAGGACAGCCCCAACCTGAGCAGGGTGGAGGATTTGATCAAGGCAGCACTGAAGGCACTGGCTTAGCATCAGGCCGCCTTCATCAGTACGGGTAATTGACCTGCTCCCGAAGCCAAAAAATCCCGCAACAACCCGCTCAATTGCTCCGTTTCAATCAGGAAACCGTCATGGCCATAAAAAGAATCTATTTCACGGTATGCGGCTCCGGGTATATACTGTGCCAAAAAACGCTGCTCTTCCGGAGGGAAAAGAACGTCCGAACTAATCCCTACAACTAATGTCCTTATGGCAATTTGTTGCAGAACATGCTCTACACTCCCACGGTCACGCCCTACATGATGGCTGTCCATAGCCTCTGACAACCTGTAATAGGTATAGGCATTAAACCGGCGCGATAATTTTTCACCCTGATATTGTTGGTAAGTAGCTGCCTTGTACTGATCCAATACTGCAGTTTCATCCGTTTGGGCCGCCAGATAGGTAGCATAATGGCGATAGGAAAGCAAGGCAGCAGCCCGGGCGGCCCTCATGCCGGCATCGCCCGCCCTCGGGTGGCGCTCACGCCAGCTGGAATCAGCCTGAATAGCCATGCGCTGTGCTTCATTAAACGCAATACCCCATGCAGAATGACGAGCATTGGTGGCTATGAGTGCCAGGTTTTCAAATAAATCGGGTTTTAGGATGGCCCACTCCAATGCCTGTTGGCCGCCCAAAGAGCCACCAAGGATTAATTTTATTTTATTGATTTTTAAATGTTTGCGCAACAAATCATGGGCAACTGCCATATCCCTGATAGTAATTTTCGGGAAATCGTGATAATAGATATCCTCCGTAGTTGGATTTTCAGAGAGCGGCCCGGTAGTGCCATAACAACCGCCCAGAACATTGGCGCAAACAATGAAAAAATCATCCGGATTGAATAAATCCTGAGGCCCAAATAGGCCTGCCCACCAATCAAAAACATCCGAATTGGCCGTTAGGGCATGACATACCCAAATGACTGGCTTCTCTGGCGAGCCATAAGTGTGATAGGCTATGGTGGGCCGTCTGATCTGACCTCCCTGCTCTAAGTGTAGGTCAATATCAGCAGTGTAAAACTGTACGGCAGAGCCACTAAATTGAAGCATTTTTTTTGTAAGTTTGAACTTTTTAGAATAAAAACCTATTTTTGCATGTCCTAATACGTCATTGGTATTCAAAAGCGTTTAGTGTTTTTCGCCACATTATCACATTGGCGTTATTATCACATTCGCCCATTATCACATCATCACATTATAATCTATGGCCATAAATGCTGCAATAGCAACCATTTACGAGCAGGTCGAACGCTTGGACGACAGTAGTCTTGATGCTGCCATTGCCTATATTATGTCGGTGCGTATCCGTCGTGATTACCCTGATATATCAACCAATGAGGCCGCATTGATCCAAAAAATTAATAAAGGACTTGGAAAAGTTCAGGCTCGTCGTTTTGAGCTGCTGCGCCAAAAACATGAAAACGGCACGATAAGCAATGCTGAACGTCAGGAACTTTCCCGCTTGCTCGAAAGGGTTGAAAAACTCAATACGAACAGGCTTAAACACTTGAGTGCCTTGGCCTCGCTGCGCAATGTACCTGTCCGTGAACTGATGCAAAAAATGGGTATAGTACCCAACCTTTCCCACATCCGTTAATGAGCAAAAAGCAATTTTCGCTTGCTATTAAACAGGAGGTCTATGACAGGGCAGCAGGGCGATGTGAATACTGCAAGTGTCCCCACTTTTTTTCTACCGAGCCATATACCATTGAACACATTTATCCAAAATCCAAAGGCGGGAGCGATGAATTGGACAATCTTGCCTTCTCCTGCTTTGGCTGCAATTTGTACAAAGCAACCAAAACCCTGATCCTCGACGAACTTTCCATGCAAATGTGGCCTGTTTTTAATCCCAGGATAATGTCGTGGCAGGAGCATTTTGTCTGGGATGTCAGCTTCACCGAAATTCTTGGCTTGACCGCTATCGGGCGCGCTACCATTGAAGCCTTGCGGCTCAATCGAAAACAAGTCGTGAATTTGCGTTTCGCTTTGATCGCCATTGGGGAACACCCGCCGGAAATTGTCAAACATTAGTAAAAGGAGTCTGTGCCTATTTCTTCAGGGGCTTATCACGTCGCAGCGAAGCGGAGACATCTACCCCGTTCGTTTTACGTGGGTTTGGCTTGTGCAGATTCCTTTGCTTCGCTGCGAAATGACAAATCATTCTATATCAAGTATTTAAGTTGGCCCTACGCCAATGTGGCGCGCTCCTTTTGCGCCACTTCAATTTTGTCCAAAGCCTGTTCAAAATCGGCAATGATGTCATCAATATGCTCTATGCCCACCGAAATGCGCAATAACGTAGGCACCACGCCCGCTGCACGTTGCTCCTCATCACTGAGCTGCTGGTGGGTAGTGGCCGAGGGTTGAATGATGAGCGTTTTGGCATCACCAACATTGGCAAGGTGGCTCACCAATTTTAGGCTGTTGATCACTTCTGTGGCATTTTCTTTGGAGCCTTTTACCACTATGCTCAATACGCCGCCATAACCATTCTTTAAGTACTTGTCAGCCAATGCTTTATATGGGCTTGAACTTAAGCCGGGATAGTTCACCCATTCAATTTTGGGGTGTTTTTCAAACCATTGAGCCAACGCCAGGGCATTGTCAACAGTGCGCTGTACGCGCAGCGAAAGGGTTTCCAAACCTTGCAAGAGCAGAAAAGAATTGAAGGGACTAATAGCAGGGCCATAGTCGCGTAGTCCTTCCACACGGGCGCGAATGATAAAGGCAATGTTTCCAAAGGGGCCATCGGTACCGAAAACATCCCAGAATTTTAGGCCGTGATAGCCTTCACTGGGCTCCGTAAACTGTGGAAATTTTCCATTGCCCCAGTTAAAGTTGCCGCCGTCCACAATCACGCCGCCGATGCTGGTGCCGTGCCCGCCGATCCATTTGGTCGCAGATTCCACCACGATGTTGGCTCCATGCTCCAATGGGCGAAACAGATAGCCACCCGCGCCGAAAGTATTGTCCACGATAAGGGGAAGATCATATTTGCGCGCAATAGCCGCTATTTTTTCAAAATCAGGAATGTTAAAGCCCGGATTGCCAACGGTTTCTAAGTAAAGCGCCTTTGTTTGGCTATCAATGAGGGCCTCAAAACTTTCCGGCTTATCGCCGTCCGCAAAGCGCGCCTCTATTCCAAGGCGTTTGAAGGCTACCTTGAACTGATTGTAAGTGCCGCCGTACAGGTAACTGGTGGTCACAAAGTTATCGCCTGCCTGTAAAATATTGTTGAGCGCAATGAACTGAGCGGCTTGCCCCGAACCCACAGCCAAGGCTGCTACACCGCCTTCCAAAGCGGCAATGCGTTTTTCAAACACATCAGTGGTGGGGTTCATGATACGGGTGTAAATGTTGCCGAACTCTTTCAGGGCAAAAAGGTTGGCACCGTGCTCTGCATTGTTGAACACATAAGAGGAGGTTTGATAAATGGGTACCGCGCGGCTGTTGGTAGCAGGGTCGGGCTGTTGGCCGGCGTGGAGTTGGAGGGTGTCAAAGTGCAAAGGTTGATTAGCCATTGTAATAAAAAATTGATATGTTGTGAAGAATTAATGACGGAAAACAAAAAGGCCCCTTGGACACAGTCCAAGGGGCCTTTTCGCCAAAAGTAATTTTCAAAAAACCTGAAAATTAACTTGTGTGCATGGAGCGCAACCCTCTCGACTGGTCAGGTGACCGGAGTGGACAACAACACATGCACATACACATTGAAAATGCGCTGCTTTTGCTTGAGTTGATATGATTGCGATTCGTTAACACGGCTGCAAAGAACAGGGCCTGTCATTCAGACTTCCAAATTCTGATATGTTAATTTTTTTTTAAGAAATTTGGCTCGATAAATACATTAAATATATTATTATTATATATTAATTTGAATTAAAAGATATTAATTTGATTTTGAAAAAAATTATGATCGTATAATTTTTATCGCCAAGGCAAATAAATTTATTTCATTTTACAGAGTTATATTACTTCAGCCCCCCTACATTGACCCAACGCTCGTACTACAAACGTCGTTATGTTCATATCACAGTCAAAATAGAAAGACAATGAAAAAACACATTCGGATCATTTCAATCATGCTGATTTTTCCAATCATGGGATTTAGCCAAAATAAAATTTCGCTTGGAGCAAACGTCAATACCCCAATTAGTTTAATGACAATTAAAGCCCCCCAGACAGCAGGCGGAATTGGCGAAAAGGGAGGAATAGGAATAGGATATTCCTTAGGGATTCAAGCCCAATACGATTTAAACCCAAAAGTATTTCTAAGGAGTGGAATAAATTATCAGAACATAAAAAATCGCCACAAAATTGAAGGGCTAAAATTTGAAACAGATATTTTAAATGACACCGAATCAAGCATACAAAACGATATTATCATTACATCAATAGGAATACCTGTTGATTTAGGGTATACGATCAATTCAAAAAATAAAAAAATTAATTATATGATAGGATTTGGCAGCATACTAAATGTGAATTTGGGTACAAAAACAAAAGCTAAGATTTTACATGAGCAAATGGATGACGAAGAATTGACCCAAGTCGAAAATGAAGTTGATGAATCCATTTTTACGATTGGAATGTTTGCTGGATTGGAAATAAAGTTAGGTGAAAAAATGGTTTTAGGGATAGAGCCTAATTTAAGGTTCACTCCAAATAATTTTAAATTGTATTTTTTTGATTCTGATGCGAGTGCAATCGTAACTGGAATCACTTTAAGGGTAAGAATGAAATAAAAAATGAAAAAATAAAGCATAAATGTCCATGTTGGGTCAGATACACTGGGCAACTAAATTTATGTCATTTTAACAACTTGTGTTTCTTTTGCCCTATAATTTGCGTTAACCCACCTTATGTCCCGTGCAAAAAATACTGACCGCGCTACTCTTATGCCTTGTGTTGCCATATATTATATCGGCACAAAAGAAGAATGAAAATTATACCTATCACCTCAAAAAGGCTCAGGGAAAGATACACATTGACGGGGCAGCCAATGACAGTGCATGGTCAAATGCGCAGGTAGCTGCTGGTTTTTTTCAGGTGTTGCCCATGGATACTTCTTTTGCCAAGGCTAACACACGCGTACGCATGACCTACGATGCCCGATTTTTATATATTCTGGCAGAAAACGATCAATCCCACCCGCTTCGTTTGGAGTCCTTGCGGCGCGATTGGAATTTTCCGCGCAATGATAATTTTACCTTTTTTCTTGATCCTTATGATGACCAAACGAACGGGTTTGCCTTTGGTGTCAATGCCGCTGGCGCAGAATGGGACGGGCAAGAGTTTGAGGGTAGCACGGTAAACCTCAGTTGGGACAACCGATGGTTCTCCGCCGTTAAGCAATACCCCGATCGCTGGGTTTTTGAAGCCGCCATACCCTTCAAGACCCTGCGCTATAAAAAAGGACTGACCCGCTGGGGCGTCAATTTTAGCCGTTTGGATATTACGACCACGGAAAAATCGGTGTGGGCACCTGTGCCGCGCCAATTGCCAACCGCTTCTTTGGCTTACACGGGCGTGCTGAACTGGGAAAGTCCCCCGCCACAAACCGGCCCCAATATCTCCCTGATCCCTTTTGTTTTGGGTGGGGTGTCTCGACAGATCAGACCAACGGGTGAGGCGGATACCCGCTCTGCTATTGGGCTTGATGGCAAAGTGGCGCTCAGCTCTCAGTTGAACCTTGACCTGACCGTCAATCCCGATTTTTCGCAGGTGGAAGTGGATCGGCAAGTCACCAACTTAGATCGTTTTGAGTTGTTTTTCCCTGAGCGCCGACAATTCTTCTTAGAAAACAGTGATCTGTTCAACAATTTGGGGTTCAATGCCATACGCCCGTTTTTCTCGCGCAGGATCGGACTGTTTTCACCCATACACGCAGGAGCGAGGGTAAGCGGACGTTTAAACAAGGATTGGCGCATCGGGGCCATGAACATGCAGACTGGAGTGAGCAATGATGAGGTGTACCCTGCGCAAAACTTCAGTGTGTTAAGTGTACAGCGACGCTTTTTTACCCGCTCCAATCTCAATGGTTTCGTGGTGAACAAAGAAAACATAAAGGCGGATCAGCACACTGGAGGAGGCTCGCGCTTCAATAGAGTAGCTGGATTAGAATATAATTTAGCCTCTAAAAATGACCTCTGGCGTGGCAAATTTTATTACTCCAAATCATTTAGCCCGGGCAGGAACGATAGCACTCAGGCTTTCGCCGCCGTGCTGCGCTATGGTGATCGGAGGTTTAATTTCGAAATCAACCAGGAGCGGATTGAAAAAAATTACAACCCCGAAACAGGCTTTTTGCAACGCTCTGACCACTACAGAACGGGTATTTATGGCGGCTATAATTTCTTTCCCAAAAAAGGGAAACTCTTGGTGGTAAAACCCGGCTGGAACCATACTTTGTTCACACAAAAAATAGGAAATACCATTGAAAATGAAACATCTGTGTATTGCAATTTTACTTTTAGGGATCAAACTTATTTTACCATCTGGACGGCCAACAACTATATTGAACTGCTCCAGACCTTTGATCCCACAAACCTGAGAGGCATCAAACTTCCTGTTGGCTCGCGACATATCTGGAACTCCTTTGGCACCCGTTTTGAATCCAAGCCGCAGCGACTGCTGACCGGAACTTTTGAGTCGCGTTATGGCGGATATTTCGCCAATGGCACACGCCTGCGCTTAGCGGCCAGCGGGGCCTGGCGTTTTCAGCCTTATGGCAGCGTGGCGGTATCAGCAGAATACAATGATATTCAGTTTCCTGCGAGCAATGAATATGGCCTGCTTAATGCACGTTTTTGGCTCATTAGCCCCCGCTTAGATGTCACTTTCACCAAAAAAATATACCTCACCACGTTTTTGCAGTACAATGAACAGAGCAACAACGTAAACCTCAATACGCGCTTTCAATGGCGCTACGCTCCGGCTTCCGATTTGTTCATTGTGTACACGGACAACTATTTCCCGGACAGTTTTTTGGTTAAAAACCGCGCTTTTGTATTGAAATTGACGTATTGGTGGAATGTGTGACAGGTCTCTTGGTTTTTCTCTGCGAATGCTCAGGCATACGTACATGAATGACCAATGCAGAGATTATAGTCAAAAATCCAATCAATAAAACGGCATAAGAGATGCCCAAAATATCCGCTGTAATACCCGAAATTATGGCTCCTAAAGCATAGCCTAAATCGCGCCATAACCTAAATGTACCGATACTTTCTGCCCTTTGATTGGGATGGGTAACCTGAGCTATTGTGGAAAGAAATGTTGGATAAACCAATGCAGTACCCAATCCCAACAAGGCTGAAAGTAGTGCAAGTTGATAGAATTGGTTTACATAAATGAGCAAAATGATGGCAATACCTTGCAGGAACATGCCCCAAAACAGCATTTTCTTTTTTGAGAAGGTATCCGATAATTTTCCTGTAAAAAGTTGTCCAAGGCCCCAAACGGTAGGGTAAATGGCCGTGATGAATCCAATATCTTCATTGCCAAAACTCAATTGAAAAAGCAACATAGGCAATAATCCCCAAATCATACCATCATTTAGGTTGTTGATCAGCCCCGCCTGTGATACAGAACTCAGGGTTTTGTCAGAGAAACTTGTGGCAAAAAAAACATTTTTGGCCAAAGGGACATTGGATGATTTTGTTTCGTGCGAAACAAAGGTTTGGGTGTCTTTAACCCAAATAAGTGTCAGCAGCAGTCCCAGTACGGACATCACAATACCCAGGTAAAAAGGATAAGGTCGGATACCGTACTTATCGGCCATGTATCCTGTCAAAAAAGCAACAATCCCAACGGCCAAATAGCCTGCAAACTCATTGATGCCCATGGCTAACCCCCTTTGTTTTTCTCCCACCAGATCCATTTTCATGACAACGGTACTACTCCACGTCAAACCCTGGCTAATGCCTAATAAAATATTGGCAAAAACAACCCAATTCCAGTGGCTGGCATAAATCAACAAAACAGGTACAGGCAAGGCCAGTAGCCAACCTGTGATCAGCAGGTTTTTACGCCCTATTCGATTGGCCAAGCTGCCCATAAAATAGTTGGCTATGGATTTACTTACACCAAATGCCACTATAAAAGAGAGTATTGCCGATTTTGACGTAAGCCCAAAAATGGATTCAGCAAATTGTGGAAAAATAGACCGCTCCAAGCCTACCATGCCCCCCACGAATGCATTGACGACAACCAATAAAGTGAATTGCTGCCAGTTTTCTTTAAGGCCTAATTGAATTTTATTTTGTCGCAAAACTTGTATCTATTGATAATTCCCGAAATAGTACCATTTATTAAAATGTCAAAACCTTGTCACTATCCACTATCCAGTTGGTTAGTTCTGCAAGGGTACTGATTTCTGTGCCTTCCACAAGCGGTATGTCCTTAATGCCTCTGGCATCAACACAGCTGCCGCACAATTTAACTTTTGCCCCTTTGAGGATGGACAATTTGATCATCCTTTCAAGATTGTAATAACCGTTGGGTACGTTTTGATGGCTTATGGCACAGCTTACCGCATCACCCAACAAGAATATTCGGACGTCTACTTCTTGATGCTCTTTGCCCAATTGATTGGCAATACGCAGGCCATTATAGGCTTTCTCGGTGCCGTATGCACCGTCATTGATGATGATTAATATTTTCATCTTACCTAATATAAAAATGATGAGGCAATAGTTAAATCCGCGCACAAAACGCCCTGCAAAGTTGAGGGCTTTGAAAATGGGATTCTTTTACATTTGATAAATAATCACCGGATAGATGCCCTAATTCTGCTTAAACTGACTTGTGTGATGCCCAAATAAGAAGCGATATGCTTTAGGGGCACTCTTTGTAAAATATCGGGGGCCTCGTTCAAAAGTGCCAAATACCTTTCTTCTGCGGTATGAAACTGTAGGCTTTCAACTCTATTGACGGTTTCCACGTACGCTGCTTCAAAAATTTTTCTGAACAACCGTTCGATGTCTGGAAAGGTATCGTATAAGTTGAACAATGGTGTAGCACTGATCGCGATCAATTCTGAATCTTCTAAAATTTGAATGGCTTTACGGGATGGTTTGCCCGAAAAAAGGCTTTCTACCCTTGCGATTATATTGTTTTCAAACGTGAAACATTCTGTTACTTCGATATCATCCTTGAAGTAGTAGATCCGTGCGGATCCTTTTACCATAAAATAAATTGTCTTGCAAGTATGCCCTATTGGTTGCAGTTCTTTGCTTTTTTGGAAAAAAACAGGCTTGCACAGGCCAGAAATAGCCTTGGTTGCCTCTTCAGAAAGCGTGTTGTACTTGTTGAAATAGTCTAATAATTCATTCAAGGCTTATCTTGTTTATGCATTTTAAAACCATAATATCCCACCTTTATTTCCCCCGCGCCCAAATGATATAATCCGTTCTTGGAAAGGTGGTAATGCCCAACTGGCGTGCCATGGTAATCAACTGTCCCCGGTGCATGGTCTGGTGGTTCATGCAGTGGTGGATCATATCCACAGGGGTTTGTTCCTGAGTGCCGGCCACGGTGAGCATTCCAAACGAAATATTTTTATTAAAATAGGAATCTGGCTGATTTTCAATAAATTGTACAAATTTTGAAGAAGCCTCAACAAGGTTATTGAAGATGTCTTCATTGTTTCCGGTAAAGGTTTTGGAAGGGAAATCTCGCGGAGAGTTGCCCTGCAAACGTTCGAGCCAAAGCACTTCGACATCCCAGAGATGCAGTAATGTGGCGCGGATTGAGGGGAAACTGGATACAACGGGTGCGTTGACAATGGTTTCGCCGGCTTCGCGAAAAAGATCAACCATGCGCTGATTGGCCCACAGGTTGTACTGGGCATAATGTAATAGGTGTTGCTTCATAAATGCGTTATTTGATGCAAATGTATAAACTGCCAGCGCCACAATCTTGATCCCGCTATTTTTTTCACTTTCTTAAGGCCATTTATTTTTGACCATTAAATATTCAAGAAAGCAGGCTGGATTGTTACTGCGTGCTTCTTTTTGAAAAAAAATCCCAATAAATTTTGCTGTTTTGCAAAACGAACATACTTTAACCGCGAAAAGCAGATTGTTTCACCAAACTTAATTCTTTTTGTATGAACACTGCCCGTTTACATTATACGGTAGGGTTTTTTATCTGAGAAAACACACTTGTTGTGCGATATGGTTAATGCAGTAACATATATGCTAACCTCAGCATACACATCAATTTTTCTCGGCAGAAGGCCCTACCGGATTTATTCACCAAACCAGTTCATTGCGCTATGGCAGCAGCTTACACCACAGACAAAATTCGGAACATTGTCTTAGTCGGACACTCCGGAAGCGGCAAAACCACCTTTGCCGAAACCATGCTCTTCGAAGCCAAGGCCGTCACCCGACGGGGTACCATTGGCGACGGCAACACTCAGAGTGACTACACGCCGCTCGAACAACAACGCCGCCACTCGCTATTCAGCTCTTTGCTTCATTGTTCCTGGAAAGATACCAAAATCAATATACTCGACACGCCGGGTTTGGATGATTTCGCCGGCGAGGTCGTATCTGCATTAAAAGTGGCGGATACTGCCGTGATGTTGCTCAATGCAAAAAGTGGCGTGGAAGTAGGCACGGAACTGATTTGGGAATACATTGAAAAATTTGAAACACCTACCTTGTTTGTTATCAATCAATTGGACCATGAAAAAGCGGATTTTGAACAAACCCTGGAGCAAGCCAAAAGCCGCTTTGGCAGCCGGGTATTGCCCCTGCAATTCCCGGTAAGCACAGGCCCGGGTTTCAATGCCATTGTGGATGCCTTGCGTATGGTCATGTACAAATTTCCAACAGGGGGCGGAAAACCTGAAAAGCAGGCTATCCCCGCTGAGCACAAGCAGCGTGCAGATGAAATGCACAATGCTTTAGTGGAGGCAGCCGCAGAAAATGATGAGTCCCTGATGGAGAAATTCTTTGAAGAAGGCACCCTGAATGAAGAAGAACTCGCCAAGGGGCTGTCCATCGGTCTGGCACACCGTCAGTTTTTCCCCGTTTTTTGTGCTTCCGGCCAAAGCGATATGGGTAGTGGCCGTATCATGGGCTTTATTCATGACATTTGCCCAAGCCCGGCGGATAGGCCAGCCGCCTCATTGGAGGGCAGTGGCTCAAAGCCTTGTGATCCTAATGCCCGCCCCTGTGTGTTCATTTTCAAAACTGTAAATGAACCCAAAGTTGGCTTGGTGTCCTACTTTAAGGTGTATTCAGGAACGCTTCGCGCCGGTGATGAACTTACCAATGCGGACAATGGTACCGTAGAACGCTTTGCCCAATTATATGAGAGCGAAGGCCGGAACAGGGATCAGGTAGATGCTTTTCAGGCAGGCGATATTGGCTGTACCGTAAAACTGAAGGGTTCTCACACCAACCAGACCCTAAATCCCAAAGGCTCGGAGCTCAAGATAGAGCGCATTCATTTCCCGCCTTCCCGTATCCGCATGGCTGTGATGCCCCCAAGCAAGGCAGAAGTGGAAAAAATGGCCCATGCCCTCCACTCCATTGTGGAAGAAGATCCTACCCTGCATGTGGAACAAAGCGTGGAACTGAAACAAACCATCATAGAAGGACAAGGGGAAATGCACCTCGAAATTGTGCGCTATAAAGCCGAGCAGAACTTTGGCGTGCAACTGCAATACATAGAACCGCGCATACCCTACCGGGAAACCATCAACAAATCCGTGAACCAGGACTACCGCCACAAAAAACAGTCGGGCGGTGCAGGCCAATTTGCGGAAGTACACATGCGCGTTGAACCTTATTATGATGGCATGCCCAACCCAGAAGGGCTGAGTGTCAAACATACTGAAGTTGAAGACCTGAAGTGGGGAGGCAAATTCTCCTTCATTTGGGCTATCGTAGGCGGCGTTATTGATACCCGATTTATGAATGCCATCAAAAAAGGCATCATGGCCAAAATGGAAGATGGCCCCTGCACCGGCTCCTATTGCCGTGATGTACGGGTCAGCATTTATGATGGTAAAATGCACGATGTGGATTCCAATGATATGGCCTTCCAAATTGCCTCTACCATGGCCTTCAAAGAGGCCTTTATGAACGCCAAACCTCAAATATTGGAACCTATATATGACTTGGAGGTGCTTTGTGATGCAGAGGTGATGGGCAATGTCATGGGCGACCTGCAAACCCGCCGCGCCATCATCATGGGCATGGACGCAGACGGGCATTATCAGGTGATCAAGGCCCGCGTGCCGTTGAAGGAACTGTATAAATACTCCTCAACACTCCGCTCCCTTACGCAAGGCAAGGCCAAATTTACCACAAAATTTGCAGAGTATGGTGCGGTTCCCGCTGATATCCAGACCAAACTTACCGCAGAACATGCCAAACACGCCCAGGATGAACATTAAAGTTATCATTGACAAAGCAGAACGTACAGGCCACTCCATTATTGGGGTGGCTTTTTTACATCGCTGAGCATACCTTTGCGCAAAAAAAGACATGAACATACAAATACCCCATCTAAAAAACATCGAAAGCGGCAATTTTTTCCTTATCGCCGGGCCTTGTGCCATCGAAGGCGAGCAAATGGCTTTTGATATTGCCGGAAAAGTGAACGACATCTGTACCCGACTTTCCATCCCCTACATCTTTAAAGGCAGCTACCGCAAGGCCAACCGCAGCAAACGCGACTCTTTTACGGGCATAGGCGATGAAAAGGCCCTGAACATCCTCAAAGCCGTGGGTGAACATTATCAGGTGCCCGTAACAACGGACATCCACACTGATGCCGAGGCGGCCATAGCCGCCGAGTATGTAGATATTTTGCAGATTCCGGCTTTTTTGTGTCGCCAAAGCAGCCTTTTGGCCGCTGCAGCACAAACAGGAAGGGTGGTAAACATCAAAAAAGGCCAGTTTGTCAGCCCGGAATCCATGCGTTTCGCCATGGAAAAAGTACAAGAAGAGGGCAATCCCAATGTTATGCTTACCGAGCGCGGTACAACATTTGGATATCAGGACTTGGTGGTAGATTACAGGGGTCTGCCTGTGATGCAATCCTTTGGCGTACCCGTGGTGCTGGACTGTACCCATTCACTCCAACAACCCAACCAAAGCAGTGGCGTTACAGGTGGCCGCCCAGCCCTGATAGAGACAGTGGCCCGGGCCGGCGTAGCCGTTGGCGTGGATGGATTGTTTATTGAAACTCACCCTCGTCCATCTGAGGCAAAGTCGGATGGTGCTAATATGCTGCCCCTGGATCGTTTGGAGGGGCTTTTGGAGCGTTTGGTAAGGATAAGGGCAGCCATCAGGGCATAAACTTAGCCAAATTTTAAACCTTGGAAACCAAAAGCAAGTTTTACCTTTGTCAATCTTATTTTTCAAAGTTCTTACTTTTACAACACTGTAAAATGCCCGAAGCATATATCATAAAAGGATTTCGTTCCGCAGTTGGCAAGGCTGGCAAAGGCGGATTCAAAAGTTATCGCCCGGATGACCTGGCTGTAGATGTCATCAAACACCTGTTGGCGCAGGTGCCACAGCTGGATCCCAGGCAAGTGGATGATGTGATCGTAGGCTGCGCCAATCCGGAAGGCGAGCAGGGCCTGCAAATAGGCCGCCTCATTGCCAACAGAGCCTTGGGCAAGGAAGTGCCGGGCATGACGGTCAACCGTTACTGCGCTTCGGGGCTGGAAACCATCAGCATTGCCGTAGCCAAGATCAAGGCAGGCATGGGCGATTGCTATATTGCCGGAGGAGCCGAAAGCATGTCCTTTATTCCCATGACCGGATACAAACTCGCGCCCAACTACAACATGGCTGCCGAGCACCCCGAGTATTTGGTGGGCATGGGCCTGACTGCAGAAGCCGTTTCCCAAAAATACAAGATCAGCCGCGAGGCTGCCGATACCTTTTCCGTGCGCAGTCATCAACTCGCAGCTGCGGCTATTGACGCAGGAAAATTCAAGGACGAGATCGTACCCGTACAGGTGGAAGAAGTCTGGGTAGAAAATGACAAACGCAAATCGCGTACCTATATCGTGGATACGGATGAAGGGGTGCGCCGTGAGACAACATTGGAGGGCTTAGCCAAGTTACGTCCGGCTTTTGCCAACGGCGGTGTCGTTACCGCTGGTAATTCCTCACAGACCTCCGATGGTGCCGCATTTGTGCTGGTGATGTCTGAAACTATGATGAAGAGCCTCGGCCTGGAGCCTGTGGCGCGGCTTGCTGCCTGCTCCGTTGCCGGTGTGGAACCCTTGTACATGGGCATCGGCCCTTGCGCGGCCATACCCAAGGCCCTTAAACAGGCAGGTATGAACCTCAACCAAATAGAAGCCATAGAACTGAACGAAGCCTTTGGTGCTCAGGCACTTGCGGTCATACAGGAGGCCGGCCTTAACCCCGATATTGTCAATTTAAATGGCGGAGCAATCGCGCTGGGTCACCCATTAGGTTGTACAGGAGCCAAATTGAGCATCCAATTGCTCAATGAAATGCGCCGCAGCAACCAACGCTATGGCATGGTCACGGCTTGTGTAGGTGGCGGGCAGGGTATTGCGGGGATTTATGAGCGATTGAATTAGTTCAAGAAAAAAAAATCCGCCCAGAACTTGCTCGGGCGGATTTTTTATTTGAATATTTGCATCATCGTACCAGTACAATAATGCAATGAATAAACCGACCATACTTTTGCTTGACAATTTTGATTCTTTCACCTACAACTTGGTGGATTTTTTCCGCCAAATGGGTTGTGTGGTCAAGGTATATCGTAATACCGTTGATCCTGAAGTCCTTGCGTACGAGTCGTTTGATCTTTTGGTGTTGTCGCCCGGGCCTTCGGTACCACGCAATGCGGGCAATTTGATGCAAGTGATTGAGCGCTTTTATCGGGAGAAGCCCATTCTTGGGGTTTGCCTCGGGCATCAGGCTTTAGTGGAGTTTTTTGGTGGCAGTTTGGCCAACATTGCTCCTGTGCATGGCAAATCAGTGCCAATACAGCATGATGGCCGTGGGGTGTTCAGTGGGCTGGAACAGGATTGTATGGTAGCGCGCTATCATTCCTGGGCTGCGGCGGATATGCCCTCCGAGTTGGAGGTGACGGCCCGCTCTGCGGATGGTGTGGTGATGGCAGTGCGGCATAAAAAACTGCCTATTGAGGGCATACAATTTCATCCGGAGTCGGTTTTGAGCATGAAAAACGACGCCGGGATGCGTATGTTACAAAATGTGGTAGTGGGTCGTATGGCTGCGGGCAACCGCATTTTTTACGAATTGGAAATGAAGTTGCAGGCGGGAACACCGCTACAGCGCGACATGTTGGTTCGTTTTCTAAAGGCTGTGGAAGAAGGCCAACTCTCTGAAGATCAGAAACAAATTCTTTTGGTCTCGCTCAGCCACCGCCTGCGCAATGCGCCCGAACTGGCCCTTTTTGTGGAGGCTCTACTGTCCGTCATGGCTCCGGAGGCATTAAAAATTGCCCAAATTACCGTCCCTCCTGATGTCGTGGATATTTGTGGCACGGGCGGCTCCGGTCTTCCCCGCATCAATACCTCCACGCTGAGCAGCCTGCTTTTGGCCCATTGCGGGCTGAAAATAGCCAAGCACGGCAATCGTGCTGCAGCGGGCCGTTTTGGCAGTTTCAATTTGTTGGAAAAACTCGGTATGCCCACTCATTTTGACGCACAATTATCTGTTAATCAATTGAAAAACAATCACTTAACCTTTGTTTTTGCGCCCGAGATACATCCGGTTTTTCGACATTTTGCCGCGGTGCGCAACAGGATTGGCGTACCCACTATTTTTAATGCCTTAGGGCCTTTAGTCAATCCCTTTCAGCCAAAGCGGCAGTTTATCGGTACGGCCTTCGCTGATTTGATGGAGGTAATCTTTGAAACGGCCATCAGGCTGGGCAAAAAGCATGTGATCGTGGTACGCGGCTGGGATGGCCTGGACGAAATATCGCTCAGTGTGCCTACGCGCGTGCTGGAATACCGCGATGGCAAATGTTTTGACTATGAGATCAGTGCCGCTGATTTTGGCCTTGAACCCATTGATTTTAAGCATTTTAGCGCTGCTAATCCGGCAGAGTGTCTTGATATTGCTACGGACATGATCCACGGGGCACCCACCACGGAACATTATAAATTGGTGGCCGCCAATGCTGCTTTTGTGTACCATAAATTTGTGGAAAACATCCCCCTGCCGGAAGCATACGGGCGTATGGAAAAATTGATTTTGGCGGGAGCGATGGGGGAAGTGGTGAATAATTTGACTATATCCCTGACATCCGAACAAATCCAAGTATTGTAAGAAATTTTATCTTAATGATGAAATCTTGTATTAATGAGTCCTAAACACCATCCAGCGCCAATCAATGAAATAAGTAATGCGGACAAGATCATGGCAATGCCTAATTTTCGGTAGGATTTCAAAAAAAATAAAAATTAAGCCTAAAACTAAATTGATAGATACTTGAGCCACTTCTAAGCAGAGCAAAAAAAGCATGCTATCGATAAAACTATAATGGGTTAAGTAGAAATACTCAAGTAAATTGTAATATATAAATATACCCATATTGATCAATATGACCCGTTCAAGTAGCCAAGATTTGGGAGTGGGTTGTTGATCTTCATTTAAAGGATCCTGCATAAAATATTATAGTAATGTATCGTCGGATTTAAGTGATTTTGTAGATTGATAAGGTTGACTTGCTTAGAGCATGTCTGGGATTTTCTGCTTGAGTCAAAAACGAGAGATTTTTTCAGCATTTTTATCGTTTTTGAAGGAGTGTAGCGGGGCTACACGACTGAAAAAAGGGTGAAAATGCTGAAAAAAGAGCCGTTTGGGGCCACGCGGGAAAATCCCAGACATGCTCTTAGTATAAAGGTTTGCATACGTAAGTAAATTTGAAACTATTTTGAGTTTGCGAAAAAAGATGAATACTATTGCTACCTTATACTTCTAAGCTGAAATGAACACAAACCAAAACCGATCAATAGTACCATAATAAAAGATAAGAGCATATAAACACCATATATCCGGAGTCCTTTGAAGAAGACTAATACTGATCCTATAACCAGGTTGAACAAAAGCTGAAAGAGGAGCAATGCAAAGAGCAAATTAATGTTTTTGAAAATATAGGCATAGGCGTTATACAACAACAAAATACCGAAATTTATCAATATAATCCGCTCGGGATGCTGAGTTTTAGGCTGCTCCTGCCAATTATCTATTGGTTCTTGCATAAATTTTGTCTGTATCTTTGAGTGAATTAATGTCCTCTTAGTATGGCTAATTTCTGTCGTTTTTCTTCATCTCTGTAAAATAGGTTCATCGTTTCGAATGGGATGATTTTTAGGTCTTTATCCACAATGTGTACACAGGATTTTTTTATGGCACGAACATCAAAATCATAAGCATCCATAAAACGCATGATGATGATTCTGAATAGATTGCGATAGCTAAGACCTGGAGCGCTGATCTGCGGTAGGCAACAAAGCGCGGCTTGCAACTCATCGGTAGCGCACTCTACCGAGTTGGCTGTGCTGAATAATTGGACCAAATGATTTTGCAATGCCTCATCCTGCTCATACACAATGGTGTTTCGCGAATGATCCAGAATGTCTTGTGGATTGATGAAGCGTGTGAGTGGAGCGACCTGTCCATCAATTTTGAGTGCGTATGCCATGGCCAAGGCATCGGGGTTGCAAGGCACAGGGATGATGTCGTCGGGCTGGAATATATCACATTGATCCAATATCTGTTGACGCACCTCGGTCAGGGTGATCCGGTGTTTTGTTGGGTCAAAATGTTCGATACGGCCCGCCGCCTGGGTGGGTTGGAAGGTGACACCGCGCACGCAGGGTTGTTCAAGGGCATAACGAATGATATCGCCTATTTCGTGATCATTTAAGCCTTTTTGGAGCGTGACAACCAAGGTGGTGGACAGGTCAAATTCGTTTAAATGTGCTATGGCTTTACGGCGAACATCACTCAAGTCGCCCCCCCGAAGCACCTCAAGTGCAGTTGGGGTAAAAGAATCAAATTGCAAATACACCTCGAAATCAGGCATGTAGGAAGCAAGGTGCTTAACAAACTCACGATCTTTGGCTATGCGCACACCATTGGTGTTTAGCATCAAATGCCGGATGGGCTTGCTTTTGGCGATATCCAGTATTTCAAAAAAATGCGGGTGGATCGTGGGTTCTCCGCCACTGATTTGCACGACATCCGGCTGGCCTTCATTGCGCACAACCGCATCCAGCATAGCCTCTACCTCCTCCAAAGTTCGGTGCTGTCCATGATGTGGCCCTGATTCTGCATAACAGATTGGGCAGTTCAGATTACAGCGGTCGGTTACTTCCACAATGGTGAGGCAAGAATGTTGTTCATGATCCGGGCACAAGCCACAATCATAGGGGCAGCCAAAGTGTGTGTGGGTGTTGAACTTGAGGGGCATTTCGCTGCGTTTCACATAATTTCGGGTATTTCGATAATATGTGGCATCAGTGGCAATAAGGGCTTTCTCTGCGCCATGTTCCGGGCAGCGTTTGAGCATATATACCATTTCGCCTTCAAAAATAATTTTGGCATCCACCCGCCTGTGACAGGTGGAGCAAAGGCTCAGTGTAAAATCATAGTAAGTGTAAGGACGCTCCAAGGTGATCAGCAGTGTTGGTGTGGTTGTGAAGGTAAACAGGGGTCATTTGCGCCACCATTTGAGCGCATAATATCCGATACAAAGCAAGCCGGCGACTTGAATGCTGCTGAGGTTGAGATATGGCCAAAAATATACTGGTTTTATGTATTCAACCGCGATTCTATAGGCTAAATAAGCCACCATAAAGACCTGAAACCGCCGTCCGTTTGGAAAAACTAAACGCTTTTCTGCCCAATTTATTCCCCATGCTAAGTTTAGGAGAAAAATAATTTCGTACAGATTGACAGGGTGCCGTTTAAGCCCGTCGCCCAATTCCATACCCCAGGGCAGTGATGTCTCCATACCATAGGTGCCATCTTCCACACCTGCAAAATGACAGCCCACTCGTCCGATTGTCATACCCAAAATGAGTGGATAAGTCATTAAATCACCCGATGACGTATGTACACCGATTAGTTTTTTTGTTATTTCCACACCAATCAGACCACCAATCAGACCTCCAGCAATGGTCTTTTGGCCATAGAAATAGAGCAGGTCCGGCACAAAGTCCAATGGTTTTTCCAAAACCCCCAATACATGGCTTCCGATCAGGGCGCCCAATGCAGCACCTATGAAAATCCACGCCCGGTTTGAGTCACTGATAAGATCGCCTCCATGTTGGCGCAGCCAACTGTAGTAGCGGTAACCGAGGGCATAAGCCAATACTTCGCAAATGAGGTGTATGAGGTGGCCTGTTGAATGCATATCAGAATCGGCAAAGATGGTTTTGTTTTTACAATTTTTTCGAAGTACAATTTTTTTGAACCTAATTCCCCTACTTTCGCACCAAATTTCACCGCTATGTTGACATCCGAAAGCCTTCAATTTCTGTACGAACTAAGCCAAAACAACAATCGCGACTGGTTTGAAAAAAACAAAAAACGCTATGAAACGGTTTTAAAAAAGCCCTTCGAGGCTGTGACAAGCGCCATCATCGAGCGCTTAAAAAGTTTTGAGCCCACTTTTGCCGCCCTTCAGGCAAAAGACTGCATCCACCGCATCCACCGCGATGTGCGCTTTTCAGCGGACAAAAGCCCTTATAAAACGCATGTGTCGGCAGTGTTTACCTCCGGGGGCAAACAGACCATGCAGCAGCCGGGGTATTATCTTCACCTTGAGTTTGGCAATTTGATGCTGGGCGGCGGAGCTTATTTTTTGGATAAAGAACCACTGCACCGCGCGCGCACGGCCATTATGCAAGATACCGCCTCATTTAGAAAAATCATTGAAAATCAGGATTTTGTATCAAAATATGGCACACTAAAAGGTGAACTTAACAAAGTATTGCCCCCCGAGTTCAAGGCTGCCGCACAACAGGAACCACTCCTTTTTCAAAAGCAGTTCTACTTTATGGCAGAACTTGATCCCGAATTAAGCATAGGTGCAGCTTTCCCTGATCTTGCCGTGGCGTATTTTAAGGCTGGCAAAGCAGTAAATGACTTTTTCAGGCCATTGGTTTAGATATACCCCAATTGGGTTATTTTGATAAAAATTAGCAAAAGCGCATTTACTTTGCAGCCTGATTAAGCGAAATGAGCGTTTGATGAGTCTAATATTGCGGTATGTTTTTTGTTGCCTTCTCTGAAGGAAGCAGCAAAGCGCTATCCATTAACTATCATTTAATCGCCCTACTGTAATGCCTTTTTTATAAGAGGCATAAAGCAAGGCTGCTTATTCATCCGGTAAGACCTTTTGTTTGTTCGTTGTGTCAAGAACATGCCGTACCGAAAACCGATTTTTTGCCGCTACAGTTTTCCTGCCCCACCGTTTGTTCGGCCCGTGTGTTCCCAAGCAATTGAAGATCAATTGTCTATCCATTTTTTTAACCAAAATTTTTTTTAGTTCCCATGCGGTACTTTTTATCCTTAGTGTCCATGTTCTTGTTAACATTGACACTCCACGCACAAGACTGTAAGATTACCGACCTTACAGCCAGCTTCGTGCCTGAAGATCCCGCCAGTTGTAAGTACACCGTTATCCTCAAATTTACACATACCGGCCCCGGTGTGAAATTCACGGTACAAGGTAACGGAACCAACTATGGCACCTTTTTGTACACCGATGTCCCGGTTAAAATCGGCCCTATCATGGGCCAAACCAATGCACCGCTTGTGCGGGAGTTTTTGGTGAAAGACACCGAAAACCCGGACTGCAAAGCGGTAATCAGCCTTACCCTGCCCCCCTGCCCTGCTGTGGCCTGTGCCATCCGCGACCTAACGGCTGAAGCGGGCAAGTGTAATGCCGATGGCAAATCCTATCCCTTGAAACTCAATTTTAAGGTGGAAAACCCCGGAAGTGAGTTGTTTGAAGTGTACACCGTAACGGGGCAGAAACTTGGCGAATATAAGCTGAGCCAACTGCCCTTGGAAATCCCGAACTATCCGGCAGGAAACAGCACGGCCACAGCAGTAAAAGTTTGCATCAAAAACAGCCCTAACTGCTGCGCCATAAAACAGTTTATTGCACCCAATTGCACCGCACCTGCCTGCAAACTCGATTTGTTGTTCAGTACAGGCGATTGTACCACAGATTCTACCTATTCCGTAAAATTCACCCTCGCGCCCAACAGCGTGACCGTGGGTGATTCGTTTGCCTTGTTTTTTAATGGCATTTTGTACAAAAAATATCCTTGGAGTGCTTTGCCTCTTGGTATTACAGACATCAAATGGAACGGCAAAGCCTTTAATACCATGCGTTTGTGCGCCATAACCCCTCCCGGGGTGCCGCAATGCTGCGTGGAAGAAGAGTACTTGGTTCCCAAATGTTTTAAATACCCCGATTGTGAGATGTCTGCCATCCGTTTGGAGCCAGGAGCCTGTACTTCGGATAATAGTTTCAAACTGACGGTTAATTTTAAAGTGGCCGATCCGACCAAAGTGGATTCTTTCCAGGTGTGGGCTGATGGAAAACCATTGGGCAAATACGCTATCAGCCAATTGCCATTAACCTTAGATTATCCCTGGAGCAAACCCAACATATTTAGCGTAATCAAAATATGTGCAGGCAATGATGCAAAATGCTGCGCCGAACGCCAATTCCCGGTACCGGACTGCCTAAAATTCGGAGGCTGTGAAATTTATGATATTAGCGTAAAAACAGGTGATTGCAGGGCCAATGGCACTTATCCTGTAAGCCTGAATTTTAAGGCTACCAACCCGGGCAACTACACCTTTACAGTATGGGGCAATGGCACCCAATTGGGTACCTGGCCCTTGGGTGCCTTGCCGCTCATCATCCCCAATGTGCCCGGCAACAGCGCAGCAACAGATGTGATCAAAATATGCATCAACCAGCCGTCCAATTCGTCCGTGCTGTGCTGTGCAGCAAAAGAGTTTCAAGGCCCCGCCTGCTCCAATGACCCCTGTAAAATCACGGACCTTAGTGTACAGACAGGCGACTGTATTGACGCCCAGACCTATAAAGTAACGATCAAATTTGGTAGCTCTGCTCCTGCGGATACCAAGTTTGGTGTTTGGGCCAATGGGGTTCAGGTTGGCACCTACAAAGTGAGCGATTTGCCCCTATCACTTAACGTCAAAACCGATGGAGGCCCCAATGATGTGATCAAGGTGTGTCTTTTCAGTGCCGCTGGCGCTGTATTATGTTGTGAATCAAAGGAATATCCGGTTCCGGCCTGCATCACCAAAGAATGTAAAATAACAGATTTGGCTGTCAGTACAGGCGATTGCAGTTCTGACAGTACTTATGCCATCAAGGTCAACTTTAAGGTGAGCGGAAATACTTCCCCACTATTTGGCATCTGGGTTAATGGCAAGTTTTATGGCAACTACCCGATTGCGGCATTGCCCCTTACCCTTCCCAAAGTACTTACGGATGGTGGCGCTAATGATGTGGTAAAAGTGTGTATGTTGGCTACCAATCAGCCTTCTGCATGCTGTGCTACCATAGAATACAAGGTGCCGGATTGCTTAAACAATCCGTCTTGTGAAATCTATGACCTGAAAGTAGAAGCAGGTGATTGCACCAGTGATTCTACTTACAAGATTAGCGTCAACTTTAAGGTAGCCAGCCCATTGGGCACCAAATTTGGCGTGTGGGCAGGCAACGGCAAACTGCTCGGAACCTATGAGTTGAGTCAGTTGCCCATCAGTATCCTGAATTTCCCGGCAAGCGGTGCAGCGGTGGACAAAATTAAAGTGTGCATGTTCACCCCGAACGGCGATCCTGGCTGCTGCCGCGTGGCCGAGTTTAAGGCACCCAGCTGCATCAAACCTGGCGAGTGCTCCATTTACGACATGACAGCCACGGCCGGCGATTGTACAGGCGACAAGACCTATAAGTTGAAACTTAACTTCAAGGTCAAAAACAACCTGACACAGCAGTTTACGGTAAGCATCAATGGCCAGTTTGTAGGTTTCTACAACCTTTCCCAGTTGCCTCTTACCTTAGATGCCAAATGGGATGGTGGCACCACCGACATCGTGGAAGTATGCCTCGTAGGTACCAACCAGCAAAAATGCTGTACCAAAGTAGAGTACAAAGTGCCGGATTGCGTAAAGGGCAATTGCGAAATTTATGACCTCGTGGTTACTACGGGCGAGTGTACCAGTGACAGTACTTACCGCATCAAAATCAGTTTTAAGGTAGCCAACAACAAAACGGAAAAATTCCAGCTTTGGGGCAATGGAAAACTGATCGGAACCTATGAATTGAGCCAATTACCGCTGACCATTGATAAATTCAAATGGGACGGTGGCAATGTTGACTTTATCAAAGTATGTATGGTATCCACCGACCCTGCAACTACCCCCTGCTGCCGCGAGAAGGAATTTGCAGTGCCTGCTTGTCTGAAAAAAGAATGTATTATCTCTGAGCTTGAGGCCGCAGTAGGGGATTGTACAGGTGAAAAAACTTACAAGGTCAAGATCAATTTTAAGGTAAGCAACAACATCAATGAGGTGTTTGAGGTATATGCCAATGGCCAAAAACTGGGCATTTTCAAATTGAGTCAATTGCCTTTGACTATTGAGAATTTCCCCGCCAGCGGCAATGCGGTGGATGTTATTAAGGTATGCATGGTGCCCAACAACTCTGGAGGCACACAATGCTGTAAGGCCATTGAGGTCAAGGCACCAAAATGTGATGAGCAATGTACCTTTGATGACCTGGAGGTTTCTGTAGGTGAATGTACCAGCGATAAGACCTACAAAATCAAATTTAACTTTAAGGTTTCCAACAACAACGTTGAAGTGTTTACCGTATTTGGGAATGGCATCAACCTTGGCACCTACAAATTAAGCCAGTTGCCGCTAACCCTTGAAAAATTCCCATGGAATGGTAGCAACGTGGATGTGCTCAAAATATGCATCCCCGGCAACCTCATTGGTGGCTTTGAATGTTGTACCTCCTTTGAGGTAAAAGCACCGGAGTGCATTAAGGAAAAATGTGACATTTTTGACCTCAAGGTGCAACAAACACCTTGCCTATGTGGTAAATTCTTTGCGCTGTTGACGTTTGGCCATGAAGGCAACCCGAATAGTAAATTCGAGGTAATTGGTGTCAATAACAAAAATTATGGCAGCTTTAGCTACAACCAGGCACAACCTGTTATCATTGGCCCATTGGAAGGCGATGGTACTACGGATTACAAATTCTTAGTGCGTGACCTTAGCAATTCCAACTGCGCTGAAGATGTGAAATTGGGCAAGGTAGATTGCCCTGAACAAGCTGTTGCCCCGATTGAAGTGGGCGAACGTGGTAAAAACACTGTTGGTTACCTGAACATTTCACCTAACCCTGCGGATAATTTCCTGAATGTCAGCACCATATTGAATGGTGTTGGTTCGGTTGGCCAGGTGCAGGCTGAAATCAGAAATACTGATGGTCGCCTATTGAACAGCCAAACCATTGGCAACGGCAGCAACTTTGCCCTGGATGTGTCTCAACTGCCTGCCGGCGTATATCGTTTGTCGGTGATCAGTGAACAAGGCCGTCTGGATGCATCTTTCGTGAAGCAATAAGCAGATTTTTGAAATCCCATACAGGGCTGATGAGGAGTACTCCTTGTCAGCCCTTTTTATTTTGCTGTTGGGGCTGTTGGGCTGAGGAATTTCCCGCAGAATTATCCGCAGCATGCGCAGTGGGCAGTGTACATAAGCTGCGCTGACAAAAGCCAGGCAAACAGGAATACTTGTAATTGTTTGATAAGCCACTGCCTTTCCGCCAAGGCAGTTGTAGCCGTTATTTCCTCCAATAATTTCTGCTTCTCCCACTTGTTCTTTTTCTCTATGCGCAGCATTTTTTTGGTGAATTTAATGAGGTTGAAATAATTATCACGTTGATAACCAATACTTTTCAAACGCCTAAGATAGGTATTAAAACTCTCCAAATGTGAATCAAGGGCCTCGAGATAGCCACGCTCAAAATAAATCTGCAACAATACCACACGCGCCGCAAGGTTAGTCATGGGGTCTGCGTTGTTTGTTTCGCGTAGCAGGGTCATAGCCGCGTCATGATCCTTGCGCCAAAAATGCCATATCGCCAAATTATAGGAATAGGCACTGTGCCGATCACGCGGCGGCAGATGTTCCCGATACTGTTCAATAAAATGGCGCACCCAATCGAATTCACCATGATTTAGGCCGGCCATGACGGCGTTTTTAAAGGTCTGTTGCGAGAGTTGGCCATACTCGAACAGGGCCTGGTTCTCTAAGCCGCTTCGGTACAGGTCAAAAGCGTCACGCATAAATTCACGCTGTCCGCTATTTATTTTTCGGATACAAAAATTGAGGGCTAAAAGGTAAAGATCGCGCCGTTCATTGCCCCTGAACAAGTGCCAATGGGATTCCAGTTGTTTTTTTGCAGCAAAAAAAGCGGCAGAAGCATTGCTGTCTTTCAAGGCCAAAAGCAGGTTTTCATATAACTCAATGGCCTCCAAGTTTGACACATCATTTTGTAAATCAAAATTTTGCGCATTGTTTCGCATAGTTCGGGCCACGGCAGCGCTGCATTCAAAACGCAGCTGATTAAGGCGATAAGCCGTGGCAGCATGCCAGGCCATAAGATCCAGGGGCGGCACATCAGCGCGGCGTTGCAGGGATGCGTGTTCATACCGTTCCCGCTGCAAAAGATGGCTCATGGTGTGGTATTGTTCATCCCGATAAGGCTCATGTTCCAGCATGGATCGAGCGTGGGACCATTCTTTTTCAAAAGCAGTATCAAGGCCTAATTTTCGCATGGCGCGGCTGCGCATCAGGCGCACATGGGCAGCATCCTTTTGCCATTCCAACCAACCGAGGTAGTCGCGCAGGGCCTCCAACAGCCATGACATCAAGTGATTGACCTGTGCCTCCTGATAAGGTTTTTCGGCGTAACAGTGTGCAAAAGCCTCTTTTTTGTTCAGTTTTTCGGGGCTCTTATTTAAATTTTGGCACACAAACAGGTACAAGGCCAAAACGTCCTCGCGTGCGTTGTGCACGGGAGAAGCCAACCATTTGCGCGCTTCGCGCCGGGTTTTGAGGTCAAATTTTTCAATAAGTTGTAAAAGGTCGGACTGGCGCATGATTTTTATCTGCTATTTTTATGACAAAGATTATGTATAACTTTGATAAAAAAACTATTTAAGTTACTTATTTTCAATATTTTAAAAAATTAATACATTAGATAAAATGGTTAAAATGTTTTTGCATTAGCCCTGCCATGGGCCACACCTTTGTGCCAGTAATTAAGGGACTGGTTTGAGTTCGGATATTCGGGCAAGCCCGCAACAACAAAAATTTTCACATCCAAAATGGTTTCCGTTATGCGAATACTATTAACTTTTTATCTGTTTTTAATCAGTGTCTGCCTTTTTGCGCAGGATTTTTACATCAAATTTCCAGATGATGTTATTACAGAAAATTGTCAGTTGAACCAAGCGTTTGGAGCGCCTATTATCTATAATCCAAGCGGCTTAAACATTACAGTTGATTATACGGATGCCGTATTCACTGTCGTACCCGATGCTTGCACGCTCATTGAAAGGAACTGGATCATCAAAGGCCCAAACTACAATCCCAATTTGGGGTGTATAACCGTACACAATCCCAAACCCAATGGTATTGTCAATCACCCTGACAATCTGCCCGGCCCTATTGTGTCCGCTCCCGGTACTGCGGCACCATGGGCACCTACCCTGGTGAAATTACTGCCCACCGACCCAAATCCTACAGATTATAGCATATTTTGGTCGGCTAATCCAAACTGCTATGAATATAAACAGCTCATAAAGATAATTGACTTCAAAAGTCCCACCTTGCTCAATTGCCCCTCACAAAGCCCCACATTTGCCGATTTAAGCCTAAACGACCCATTGCTTTGGAATGCCCGACAATGGTATGATCCTATTACAGACAACTATGACCGATTGGAGGGTGAGGTAGATTTGAGTATTTCGGCGACCGATGATTGCTATGGCACAAATTTGGAGTTCAGGTATTTGCTATTTTTAGATTTAAACAACGATGGCCTTATGGAGACTGCAGTGGATAGCAGGAATATTCCTCCACAAGGTCAAATTCGTTACAACAATATCAATACGCCAAACTTTACAGGAGGCGTATTGCGCACCTTTGACCAAAGAGATATACCGGAGAAAAATAAGTATGCGTTTGCCTTTGAATTAGAGCAAACCAATAACATAAAAAAAGCCTCCGTGCGTTGGGCAAGCCTTGAAGGCCTAAACGTCAAATATACCAATCCACAACTCCCGCCCGGCACCCATAAAATCAAATGGATCGTAGCAGATGGCTGCGGCAACGAAAGCATCTGCGAGTACACCTTCAAGATTCAACACTTCAACCCAAATTCAGTCCGATTACTCACAGGGACCGTCAAATCCGATCAAAACCTAAACTGCCAAAACGATGCCTCCGACCCGGTGCTCAATACCGGCTGGCGGGCCAAATTGGACTATCTGCGCTCCGATGGCACCACCTATGCCACCACTTTTTCCGTGCTGACCTATGAGGGCCAGTATCAGTTTTTGGTGGATACAGGCCAATATCGCCTATCCGCCGAGCCGCCTAACGACTATTGGTCACTTTGTCAATGGGACACCCTGCTCCATGTGACCCAAACGGGTGACACCAGCAACATTGACTTTTTGGCCGATAAAAGGGTGGAATGTCCCTTTTTGGAGACAGATATCGGTATCTGGGGGCTACGCCGATGCTTTAACAACAGCTATCAAGTGCGCTATTGCAATACGGGCACCGCCGATGCGCTTAATGCTTACCTGACGGTCAAATTGGATCCTTTTATGACGTTTGTTTCGGCTGGGCAGCCCTCAACTTATATTGGCAATGATAGCTGGAAATTTGAGCTGGGGACGATACCGATTGGCCATTGCGCGCAGTTTCCGCTCGTCGTTTATTTGGATTGCGATTCTACTGTACTTGGACAAACGCATTGCGTGGAAGCGCATATCTACCCGGATACTTTTTGCCTTACACCAAGCTTTTGGTCGGGCGCCAATGTGGAACTGGATGGCCGCTGCAACCCGGATTCGCTGCGCTTTGTGCTAAAAAACACGGGACCAGTGTCCACGCAAAACCTGGAATATATTGTTATTGAGGATGTTATCATTAATAGAAAGGGACAGTTCCAATTGGGCCCACAGGATTCCATGATCGTAAAAGTGCCAGCCAATGGCAGCACATGGCGCCTGGAAGCGGAGCAGGAACCCGGCAATCCCGTGAACCAATTCCCTTCCGTAACCATAGAGGCTTGCGGACAAAACAGTCAGGGCAGCATCAGCATAGGATTTTTATCCCAATTCGGCGAGGATGATGGCGACCCCTTTGTTTCCACGGACTGTCAGGAAAACAGGGGCAGTTATGACCCCAACGACAAACAGGGTTACCCGCTCGGCTATGGCGAGGATCACTTGATTCCGCCCGGGCAGCCCTTGGAGTATATGATCCGCTTCCAAAACACCGGCACGGACACAGCATTCCGCGTCATCATACGTGACACCTTGAGTAAATGGCTCGACCCGCGCAGCCTGCGCCCCGGAGTGGCCAGCCACCCGTACCGTTTTGAATTGGGCCAGGATGGTGCCATGGCTTTTGTTTTCAACCAGATCATGCTGCCGGATTCCAATGTGAACGAGCCTGCATCCCACGGATTTGTCAAATTCAACGTACAACAACTGCCCAATACGCCATTAAATACCTTCATTTACAACGAAGCAGCCATTTATTTTGATTTCAACGCGCCCATCATCACCAATAAAACACAGCACAAGGTGGGCATCAATTTTGTAAAGTCAGATGTCTCAAACCCCTCAAAATCAAAGCCTTACGCAGCCTTAAGTCTTTCACCAAATCCTGTAAGCAACCCCTCTGTCTTATGGCTTTCCGGTGTTGAATTGAGCAATGGACAATTTGAACTCTACGATAGTCCCGGCCGCCTCCTCTTGCGTCAGCACACATTCGGACAGCGCATTGAGCTGCCTCAAAGCAAGCTCGAAAGGGGCCTTTACTTGTTCAAAGTGTATGAAAAAGGGCAGTTTGTCGGGGCTGGAAAAGTAGTGATAGAATAGGGGTTGATTTGACTTGTTGTTGATTTGACTTGTTGTTGATTTGATGCGAAGCGTACACGCTACGAGGGTCAAATCAACAAATCAACAAAAAGTCAAATCAACAATAAATCAAATCAACATCAAATCACCTTCCACTTGATATTACAACCGCCCGATGGCTTTTGTACCGCTACAGGCCCCTGCCCCGCCAGTACTGCCTCCAATGCCGAACGAAGGTGCTCGCCGGTGCTGGGTATAGGATTGCGCTTGGGACGGCTGTCATCCAGCTGCCCACGATAAACCAGGGCCAAATTGGCATCAAAAACGTAAAAATCGGGGGTGCAAGCGGCATCATATTGGCGGGCCACCTCCTGTGTGGCATCAAAAAGGTAGGGAAAGGTGTAGCCCACCTCCGCGGCGTGTGCGCCCATGAGCGCTGGCGCGTCCTCCGGGTAAGCGTCTGCATCATTGCTGTTGATGCCTACAAAAGCGACACCACGGTGAGCATATTCTTTAACAATTTCCACTATTTCAGGATTGATGTACAATACATAAGGGCAGTGGTTGCACAAAAACATGACCACGGTTGCTGCTTTGCCTTCGGCAATGGATTGCAGGCTGATCATACGGTTGTTTTGCCCAGGCTCGGGAAGCGTAAAATCAGGTGCTTTGGTGCCTATTGGCAACATATTGGACTCGGTGTAAGCCATTTTTTATTAATGTGATAATGTGATAATTTGGGGAATGTGATAATTTGGAGAATGTGATAATGTGCTTATCTTTTTGTTTTTTTCAATAAAAGTCCGCCCTGAAGGGAGTTCAGGTACCATTTAAGTGAATCCTTATGGCATACCGCATACTCAATATAGATTTTTCCGGTGTATTGTTTTCCCTTTACGGGTACTTCTGCATTGCCAGATAGTTCTACATTGTGGTATTGATCCTCAGAAATGTCCGGTTTCCAACGGTTTAACAAGGAATCAAGGGCGAAGCGGTCCATCTCCACCGTTTTATCATTCAAAATGAGGGAATCACCTCCGGGACTGATACCTATCCATAGGTACTGGCTGGTGGTATCAGGGAAATTGCGATCAAGTTCCCGTACACTTTGTTTTTCGATATTTAACTTGAGGTAGTAATCATATCCACTTACGGCAACTATGTTTTTTTCCGAGCCGTTGAGGTACAAATATTCTGTCTTGGAGACGGGAACCTGTCGTTTAAGGTTAATATAGGACACAAAAGGCTCTATCTGATAGTTCTGATAGTTATTAATGGTGTCAATATGCACTTTTGAACCATCAAACCAGGGAAGAATTTCCTCCAGCAAATCCCTTTCGCGCAGGGCATACAAACAGGAAGTAATTTGATCATAGGTTTCGTCCGATACTTTTTCGCTTGCAGGCCTTACCTTTCCTTCCGCCCACATTCCGTTTTGTTCCAACAGGTTTTGCAGGCGATGCTTTTGGCTGCGGCGTGTTAGTTCAAAACCGGATATTGGTCCATACACCCCCATTAGGATGAAGGCGGTGAGCGACATGGGAATAAATCGGATGTCACGAGAGCGCACGATTACAAAAAACACACAGCAAAGCAAGAGCCAGGATCCTGTGTGCGCCCCAAAAAAACGTATTTCTGTAACGCCATAATCCATGATGCGCCGGCCTACAGCCAACATCAACAAGCCAACCATGGGAAACAAGACCTTCCAGAACAAGCGATCAAAAGTGCTGATAATGAAAGAGTCATCATATTTTTTTAATAAAAAATTCAATAGCCAGGTCAAAATACCTGCCGCGGCAAATCCGATAACCAAGGAACTGACCCATCCTTTGGGCAGAGACCAGCTGAGGGCAATTTTCGCCGAATAGGTATAGAGGATCAAAAAATAGATCCCTACAATCGGGATCAGGATATATTTGCTCAGCACCTGAAAAAAAGGATTGGCCTGTATCTCATGCCTTTCAAAGCGAAAATCCTTAGGAAAATGAAAGAGGAAAAACGCTGTATTCATGATGCCAGCCAGCACAAAAAAGAGCCGCGCATAGGCACGATCCCTGATATGTATGTCAAACAGGTTGTCAACGGCCAACATGGCAAGGCACAAGCCAATATAAAGAACAAGGGTCAGGGCAGCCCCAATGACCAAATTACCCAATAATTGTTTGTTGTATTCCCAAAAATCCTCCACGGATTCATTGCCCAAAAAAGGCGCAAAGGAGAGCCAAAGGTGGGCCGCAAATAACAAAAGAATATAGCGCGGGATATCCAAATGCTCAGAGACGCGACCAAACGGATCAAAAGTAAGGGCATACCCCAAAATAGCGACTGCCACCAAGGCATGCAGCACAAGCGAATACGTAAAGGTCAACTGCTTCGCCTCCACGTATGCTTTCAGGCCAATCAATAAGGGAAGGGCAAGGTGTGCCACCATCCACCATTTGATTACCGGTTTTTCCTGTGCATAACCAGCGTCAACACAATAACAAGCCATAGCGGTGCCAGCAGCAGCAACCAACATGGGCAAGGGAAAACGCTTTAATACCTGAATAAAGGCATCGGCAATAGCGCCAGCAGATGGAATTTTCATAGTAAAATATTTAATAATTATCGCATTGTCAATTGCATTATCACATTATCACATTTTTCCACGTGACTGATTTTTGGGCATTAGTGGCTTATTTCTTTTTGCGCAACACTTCCAGCGCTGCCAAATATTGCTTGGCCAAGCGCGGTATGTTTACTTTGCTGCCTGTGGTATCATCCGTCCATTTGACAGGCAATTCACACACGCGCAGGCCCTTCCATTCCGCAATGGCCAATAGTTCCGTGCTGAAAAACCAGCCATTGCTCACCGCGCCGCCATCCATCAGTGGCTTTACATGCTTGCGCAGCAACCATTTAAAACCGCACATGCCGTCAGAGAAGCGCGTGCCCAAACGGGTTTTTACGATCAGGTTAAACACCCTTGAAGTGATCTCGCGCTTTAAACTGCGGCCTATCACCACGGATCGCTTGTGCAGGCGCGTGCCGTACACCAAGTCAAAATCGCCGGAATGGAGGGCGTTATGGGCCTGTATAAAATGCTGAAGGTCAGTGGCTAAATCCAAATCCATATAGCCTACCATGTCGGCTTTACTCTGCGTCCAGGATGTTTTCAGGGCAAGTCCGACGCCTTTTTCGGGCACTCGTATCAGCTTTACCTCAGGCAACTCATCACCTAAAGCAGCAGCAATATGCGGTGTATTGTCCGTGCTGCCATTATCGGCAATGATGATTTGCCACAGGCTTGTGTCGGGAAAATGTTCGGACAAAAAGTGGTGCAAGATGCGCACTTGTCGCTCCAATGTTGGCTCTTCGTTCAGAACGGGTATGGTAACATCAAAAGTCATAATTAAATGGAGTGAGGCTGCCTCAAGGCATAAAACCGGGCAAAGGTGACAAATTTTAAATTAAGCGCCTCACTTTTCTGCTTCTACAACCACTGCTGTATCAGCTTCTTTTTTACCTAAGCCCATCAGTTTGAAAAGCCAAACGTACAGCTGTGCAAGATAGGTTTTATCCACCAAAAAAGTCAGTGCAGTGGTCCCCAAGGTAGAACAAAGGATGATAGAAAACACAATAGACTGAATGGTCTCGCCACCGGGTATGCCCTGCTGGGCCGGCAGGGAAGCCAAAACGGCAGCACCTAAGCCTTTGGGAATCATTACGGACATAAAAGCGGCATCAAGCACTGGGGTATCACGCGGCACCGAGAGTCGAACAATAAAAATACGCGCCAAAAACAAAGATCCTGTTATGATCGCGCCAATTGCAAACAGCCACCAATCCTGCAAGCGAACAGATATACCGATATATACAAAAAAGAAAGTACGCAGCAAAAATACCGTTTCTGAAAAAAAGACCCGCTCGTTTTCGTTTAGGGAAATGGGCTTTCGGGAAATAACATTTTTCATAATCGGGGGCCCCAACACGTCAATATTGCCCAAAGTAATGCCAAAAGCCAGCGCTGCAATAGGGCCGGAGTAATTCAACAGCTCCACCAAGCCATATAAAATGAATACAAAAGCAGGCGTGGTAAATATCGTGTTCTGTAAGGTACGCATCCTATTGAGCAGTACGCCCCACAAAAAAGCACCTGCTATGCCCAGCATGGCTGCCAATATGAACGCCGCTATCATCTGGCCTGTTACAAAGGCGACATCTATTTTGCCAATTTTGTAGGCAGTAAGCAAGGTAAGGGGCACAGCAAGCGTGTAAACATCAGAAAAAGCAGATTCCAGCACCAGAATAGTGCTGCTTCGGCCACTCAGGGGAAACACTCTCGCCAAGGTCGTAACCACCGCCGATGAGGTGCCACCCACAATGCTGCCCAGCATCAGGGAACGCAAAAAACCCAAATCCGTATAAAAATAGGCGATGCTTCCCGCAACCAAACAGGTGCCGATAAAGTTGTAGGTAGTAATTTTGGCAGTTCCACTCAGCGAGTTGATCAGAGGCTCCAATCGTTGGTCAATGCCACTTTCAAACAGGATAAACACTAAGGTGATAGTGGTAAAAACAGGCCCAACAGCCCCAAAATTGTCAGGATGAACAATATGCCCGATCGGCCCCAGCAACAGCCCTATGGTAAAGAGCCACAAAACATCGGGTATTTTTGTGCGCGTAAACAGGGCAGAAAAATAATGGGCCAAAAAAATGGTACATCCTACAAAAACAATGGTCAGCGCGGTAGGCATAGGCAATTGGGCAGATTTAAATCCTGCAAAACTAACCATTGCAAGATTTATTTTATGTTAAATCTTACTCCTTATATTAGCAATCCTTAAACTAAACTTTTTGGCACAAATGGCAATACTACTTTTTGATGGCGAGTGCAACTTGTGCAATGGGTCAGTGCAATGGGTACTTAAACACGATCACAAGGCTTACTTCAAATTTGCATCATTACAATCGCCAATAGGCCAACAATATCTTTCCGCATTCAACCTGCCCCAATCTTCACTTGATACCGTTGTTTTAATTGATGATAATCAGGTCTATACGCATTCCGATGCTCCCTTGCGGGTGATGCATAAGTTGGGTCTCCCATGGTCAGTTGCCCTTATTTTCAACGTCATTCCCCGTTTTTTGCGCGATAGCGTTTATCGTTGGGTGGCTCGAAATCGCTATCGCTGGTTTGGCCATTCCGCCCAATGCTGGCTGCCGCGCCCGGAGTGGAAAGACCGCTTTTTGGAAGATCCCGTGTAAATCCATACAAAGACTACATCAGACTACACTACATTTGCCTCCCGAATATCAGACTTGTTGCGAAGGGAGACCATCCGCAACAAGTCTATCAAATAGAACCATTACCTTGAACGTAAAAATTGTTAACCGATCGGCACATCCTCTGCCCCGGTATGAAACGCCCGGTAGCGCAGGCATGGACCTACGCGCCGACCTGAAAGTATCTGTAACAATTGGCCCCCTGGAACGGGCCCTTGTCCCTACCGGACTGTACATAGAGCTCCCCGCGGGCTACGAGGCCCAGATCAGGCCACGAAGCGGTCTTGCAGCAAAACGCGGCCTCACTATGCTCAACGCTCCCGGCACTATTGACAGTGATTACAGGGGCGAGATCAAGTGCATCGTGGTCAATTTGTCCAATGAGCCCCAAACCATAGAGCCCGGCGAACGCATTGCCCAAATGGTCATTGCCCGTTATGAACAAATACAATGGGATGCCGTGGAAAGGCTCTCAGAAACAACACGCGGCGAAGCTGGCTTTGGCAGCACAGGCATATAATTCTTGTACACCTCATGCAGAATTTGACACATCCCAGCCTGTCATTCTGTAGCTTTGGCTAAAAATAAAGCTTCTGCTATTTCGCACCAGGTTACTTTCGCAAGGCAGGCCCCATTCCTTATGATTTTTTGGAACGGTTTTTACTTAGTAAATGGGTCTAACCAAACTATGTTATGAAGATCATTATACCCATGGCCGGACGCGGCACCCGCCTTCGTCCGCATACGCTCACAGTACCCAAACCCCTCATACCGGTGGCAGGGAAGCCCATCATACAACAATTGGTGGAGAGCCTGACGCGTGCCTATGATGGCCAAATAGAAGAAATAGCCTATATTGTAGGTGATTTTGGTCGCGACGTGGAAGAAGAACTAATCTCCATCGCGGCGGCATTGGGTGCCAAAGGCCGCATTTACCAACAGGAGAAAGCCCTTGGCGTAGGGCATGCCATTTATTGCGCTGCTGAAAGCCTTCACGGCAATTGTATGATCGCTTTTGCGGACACTTTGTTCAAAGCAGATTTTGTTTTTGACACCAAAGAAGATGGCATTATCTGGGTACAAAAAGTAGATGATCCCAGTTCCTTTGGCGTGGTTCGGCTAAATGATACCGGTTATATCACAGAGTTTGTGGAAAAGCCCACTACTTTTGTCTCCGATCTCGCTATCGTAGGCATCTATTATTTTCGCGAGGGAGAACAGTTGAAATCAACACTAAAGCATATCATAGATCATGGTATTCGGGAAAAAAATGAGTTTCAGCTCACCACAGCATTGGAAATCCTTAAAAACAAAGGCATCAACTTTAAAACTGCGAACATTGAAGAATGGTTAGACTGCGGCAACAAAGAGGCCATATTGCACTCTAATGAACGCATGCTGGAAATTCACCGCGATAATGAGCTACTGTCGGCCAATGCCCTGATCGAAAACAGCGTCATCATACCGCCTTGTTTCATTGGGCAAAATGCCGTGATCCGAAATGCCGTGATCGGGCCCTACGTCAGTGTCGGACATAATTCAAGCGTAGAAAACGCCGTTATTACCAACACGATAATCCAAAACAAATCACAGATCAAAAACGCTCTGCTGGACCATTCCATGATCGGAAATTCCAGCATATTTACCGGTTCAAAAAACGAACTAAACCTGGGCGATTATTCGAAATTTTCAAGAAGATGAGTAGAAAAAATGCTATAATCCATGTTGTTTTTGCGCTAAGTATGGGCGCTTCCCTTAGCGCACAAAACACCATTGGCGGCACTAAAATGCTTGTGCCGGAAGCCGAGGTGACACGCCAGAGCAAATTCGTGGACGCCGAGCGCGACCGTATGCTGGGCCAATACGACAAAGCCATCACAGGCTACAAAGCCTTTTTATATGACAACCCCAACAATGCAGCGGCTTGGTATGGCCTTGGTCGCTGCCATATCTCCAAAAAGGATTTTGACGCGGCTACCGAAGCGGTAAAAAAAGCCATAGAAAATGAGCCCGCCAACCCTTGGTACGCCATCTATTTGGCAGATATTTATGAAAAAAACGCCCGCTTCAATGATGCTGCAGCACTCTATGAAAACTTGATCAAACAAAACCCCTCGGAGCGCGAATACTATTTCAAATTGGCTTATTTCCAGGTGTTGAACAAAGATCCTAAGGCTGCGCTGAAGGTGTTAGACAAATTGGAAAAGCAGGAGGGCATTCGCGAAGATATTTCCGATAAAAAGCACCTTATTTATGCAGGACTGAACGACGAGAAAAAAGCCGCCGCCGAATATGAAAAGCTGGTGGCCAAATTCCCCGAAAAAATAGAATACCGCCGCCGCCTCGCCGCTTTTTACGAACGCGTACAGGACGAGGCCAATGCCCGCCGCGTGTACGCTGACATTCTCAGGCTTAAGCCTGATGATCCCGTTGCACGTATAGGTGCCATGGAAAAGGGGAAAAACAGCACAGGCTCCGCCCACCTCGACAAACTTAAGCCCCTCTTTGCCGATCCCAAAGTAGCCATAGATGCCAAAATCAAAGAGATCTTGCCCTACTTTGACCAGTTGGATCGCGATAATGACCCGGCCTTAAAGCAAAATATGCTGGACATAGCGCGCTCATTGGAAAAAACCCACTCCGATGATGCCAAAGCATGGGCCTTATCAGGCGATATTTTTTATCACGCCAACCAGGAAGACGAAGCCCTAAGCCGTTACCTCAACTGCATCAAATACAATCCAAAAGTATTTAGTGTTTGGGACAATGCCTTAGGTATCCAGAAAGATCAAAAGAAGTTCCCCGAAATGCTCAAACTCGCTGAACAGGCCATTGATGCATTTCCCAACCAGCCCAAGGCCTATTATTATTATGCCTTAGCCGCCCTTGAAAGCGGAAAAACTGATGATGCCCTGAGCCAATTGGAACAAGCCGCACTCATGGCTGTCAAAGACGCAGCATTGTCACTGGATATTGCTGATCTGGCCGGTGTAGCGCTTACTCAAAAAAAGGATTACGCCGCCGCCATCAGCCGTTTTGAGCAAGCCCTGGGCAAGGGCGGCGACAAGCACCCTACCCTACTGGAGCACTACGGCGATGCTCTGGCTGCCGCTGGCCAGCGCGATAAAGCCTTGGAAATGTGGAAAAAAGCCGCATCCATTAGAAAATCTCCAACATTGGACAAAAAGATAAACGGATAATAAATGAATGTTCTTGTTACCGGTGGCGCAGGCTTTATTGGCAGCCACACCGTGGTTGCCCTTGTAAATGCCGGCTTCGTCCCCGTGATTTTAGATAATTTCTCCAATTCAAACCCCGAAGTATTGGATGGACTGGAACGGATCATAGGCTTCCGCCCCAAATGTTATACAGAAAGTTGCCATGACCCGGCTGTTTTGCAGCGTATTTTTAAAGAAGAGGCCATAGAAGGCATTATTCATTTCGCAGCATTTAAGGCTGTGGGCGAATCCATGGAAAAGCCACTGCTTTATTATGACAACAATGTAAGTGCGCTGATCGTCCTGCTTCAGGAAATGCTGCGGGCCAATGTTTCCAAGATGATTTTTTCGTCTTCCTGCACCGTGTATGGCTCACCCGAGTCCCTTCCGGTTACGGAAACCTCTCCCATGCAGCCCTCACCTTCTGTGTACGGAAAAACCAAACAAATGGGAGAAGAGATCTTGCTCGATGTAACCGCAGCAAACAACCCCTTGAAAATCATATCATTGCGCTATTTCAACCCTATTGGAGCACACCCTTCAGGCCTCATTGGAGAATTACCCCATGGTGTACCCAGCAATTTGGTACCCTTTATGACGCAAACAGCCGCAGGTATGCGCGAGTCACTTGCCGTATTTGGCGACGATTATGACACCCCTGACGGCAGCTGCATCCGTGACTATATCCATGTCATGGATTTGGCGGAAGCACATGTAGCCGCCCTTCAAAAACTAAATGCCGTTGCTGACAACACGCATTATGACACCTATAATGTGGGCACAGGCCATGGCAACAGCGTACTGGAATTAGTCAATACCTTTCAACAAGTGAATCAACTTAAGCTGAATTACCATATCGCTCCCCGAAGGACCGGCGATGTTGTAGCCGTGTACGCCGACACCAGCAAGATCAAGCGCGAACTGGGATGGGAAGCCACACGCGACCTGGGCACCTGCCTGCGCGATGCCTGGAACTGGCAACGAAAAATCAGCAATGTGTGACAAGAATCACATCCGAATTCAATTTTAATGTTAGAACTTTGCGCCGTTTTTAAACCAAACCTGTGCTGCACGGGTTTTGACCTAAATTTCACCAAAAAATAAGGAATTGCATTATGGCAATCATGATAACGGACGAATGTATCAACTGCGGGGCTTGTGAACCGGAATGCCCCAACAATGCCATTTACGAAGGCGGCGTGGAATGGACGGTAGCTGACGGCAATACCGTAAAAGGCACTTACCGATTGGAAGATGGTACCGAAGTACCTGTGGAAGCCAAACAAAGCCCGGTTTCCAATGAATATTACTACATCGTACCAGACAAGTGTACGGAATGTGTCGGTTTTCACGAAGAACCGCAATGCGCGGCAGTTTGCCCCGTAGATTGTTGCGTGCCTGATCCTGACCGTGTGGAAAGCAAGGAATTTCTTTTGGAAAGAAAGGCGAGATTGCACTTGTAGTGCAATTTATGCCGTATAAAACGTGCATAAAAACACCACAAACCGGTATAAGATCAAAAAATGCGACCACATCACGCTCATCAGTAAGGCCTTCAATACCATTTTACCGATGGATTCTGGGTACACCCGTCTTATGGTGAGGAACATGACCAGCCCTGTCCAAAAAAAAGGCTCCACAAACTCATTCATCATCTCCATCATTGAGGGATCCTTGATGATCCACTTAACTATCATGCCTTGTGTCACAATTCCCAGAAACATATTCAGCACCAGCATCAGGGCATGCAGGTGAAGGGCGGTGATCAGGTGTTCGCCAAAATACATTTTTCGACTGCGGTACAAAAGCCACAAACCAGCAGCATACATGGGTACCATCAGCAATAACATGGATTTGGCAAGTATGTGTACCTGATGGTCAAATTTGACTACAAACTGGCTTAGAGCCACCGTATCGCCATGAAAACGGCTTTCCAACATGGCTTCGACTACATCTTTATAAGGATTTCGCAATTGCGTGGCCAAGGGATTCTCATACGTGCGATAACCATTGAATCCGATGGTCAGAAAATAGATCAGGTTAATGGTCAAAAAAACCGTTAATGGTTTTTCATAAGGCTTTTGCCTGCCACGCAGATATTCTACGGTCAAAAAGCCCGGTTTGACAACCAAAAAAAATAAAGAGCGGATTAGTTTTGAGTCCAAATGTGTAAATTTCCGGAACACTTCTTTCACGAAATTGGACATAGCCATGTCCTTACGACTGCGTCTTTTTTCGCCGCAGGCGTGACAGAATTTTCCAATCAGGGGTTCTCCACAATTGGAACACAAATTCTTGTCCGGCTTATCGCTCATCTGTTTCCAGACCCTGTAAAATACCTTTTTCCAAGGCTGGCACGCCGCGCTTCATCCAGCGCGGAGCGGCTGCGCCCATGAGGTAGTGGTCAAAAAACTGCTGCATACGCTGCTGAAAATCAATTCGGTTTTGCAATTTTACCGGCCAGTGTGGCTCATCATTGTAGTTGAGCATCCAGGCTGGTTTCCCGAGGCGGCGCAATGCCGAGTACATTTCAATGCCCTGATACCAGGGGACAGCACCATCTTTGTCGTTGTGCAGAATCAGCAAAGGCGTGTTTACCTTGTCCATAGAGAACAAGGGTGAATTTTCAAGATAACGCATGGGATATTCCCACAAGGAACCGCCTATACGGCTCTGCTGATGTTCATATTGGAACATCCGGCTAAGGCCCGATTCCCAACGAATGCCGCCATAGGCAGAGGTCATATTGGCCACGGGCGCACCCGCTTCTGCACAAGCAAAAAGATCGGTGCGCGTAACGATATAGGCAGCCTGGTAGCCACCCCAACTGTGGCCCTGCAAGGCTACACGCTTGGGGTCCACAAAACCTTGTGCAATGAGATGTGTCACGCCGCTCATAATGGCATTGTAGGCACTCTCACCCGGATAACCCGTCCGATAAGGGATGTCCGGATTGAAAATCACATAGCCCCGGCTGGCATATACTGTGTAGTTGATCTGGGATCGGTGAAAATCCGGGCCTCGGTGGCGCAGCAGTTCGCCGGAGCTCCGCTCGTAAAAATTCACGATCATCGGGTATTGCTTTTTGGGGTCAAATCCTTCCGGTTTGGTTAGCATACCCCGCAGTTTTTCCCCTGTCAGGGAGGTCCATTCCACCATTTCGATACTGCCCCAACGGTATTCGCTTTGTTGCGGATTGGCATTGGAAATGCGCTGAGCAGCGGCATTGTTTTTGTTTTTGGGGGAATAGTTCCGCAACAGCAAATCGGGGAATGTCTGAAAGTTTTCTTTTGTAAACACCAGATAATCAGCACCTTTTGCTTTTATCGGCTGTCGTGAGTAAGCATAGTTACCGCCCTCAAAAGGACTGATCTTTCCATTGGAAGGATTGAGCCACACATATCCCTCTTCCTTGGTTTGGTCATTCACCTGATGCAGCAGCAAGGCAGTGGCATCATAGGGGATGAAGCGCTCATCGGGATCAAGTTTGAGGTAGCGATAGCTCGTTGCACTTTCGCGTCCCTGTGTAAGCCTTTTGGGCGCTTTTTCGCCTGACGGATCTATGCGCCAGATGTCATAACGATCATACACCAGCACAGCCTCATCGCCTTCCATCCATGCCGCAACACCGTATTCAGAGGGATAATCAGGCACATCGTTTTCTTCATCATACCACTTGACACTGCGATTGTTCGTCAGCCTCATGGTGTTGCCGGAGCGAGCGTTCCAGGCGTACCAGGCGGTATCGGGTGCGCTCCACCACAGGATGTAACGGGCATCCGGCGATATGCGCGGGTTGCAGCGCAAGTTCCTGACAATCTGCTTTTTGGAGCCATCTGTCAGGTCAAGGGCGTACAAGTCTTTATTGGGTGCACCATCCCAGGTGATGCTTTGAAGATATGGCTCTTCTGTGTAGGCCAGTGCGAGGTTGGGGTTTCGGGTCTCTGCATATCGTACTTCCGGCACTTCTGGTGAGCTAAGTTGGGCAAACCTTTTTTTGTCCGTATGCCAAACCATGGTGTAGCTGCGCTTTTTGTCTTCTTCTATGCGGTTTTTCTGTTGGGTGTACATTCGCGGATCAGTGGTGTTCCAAACCTCGACGTTTACGATCTCTTCGTTCAGCAGAGTGGTATCGTTCAGTACGGGCGCTGCTGCGATACCAAAAAAAAGTTTGGAGCCATCATCCGAAAACAGGGGTTTGGCATGCTCGCTCAGGTTCCAGCGTGCCGTTTCCGGGGCTTCTTTGGGTGTTTTTTCTTTTAAAAAATCGGCATCAAACGAAGTGAGCAAGCGGGCCGAATCCTGAAGGTTTTCATTTTTCCAATACAATAATTTCCAGGGTCTGATGCGTGCTTTGGTGGTGTCCAAATCCGCCAAAAACGCGGCCTGCTGGCCAAAATCATCTATGGACAGTTGCGGGTATTTGCCTTTGCCGCGCCAGAGGGGTGTAAGCACAAAACGTTCTAAATCAAAGCAATAAACCCCGGCAGCGCGCCCACCTTTTGCCAAGGGGAATGTAAGGGTATCCCCTACCCCGGCCGTACTCAGCAATACAAATGGTTTGCGCTTGGCTGCGGTGTATTGCTGCACATAACCAATGGTATCCTGACGGCCATTGCGCAGGTCACGCACGATGAGGCGGTACCCATTATCCTTATCCTCTTTTTTGGGCTTTTTGCCTTCCTTCTTTTTTTCGCCCTTATCGGCCCCTTTAGCGGGCTTTTCGGGTTCTATTTGGTACATGATCCAGCCGCTCCATTTCTCCGGAACGGTGATGCTTTTTAACCGTGGCACTTTGTCCACGGCACCTGTGGCGAGGTTCAGGATGCCCAGCGAATCCTTGGGCAAATCATCGTCCTTTACTTTTTTGCGGCGCTGTGCCTTCAGGGTATCCAGAGCGGGTTTGATCCTGAAAATCAGGAATTTACCATCTTCGGTAAAGCGCGGATCCGTACTGCGCTCAAAACGGGTGCTGCTTTGCGCAGTATTGTTCCATAACAACAGCGTGGGATTGCCTTCCGTCACAGATGTTTGCACCCAGGCAGTATAGTTGCCATCCCGTGTAATGCGGGTTTGTTCTATTTTTTGCCACCGATGCACATCCGCGTGGTCAATGATTTTTTTGTTTTGGGCAAACGTAATCTGCGCTGAAAGAAAGCAAAGTAAAAGGAGACGAAACATAGGATATTAAATGTGATAATATAAGAATATGATAATGTGATAATAAAGAATGTGATAATTCTCAACAATGCTCCATCATCTTTAAAAGCATTTCATCGTGCCAGGGAGCGGCCATGAACTGTATGCCCACTGGCAATTGGTTTTCCGGATGGGTTCCTATAGGGCGTGCAAGGGCCGGAACCCCCGCGAGATTGGCCATAACCGTGTAAATATCAGACAGATACATAGCTACCGGATCGTCTGATTTTTCGCCAAAACGCCAGGCTGTGGTCGGGGCAACAGGCATTAAAATCAGGTCATATTGTGCAAAAACCTCCAAAACACGGCTGCGGATCAGTTGTCGCGCCTGTTGGGCTTTGGTGTAATAGGCATCGTAATATCCGCTGCTGAGTACAAAGGTACCCAAAAGTATCCGTCGTTTTACTTCCGCGCTAAACCCTTCACTTCTGCTGAGCAAATAAGTCTCTTCGAGATTACGGGCATCCGGGCTGCGATAGCCGTATCTTACGCCATCATATCGCGCCAAATTGCTGGAAGCCTCAGCGGTAGTCAGCACATAATAGGTTGGGATGATGTACTCCAAAAGGTCAAAAGAAACGCCTTCAACGGTATGCCCTTGTTGGCGCAAACTTTCCATGTATTCCATTGTAATCTGCCTGACACCCGATTCAAGCCCTTCGTTTTCAATGGTTTGGGTAAAATAGGCGATACGAATTTTCGGTGGTATAGTGATCGGATGACTTTGAGTCATCCGATCACTACGTGGCGCAGCACTTGCCGTACTGTCAAAATCATCAGGGCCTTCTATCACGTCCAACACTTTGCGGATATCGTCCGAATGATGCGCCATGATGCCGATCTGATCAAAAGAAGAGCCATAAGCAATAAGACCATGCCGTGAAATACGCCCATAAGTCGGCTTAAAGCCCCAAATGCCGCAAAATCCGGCAGGTTGGCGCACGGAGCCTCCGGTGTCACTCCCCAGGGCGATTAAACAAGTATCAGTCTGCAAGGCCACCGCAGCCCCGCCAGAGGAGCCTCCAGGCACCCGCTCCGGATCCAAAGCGTTGCGCACAGGGCCATACACGGAGTTTTCATTGCTGGATCCCATACCGAACTGGTCGCAGTTGGTACGCCCGATCAGGATGGCATCTTCGGCAAGCACACGCTCCACTGCTGTGGCGGAGTAGAGGGAAGTAAATCCTTCCAAAATTTTGGAAGCGGCACTTACCTGATGACCCGCATAACAGATGTTGTCTTTTAGGCTGATCACTACCCCGAACAGCCTCCCCAGCGCCTCGCCGCGTTGTTGTTTGGCATCTAAGGCATCCGCGCGTTGCAGGGCCTCATCGGCCCAAACTTCTACATAAGCGTTCAGGTGCCTGGTTTTTGCCTGATTGTTAAGGTATTTTTCTACTTGAGCACGGCAAGTGGTGGCCCCGGATTGGAGCGCAGCGTGGAGGGTGGATATGGAGGCTATGTTAGTGATGAATGATGAGTGATGAGTGATGAATGATGAGTGATGAATGATGAGTGATGAATGATGAATGATGAGTTACGACGGATTAGTGTCATTTATGACGCGCGGTCAGAATTATGGGAGACTAATGCCGGTGTGATCTTTCCAGAGATAGACATCTTGATGGTTAATTTTTTTAAATTTTCCTATAAATTCTATTTGCCCGGTTTTTATTTCCTTTAAAAAACGAGAAAACATATCTTCAATTTTAGGGTCTCTTTCTTTTAGTATTAACCACAATTCCTCAAAACCATATTGATCCAAATTTTTTACATAAAAAATAGATCTTCCCATCTCATTAATATTTGCCACATCAAAGCTATCATAGAAGAAAGTGTACCCCTTGTTTACCCAGTAGTGCATATAATTCAAGCCTGTAATGGGATTAAGTTTTCTTTGGAGAATATTTTCCAATAAATCAATGATAAGGTATTTGTGAACATCGGATATAACTCCAAAATTATGAAACAACTCTATTGCTTCATGTCTTGCATCTTTATCCAGATAGTTGATTAATATTAATTCTTCGTATAAATTTACCCCAAGTAAACCTTCATTTTCAGGAGAAGAAAACAACCATTCCTGAAAATGTACAGGCTCTATCTTTTTTTCTATAAATTCATTTATTAACAATGCTGATGCTATGTTCATAACTTATTTCCTTATTTGATCGTCAAATAACTTAAACAGTTCATCTCTCATCTCTCATCATTCATCATTCATCATTCATCTCTCATCATTCATCATTCATCTCTCATCATTCCTCCATCATCCCTTTCACCGCCACTACAATATCCTCCACCTGTGGTTTGCTGTGGTAATCACCATCCTGGCCATAAGCCGGGCGGTGTGGTTTGGCAAAGAGCGTAACGGGCGCAGCATCCAAGTAGCGGTATCCGCCTTGTTTGTCCAATACTTGTTGGAGCATATAGGCCGACGCACCACCCTCAAAATCTTCATCCAGGAACACAACGCGGTTGGTTTTTTTCAAGGATTGCAGGCATATTTGCGGCAAGTCAAAAGGCAAAAGAGTCTGAATATCAATGAGTTCAACAGAAATCCCGGACTTGGCCAACAGTTCGCAGGCATCTTCGGCCACTTTGATGGATGCCCCGTAAGTAATCAGGGTGACATCATCACCGGTGCGGAGGACTTCCGGGATGCCCAAAGGCACGGTGATTTCGCCGATGTTGTCGGGCAATATTTCCTTAAAGCGATAGGCGTTCAGCACCTCTACCACGATAGCCGGATCATCACTTTGCATCAGGGTATTGTACATGCCAGCCGCCTGCGTCATGTTGCGTGGCACACACACATACATGCCGCGCAGGGAACCGAGCATCATGCCCATGGGGGAGCCAGCGTGCCACACGCCCACGAGCCTGTGCCCGCGCGTGCGGATGATGGCCGGGGCGGCCTGCTGGTTGTTGGAGCGCCAGCGCAAGGTGCAAAGGTCATCAGACAAAGGAGACAAGCCGTAAAGCAAGTAATCTAAGTATTGAATTTCGGCCATAGGGCGCAAGCCGCGCATGGCCATGCCGATGGCCTGGCCCATGATGGTCCATTCGCGGATGCCGGTGTCAAACACCCTTTCCACGCCATATTTTTGTTGCATGCCGCGAAGGCCCTGATTGACATCTCCGATATGGCCTACATCTTCACCAAAGGCAAAAAATGCCGGGTTGTGGCCCAGCAGGTGGTCGAAAGCGGCATTTAAGACCTCAAAACCGTACACATTGGGCGACTCAGCGCTGTATTGAGGAGCAATTGCAGCCACTTTGAGGGCTGATTTTGGGCTTTGACTGTACAAATTTTCTGAATAAACCCGATTCCCTTCTGCCATTTCACGGGCGATAAAGGTTTCTAATGCCGCATTTTCTCCTTTCAACAAATATTGGGCACGGCGGGCCGTTTGCACCAATTCATACCGAAGCGGATCGCGTTTTTGTGCAAATTCCTGCACCAAAATAGCCAAATCAGCCGCCTGTGGATGGGATGCAACAGCTTGATCCAGAATGACATTTAATTCCTTGCGCAGCTGCGCTACCTTATCGTGGTAGTGGCGGAAAGCGCGTTGGGCAGCGGCAGCGGCCTCTTGTTTGGCCTCGGCCATGATGGCTTCTATTTCGGAGGTTGTGGCCAGACCGTTGTCCACCATCCAGTTGGCCATACGTTGGTTGCAGTCGAATTCCACTTCAAAAGCAAGCCTTTCGGGGCTTTTGTATCGGCGGTGGTCGCCTGAGGTAGAGTGACCGAGCTGCTGGGTCACTTCTTGTATATGGAACAGCGCAGGGCGATGGGTTACGCGCATTTGATCAATACCATCGCGGTAGAGTTGACACAGACCGGGATAGTCCCAGGCTTTGCCAATATGAATATCCAGGCCACTTTCTCCATCAGTGCCTTGAAAACCCGCCAGTGCCTCCGAAATACTTTCCTTGGTGGTTTGGTATTTTTTGGGTACTGATATGCCATAGCCATCATCCCAGACACTCACCGCCAAGGGCACCTGAAGTACGCTTGCAGCATTCATGGTTTCCCAAAAGGCGCCTTCCGAGGTAGAGGCGTCGCCGATGGTGACGAAAGTGACCTCATTGCCCTGATCGGACAGATCAGCACACAGGGCCGGGTTTTCCCTGAACTTTTTGGAGGCAAAGGCCAAGCCAAGCCCGCGTGCCATTTGGCCACCGGTAGGTGCTATATCCGAACTGATGTTGTAGCGGTTTTTTAGATCTAAAAAATTACCCTTGTCATCAATGAACGGCGTAGCAAAGTGGCAGTTCATTTGCCGTCCGCCCGAAAAAGGGTCATTATAGGGATCGCCGTACAACTGGCCAAAGAACTCATCCAGATTGGTCAGGCCCAGGGCCAGCATCAGCGTCTGGTCGCGGTAATAGCCGGACCTGAAATCGCCTTTGCGCCAGGCTTTGGCCATAGCCACCTGAGCAACTTCCTTGCCGTCGCCGATGATGCCAAAATTGGCCCTCCCGTTGAGCACTTCTCTTCGGGCGATGTGGCTTGCCTCACGGCTCAGGCAACATATACGAAAGTCCGCAAGTACTTCGAGGCGGTAATCTTCCGTAAAAGATACGGTGTTTTTTTTGCTGCGCACTGGCGCTTCTTTTACATCCAACATGGGCTGTGGTTCGTGGTTAGGCTAAAAATCGGGCGCAAAAGTAACATTATCTGCTGCGTTTTTGGGTTTATAATTCTTTTGTGAAAGACATTTTTTTGCCCGAGGGACAATATTTTATGCCCGAGAAACGCCACAATCTGCCCAAAACCACTAAGTAAAACACTTTTTTTGGGGTATTTCGGTTGTGAAAATATTAAATCTTTGAAAAGGCTTGTTTCACAATGTTTTTTTTGGCCTAATTTTGCGCCTGATTTTGAATCCTTTCCCAAACAAAAAAACACCATTACCGGTATGACAGACCTAAAAGTTCGGTACAGTGATGAAGATTTGCTTGAGTTCAAAGAATTGATAGAGCAAAAATTAGTCACCGCCAAAGAAGAGTTGGACATGACCCAGCGCCAGATTGCCGATTTGAATGAAAATGGCTTCAACCAACAGGGCGGTGATTGGTATGATGATTCCACGGCACACACCGATCTGGAAATGCTGCAACGCATGTCGCAACGCCAACTGCGCTATGTGACTGATTTGCAAAATGCCCTGCTTCGCATCCACAACAAAACCTACGGCATCTGCTCCATTACAGGCAAGCTGATTGACAAAAGCCGCCTGCGTCTTGTGCCCCATGCCACCAAAAGCATTGATGGCAAACAGATTGCCAACTCCGGCGTTCGTCTCCCCGGTACCGAAACCAGTTCGGATCCCTTTGGCCTGCCAGATACCGATCGCAATCCCGGCAAGCCTATTGGCGATAAGGTGCGCATGAACAATGTGAAACGCTCTGGCAGCGGTGAAGATTGGGAAATAGACAATGAAACCCTGGAAAATGCCAATGGATACAGCTCCGGGCGGAAGTACGAAGACGACGACGAACGCTAAGCACCATGCGCATCATTGCCGGCAAATTTAAAGGCCGCCGTTTCAACCCACCTGCTGATCATTGGCCCACTCGGCCCACGACTGATTACGCCAAGGAGGCTCTGTTCAATATCCTGAATAATATCTTAGACTTTGAGGAATCAAAAGTGCTGGACCTGTTTGGCGGAACAGGAAGCCACAGCTATGAGTTTATTTCAAGGGGCTGTAAGGATGTTACCTATGTGGACAAGTTCCCGGATGCCGTGCGTTTCGTGCGCAAGACCAGCCAGACACTTGCTATTGAGCCTTTTCTGAAAATCTATCAGATGGATGTGTTCCGTTATGTCAACCACTGTACGGAGCAATATGACTATATTTTTGCCGGGCCTCCGTATGCCCTGCCCACCATTGATACCATACCGGACTTAATTTTTGAAAAAAATCTATTGTTGCCAGATGGCATTTTTGTGCTGGAGCACAATCCGCACCACGATTTCCTGAACCACCCACACTTGGCCGATGTACGCAACTACGGCAAAACGATTTTTAGTTTTTTTAAGCAAGTGTAGATCATAACTTGTTATTTCAGGGTAGTTTCCTCCATAAATATCATTGATAAAAGTTACCGCCCAATTATTTGTTAAAAAATGGGCGGTAACTGCCCAAAAAAGCGAGATACCGCCCAATTATTTGTTAAAAAATGGGCGGTAACTACTTAAAAAAGCGAGATACCGCCCGAAATTTGATTTTATCTCGGGCGGCATCTTGATTCCGGGCATTTTTTTGCAGGTTAGTTCGCTTTTTCAAGTTTCAAACAACCATTGCATAGCCTGATTTATTCAGGTTTTTTGTCTGTAATTTCGGGCAAACATTTATTTCACAATCGAAATGCAGCAACTGACAAATAAACTTTGCATGTCCTGCAAAGGCCCCTGCACATTTGCTCCATCGCTCTCCTTAAGAGCTACATTTATCACTATCTACATTTCGAACATTATGAAAAAAGTAATTGTTTTTTTATTCGTCCTTTTTTGCACCACTCGCGCATTTTCCCAACTTGAAGTAAAACTCAGCCCTGTAGCCCTGCTTTTTGAAAGCGTGAATGCTTCCATTGAATACAGTGATTTGAAAAACAAAGGTTTTCAGCTTGACTTTTGGGGTTATGATGGAGGAAGTCTTTTGTATGGAACGGGGAAATTCTACCTCAACCCCAGCAAAGGCGCCGATCGTTTTCACGTGGACCTATTTTTTGGAGGCCGTATTTCCGATGATAATCCAACTGTGGGCGTCGGATTCGCAACAGGCTACAAAGTGGTGCATCAAAAAGGCTTTCTGTTTGAGGCCTCATTGGGCCTTGGCCGTGGCTGGGGTGGCGATAAGTCAAGGTTTATCTTTTTACCTTATGGAAGCCTATCCGTAGGGTATCGTTTCAAGGGCAAAAACGTGAAAGACAAATAATTTGAAGTGGCGACCTTAATCCCAGACATGCTCTTATCACTTCAGCTCAAAGTACAAAGCGTCGCCACTTTTTCTTATTGTTTCATCACAGCCAATTTTCCATTGGAAATTGAAAAAACGGTAGCGATCACCAGGTAGGGCGCGGTTATACAGATTCTGTACTTCCGCGCCAAACCTTGCACCGGAGTTGTGTTTTTGCACGGGATCACTGCCTGACTTTTTAGGATAATAGCACAGGTCAAACCCTACAACTATGATACGAGTATCCTCCATAAAGTGAAATTCGGGGCTATCGTATAGGGCAACGATACCGCCCATTGAATGAGCACGGGGATGCACAAGCCTGAACTGAGGCTCAGGCAGTTTGGCCACCCTGAAAAAAAGCGTGTCTATCGGATTGGTGCGGACGGAATCCGCCAATACAAGCTGGGCAACAGAACTGTCTTTTTTGCAGATTGTCCATTTGTAATGCCCTGATTTTAAATCAATTGTGTCTATTTTGCCCATTGAAGGAAGCAGAATCAAACGTTCAGGCGGCACATCGTTGACCACTATATGCATGTCATTGGGTATGCCGACATATAACAGGTTCGTTTTGACCACTTGAACCGCCATGTTTTGGGCACTCATTGGATTAAACAAAAGGAACCAAAAACATATTGATGCTATTTGCTTCATCTAATCTTCAAAGGGGTGTAATTTTTCTTTTTTCGGGTATTTGCCAAAAATGAAATCTTGACCGCTGGTATAAACTGTTTGACCATGCTTTAATTTCCATCTGAATCCGTAAAAACGAATCCATCCACTCGAACGGATAGATAAGATATCATTGCGAATATCCGTTTCAAATTTTGCCCCTGTATTGTGCTTGATATACTTGACATCGTTTTTGGGATTGAATTCTACGTTATACCCAAGAATTTCAATCCGTTCTGCGGAAAAAGACGGATGGTTAAAATAACACAGAATACTTAATGGATCGGTGCCCATGCAGGTTTGATTATAAAGGTAAAAAATGGGCTCAGGCATATCCTTTACCCTGAAAAAAAGCGTGTCTATCGGATTGGTGCGGACGGAATCAGCCAATACAAGCTGGGCAACAGAACTGTCTTTTTTGCAGATTGCCCATTTATAATATCCTGATTTTAAATCAATTGTGTCTATTTTACCCATTGAAGGAAGCAGAATCAAACGTTCAGGCGGCACATCGTTGACCACTATGTGCATGTCATTGGGCATGCCGACATATAGTACATTCATTTTTTCCGCTTGTACAGCAAAAGGCTGGGCCTTGGATACCAAAGCCATATAGCCAAAAAGTGCGATCAAACAATACTTCTTCAAGGGCTTGAGCGTTTTGGGCTAAACGTTTATCAACTTTAGAAAAATATGCGACAGAGCGGCCATTTTCTTTTTTTACTCCTCTTGTGCTCCGGTTCTGCTTACGCACAATCCGCATTTCTTTCCGATCCGGACATCGTATGGGCGGCAGAAATAGAGCAGGACTGGAAAGTGGAAGTGCCCGGCATCTGGGATGAATATGATGAGGGCCTTACAACCCTAAAACTACTGCGAACGGAGCAAAATGAATCGGATTGGCAGTATCCATACTTAGCCCACTTGGTTTATGCTGCTGCCGTCAGCAAAAAACTGCCTATTTACAAAGATCCCGAATGCAAAATACCAGTGGAAGTCTATGACGCCTACCCCGGCACAGGCATGGATACCCTCATAGGTTTTGACCCTGAAACGTATGAAGAAAAGCTGCAGTTCGTGCGCAAAGAATTGAACATAGAAGGCGACTTTGTCGGCTGGCGCTTGCGGCAAATATTGTTTTATCATGCCCAAAAGGCCGTTTGGGGCACAAAAGTAGTAGCAGTAGCGCCTTTGATGTACAGTAAAAAAGGAGACAGCACATCGGTGCTAAAGCCGATCTTTTGGTTCAAAGCGGATGATAAGCCCCAAAAACTATCTTCCAACAACATTGTATGGGCCAAAAAATTGCTAAACAAACAAGTCGGCACGAAAGTATCAGCCTTCCCTGAGAAAATGCTCAAATACAAGCAAGAGATCAGAAATCCGATCGAGCACCTGTTAAACAACTTAAAACAAGATCCCAATATTGCGATATATGACCCCAACAATGACAAACCGCTTACCCGGCAAGAACGGATGCAGCTCATGCTTAGCCCGGCGGATACCGTCATTGTTTTTGACCCTGAAACCTACGAAGAAAAGATAAAAGTGGTACAAAACGAACTAAACCCGGATGACCTGGATCAACTGCGGCTTATACAACACTGGTACTGGGACGAACGCCGCGGGCGGCTATCCATCACGCTGGAGGCTGTAGGTTTGTTGCTAAAAGTCTTTGATGACTTTGGCGAATACCGTTATTCGCGGCTGCTGTGTTACAGGCGGGTGAGGTAGCACAAATATTTGGCATATCTTTGGCGGTCTATAGATATGCTTAATCGCCATTTCAAAATATTCATTGTTGAGGACGACCCCTGGTACGGGCAGATACTCAAACATCAACTGGGCATGAACCCGGAATACGAGCTGTCCCTGTTTACCACCGGCAAAGAATTGTTGAACCACCTGCACGAAAAACCGGATTTGGTGTGCCTGGATTTTGGCTTGCCGGACATCAGCGGCGACAAGCTGCTGAAGGAAATCCAGGTGCGCAACAAATTGCTTCCCGTCATTGTCATCAGCGCCCAGGAACAAATCAGCGTAGCTGTGGAATTGCTCAAGGCGGGTGCCAAGGACTATATCATCAAAGACGAGCACACAAGGGAGCAATTGTGGAAATCCGTCATACAGATCAGGGAAAATATCCATCTGCGGCAGGAAGTTGAAGAACTGAAGGTTCAACTTGGCCAAAAATACAGTTTCGAAAACACCATAATCGGGCAAAGTGAAGCCATCAAAAAGACCTTTACCCTGCTGCAAAAAGCCGTGAACACCAATATTAATGTGTCGCTCACCGGCGAAACGGGCACGGGTAAAGAAGTATATGCCAAGGCCATCCATTTCAACAGTGAAAGAAAGAAAAAACCTTTTGTGGCCGTCAACATGGGCGCCATACCCAAGGAACTGGCCGAAAGTGAATTGTTTGGCCATGAAAAAGGAGCTTTTACGGGAGCAATGGGTGCGAAAATCGGAAAGTTTGAGGAGGCTCAAGGCGGCACTCTTTTTTTGGACGAAATCGGCGAGTTGGATCCGGCCCTGCAAAGCAAATTGCTAAGGGTGATCCAGGAACGCGAAGTCGTGCGCGTGGGCGGCAACAAACCCGTAAAAGTGGACATCAGGCTGATCACGGCCACCCATAAAAACTTAGCCGAGGAAGTGAAACAGGGCCGCTTTCGGGAGGATTTGTTCTTCCGCATCGTGGGCCTGCCCATTGAACTGCCCCCTTTGCGCAACCGCGACAACGATGTCATCATTTTGGCCAAGCATTTTATGGAAGATTATGCCAAAATCAACAAGACCAAAGCGTTGGCGCTCAGCGAACCCGCCAAAACCAAATTGAGAAAATACGGCTGGCCGGGCAATGTCAGGGAGTTAAAGGCCGTCATTGACCTGGCCTGCGTCATGGCCGAGGGCAAGGAGATTAAGGCAGATGACCTGACGTTTTATGAGATCGGGAGCACCAAAGCCTATTCCAATGACGAAAGGACGCTGAGGGAATACGAAATGGAGATCATCACACATTTCCTCCAAAAATATGATGGAAACGTGGTCTTGGTGGCCGAAAAATTGGACATCGGCAAGTCAAAAATTTATAATATGCTGAAAAGCGGGGAAATCAAACTATAATTAATCATGTACGGAATTGTCAACAAATCTATTGAAGAATTGGTAGTGCACCATTATGGGCAACAAAAATGGGAGGACATAAAGTCCCGAAACAACATCAATATTGAATACTTTATCAGCAGCGAAAGTTATGATGATTCGGTAACCTATATCCTGGCCCAAAGCATTGCCGAGGAATTGGGTATTTCCGTAGATGATGTGTTAAAAACCTTTGGTGAATGGTGGATCCTTCACACGGGGAAAAACCACTACGGTTATTTGTTGGAAAGTGGCGGCGAAAACTTCAAAACCTTCCTGCTGAACCTGCCTTCCTTCCACAACAGGGTAATGATGATGTACCCAAAATTGACCCCACCGGAATTCAAGGTCTCCAATGTGCAGGACAACACCCTGCACCTGCATTATTTTTCCAAACGCAAAGGGCTTACGGCCTTTGTGTATGGCCTGATCTCCGGTTTAGGCCAGTTTTTTTCCACACCCGTCGAAACAGAACATTTAGCATCGGTGCCGGGAGAGGACACCCATGAAATTATCAAAGTGACATGGAAAAATTTGTAAGCAGTTTTGATGTTCTTTTAGAGGTATTCCCTTTTGCCATCATTTTGGACCGCTCATTGCACATCCGGAAACAGGGCCAGAGTTTACAAAAAATAACAGGCAATATAGAGGAATCTGCGTTATTGGAGCATTTTCAAATACAAAGGCCCTACTTGGAAAGCCTTGATTTTGAGGCCATTTCTGCCGCAAATAACATGGCTTTTTACATCAAACACATAGAAAGCGAGCTGTTGTTCAGAGGGCAATTCCGCTTGTCGCCTGACCAAACGGCCATGGTGTACCTAAGCAGCCTGTGGGTGATGGACATTGAACAGCTCAAGCCCTACAAACTGACCATCAACGATTTTTCGGCCCATGACCCTACGTTTGACTTCCTGCATGTGCTCAAACAATCGGAAATACACAAAACGGAACTGAAAGACCTGTTGACGAAAATTGACAAACAATCAGCACTCATCAAAAAATCCAATACAGAATTGGATCAGGAACTCAAATTGCAGGAAGTCCTGATTGATATTGCGTCCACCTACATCAACCTTGACCCCAAAGACGTAGAAAACACCATCAACAAGTCATTGGCAAAGATGGGTCTTTTTGTTTCCTCGGACAGGGCCTATATCTTTGATTATGATTTTGAAAAAGGCAGTACCTCCAACACCTACGAGTGGTGCAATGAGGGTGTAAGCCCTGAAATAGACCATCTCCAGCAAATTCCCATCGAATATTTCCCGCAATGGGTGGAGCAGCACCAAAAGGGGGAAGCCTTTTACATCCCGGACGTATCAGCACTGGAAGATGACGGCGAGGGCGGCCTGAAATCCGTGCTGGAGCCGCAGGGCATCAAGAGCCTCATCGCTATTCCGCTCTTAGATGGCGAGGAACTGATCGGTTTTGTGGGTTTTGATTCCGTCAAAAAACATTACGACTACAGCGAAAAGGAAAAAAGGCTGTTGTTCCTTTTTGGCCAGATGCTCATCAACATCCGCAACCGGCAAAAATGGGACAACCAGCTCCGCCTTCAAGAGGAAAAATACCGCAACATCATCGCCAATATGAACCTTGGCCTGCTGGAAGTGAACCTCAATGATGTGATTCAGTACGCCAACCAGAGCTTTTGCGACATGTCAGGCTACTCCCTCGAAGAACTCAAAGGCCAACGCGCAGCAGAACTATTCGTGGCCGAGCATAACAGACAGACCGTTTATGACAAAAATGAACAACGGCAAAAGGCCGTCTCGGATAGCTATGAAATACAGGTGTCCGACAAAAACGGGCAGCCCCATTGGTGGTTTATCAGTGGCGCGCCCCAGTACAATGACAAAGGGCAATTGATCGGGAGCATTGGCATTCATTTGGACATCACGGCGCAAAAAAGGTTGGAGCAGGAATTGGCCAAGGCCAAAACCTTTGCGGAGGCCGCCGCCAAGGCCAAAGAACTTTTTCTGGCCAATATGAGCCATGAAATAAGGACACCACTGAATGTCATCATCGGCATGATCCGGCAGCTCACCAAGGAAAACCTCACCACCGACCAGCATTTTTACGTCAAACAATCCGAAAGCTCCGCCAAGCACCTGCTGACCATTCTGAACAATGTGCTGGATATTGCCAAAATAGAATCCGGCGATATGGAAATAGTGCAGGAAGCCTTCAGCCCAAGCGCCTTGGCCTACAATGTACACTCCATCATGTACTCGCAGGCGCGCGACAAGAACCTTGAGTTCAAACTAAATGTTAGCCCTGATATAAAACCCGTGCTCAAAGGCGATGAAACCCGATTGAGGCAAGTACTCATCAACCTTGTCGGGAATGCCGTAAAATTTACCCAAAAAGGCAACATCAAACTATCCGTTGACCTGCTGGAAGAAAGCCCGGAAACCCAAAAACTGTGCTTTGAGGTAAGTGATACGGGCATCGGCATGTCGGAAGATTTTGTCTCGCGCATTTTTGACAAATTCTCGCAGGAACACAACAGCTCCAACCGCAAATATGAGGGCACCGGCTTGGGCATGGCCATTTCACACGACCTGATCCAACTCATGGGCGGCAAAATGGAGGTACAAAGCACCAAAAACGAGGGCACTAATTGTCGTTTTGAGTTGAGCTTCCCCGTCGGGAATCCCGACAGTTTGGTGAGCAAAAGCCAACAAATCAAGGAAGGAACCTTCAAGGGCAAAAAGGCATTGCTCGTGGAGGACAATGAGATGAACCGCTTTATCGCTATCCAAAGCCTTGATTATCTTGGGTTTGAAACCACGGAAGCCGAAAATGGGCTGATCGCGACCGAGCGCATCAGGGAACAAAACTTCGATATCGTTTTGATGGACATCCAAATGCCCGTCATGGACGGCGTGGAAGCCACCACTTTTATCCGCGAAACCCTCAACAACCAAACGCCCATCATTGCCCTGACGGCCAATGCCTTCAAACATGACATTGACCTGTACCTCAAAAAAGGTATGAATGATTTTATCACCAAACCCTACGATGAACAGGATTTTTTCCGGAAAATAGAACACGTGCTCAGCCTTGCCTATAATGTTTTGCAGGCCGACTCAACCCAATCAGAGACAAAACACGACAAGCCCCTTTACGACCTGGGCCAATTGGAAAAAATAAGCCGGGGCAATCCAGACTTTACCCAAAAAATGATCGCTATCTTTATTGGGCTGTCCAAGGAAAACACAGCCAAATTAGAAGCCGCACTGGCCCATGACGACCTCGAAACCATTCAAAAAACAGCCCACAAGATCAAGCCGAGCATTGACCAAATGGGCATAGAATCCCTAAAAGAAGTGGTCAGAAAAGTGGAGAAGTACGATCTGGCAGCCGGATCAAGGCAGGAACTAAGCCAATTGGTAGGGAGTATCATTGGTGTTTTGGGAGCGGTGGTGAGGGAATTGGAGGAAAAAAAATGATGCTGCGCCAATCCCGAGCGTTAAGGGTGTTTGCTCCTGTATCTGGCTAAGCCGGATTCTTCGCTACACTCCTAATGAACCATGTTGTAAAAAATTGAATATCAACTTTTTACAACATGGTTCATTTCCGGTTCGGTGGCCGATTTTGGCCGGGTTCCTCTGAATGACACGTCGCTTGAGCGTTAGTGACTGGCTTAACCAAAACCTGTTTACAACGCTAAACTGTTGTGAAAAAGCATGGCCAAAACAACCATTAAAGCCAATCTGCTGTGTCACCCAGAGCGCAGCGAAGGGTCTGGGTTAGGCATCTGACCATCTACTGCTTGGCCGGATTCTTCGCTGCGCTCTGAATGACACGTCGCTTGAGCGTTAGTGACTGGCTTAACCAAAACCTGTTTACAACGCTAAACTGTTGTGAAAAAGCATGGCCAAAACAACCATTAAAGCCAATCTGCTGTGTCACCCAGAGCGCAGCGAAGGGTCTGGGTTAGGCATCTGACCATCTACTGCTTGGCCGGATTCTTCGCTGCGCTCTGAATGACACGTCGCTTGAGCGTTAGTGACTGGCTTAACCAAAACCTGTTTACAACGCTAAACTGTTGTGAAAAAGCATGGCCAAAACAACCATTAAAGCCAATCTGCTGTGTCACCCAGAGCGCAGCGAAGGGGCTGATGATCAATGTTTTTTACTGCCTTATTCAAATCCGACGATTTTCATTAATGGAAAAATTTCCATTTTATGGAACAAAAATAATAAAATACTATTTTACAAATAATTGAAAATGAATTTTTTACGCTAATGGTATATGTTTTGGCATGAGAGGGCAAACATTTCATCATGCGAATACAAAAATACATTTTCATCATGGCCGCCCTTTGGGTGCTTGGCATCCATTCTCTTGGAGCCACGGGCGCGCCCTCTACGTATTTCAACATTTATTTGCCGCCTAACAATGACGCGGTGAAAAGGAACGTAGCGCTTATCGTCACGGCCATTTACGACAACACCCAGTTCACCATAACGGATGACAACGCGGACGGGGACAACGACGACACCATAACGGATACCCTGATGGCCGGGCAGTCTTATGTGTTATACATCAAGGACAACGGCATCAATGACGATGCCCAGTATGCATCAGGCGGAACGCTCAAAAGAGATGGGGATTTCTTCACCATTCAGAGCTCGAACTTAGTGTTTGCATCCATGTCCACCGACAGCGATTGGCAGCACGATTTTGTGCCCAGCGTAAACAAGAGCTCCTTAGGTGGAAAATTTATCATCTATGCGCCCAAAATCTCCAGTTCAAACCGCGACATCAACATCTTTGCTTTTGAGGACAACACCACTTTTACCCTTTCCAGGATAAGCACAACGCCCACCACCAACACGGGGTTTACCAATATTGACCTGGAGCAGAAAACCATCGTCAAACAGCGCACCCTAAACCGTGGGCAGGATATCATCCACTATTTTCAGGATGGAAGGGATGTGATGGAAACAGGTGCAACTTACATGATCGAGGCCAACAAGCCAGTCTCTGTTCAGTATGGCGCACTGTGGGGCAATGCCCGCGACGGCGGGGGCTATGTGCCGTCCTCCAACGGATCCTCCAGCGGCGAGCTGTTTTATTTCGCCGTGCCTTACCAGTCCAATGGCGAGCAGGAAATAAGGGTGGTATCCTGGCATGACAACAATAATGTAGTGCTGGAAAGATATGACAACGGCAATTGGGTCAATGTAAAGTCCTGGGCTTTGGACCGGAAAAAGCCTGGTGACTGGGTGGGCAAAAAGAACGGCAACGCCACCTATCCTACGGTGTTCAGGATTTCCTGCACTAACGGCAAAAAAGTATCAGTTTTTGAATGTAACTGGATGGAAACGGGCAGCATCGGCACTTCCGATATGGCGTCTATGGTTTCATCAGAGGCGGGGACAGACAGCGGCAAGGAGTTTTTGGTCTATATGCTGCCTCCGGCCAAGCAGCAGAATATCGTCAATCCTTTTACCGGCCAGTTTTTTGGCGGCAATTTTACCCACTGTTATATCTACGGGGGCAATCAGACAACAAACATTAGTATTAAAGATGCCAAAACCAATGGCACCATCATCAATCGCAGCTACACCATCCAACCCAATCGTTACGTGGATGCCTTTTTCAGCGAGGCGGAATGGAAAAGTATTTACAACGGCACCGGGAACCCGGATAGCGGCCCGGACAGGCCCTATATCCTGATTTCGGCTGACCACGATGTTTCCGTGATGAATGCCAACACCAACGACAACTGGATGATGTATTTCGGTTCATCCCTGGACAAATCCTTTTCGCAATCGGGTGGCCCATCGCAAAGCACGGCCATTCCGGGTGATACCATCACCTATGCGGCAAACTTAATTCTTGAAAACCAGGATATAAGCAACCCCAAGGTAGAGGTGGTGGTTGGTTCCGGCGGCATTCCCATCTCTTCCGAATTGACCATCGGCAACCAGACCTATTCCGGCCAGATTACTCCCGGCAGCACCAACACCTGCATTTCCTTCACCAACCTGCCTGACATTAATCCCAACAACAGCGTGAATGTGGTAACAGAACTGGTGGTCAGCCCTTCGTTCAATGATGGCACTCCGGTACCTAATAATACGGTCATCACGCTGGAGTCCGTAGTGACAGGGAAGGTCAATGGCCAAACCCAACAATCCTCCATCAGCAGCGGCATACAAAACAACAGTGCCGACAACTCCCAGTTATTGTTTGGCAAATGTATGTCGGGCCCTCTGACAGAGACGGCCACAAACTCCTGGAATGCCGCATGGGTAGATTACAACAATGATGGTTGGGAAGATTTGTTCGTGACAGACCGTGACCCCGCCAAGCCCAACCTCCTGTACAGTAGCAACGGCTCTTCATTTACCAGGGTAACAGCGGGACCATTGGTGAACACTTATGAAAAAACGGTTGCCACTGCCTGGGGCGATTACAACAACGATGGCTTTGCGGATGTGTTTGTGGTGAACGCAACGGGTAGTAGAAGCCGGCTGTACAAAAACAACAACGGCAGTTTCGCGGAGGTCGCCAATTCGGGCATTGACACGGATCCGCAATACTTCCACGGGGCAGCCTGGTTTGATATGGACAACGACGGTTTTTTGGACCTGATCGTGACCAATTTTTTTGAGACACAATTCCATCAATTGTACCGGAACAACGGCAACGGCACATTTACCCGCATCACGGACAACCCGATTGTGTCGGAAAGCAACCGATCCACCATGCCGGCACTGGCTGATTACGACAATGATGGCTTGGTAGATGTGTTCATTCCCAATGGCCAAAACAAACCCAATTCCCTCTTTAAAAACTTAGGTAACGGCCAATTTGAGAAAATCAACACAGGTGCCCTGGTCACGGATTTGGGCAACAGCGTAGGCGCGGCCTGGGGCGACTACAACAATGATGGTTTTATGGATATTTTGGTGCTAAATGCCTCCAAACAGCCCAATCTGTTATACAAAAACTTAGGCAACGGAAGCTTTCAAAAAGTAAACAACAGCATTTTGTCCAATGCCGCAGCAGATACGCACAGTGCTGCATGGATTGACCACGACAACGACGGCGACCTGGATGTGTTTGTCACCAATGACGAGGGCGTGAGTTATTTTTACCTCAACAACGGCGACGAGACCTTTACACAAAAATTAGGGGAATTGCTCACGGCGAATATTGTAAACGCCATGGGTGCCGCTTCGGCAGACTACAACAAAGATGGGCGCACCGATATATTTGTGGCAACGCACTCCAACCAAAAAAATGAACTGTATTGCAACCAAACCAACAACGACCATAATTTTGTCAACATCCGCTTAGTGGGTGCCTACAGCAACAAATCGGCCATTGGAGCCAAAATAAAGGTGGTGGCCAACGGCGTCCCTCAATACAGGGAAGTCTTGCCCGTACAGGGCTTGGGCAGTCAAAACAGCCTGCGGCAGCACTTCGGGCTGGGCCAATCCAATGCGGTGGACACCATCGAAATCATCTGGCCTTCCGGTTATGTACAGCGGATCCTTGACGAAAGCGCCAAACAATTTATGACCATCACGGAAGAAGGCGGAAACCGAATCAGTGGGTTTGCATTCAGTGACGACAACAACAACTGCAACTGGGACGCAGGAGAGGCAAAAATAGAAAACATCCGTTTTGCAACAGGTAACAATTCAAGTGTCCTCACCTCAAGGCAAGATGGTGCCTTTGAGCTCGGCGCACGGCCTGGCAGCTACACGTTTTCGGTGCTGAACAATGAATTTTGGCAGTTGGAATGCCCTGCGGAAGTGGCCGTAACTGGCAGCAACAATACCTATACCCTGAATTTGCCGCTGAAAAAAATAGTGAACGCTGCCGATTTGAGCATTGGCTTTGGCGTTACCGCCTGGCGAAGAGGCTTTGCCAATGAATCCTTGCTCCAATACGCCAATCAGGGGACGACAACGGCCAACAACTGCACCCTCGAACTGACTTATCCGGATGGTGTAAACTTAGTGTACGCGAGCGTCCCATGGTCCGAAAAAACAGGCCAAAAATACATCTGGAATATAGGAGCAGTACCTGCCGGAAAAGAATTCACGATCCAATTGCGGGATTCCGTGACCCTGAGCGTTACCGTGGGCCAGGAGTTGGAGATATCCGCACAGATCAGCACCGCAACGTCAGAATCCAACCTGAGCAACAATGCCTACGCAGAAATGCAGGAGATCGTAGGGGCCATTGACCCCAACGACATATTGGTGACCCCCAAAGGCAAGGGGGCGGAGGGCTTCATCCCCAAAGATCAAACACTGAGGTACCATATCCGCTTCCAAAACGTGGGCACTTACTATGCCTCACGGGTAGTGCTTGAGAATCAACTGTCTCCTTATTTAGATTGGGGTACCTTCAAGATTGAGTCGGTCAGCCACGAGGGTTACCAGCTTGCCATGAGCGACAATGGACTGCTTGAAGTACGCTTCAACAACATAGAACTGCCCGACAGCAACACCAATGAGGCCGCCAGTCACGGATTCTTCATTTATACCATAAAACCGCGAAAAGACCTGAGCGGAGGCCAAAGGATAGACAACAGCGCGCTCATCGCCTTTGACTATGAAGACCCGCTGCGCACCAATACGGTGGTCAACACCCTAAAATACTCAGGCAAACCGGAAACAAGGCACTTGACCATTTTCCCCAATCCGGCCTCGGATTTGGTCAATATCGTAGGCGATTCCGGTGATTTGGTTCCCGAAATGCCCTTGATGCATACGGTCAGAATTATGAACGCACAGGGGGCCACCGTGCGCGAAATCAGCAACAAAGAGGCATTTCAAATTACCCTAAGCGTCCAATCCCTTGCCCCGGGTCTTTACACCATATTCGGGTATGACTATGATGGTAAAATTTATCAGGGCAAGTTGTTGAAAATGTGATCCGTATATAAATAAGTGTTCTTTTAATCATAAGATGTCTGGGCGCTATCAAGGGTTCTGGAAATTCCAGGGCTTGCGATAGCGCCTTTTTTGTTTTCCAAAAATGAATTAATTTCCATTATTTGGAAAATATAAAATTAAATATATTTTTATAAAAATATGAATATCAATACTTTAAAATTTTGGCTTCACTTTGGCATATACTACAAAAACAAAAATTGTATATCATGCAAAAGTTTCCGAAATCAATATTCGTGGTGGATGACGACCGCTTTCACCTCGAAATCATGCGACAGGTGCTCTCCGCACAAGGTATTGAAAAAATCACCTGCTTAGAAAGCGGCGTGGAGTGCCTGAACGAAATCCGCCACAACCCCGATGTCATCTTGCTGGACCATCAAATGGATGTCTATTCCGGGTTCGAGACCTTGCGCAAGATCAAGCGCTACAATCCCAATATTTTTGTGGTTATGGTCTCCGCGCAGGAAGATATTGACACCGCAGTAGCCACCCTGAAACACGGCGCATTCGACTACATTAGAAAAAATGAACGCTTAGAGGAAAACATAAAATCCACACTGGCCAGCATGGAACAGGTCAGGGAATTGCTCCGGGCGCGCAAACCTTCTCTTCTTAAATCCATTTTTCAATTTCTATGATGATGCGGGCTTTTACGATTATATTATTGACCACTTTGGCCATGCTTTCCTCCTGCAAGACCACCAATCTATTTGTACAAAAAGAGGCTAAGAATACCGTAGCCACTTTGGACTCGGTATTTTGGGGCACACCCGATTACCAATACCACATCCGCAAGGACGACAAGATCACCATCAGCGTATGGGGACAGGATGACATCAGCGTAGGCTCCACCTACGGCATTTACAACTCCAATGAGGTGTATGGCAAATGGCTGATGGTGGATGCGCGGGGAAATGTGGAAATCCCCAAAATAGGCAGCTTCCGCGTGGAAAATATGACCATGATCCAGTTGAAAGATACGCTTAAAGTGATGTACAGCCAATGGATTAAAGTTCCGGTTGTGGATATCAAGGTCTTGAACAGAGAAATCACGGTGCTGGGCGAGGTCAGGGACCCTCAGGTGATCAGCGTGGACAAAGAGCGCAACACCCTCGTGGAGGTCATTGCCCGTTGCAAGGGCCTGGAATTTTATGCCAACCCCAAATACGTGAAGGTTTTCCGGCAGGTAGGCCCAAATGTTCATGTGGCCAATATCAACCTGACCAAAAGTAGCCACATCCTGAAAAGAAACATTGACCTGTATCCAGGCGATGTGGTGGTGGTACCTTCCAAAAAATACAAGGAGTTTGACAAGCGCATTTCCACCATTATTCCATTCACCACGGCGCTGACCTCAGCGGCCATTTTTATGGGGGCGTTTTAGATAATGTGATAATTTAGGGAATGTGATAATGTGATAATTTAGAGAATGTGCTAATTATCAATTGTTTGCAATCAATAATGAATATGGAAAATCAATTCAATTTTATAAAACCCTACCTGCGTGGATGGGTCATCATTTTGTCGGCCATGATGGGCGCCTATCTGCTGGCGGGCAAGTACCTTTCTTATGTGACACCCATGTACGAGAGCACCGCCAAACTCCGCTTGGCCGATCTGCACGAGGGTGTGCCGAACAGCAACCTGTTCAAAGATTTTGATGTATTTGCCAATACCCAAAAGATACAGGCCGAAATCGAACTGATCAAGTCGCACGCCATCCTCAAAAAGGCACTGCAAAAAGTTCCTTTTGAAACGGTGGTGCTAAGGCAGGGCAGCCTGAAAAACACGGAACTTTTTTCCGATGCCCCCATCCGTATCGCCAAAGGCAGTATGGAGGCCAAATATTTGGACAGGCCGTTTCACATTCAGGTGAAGGACACAGCGCACATAGTTGTCACAGCACCGGACGGCCTATTGGCCGAAGGCCGCATAGGCGATAGCATACAACTGGGCCGTTCCACGCTGTTGGTTTCCCTGAACCGGGAATTTATCCGACATAAGCCGAATGCCCAAATCAGCGATCACTACACCCTTACTTTCTACAGCGAAGAAAGGCAAATCAGCGAAATATTGAAGCATTTGGACGTGATATCGGTGGACAAAGACGTGCCCGTCATCCGTATCAGTTACAAATCATCCCATCCCGAAAAAGCAGCTATGTTCCCCAATGCGCTCGCCCAGGCTTACATTGACGATTATATCGAAACCAAATTCGGCGCCGCCGATGTCGCGGGCGATTTTTTGAACGAACGCATCCGCGAAATCAGCAGCAAACTCTCCGGCGCAGAATCGGCCATCCTGAACTATCGCGAAACCAAAGGCATCACCAATATCCGCCAGGAAACGGAGACGGATCTCAGGAAGATTTCGCAAATGAAGATACAACAAACCAACCTGAAAATGAGCTTAGAGGCCATCAAAGAATTAGATGCCTACATGGAAAACGGTAAGGATAACTTTCTGGAACTGGCACCCAATTTTGAAGCCTTCACCGACTTGTTGTCCACGGAAATGATCAAAAAAATCAAGCAACTGCAAGCGGATAAAAAAGACCTGCTGCTTCAGTACACCCCCAAGGACGAACGCGTCATGGCCATTGACCGGAAAATAGATGACATCTCCTCTTATCTGAGGGAAAGCATAAAAAACACCCGGAAAAACCTGCAATCCAAGTACGACAACTTAGTGTACGACATTGATGCGGCCGAAAAAGTATTTGTCACCGTACCCGAAAACGAAAGGGTGATGACCATCCTGAACCGCGAATTTGAAATTTACCAACAATCCTATAATTTCCTGAATCAGAAGAAGATAGAAGCGGAAATTGCCAAGGCGGCCAAGGTGGCTTTTCACCGCATCATCACACCCGCCAGCTCCAGCAAGTTGCCTGTTTCGCCCAATCGCGCCATCATCAAGGGCGTATCCGTCATTCTGGGCATGTTGGCGGCCATGATCCTGATTTTTATGGTGCACAGCCTGAAAGCAAGGGTAAATGACCTTTCCACCCTGGAATCCGGCAGCATGATCCCCATCATAGCGGCCGTGCCTAAATTGAAAAAACAAGCGGAAAAAGAAAAATTCTTCCTGACCACCATCACCCAATGGCAGGTAAAAGGACTGTTCAGCCCGCATGGTATTACCTGTTTTACCGGGTTTGATGCCACCCACGGCGTGCAGTTTATTGCCAGCGAAATTGCCCGCCAATTGCAAGGGCAAGGGCGAAAAGTATTGATCGTTAAAATGAGCCACGAAAATACCGTTAATGGGTATTGGACCTTGCGCTCTTCCGATACCCACGGCGACCAGCTGCTGTTGAACAGCCATTTGATGCAATACCAAAAAATGGAAGATATTCAGGCACTTCTCCGCGAGCAAAGCCAAAACTACGACCAGACCATCATGGTGAACACGGCTTTCGGCGAAGCCTTCACATTGGCCCTCATGGCTCTTGCCCACCTGAATGTGGTTTGTGTGGATACCCGACTGACTCCCGCCAAAAGAATCACGGAAGTGGATTTGCTGAAAACGGAGTACCAACTTCCGGCAGTCCATTTTGCCCTTAACAGAGCAGGCTACAACCCGGGTTTTATCCGTGGAATCTGTCGTGCAATCCTAAAAAAATTCAAGCGATGAACTGGCTGCAACAACGTAAATTTCAAGTATTGGCAGATCAGGCGGTGTTCAGCGGAACGGGCTTCCTGCTGAATATTTTATTAGCCCGCCATTTGGATGCCCCGGCTTTTGGCCGGTATTCGGCATACCTGTTGGTGGCTTACCTTGCGGTGAGCGCTGTGGGGGCCTGGACGCTTTCAGTCTTTCAGGTTGCCAAAGAAAAAACAGCCCATTATGTGTCTTTTGTTTTCTGGTGGCAGGTATTTCTGGTGGCTGTTGTGCTTGCCCTTGGCATCGGCATCAACCATGTTTATCCGTTTTGTGCGTCCAATGCGCCGTTTTTGTTTGTTGCCGGCTTTGTGATGTATGACTTTGGGCGAAAGCTGTTGTTGTCGTTGCACAAAACCCTTGAAGCATTGATGCTGGATGGTATCACTGCGATCTTGTTGATTGCTTCATTTGCCCTATTCCAAAAAACGGGATCCACGGATATCAATATCATGCTGTGGTTGTTTGCCGTGGTATATTTTGTTTCCCTTGTTATCACGCTGTTTTTCAGCCGACCTGTTAGCCTTCGGACTCGTGATGTGCTACCCTTCATCTGGCAACATTTGCGGGCGGGCAAATGGCTGTTTTTCACGGCCATCAGCCAATGGTGGGCGGGTAATCTGTTAGTGGTCGCCTCCGGCGTTTACCTCGGCACCACGGCGCTGGGCGCGCTCCGCTTGGCACAATCCCTTTTTGGGGTATTGAATGTTCTTTTGCAAACGTATGAACAATATGTATTGCCCCAAACAACTTTACAACTCAACAACAGCCTTTCGGGAGGATTGCATTACCTGAAACAAGCCAACCAGAAATTGGGCTTGGCCTTTGTTCCGGTGCTGTTTGCGGCTTTTGTTTTTGCTGCACCCATATTGACCTTTGCAGGCGGTGAGGTGTACGCCCCCTACGCTTTTGTACTGCGCGGATTGTGCATCCTGTATGTCTTTGTTTTCCTCTCCCAGCCCATCCGTTTTTTGGTTCGGGCCTTGCAGCTGCATCGCCATTTTTTTTTATGGCTATTTGCTGAACCTCGGGTTTGCGCTGGCCACTTCACAATGGCTCTTATCCCATTTTGGCCTCTATGGCGTCATTGCCGGCTTCATCGCCGCGCAAACGGTGTTGATGCTGTATTGGGCACTTATTTTACAACAACAAAAAAACATAAACGTATGGAAATCATTCATATCGTATTAGGCAAAGCCAATCCCGACCGGCTCAATGGCGTGAACAAAGTGGTGTATAACTTAGCCACCGAACAGACCAAGGCTGGCAAGCAGGTGCGCGTTTGGGGCATCACGGCCCACCCCGTGCACGATTACCCTGCGAGAAATTTCAAAACCGAGTTGTTCCGGGCAGAAAAATTTCCCTTTGCCATAAACACCGATCTGAAACGGGCCATTTTGGACAACAGAAAGGCCGTTTTTCACCTTCACGGTGGCTGGATTCCCGTGTTCAGCAGTTTGGCCAGCTTATTTGCAAAGCATCACATCAGGTACGTCATCACGCCGCACGGCGCCTACAATGCCGTAGCGATGGAGCGCAGCCAATGGCAGAAAAAAATCTATTTCCAGCTTTTTGAAAAACCGCTGCTGCGCCATGCGCACAAAGTGCACTCCATTGGCCAAAGCGAAGTACAGGGCTTGCAAGGCATATTTCCAAAAGCCCACTCGTTTTTGCTGCCCTATGGTTTTGAGCGCAGCAAGGGAAAGGTCAACTATCCCAAAGAAGATCATTTTACCATTGGTTTCGTAGGCCGTTTGGATACCCACACGAAGGGCCTGGATTTACTGATGGAGGCCTTTTGTCAATTCCAAAAAACACATCCGCATTCCAAATTATGGATTATCGGGGATGGAGAAGGCCGGGCCTACATAGAAAAATTCATTGCGGAAAAACAAGTAAAAAACACGACGCTTTGGGGCAAAAAATTTGGCGCAGAAAAAGACGAACTGCTCGCAAAAATGCACGTTTTCGCCCATCCTTCACGCAATGAGGGCCTTCCCACCGCTGTTTTGGAGGCTGCCGCCCTGGGTGTGCCCACTATCGTAACCGGAGCCACCAATGTGGCAGAATATGTGCATGGTTTTGAGGCTGGCATTGCAATTGACAATGAAAACATAGCCGCTTTGGTGTTGGCCCTTGAACGATTGCACACCGCATGTCAACACAACACAGCGGCAAAATACGCTCGCGGGGCGGAAGCCATGTTGGACCAATTGTTTGCCTGGCCGGTGTTGGTGGAAAAATATGACGAATTATATCAATAAATGCAACTTGACTTTTTAAACAGCGACCACAGCGTTTTCCTGAAAAAAACGAACCGACAGCTCCTGCTCATCCTGTTGCTGATGGTTGCCTGTTTTTTTACCTGGAGCGAAAATGTGGCCATCACCAGGGCCATCAAAGTGGTGGGCCGGATCGGTATGCTCGCCGCCTCGTGGCAGGTATATCGCAGCATCATCCGTTATGGCGCCGCCGACAACCTGAAAAGCAACAACGCGCTCTCCATCGTCTTTTATATGCTTTATCTGCTGCTGGGTTTTGCCTCCTTTATGTGGAGCACCAACGTGGGCTATAGCGCTTTGCAATGGTTTATGACCGCCCAAACGCTGGTATTTTGCTTTTTTTTTGTCAAGAGTCTCTACCTGCTGGACCAATACTTTCCCGGGCACCCGATCAGGCTGTACAACTTGTTGGGCAACAGCGCATACTTGCTTATTTTGCTTTTTGTTGTTGGCATGTGGGTCAACCCCGATGTTTTTTACCGCCTGACGCACGGCGGTGAAGAGGCCCGCCTCGGCGGCTATCTGATGAACCCCAACGAGCTCGGCATGCTGGCCGGCGTAGGTGTGGCCGGGCTGATGTTTGACCTCCGGCGGAACCACCACAAAGGATGGACGATATTTAAACTGCTTATCCTGTTTTATGGATTGTTGGCCACAGGCTCGCGTTCATCGCTGATCGGGGCCTTGCTCATCATCGGCTTCCACGTGCTACAGTCCGAACAAAAGAAATTTGCCATAGCCGCCATTGTGGCCCTGACGCTGGTGGCGCCTATTGCCATTTACAAAGTCGTGCTCAAGGACGGTGACCCTGAGCGCATGGAGGAAATACTGACCCTCACGGGCCGATTGCCCTTCTGGCAAGCCCTGATCAACGAAGGCCTGCCCCGCGAGCCGCTGCTGGGTTTTGGTTTTATGCGCATTGACTACAAGGAGTTTTTCCAAAGTGCGCACACCTATCCCGGCAAAATGACCCACAACACTTTTATGCAGGTGCTGATGAACCTCGGCCTGGTCGGCATTGCCCTTGTGCTGTTCCAAATGATCTTCACGGCGCGCGGTATCCTGCGGGAAGGCGCTGAAAAGAAACTCATGCTTTTTTGCCTCCTGATCCCGCTGCTCATCAATTCCTTTACCGAGTTTGGCATATTTGGCGAGTCCAACTACAGCATTTTATTTTACCAATTGATCCTTCTCTACATTTCTTTTCGGCCCGGCACCGTGCTGACGCCGAGGCAGCGCTTGCATTTGCTGAAAAGGGGGAGAATAGCGGTTTCTCCTACATTTCCACAACTGTGATCTGTTTGCCCCTGTGTGCTACTTCCTCCCATTTAATTCGCTGTTCCCAAGGCAGATCTTCACTTGTTTTAGTCTCAAACAACACCAAATAACCATGATCCTGCCCGAGGCGATCCATGTAGGCCCACAGTTGGTCAAGGCCCTTCTCGCGCGCGTCCCTGCGGTGTTTGATTTTTATTTCAATGGCAAATACCTGATTTTTCCAAAAAGCCGTCAAGTCAGTACGGCCATTACCCGCAGCCATTTCGCGTTCAATGCGTCCTCCCCCATTGATGATGCGCTGTAAAAAGGCCATAAGCAACAATTGGTGGCCCGCCTCCTTATATTGGAATCGCCCCAGCCAATGCTCACTGTTCTCGCGGTAAAACTTTTGGAACTCCCTGAACAACTTATCCATATCCAAAGAGCCGTCGGGATGCAAATAAAAGGGGGACTGATAGATCTCCTGCCCCACCATAATGCCTTCAAAGGAAGAGTTGAGTACACGCGTGATGATTTCACGGTAAATCGGGTTGGCAAATACAACTTCGCCCCTTGTGTTTTTGATAAGGCCCAAATCACGGCAATAACGCAGGCTGTCATCCCAGTCGTCATAAACCGGTGCATCACCGCCTACAATGGCCATCACCACCTTGCGTACCCGATCCTCCCTGAGTTTGTCCGCAAGACTGTCCAAGTGCGTCTGCCGGGCGGCGATGAGGCGCTCTTTGGCCGTTTCCACCATTTGGGGCCGAATTGTTTTGCTATGGTCGTCGCCCAACATTTCAGATACAATCTCATTGGCCAGCGCATTGGTGAGCCAAGGCTGCCCGCCGGTAAAAGCATATATTTTTTCAATAACAGCCTTGGAAAAACGCTGGCCCGTGTCTGCGGTGTGCTGCTGGAGCAGATGGGTGATCTCTTTTAGGGAAAATGCTGAAAGAAAAAAAGACTTTGCCTTGACATTAAAGGGAGACCCGGCACCCAGCGAAGGATTATCGCCCTTTGCCTTGAGGCGATACTCCCTGACATCACGAAGACCTACCAGAGCAATGGTCTGCGGAAAACCCTGTGGACGGCTTTGGAATCCGTCGCGCAACTGGCGCAGAAACGATACCATTACGTCATCCCATAGTGAATCGGCCTCATCAATGAGTAGGACAATGGGCTTGGCTTGTGACCTTGACCAGTCGCCAAGATATTCATTCAGTGAAATAGGGTGGCTGGGTTTGAGGGGCCGCTCCGGCTCCGGCAGAAAACGCCCCGATATAGCGTAAAGCGCATCCGTCATCGCTTTGTTGGCCTGTTCTATGGTAAAGCCCGGTACCCCGGCCTGCTCAACGGACATCACACAACCAATATACCTGCCCTCCTTGTTGATCCGGTGTGCCAAGGCATGCAGCAAGGTGGTTTTACCCGTTTGACGGGGAGCATGTATAAGGAAATATTGCTCTTTTTCGATAAGCGCATACAGTTCCTTTACAATCCCGCGCAGTGGATCTACCACATAATGTTTTTCAGGATTGCAAAAACCAGTCGTGTTGAAAAATCTTTTCATGCCGTAAAGATAAGAACGGTGTTGTAACAATGGGAATTAAGTCTTAACCCTGACTTAAGAAGCCGTGCGCAGTTCTGGACCTCCTCCTTATTCCACACATTAGAAAATACTCCATTTTTAAATAAATTTCCAATATTTGGAAAAAAGTATAAACAATATTTATTTTATCATTTTGAAAATCAAACACTTGCAAAAAAGGCATTGATTTGGCACATATTCCCAAAACGAATATTGCCCATGTACAAATACCTGCAAGTCATCGGATTGACCCCGACCCGCCAGCAAAACGGGAGCAAAAAACTATACGTGATCCATAACCCTGACGGAAGTCCGCGCTGGATCTGGAATGCTGAAAATCCGGCTCCTGATTTCCTCCGATTTTATGCCCTGACTGGTTTGCGCGCCAAGGTATTCGCCATGGCCATCACCCTGGTTTTTCGCCTGAAATGCCAGCACTGGTTTCTTGGAAAATCCGGAATATGGGCTGATGCCGACGCATCACATGTGCTGTACCCCTACATAAAAGATAACTTTGCCTTGTTTACTGGCACAGAAGGGCCTAACCGCAAATGGGTGATCTTTGCTCAAAATCAGTTTATCAAAGTAGCCCTGAATGAAAACTCCACCCGCCTGATAGCATTAGAGCAAACGGCCTTGCTCCAACTGCCCCCGATGCCCAACGTTGAGTTGCCGCAAGCCACGCCAATTGCCAATGGATTGTTGGCCCTTACAGATATTGGTCACAAAACGGCACGCTGCAATGTCTTTACTGCCCTCCATGCCCGAGCGCTGAAAAGTTTATATGCCCGTCAAGTGATGACCAAAGGAAATTTTGGTACAACAAAAATCTTTCAGGACAGCGTAGAAAACTTAGCCGCAGATCAGGGCATCTCAAAACATAAATTGCCCCCGTTATTAAAAGAAAAATTGAGTTTTCTGGCACTTTCCTTACAAAACGAGCCAATGTTCAGCACCTGGGCGCATGGTGACTTTACCCCCTGGAACTGCTTCGTTGGGGACAACAAAATACATCTTTACGACTTTGAACTGGCCCGCCCACAAATGCCCTTTGGGTTTGATGCCTTCCATTTTGTGTTGCAACAGGGCATTCTGGCAGAGCGACTGCCCTGGAAAGCCCTGAAACCCAAACTGCACGCAGCATTTGACTTGTTGTGCAAGGAAACGGGCTTTCCCAATGCTCTTTTTGACCGCTGCCTCAAGGCTTATCTGTTGGTCAATACCGCTTATTACTGGCGAATTTACAGCGAACAGGAAAAATGGCACACCCAAATTTCATGGCTGCTCAACACCTGGAACGATGCCCTCAGTGATATGCTTGCACAGGATGAAACGCCCAGGAAATGGCTGATCGGTGATGTGTTTGACTTTCTGCACAATAGCCCCTATGCCGCCGTCAAATTCCCGGATACGCACCCCAAAAACCTGAGCGAATATGCAGATATTGACCTGTTGTTGCAAAAAAATGCCGCGTTGGCCCTGCTTGCCTACCTGCAACACCATAGTTTAGTGCAAAAAGTCAGCGTACAGCGGCAGTCCAATATGATGGCCCTGACGGTCATGCTGCGCGACGGCAGCCTGCTGGCCCTGGATTTGGTCTGGCAACTGCGGCGCAAAGCCCTTGAATTTATGAAGGTTTCAGAGGCCATTGAGCACGCAGTCAGGAACAAATTTGGCATCAAAACCTTGAATACGGCCCACACACAAAGCTACCTGAAGTGTTTTTATGGCTTGAACAACAGAGGGATACCCCTCCATTATCAACCCTGTTTTGAACACCCAAAGCAAAACAACATGGATGCCGCAACCTTGAAAAAACAAATCGCTCAACTGCCGGAAAACAGGGGCATTTCGGGCCTTGTCAACATAGTCAAGTATTGTTTGGATGTTGTAAAAAAGCCTTTCCAGCAGCGCGGCATCGTGATCACGTTCAGCGGTGTGGATGGCGCAGGCAAATCCACCATCATCGAGCATACCAAAAAGGAATTGGAGAAAAAATGGCGCAAAAGGGTCGTTGTCCTTCGTCACCGCCCATCCCTGTTGCCCATTTTGAGCGCTTTTGCGCACGGGAAAACAAAAGCAGAACAAAAAGCAGCCACTACCCTACCCCGGCAAGGCCGCAACAAAAGCCATATCAGTTCACTCCTTCGCTTTGCCTATTACTACAGCGACTATCTTTTGGGCCAATTTTATGTGTATGCCCGCTATGTGATGCTTGGCCATATCGTGTTGTATGACCGCTATTATTTTGATTTTATCAATGATCCGCTGCGGAGCAATATCCGCCTGCCCAAATGGCTGACCAAAGCGGGTTACCAACTGCTGCTCCAACCCAAGCTGAATTTTTTCCTGTATGCGGATGCAGAGACCATCCTGAGCAGAAAAAAAGAATTGGACACCAAAGCCATCGGGCAATTGACCCGGGATTATTTGCAGCTTTTTAAGGAACTGGAAGCCCAAAACCACGGACGGTACTTTCCCATTGAAAACCTGCAACTCAATGATACCCTGCATTTTATCACTACTCAAACCCAAGCCCGCCTGATCTGACATGAAACATTGGATAGCAAAAATAATCCGCCTGCGCAACCCGCATTTTGCGTTTGATCCGGCCTTGAGCAATTGGGCCTTGCTTGCCTTCGTGGCCACTCAAGGCATGGGTTTGTTGCGCGGCTTCAAGTTGTTATTTTACCTGAAAAACCCGCGAATGGCCATTTTGGGTAAAAGGGTCAGTTTTTTCAATACACCCGCCATCCATTTGGGGCGCTTCGTCAAACTGGGACATGACGTGCATATCAGTGCCTTGGGCAAAAAAGGCGTATTCATCGGCAATAACGTAGGCATCGGCGCTTTCAGCCGGGTGATTGTTTCCACCTCCCTTCACCACCTCGGCGAATACATCAAAATCGGCCACAATGTGGGCATTGGTGAATTTGCCTATCTCGGCGGCGCAGGCGGCTTGGAGATCGGCGATGAGTGCATCATTGGCCAATATTTCAGTTGCCACCCGGAAAACCACTGTTACGATGATCCCGGCCTGGCCATCCGCTTGCAGGGTGTACGCAGGAAAGGGATAAAAATCGGCAACAATTGCTGGATCGGCAGCAAAGTAAGCATCTTGGACGGGGTAGAAATTGGCGAGGGCTGCATCATCGCGGCCGGAGCCGTTGTGACCCAATCCTTCCCACCCCATTCCATCATCGGCGGCGTGCCCGCCAAAACATTAAAATCAAGAACATGAAAACCATATTGGCCACGGCTTACGCCGTCAACCCGTACAAAGGCTCCGAGGACGGCATGGGCTGGAATTTTGTGCTGCAAATCGCACGATTCAACCAGGTCATCGCCATCACAAGGGAAAACAACCGCCCGCACATCGAAAAATACATGTCGGAAAACCCCGACCCTTTGTACCAGAATGTTCGCTTTCTCTATTTTGACCTGCCCTATTGGGTGCGTTTTTGGAAAAAAGGAGGTCGTGGGGCCATGCTTTATTACCTGATGTGGCAGCGGGGCGTGGTTTCGTTTATCCAAAAACAGGCCTTGCATTTTGACATCGTGCACAACCTCAATTTCCACAACGACTGGACACCCTCCTACCTCCGGAAGTTGGGCAAGCCCTTCGTTTGGGGCCCCGTGGGGCATCATCCTTTGATCCCTTCGGCCTATTTGAAGCCTTACAGCAAATTGTACCGGGTAAAAGATCGCCTCACGGGGTTGGTGAAGCAGTTTTTTTGGAGATATTCCCCCTCGCTCCGCAAAACCGCAGCCAAAGCCGATCACATTATTTGCATGAACAGCGCAGTGCCGGCAGTTCTCGGCATAAGGGGGCGATATTCCATTATCCCTTCTGTGGCCACGCAGGACTTTGGGTGGCGTGGTGCTGAAAAAACGCCGGACCAATTCCGCCTGATTTCCGCCGGGCGTTTGGTGCCCCTAAAAGGTTTTGACCTTACCATCCGCTCATTTGCTGCATTTTACCATAGTTTGTCGGAAAAAGAGCAGGAAAAATGCGAACTGAGCGTGGTGGGCAGCGGCCCCGAGGCCAATTTTTTGGCATCTTTGGCACGCGACCTCAAAGTGGCGCACAAGGTAAAATTCATCGCCTGGATAGAGCGCTCCGAATTGATGGAACAATTCAAAACAGCCTCCGCCTTCCTTTTCCCCTCCCATGAAGGGGCGGGCATGGTGGTCGCAGAAGCCCTGTCCTTTGGCCTGCCCGTCATTTGTTTGGACAATGAAGGCCCCGGTCAGTTTATACACTCGGCATGTGGCTATGCGATCCCTCAAGGCGAATATCAGGCCACCGTTGCAGGTTTGGCAATGGCCATAGGCGACCTGTACAAATCGCCGGAAAAAAGGCAACAGATGAGCCTCGCTGCCCGGCAGCACTTTGAAACCGCTTTTCACTGGGATCGGCGCGGCGAACAGTTTCAGGAAATCTATGCCCAATTATGAAAAAAGACAATAGAATATTCGCCTTCCATCTGTTGAACGACCGCAGTGGAAGCCCCAAGGTACTGCGCCAACTCATCCAGGGATGGATTCGGGAAAAGCGCGAAGTACACTTATATACCAGCTTGCACACGGACGGTTTTTTGTCCAACATAGAAGGGGTATATTACCACAATGGCTGGTACCGCTTTCAGGCCAATCCCTGGCTCCGCCTGCTGTACTACACGCTTAGCCAATTTATCCTCTTCATCAGGATGTTTGGGCGACTAAAAAAAGGCGATATCGTGTATGTCAACACCGTTTTACCCTTTGGTGCTGCCTGCTTGGGCAAACTAAAAGGCTGCCGCGTCATTTACCACATACACGAAAGCACGGTCAATCCGGCATTGTTAAAATGGTTTTTGTTCCAAACCGTACGCTGCACAGCCAGTGATATCATCAACGTATCGGAATATGTGCAAAACGCACATGGCATCATTAGCATACCCAACCACCTGATTTACAATGCGATAGATGATGATTTTTTGACACTGGCGACACCTTTGGAAAAAACGGCAAACCCCGCCAACGTGCTGATGGTCTGCTCCCTAAAAGCCTACAAAGGCGTGTTTGAATTTTTGCAATTGGCCCACGACAATCCCGCTTACCCTTTCCGTTTGGTGTTGAACGCCACAGCAACAGATATAGAGGCTTTTTTTGCTGGCAGCAAAATCCCTTCCAACCTCGCCCTTTTTCCCGTTCAAAAAAACCTTCACCCCTTCTACCAATGGGCTGACGTGGTACTCAATCTTTCACGGCCCGACGGCTGGATCGAAACCTTCGGGCTGACCATCGTAGAGGGTATGGCCTACGGGTTGCCCGCCATTGTGCCGCCAGTTGGTGGCATTTTGGAAGTGATCGAAGCGGGTGTAAGTGGCTTCCGTGTGGACTCGCGCGAGCGCGAGTCGCTCAATCGGTGTTTGCGTAGCCTGATGGGTGACCCTGATTTTTATAGAAACGCTTCCCGTGCTGCAACACAACGACTCGAACTGTTTCGGGAGAAGACCTTCAGGGAAAAAACTGGTATGGTGCTGGGGCAAAGCACCGGCTCCAAAAAACACACATTTTCCAATAAATGGAAAATACGTACTTAATAATACGATGTCAAATTATTGATTTTCAATATTTTATAAAAATGGCATTACCTTGGATATTTTAGCCCAAAAAATAAAGGAGATGAATAAAAAGCAAATACCCCAAAAAAGGATCGCCATTATCGGCACCGTTGGCGTGCCTGCCAACTACGGTGGCTTTGAAACCCTGGCCGAACACCTCATTGAAGACTTAGGTCAAAAGCACGACATCACGGTGTATTGTTCTGCAAAAAAATATCCCGCATCAGCGCGAAAATCCACGTACAAAGGCGCCAGACTGAGCTACCTCCCCTTGGATGCCAACGGCATACAAAGCATCCCTTACGATACCTTATCCATTTTGCACGCCCTGTTTTACGCCGACGTGCTTTTGATCCTCGGCGTGGCAGGGGCCTGGATTTTGCCTTTTGTGCGCTGGTTTACCAACAAAAAAATCATCATCTCCATAGATGGCATCGAATGGAAAAGGGATAAGTGGAACTGGCTTGCCAAGTGGTACCTCTTTTGGGCCGAAAGCCTCGCGGTAAAATATTCACACATAGATATTTCGGACAATGAAGCCATCCAGGACTACACAGCTGCACGGTACGGCACCTTGAGCCGGATCATTGAATATGGTGCCGACCATACGCTCAAAGTACCCGTCACAAAAGAAGCAGCAGAAAAATATCCTTTTCTCAATAGCCCCTATGCCTTCAAAGTATGCCGTATAGAGCCGGAAAACAATGTACAGCTCATTTTGGAAGCCTTTGTTATCACGGGTAAAATGCCTTTGGTGATGGTGGGCAATTGGGACAAAAGCGAATATGGCCGGGCATTAAAGGCCAAATATGAGGGCCTTTCCAACATCCACATTCTGGATCCCATATACGATCAGCAACAATTGGACATGTTGCGCAGCAATGCCTCGCTGTATGTGCACGGGCACTCTGCTGGCGGCACCAACCCTTCCTTAGTGGAGGCCATGTACCTCGGATTGCCCATTTTGGCCAACGGGGTCTCCTACAACAAGGTCACCACAGAGCATAAGGCTATGTATTTCAACGACCTGGATGGTTTGGTCAAAGAGATCAACAACCTGTACACAGTGAAGTTAAAAGCAATGGGCCAGGAGATGGAAAAAATCGCCCGGCGGCGATATACCTGGCCGCACATTGCCGCCCAATACGAACTGCTTATCGCGGAAGCCCTGCAGGCCTCCCCCAAAATGGGCACCGCAGCATTGACACAAAAATTACCCTATCACCAACTGCTTGCAACAGGACACGCTCACTTAAAAACAAACCACAGCCTTTGATCTCTATGAAAGTACTATATTTCATCAGTCCTGTTTTTTCTTTTCTACTGGCGCTGCTACTCATCCCGTTTTTTCGGAGCGTGGCCATTAAGATTGGTTTGGTTGACCGACCCAATCACCGCAAAATACACACCAAGCCGATTCCATTGGTTGGCGGCTTGGTTGTATTTGCGGCAAGTTCCCTTACAATTGCCCTGGCACTGCCTTTTGAAGCGGACATTTTCGCTTTTAAAAATACCTGTATCGCTGCTGCCATCTTGTTGCTGATGGGGGTGCTGGATGACCGTTTTGACCTAAAGGCCAGCCTGAAATTGGCCATTCAATTGATATTGGCGCACTTTGTATTTCAGCAGGGTATAAAAATTGAGTCGCTGCATGGTTTTTGGGGTATTTATACGCTGGAACCCACGGTACAATACGCCCTTACCCTTGTGGTGATCGCTGGCGCCGTGAATGCCTTCAACCTGATGGACGGCATTGACGGGCTTGCCGCCGGATTGGCCATTGCGGGCTTTATCGTGTTTTCCTTATTGGCCTGGCTCAACCATCAACATGGCCTGACCCTGGTTTTCCTGACCATCACAGGAGCCTTGATTGCCTTTTTGCGTTTCAACCTGAGCAAAAGCCAAAAAATATTTATGGGTGATGCCGGCTCCCTGACACTCGGCTTTGTACTGGTGGTGGCCGGGATATGGTTGGCCCAAACCGCAACAGATACCGGTCATGCTTCCCTGACAGTCCTTGGCGTGGTGGCTGTACTGCTCGTTCCGGTATTTGATGCGTTGCGGGTGTTCAGGCGACGGGTGAAATCAGGAAAAAGTCCTTTCAATGCGGACAAAACCCACCTGCATCATCTTGTTTTATCGCTGGGGCTAAAGCACAAAGCGGCCAGCCTGTCCATAGTTGGCCTGATAACAAGTGTTATGTCTATAGGTTATATCTTTTTTCAGGCAAAAGGGCTGACGCTCGCTATTGTAGCCATGCTCCTGCTATTTTTTGTTATTACATCAGCCTTGCAGTTCAACGACAACATAAATAATTGGAAAAACAGGATCAAAAGGATGGAGCGTTTTTAAGAAATGCTGGTGCCAGGTCCGGCGAGTGCTCCATACACCCCGTTCGTCCAGCCGAAACCATCCTGATTGGGATATTCGCCGCCGCCCGCTTTTAACTTGGTGTCCATCACGTTGTATTTTTCCATCATTTTCCCCGTTTCGGCGTAGGTTTTTTCGTTCAGGGATCGCCAGCTCGTGCGCAGGCGATCCGCCAGCTCATGATAGCCATAGTTTTGTAGCCCTTTCCAGGCCATCCATTGCAGGGGCGCCCAGCCATTTGGCGCATCCCATTGCTGGCCTGTTTGGGCCAAAGTTGTGACTAAGCCGCCATCCTGTTCAAACTTTGCCTCCAAATGTGCTGCAACACGGGCGGCTTGCGCCTCCGTAGCGATCTGAAAAAACAAAGGATACACGGCAGCCAAAGTCCAATGATCCGAGACCTTGGCCTGAATGAAATCATAATCAAAATAAAAACCTGCTGACTCATCCCAGGCATACTGCTGAATGGCATGTTTGCGGCGACGTGCTTTTTCTTTCATCACATCCGCTGGCACGCGGTCCGGCAGGCGGCGATAGAGGTTGAGCAGGGTTTTTTCCAAAAAATACAAAAGGCAATTGAGGTCAATGGGCAAGAGCTCGGTGGTGTGGATACTTGCCATATCCTGCCCATCGGCAAACCAGCGGCTGCTGAAGTCCCAGCCCGACTCCGCCGCCGCACGAATATGGCGATAAACGCTTTCCGGGACGCGGCCCGATTGTGCTGCCAGGTGTTCATCCTCCACAAAAGCCTCCGGGCGCGGGCTGTCCAAATCATCCCAGTAGCGATTGAGCACGGATCCATCCGGGAGCAGCACCACACGCCGATGCTGGCTGTTTTCCGCCGTCAGTTCGTTTTCGCCGGCCATCCAAAAAGCGTACTCCTTTTCCAACTGGACGCGGTAGCGCATGGGTACTTCTTCGCCGTCCACTTCACTGAGCAGCTGTACAATAAGGGCAAAAAAAGGCGGCTGTGAGCGGCTCAGGTAATAACTGCGGTTTCCGTTGGGGATATGGCCAAATGTGTCAATCAGGTACGCGAAATTGTCCGCTATATGCCGCATCAAATCGTGTTTTCCTGCCGCTTTTAGCCCCAAAAGCGTGAAATAACTATCCCAATAATACACCTCGCGAAAACGCCCCCCCGGCACAATATACGGATGCGGCAAGGGTATCAGCGTGGACATCCCAGTATCGGCATCCGCTTCGCGCCGCAGCGTATCCCACAGATTATCAAGGTGTTGATCAATGGATTTATTGCCCGATGCATACCCTGTTTCCGGTTCCGGTGGTGCCTCAAACCAGGTTTCCACGAAGGTTTTCAGGTCAAAGCCTGGTCTGCCGCGTTCCTGCTCATACGCCGCCACTATCTCCTCGGGCGCGGCGCGCAGGATGCAATCGGGAAAATATTTGGAATCCGGGAAAATACCGCTGCGCTGTACCGCCTCGTATAAGGGTGAAAGCTGCTCAAGGTGAAACATATTAGTCATTTTGTTCGGCGGGTTGCAATTTTTTGAAAAAATACAATCCGATAATCAGGATTGTGATGGGTACCAGCGAAAAGTAAAAAGCTGTTTGGCCGCCAAATCGCTGGAAAATATGTCCCGTGATGATGGATCCCGTGGTTCCGCCAAGGGCTGAAAACACAATGATAAGGCCCGACATAAGGCCGTGCTTCTGCACAGGTAAGGCCGTGAGAATCAGGGAATTGATGGCAGGATAAATGGGTGCCAGAAAAAGACCGATCAAGGGAAAAATAAAGGCCGCAAGTGGCGCATCGGACCAGCCTGTGATGACTTGTCCACTAACATTGCCCGCCAATGGTATGGCCAGCAGAACCAGCGCGGCAGCGCCCAGCAAACAGACCGACAGCACAATATACCAATTGTATTTTTTCAACAACAGGCCCGCTAAAAAGCGCCCAAGGGCCGTGCTTCCCGCCAGGATGCTCGCCATCTGTACGCTCAAGGTGGTGGGCAATTGCAGCACCTTGTTGTTAAAAGTGGGCAGCCAGCTCATGATGCTCTGTTCCACCAGCACATAAAAAAAGGCACACAGCACAAAAACCAGGGCAAGCGGCATGGCCATCAGGCGAAACATTTGGGCAAAATCCTGATGCTCAGTCTCGCCTTCTGTGCGCCCATGCACCGATGACTCGTCAAGCGGTGCCGAAAACAACAGGGCCAATGCCGCCAGGGAAATAGCCCCCAGCAAATAATACACCCGCAACCAGCCGAGCGACTGCGGGTTAGCATTGTCCATAAAGAAACTGAACACAAAATAGCCCGCCAGAATACCGATCATAAAGAACGATTCGATAAAACTCATCAGGCTGATATGCTCCTTTTTATCAGCTGCCACGAGGCCAATAGTGCCGTAAACGGACATCTTGATCAGCGCAAAACTGGAGCCAACGAGGGCAAAAAGCAGTTTGGTGGCCCCAAAACCCGGCATGGATGGCACTAAAAAGCAGCCCACCGTGACCAAGGCCAGCGCGATCATCATGGCATTTTTATAACCAATACGGGTAATATAGGAGGAAACCAAAAAGGAAACGAAGGCAATGCTCAAATCCTTGAAGGCTTCCAGAACGGCAGCCGCCCCTTCCGTGACGCCAAAGTTTTGTTGTACCTGAAGGATCACAGTGCCCACGCTGTTCAGCAGAATAGCGAAGACAAAATAGTTGAGAAACAGAGAGAGCTTGATTTGCCAGTTGCGCATAGGTGTAAAATATTTGACGGCAAATATATGCTTTGAGGTGTCAATGTACCACAAAGGCCATGATTTAACCACAAAAGTCACAAAGGACACAAAAACTGTAAGGTGCAACTTTTGTGTCCTTTTGTGCCTTTTGTGGTTAAATTTATGTTACATTTGTATGCCGTGTCTTCTCCGTAAGCTGCTCTATCTGGTCCACTGGAAGGCCTGAGGAAACTTAGAAAGACCACCCGTGTAAGTCCTGATGGTATTTTCAGCGTAGCGCTGGAGGTGGAGTTTTTGTTGAAATGTAGTGAGCGGGTTTTCCTTAAAACATACCTTGTTGCGTGACTGTATACTATTTTTTTAAGTGTAAAATTAAGCATAATATGCTTATTATCAATACGTTTGCGTTTTTTTTTGAAATTGGATTAGCGCAATAAGGATACAGGGGGATTTACGGAATTCGTATATTTGGGCGTTGGTGGTCATGCTATGACGACAGTGCAACAATGAAACGACAGTGATAAAAATGAAAAGACAACTCAACTTTTTAGCGACAATTCTAACTGCAAGTTGCTTTCTACTGACAGCTTGTAACAATTCAGACAAATCAAAACAAACAACAAAATGCGACACACATATGGACAGCGTAAATCAGAAAATTGAGGCAAACAAACAGCTCGTCCGACTTTGGATTTTGGACGGGTGGAACAACAACCGTAACAAAGAAGTAGTTGACCAGGTTTTTGCACAGGACTGGGTGGACGGCAACCCAACTTTTCCTGACCAGCCAAAAGGAATTGAAGGTGCTATGTATTTTGTAGAACAATATCGCAACGCTTTGCCCGACATTCAGTTCAACATAACTCACCTCATTGCCGACACCGATTATGTGACATTTCGTTTTGTGGCAACAGCGACACACAAAGGAACTTTAATGGGTATTCCTGCAACAGGAAAAAAAGTTAACATCACAGGAATTGTAATTCATAAAGTGGAGAACGGACGATTTGCAAAATCATGGAACGAGGTGGACTTGCTCGGACTGAAAATGCAACTTGAACAGAAATGACAATCGCATTGACAAACCGAGAAGCACGAATCGCTAACAGCGGTTTGGCAAAAGTGGCGATTCAGTGCTCCGCAGACACATTTGTGCTTAATCAAAGTTTGGTTCTCCGCATCAACATTTGTGTTGAAAATCACCACCTTCGCCAAACCCTGGAACGTTAGCTGTCAGGATGTGATGACGACCCTAAAAATGACTGAAATAGTAAAAATGAACTTGTTAGTATGACAGATAAAAATTACATACGAAATTTGAGAATACCAACAAAAGAGAACCCATTAAGAGTTCTTGTTAGTGCGTGTCTGCTTGGAATTAAATGTGGTGTAAATGGTGACAACTACGGAGAATATCCAAGTGTGTTAAAGCTACTCAATTATGACAATGTAAAGTTTACTCAATTTTGTCCTGAAGACTTTATGTTTGGGACGCCAAGAGAAATGTGTGATATATACGGTGGTAATGGACTAGACGTACTGGAAGGAGAAGCGAAAGTACTTACAACATCAGGTATAGATTGGACACAAGATATGATAAAAGCTTCTGAGAAAATGCTCAAAACGGCCCAAAACAACAATATAGAATTAGCTATTATGATGGACATTAGTGCTGCTTGTGGAAATCACGTAATTTATAACGGTAACAGATATGCTGAAGATAAAAAATATCAAATTGGGATGGGTGTTTGTGGTGCTCAGCTTCATAGAGCAGGATTTAAAATTATAAGTTGGAGAGAGTATGAATCATTAGAAATTCTGTATTCACGACTTGATCCTCTACATCAGATAGACAAAACAGCAAAAGACTTTGATCAACACGAATGGTATATTAAATATTTTAAGAAAGACAATCACAAAGAAAATAGCCCGAACCGCTGACATCGGTTTGGCAATATGGCGGCTGACGTGCTTCAATAAAACATTTGTGCAAGGTTCAACAGCAGTAGTCTATTGAATTTTTGTGCTAAGAGCATGTCTGGGATTTTCTGCTTGAGTCAAAAACGAGAGATTTTTTCAGCATTTTTATTGTTTTTGAAGGAGTGTAGCGGGGCTACACGACTGAAAAAAGGATGAAAATGCTAAAAAAAGAGCCGTTTTGGGCCAAGCGGGAAAATCCCAGACATGCTCTAAACGAAAGTAAACTCAACAACAAGCAGACACAATGAAAAAAGAGATTAAAGCATACAATGACCAACAAACAGAAACAGACAAGGAAATTTGCCACTTGCTTGCTCAGGCGATTGACAATGAATTGACCGAAGCAGAAAGTAGTATTTGGCACGCTCACCCAGTTTGGTTTTTAGACGGTAACCCAACAGTTGGTTACAGCAAACAAAAAAAAGGAATACGACTAATGTTTTGGAGCGGTACTGACTTTGATGAAGAAGACTTAAATGTCAAAGGAGAAAAATTTAAAGATGCTTCAATATTTTACAACAATGTAACGGACATCAATATAGACGACTTGACTCGTTGGCTCAAAAAATCAAGAGAAACCCAATGGGACTATAAAAACCTTATAAAACGAAAAGGAAAATTAGAAAAGATTAAATAGTATGCAGATAACACCAGAGCATAATGAACGAATAGCAAAAATGACTTTTGCTTCTGTGTATCCTCACTATGTTACAAAAGTAGAGAGAAAAGGAAGGTCAAAAGAAGAATTACACCAAATTATCAATTGGCTCACAGGATTTGACGATAATATAATAAAAGAACTTGTTGACAAAAATGTGACTTTTGAAATGCTTTTTGACTTAGCAACATTAAATCCAAAAGCAGATTTGATAAAAGGGGTAATTTGCGGTTTCAGGATTGAAGAAATTGAAAATCCATTGACACGAAAAGTTCGGTATCTTGACAAATTAGTGGACGAATTAGCAAAAGGAAAAAAAATGGAGAAAATTTTACGAACGGAGTAACAGAAACGAATGACAATCAACCCAATAGAAAGAAACACAGCCTACAACACAGGTTTTGCGTCAGGCAGGTTGACCCCGATGAAAAATCGGGGCAGGCTGTGCAAACCTGGAGTTTTGTGCTCCGAAACCCGCCCGAACGCCAAGCAGAAAACCGTTAGCGGCATTTTATAAACCGACACGACAATGGACAGATATAAAGAAACATTTGAAACCTGGAATAAAGTTGCTTCATTATATCAAGACAAGTTTATGGACTTGGACTTATATAATAACACTTATGATATTATTTGTAATTCAATTACTAAGTATAATGCAAAAATATTAGAAATTGGCTGTGGTCCAGGAAACATTACAAAGTATCTTTTATCAAAAAGACCTGACTTTGATATTTACGGAATTGACATAGCTCCGAATATGATAGAACTTGCGAAAAAGAATAACCCATCTGCAAGTTTTGACATTATGGACAGCAGACAACTTGATGAAATAAAAACAAAATATGATGGGATAATTTGTGGTTTTTGTTTGCCATATTTGTCACAGACGGACAGCCAAAAACTTATTACTGACTGTTATAATTTACTTAATGAAAATGGACTAATTTATCTAAGTTTTGTAGAAGGCGACCCAATTAAATCTGACTTTCAAGTTAGTAGTATTGGAGACAGAACATATTTTTACTTTTACAATTTAGACCACCTGACAGAACAACTTAAAACAAACAACTTTGAACAAATTAAGGTGTTTAAGGTGGACTACAAGAAGGCTGAGAACAAAATGGAAATACATACAATATTGATTGCAAAGAAAAAAACGACCGTATAATATCGGTTTGGCAAAAGGCGGGCTGACGTGCTTCGATGAAATATTTGTGCAAAGTTCAACAGCAGTATTCTATTGAACTTTTGTGCTAAAAATCCGCCATATCGCCAAGCCGAAAACCGTTGGTGGTCAGGCTAATGTAGCACAACAGACGACTTAAATGAATATTTTGAAACAAAATAAAACAACGAATATGACAGAAGACAAAAGAACTTTTAAGATGGAAAAAGCTAATTTAATGGCTTTGATTTTTGGAATTCCCTTAATTGGAATTTTAATTCTACCATACTGCCTTGCATATGGATTTGAAAGCATAAATCAAGTTAGAATTTTTTTTGACTTTAGTACGTTTATTCCAGCAATAGTAATTGGCATAGTTATTCATGAAGCAATTCATGGTTTTACCTGGTCCATTGCAGCTAAAATTCCTATTTCTGATATTAAATTCGGATTTCAAATCAAAACTATTACCCCTTTTGCACATTGTAAAGTTCCAATTAATATCGTTGCATACAGAATTGGGACAATAATGCCTTTTTTAATATTAGGTTTATTGCCTTATATTTATGCCTTCGCAAGTAAGAATCCTATTGTGTTGGGTTTTAGTCTATTCTTTAGTTTCGTAGCAATTGGCGACCTCATGATACTTTGGATAACAAGAGATATACCTGCAAATAAAATAGTGCAAGACCATCCAACAGAAGGTGGTGTAATAATAATTGATTAGAGCATGTCTACAAAGTAAAATGGACAAAGAAAAGCCCCTAAAGAATAAATTAAATAGCGAAAATAACAAAAGCCCGAACCGCCAACACGGGTTTGGCAAAAGTGTCGGTTCAGTGCTCCGCAGACACATTTGTGCTGAAAATCGTCACCTTCGCCAAGCCCGAAAACCTTAGCGGTAATGCTATGACAGACTACGAACTCAAAAATATCGACCCAGACGACATTAGCGATTTACTCGTTAAAGTTGAAAAGTCATTTGACATTAAGTTTGGTGATACTGAACTAATGCACATTTTGACTTTTGGTGAATTGTGTGACCATATTGCAAATAAAATCCAACTTGACAATTCAGACGACTGCACTAGCCAACAAGCATTTTATAAGTTACGTGACGCAATTTCATCGACACTTCAAATAGACAATATAACAATCTCGACAAACTTTTCTCTTGCAGACATTCTACCAAGACAAAGCAGACGTTCACGGACACGAAAACTGGAAGAGCAATTAGGTTTTAAACTTAATATTTTGCGACCACCACACTGGGTTACAGGGACACTTATAGTTATATTACTTTCTTCTCTTGTTGGACTTTTTTTTAATTGGCAAATCGGACTTTTAGGGCTTGCATTTTCAATTGCTGGACTTCGGTTAGCAAGCAAAATCGGAAACGAACTTGACTTGCAAACGGTTGGACAAGTAGCCGAAAAAATGACAAGAGAAAATTATTTAAAATCAAGACGAAACTCAAAGACATTTAATAAAAGCGAAATTGAAAAAGTATTGACTGACTGGTTCAGTAACGACCTTGACTTAGACAAAAGTAAATTAACAAGAGAAGCGAAATTTGTATGACGACAGAAGAACGCACTACTGGTAACACAGGTTTTGCTTCAAGCAGGTTGACCCCGATGAAAAATCGGGGCAGGCTGTGCAAACTTGGAGTTTTGTGCTCCAAAACTCGCCCGAACGCAAAGCCCGAGTACTTTGGCTGTCATTGCATAGCCGACGCAAAGTGATTTTGAATCACTTGCGTCTGTAAATCCTTAATAATCAGGTAAATCAATCCCGGTAATCTTCAAAATCACTCAAATCCTGGCATAAAATGACACTTCATAAATTTTGACAAACAAAAAAGCACTATGACATTTGAACTTTTGCCGACAATTGACATAATGATTGACCTTTATGAAAAACCGAGAACTTTTGAGCGATTTCAAGAGTATTTAAAAACTTTACAAGGGGACACAAAAGGAGATTTAGCCATTCCAATTAGTGGTTTCAACCCAATGGCAAAAGAGCATTTAATTGACAGACTGAAAGAATTAAAAAATATAGGTGCAGAACAAATTATTGCAGGAACGCTAAATGATTTGAATGACCATAATTTTTCAAAAGACTCAAATAGAAACTTTAAAGTATCAATAAATTTATCAGACGACTTGAAAGGTGGTTGGACCAATCGTTTCACCAGCGACTATGATAGTAAATTTAAAATCAATGGACTTTTTAGCAGAAATTTCTGCATACCAATTTTTTGGTCAAGTGAAATTTTTACAAAAGATATAATTATAGAAAGAACATTAGAATATATTTTTAGGACTGTTTATTGGTTGAGCAAACCAAAGCCAAAGACACTAAAAGAACATTTAGAACAAGAAATTTTTGTAGCAAGTCAGACTAAGAAAAATGGAAAAGTTCAAGAAATAGACGTTACAGGTTTAGACAAGTTTTACAAGGACAACGAGCACATAGTCAATTATCATATCATTTTTAATTTTTTCTATGGCGACAAAGCCTCGGCATCTTTGGGCTTTCCGACTTATGGCATTGTAGAAGATGTTACAGGATTTGATTATGCTGTACAACAGACAAAAAACAATTTTTGTAAACAGCCTTGACGGAAAAGTACCGCTACAAGACCAATTGAAATATTAAAAAAGACATTACTTTGGACGGACAAGTATTGAATGAGAAAAAATAATAAAAATTGAGTTTATAGCCGACGCAAAGTGATTTTGAATCACTCGCGTCTGTAAATCCTTAAAAATCAGGTAAATCAATCCTGAAAATCTTCAAAATCACTCAAATCCTGGTTTATTTTTGTGCGTTGCGGTGGACAAGACGAATGGAAACCGTAAGCAAGGCTAAGCGCTTGTGTGGATTTTTTCCCCGAGTTCAACATTTTAAAACATGATCGAAAGTTAAGTTTTTTTTGGGGAAATCCAAAATTGCCTCTACCTTTGTTGCGCATTTAACAGTTATGGCTAATACATTTAAGTTTGAAGATTCATTTGGACGCATTTTAGGCGTTGCGCATACTTCTATGTTTCGACATTTGAGCAAACTAATGAAAGACCAAAACTTACCCATAACACCCGAACAATTCAGTGTATTAAGTCACCTGTGGCAAAAGGACGGTTTACAGCAGACAGAATTGGCTTTATGTACCAACCGAAACAGAGCAAATGTGACACGTATTCTTGACATTTTGGAACGAGAAAATATCGTTAAAAGAATGGACGATGCTAACGATCGAAGAGTATTTAGAATTTACCTGACGGACAAAGGCAAATCTCTGAGAGAAGCTACTGCAAAATGTGCTGAACAGTCCATCAAAGACTCCTTGAAAGGTTTGACAAAAGATGAAATAGATACCTGTATAAAGGTTTTATTAAAAATAAAAAGCAACGTGGCTTAAAAAAATTTATACCTATTGTTGCGCAATTAACAATTAACAATTTAACAAAAATGAATAGAAGAAATTTTATTTTAAACTTAATACTCACTTTTAGTGGTATTTTTCTCTTTCGTAAAACATTCGCTTCAAGCAAATTAAATTCAAATAAGATGAACAAGTCAATAGTAAAAAGACACGATCTGAAGTTTAAACAAGCGTTTCCGGGTTTAAAAGGTGTGGATATAATGGCACACGCTTACCCTATAGAACCGTTCTTGGTTTTCACAGAGTTTTTAATGGAAAAACCTGTTTTCGGCCCTCATCCACATGCGGGAATTTCTGTAATGACCTATATGCTGCCCGACAGTAAAGAAGGTTTTATCAATCGAGATAGTCAAGGCGACTTCAGCCACATAGAACCCGGAGGTATGCATATTATGCAAGCCGGAAGTGGAATGCTTCATGATGAATTTCCGAAAGTTACAGGAACCGAAACGCATGGATTTCAAATATGGATAAATCATGCAGATAAAAACAGATTTGTAAGCCCAAGGTCAATGCATGCAAGTGCTAAAGAAGTTCCTGAAAAAACGACAGATGCTTATAAACTTAGAATTGTTCATGGTGAATTTGAAGGACTCAAACCAAATTATAAAATGGTAACTGCTGTAAATTTGTTTCATGTTTTTTTATATCCGAACAAATCAATTACGCTTGACGCATTGCCCATGGCTTTTGCCTATGGACTGAAGGGTAATGGGAAAAGCGAAGGAGAAAATATACAAGCCCAAACCTTGATAAACTATTCTTTGGAAGGAGAGAAAGTAACGATCAGCTCATTAGACGAAGGACTGGAATTTATGTTTGCTACAGGAACACCACATAACGAGCCAATCACTTATGGCGGCCCGTTTGTTATGACAACAAGAGAGCAGATGGCAGAAACACAACGCAGGTATTCAAATGGCGAAATGGGAAAATTAGAACCATACAAAGGATAAATAAAACAACCATCAACATACAAAACCGAGATGCTTATACCTCAGTACCACACAGGCTATGATTTAACCACAAAAGTCACAAAGGACACAAAAGTTGTACGTTACGGTTTCTTGTGTACGGACCTTGGAAAGACCGCCCGTGCATGTCCTGATGGTGTTCTCAGCGTAGCGCTGGAGGCGGAGTTTTAGTTGAAATGTGCTGAGCGGGTTTTCCATTATACCTGCTTTATTGCGTAAGGGTATATTTTTTTAGGCTCAAAAAAAAGCATAAGGTGCTCATTGTCAATGCATTTGATTTTAAAAAAAATTGGATTAACGCAATAAGGATACAGGTAAATTAATGGGATGTGTATATTTGGGCGTTAGTGGCAATTATTGGACGGACGATATGAGAGAACAATATATTCGATTTGGCATCACTGACAACAATGGACTTAGAGCCGCAACTTGGAAAATATGGACACCAAATTCGAAGTCGGACATCTATCTTTCATGCCGTGAACTTAGAGGGACATTAAAAGCAAGTCTTCATCAATCTGGCAGCTGGCATTTCGGTTACACAAATCCCCTCGAAAACTACTTAGAGGCAGAAGAAGCATTTAACAAAAATAGACATATTGAAATCTGGCCTCGTCCGAATCCAATCGCAGACGGCGTCACGTTAGCGTTTCGAATTGTCACGCCATTTAATTCAGTAAAAACACTCATTGAACCAGGAATAAAAGACATAGTATGGGTTCCAAATTGCTCACCGACATTAGCAACTGAAATAGACATCATTATTACGTCTTTTGAACAAGGAAATGACAGTTGGCCTAGTAAAAATATAATGGCGACAAGATTAATTGGTTCATATAAAATGAATAATTCGGAGACAGTTTGGGTTGTGAGCAGGGAAGTACCAGTTCCAGATTTATCATCTATTAATGGTAATGAACTCCAATTATATAAGGGAAAAAGCAAAGATGATTTGAAATCGGCGAACCTAAAGGCTATTGTTTTTGCAAGCGAAGCGGATGGTTCAAGAACTCTTATTGACTGCACAGTGGAGTATAAATAACTACAGATAACAGCACTTGGACAAAATGCCCACCTTTTTGTAAATTGCCAACGCTAAAGCTTCGGCAGATTGCTAAGGCACGGACACATCGCCGAGCCGCAAAATATTATGTGCAACCCTAACAGAAGATGCACCTAAAATTGACCAAAATAAAAAAATATGAAATTTTGGAAGCATTGCCGACTTACGGACCAATGTATATTCCCGTGACTGAAAATGGCGAGACATTTTATTCGGAAGGTTTTCCTGTTCGCTTATTCAAGTCTGACGGAACAAACTGGGTTGCTAATTTCAAACCAGGTTGGACAGACCTAAAAACAATATGCGATCTTAAAGACACATCCCTTTTATTAGTAGTTGCTTACGGGACTTGCTACTTAATGAACCCAGACGAAACAAAACCAATTTCGGTTTTTGGCGTTGACTACTCAACAGTATTAACCATACCAGACGGAAGACTTATTTTGCATAACCAAACAAACTTGACAATTATTGAAACAGATGGTAATCATTGGGACTCGGAAAGAATTTCTTGGGACGGATTAAAAGACTTAAAACTTGAGAACAATATTCTAACAGGTCTATCTTATGACCCAACGACTGACGCAGACGAATGGGTCAACTTCACATATGACATCAGAACAAAAATATTGACAGGCGGAAGTTATCACAGATATGAAACAATTAAAAAACCTTGGTGGAAAATATGGTGACGGTCAAAACACCAGTTGCGAACTGCACATTTATTTGCAATAGCCGCGATTCTGTGCTCCGCAAAACATTTGTGGTGAATCAAACTTTGCATCAACATTTGTGGTAAAAACCCCACCTTCGTCAACCCCCCAAACCATTACCTGCAAGCATAATATGACACAATATACCTATATATCAGCAATTGACTACATCAACAACTTGACATTTGACTATGTTGAGACGTATACATTTCAACGCGGAACCGAGTTTGAAGAAAGCAATAAGACAGATCGGACAGAATATGAGAAATTAAAGGTTAGAAAGGACAAGCATAATGATTTAACGGTCCTTGAAGAAAAGCGTTTGGGGGAATTGCAAGAACTTTTTGGGTTCACTCAATACTTAATCAACAGCAAAGGGCAATTTCATCCTTCAAGCATAAAGACGCACACTTTTAAATCATCAGACCCACAAATCGACAGACTGAAAAACATTTTGCAGACTGAAATTAAAGATATACCAGCCTGGATGTGTGCGCCCATTTATCGTGATGCGATAGTTTTTTACAACAAGGCGAACCATATTGTGTCAACTTTGAATGTTTGTTTAAGTTGTGAATATATGGAAACGAAAATGTTCAGTCACATAAACGGAGACAACAAAACTTACGACCTGCTCAGACAATATTTTATTGACCTTGGACATAATATTGAGGACAGATAAATCCCAGCAGCTAACCCCGACCGAAACAGTTGCGCCAAGCAGAGCGATCGTTATATGCAATTAGCATACCGTGTAGTCGGCAAAAGCAAACACCTCAACCACAAAATCTAAATCATTGATTATCAACGATTATTTTTGTGATCAGATATTCACATTTTCACTTTCTGCACCCTTTCATGCCATTCATTCAGCATTTTCAATGCGGCGGAGCCGTAAAAAGGCATTAGTTCCGGCTCCAGCAGGCCTGCCTGAATGGCGGGATCCGTGGCCGTGAGGGTTTTGGCTTCTTCCATATCGGCCACTTCAAACACAAACAAACCCCGGTATTTTTCCTTGCGCCCGATGGGGCCGGCCATCACCAATTTGCCGGCCTCGGCCAAGCGGCCCATATTGGCCATGTGGCCCGCAAAAAGGCTGTCCACCCTGGCTTTTTCCGTTACCTGTGCAGGCCCCGTTTTCAGCAGCACGAGCACATAGCGCTTCATGCCATAGTCGTCAGCACCCAACTTTTTGGCCAAAATGGAATCATAACCGGGTTTTTCGGCAGTAAAGGGGGCCTGATCGGGCATATCCGTCGTCCATATTTCCCTACGGAGTTTCCATTGTTTGTCCTCGTACATCCAGGTAGCGATGAATTTGCCCTTGTCCAAACTTCGGCCCGATTTGTCCAACAGTTCATAGGCGCCTTCTTCCACAACGCCTTCGCGCCCACCTGTTATCTCCCATGATGTTATGGTCAATTGAAAATCGCGGTTTTGCCCATTGTTATAATAGTAGGCCCTGATGGCATCACGCCCGCACACGCGCTCCATTTTCTCGGGCAGGATACAGGCATCCCTGGTGTAGCGGGCGGCGTAATAAGCGGCATCGTTGTGTTGAAAACGCTCGCCATAGGCCCTGTTGGCCATTTCTATGTGCAGGCGGGCGGACGCAAGGTTTTGCGCCACGGAACATTGGGTGCTGACAAGCAGCGTTAAAATCAAAAAATACTTTATCATAATATTTTAGTGGTGTGTTGATATCCTTTCAAGAGCGGATTTTAGTCGTTTTGAAGGTTTTCAGCATTGATTTGCTTGATTTTTACGATTTTAGATAAATAGCCCGTAGGGGCAACACCCACTTGTCTCTCACAACCCCAAAAACATATCCAACGCAGCCTCGCACCCTGCACGGTCACTGTGCCACAGCCGGTAAGGCAACATGAACCCGCGCAGGCCCACCCGTTCTAGCATGTTCCAGCGTGCCAGAGGCATTGCTTTTTGGTAGGTGCCAGGGTGGCCAACCAGATCAATGCAATATGTCTTACCCTGATGGACGACAATAAGATCAATATCCATGCCCGCAATAGGGTAATGTGACATCAAGTGGCCCACGCCCCTGCGTTTTAGGAAGGTTATTACTTCGGACATGAACGCATCCAGTGGGGCCTTACCGTGCAAGAGCGGGGTGGAGCGTTTGGCCAAAAACTCCATATAGGAGCGCAGTAAATTACCAGTGGGCATGTCGTATGCATGAGCAGACACATATAAGTGCTGCCTGGAGCGCGCGCGGGTAATGCTCACATTGAACACATCTTCGCGGTTCAGGAACGTGAATGCCCCAGGCGCACTGGTGGCATCCAACACATAGGAAATGAACATGATATCGCGTTCTTCACCCTGAAAATCGAAGGGAGAGCCGATCAAGATGCGGTGCCGCAGCATAGCTTCGGCTGTACAGCGGGCCGCTATCGTTTTTTTCAACAGGTCCACCTGTGCACGGAAGGGCGACAGGATCCCCACGCTCTGGCATAGGTGGTCATCAATCCCAATCTTGGCCTCTGTTTCTATGAGGGCCACCACTTGTTCAGTAATGTGCTCGACCTCTGCAGTGTTTTGGCCCGAAGCAGTGCGCTTGCCCCTGATACTGTGCACGAACACGCATGCCTCTTCAAGATTTTGGGGCGTGGCCGTCATGATCTTCAAGCCATCATCATAAAAACGCTGGTTGCTGAACCCTATAATCCCGGGCAAGGAGCGGAAATGCTCATCAAGTATATGCACTTGAGTCTGGCTTAGGGCGCTATCGAAGGCTAGATCCAAGATGCTGGCATCGCGGAACGAGTAGCGCTTTTTAGACATAAGTGCTTCCAAACCAAAGTATTGCAAAAATTTATTTTGCTGTTCCGTTGATAAAAAAGAGAGATGGCGCAACTGCTTGGGGTCACCCACAATGACGGCCCGTTTGGCTCGTTGTAACAGCGGCAGAGCACTGGCAATGTCCGATTGGCTCGCTTCGTCAATAATGACCAGATCGAACAGCTCTTTTTCTAAGGGTAATACCGCATGGACATGCACCGAGTTGACCAACCAGATCGGCATGGCTTGCAATACTTTTGAAAACTTGATACCTTGGAAATAGCGCTCTTTTTCGTTGCCACTGCTTGTTTTCAATGCCTCCAATAGTTTTTGGAGGTGTTGCCTTTGCCATTGCAGTGCATGGTTCAAACGATCGTAGAAAATGGCGGTCAGCAGTAAACTGCCCTTGTTGCGGCTTGCCTGTTGTTGCTGTTCCAGTTCGTCTATCAACTGCCAAATCGGTCTTTGACGCTTAATTTTCAATTCAATGGCCCATTTTTTCAGTCTGTCCAACAGTGTAAGGTCGTTCTGCAATAGCCAGGCCCCCAACAGGCATTCGTCTTCCATCAGTTGCGCAATCTTCTTGGACAATTGCTTAATGTTGCTGTCTATCACTGCCATCTCCGATTGTAGCTTCTTTAGTTTATACGGATCCCTATTCAGATCCGAACCCTGTAGCCAAGCGCGAAGGCGTTTGCGCAGGTGGCCACGGTAATCGGCCTGCGAGGCCCGCACCGGCACACCCTTCAGCCTAAAGTCTCGCTCCAGTTTGTCGGCAATGACCTCTACGGCCTGAATGTTCTTGGCCGCTATCAGCACAGATCCCCCGATGCTAAGTTGGTGCGCCGCTATGGCCGCTATCGTGAACGATTTTCCCGTACCCGGTGGCCCGTTCACCACTGTGAGCGTTTCCCGTTCGCTGCTTCGCAAGATGGCCCGCTGGCTTTCGCTCAACGTGGCGGGCAGCAAGACTTCTTGCGGTTTGCGGGGCTTGTTATTTTGCAGCCCTTCATTGAAAAGGTACCGGATAGCCGATGAACAACTGGCCGATTCGGCCAACTGTTTGAGTTCGTTCAATACGCCCAGAGACCCACTTGGCTTTTCCACCACCCCCAAGCCCAAGATGGGCAACAAAGAAAAGCCGCTCTGTTGTGCTTGCACCTGCGCGCCCAATTGCTGTGCATCGGAGGTGAGTGGAAAATCATACAGATCTTGCGCAACAATGGGCAAATGGAGTGTTTTGATAGCATTTTCAATAGCATTTTGTTCATCAAAGCCTAACGAACGTGCAGGCAACAACTGCTGGAGTTGTTCGTACAGCCCAGCTGCCGCCGCCTCATCCTGTCCCAGTGCCTCGGCGAAGGCGGGGTTAATGACCATGCCCGAATAATCCAGTTCAACCATAAAAACATCGTTGGATTGGTCAATTTGGGCCGGTACCAAGTACAGGGGAGCGCATACCTCGCGGATTTTGCCCAGCTGTTTGATCCGGCCTACCAGCATAAAGGCACCGGCATACAGCTGCTGCTCCTTGCCATGTATGAGCAGGTGCTTATGTACCACAGCACCCCAGGCCGTGGGCACGGGGTGCCTACGCCAAGTATCGCTCGCCCATACGGAATCACCCTCAAAATGGGGAAAAGAGACCTTTTTCGCCAAAAAATGGATTACTTGCACCGCACGGAGGTCGGCTTGATAGCAATTGTGGAAGTATTTTAAGAGTGGGGCGGTCATTTTTCTAATTAAGGCTCACCTCTTTTGTGTGATGGGTTTAGGATTGCCCGATATCGGATTATCTTTTTTTGATTGCAACAACCAACTCGTTAACTCCCCCAAAAAAGAGATGCCGTCGGCTGCGTCAGCACAAAGGGGATAAGGCATAAGTAAGTTAAAGGTCATGGTCATGTTGATTTTGCGTTGATCACTGGCATAAATATAGAGTTGTTTTTGGTATAAACAAATCAGTGAAGTTATTTTTTTATCGTGTGTTAATGGTTGGGCAATTTGGCAAGGGTGATTTATTGCCTTTTGACAGCGAATCGTATTGGAATCCCCATGACTTGAAATAAGTATTGATGTCAATTTTGGCCATTTCTATGTGCCGGCGGGCGGACGCAAGGTTTTGCGCCACGGAACATTGGGTGCTGACAAGCAGCGTTAAAATCAAAAAATACTTTATCATAATATTTTAGTGGTGTGTTGATATCCTTTGAAAATCAACAAAGGAAAAATTGACAAGTATCCGGGACAAATGTATTAGTCGGCACCCTTGCGCTGCCCCCACCTTTGTGTCATCAATTTTACAACATTTTCACCATTAAAATCTTAATAAAATGACACATTTCACAGTACCCACCCGCTCAGAGGTATCTGAAAACAACCAGGCTATTTTTGATAATTTGCAAAAAAACCTGGGGTTTGTCCCCAATCTGTATGCCACTTTTGCCCTGAACGAAAATGCTTTGGGAGATTACCTGACGCTCCAGAATCGCAAAAGTACACTCAAAGCCAAAGAGCGCGAAATCATTAACTTGGTCGTGAGCCAGGTGAACGAATGCGCTTATTGTTTGGCTGCACATACTGCTTTGGGCAAAATGAATGGCTTTAGCGAGGAGCAAATTCTCGAAATTCGCCAGGGCAGTGTATCCTTTGATGCAAAATTTGACGCTTTGGCCAAATTTGTAAAAGCTACGGCACTTCATCGCGGAAAGCCCGCAGCTGAAGCAGTGGACCACTTGTTCGCCGCCGGCTACACCCAGGCCAATTTGATAGATATACTAATCGTCATCGGTGACAAAATCATTTCCAATTACTTGCATGGCGTGACCCAAATCCCCGTGGATTTCCCGGCTGCCCAAGCCCTGTAAAAAGGACAGCCTTAACATTTCCCTGATCGAAACGGTCAAGCTTATGGGTTTGACTGTTTGGATCAGGGAAAAATAGATAAGTATTGGGGAAAAATAGAAAACCAAATCGTCAAACTTTGCCCGACCTTTGCAGTACCATTCATTCAAACAACAATAAAAAAATGGCCACTAAAATAAATATCAAAAGCCTGCCTATTGGCTATCAATCCATTATCTCAAACGGACGCCATGCCATCGTGGGCGACGAACCTGTTGCCAGCAAAGGCACCGACCAGGGCTTTTCTCCAGAGGATTTGATCCTCGCGGCACTGGCTTCCTGCAAAGTATCTACCGTCCGGTTCATCGCCCGTAAAAAGGGCTGGGCGCTGCGGGATGTGGATGCCCAATTGACACTATCGGTAAAACGCAATGCGGATCGCAGCTTGGTTTCAACAGTAGAGGTAGCCTTACAAATTGAAGGCGAGCTGAGTGATGAGCAACGCGACGAACTGCTCCGCGAGGCAGATAACTGTTACGTTCATCGGATGATAAAAGGGGAGTGGCATATCGGACAAGCCGTATCAGCAGAACCCGAAAAATCTGAGGCAGCCCTATGAAGCAGCCCCCTCGCTGGAAAATGGCCGTGATGATCTGGCTCGGCATTTACCCTACCATCACCACCGCACTTTGGGTGCTTTCGCCCTTCATCAGGCCGCTGCCGTTGCCGCTAAAAACACTTTGCCTGACACTCGTCGTAGTGCCAACGATGGTTTGGGTGATGTTGCCCCTTTTGCAAAAAATACTTCACAAATGGCTCTATTCATAGGAAATGCGTTATGAATTTCACGACCCTGCATCCGGCGGTGAACTGCTGATGGCTGCCGGAGTACCAGATTTTACCCGATATTTTTTTCGCGAACAGGAAAAAAAGTTCAATGCCATCGTGTGGAACCGAGGTGCCGCGCAGCATTTGATCCTTGATGAAATGCGGATCGAAATGCCCGCCAACACTTTTTTTGCGCTCAACGTCAGCCATTCTTTCCGGCTGGAACGCTCCGAGGATGCCGTGATCTGGCAATTCAATAAAGGGTTTTATTGCATTGTCACACATGATTCCGAGGTTTCCTGTACCGGCTTGCTGTTCTATGGTTGGCGCGAAGCCGAGGCTATCATGCTGGATGAGCAGGACACGCGCAGCTTTGGGTTGCTGACGGAGGTGTTTAAAGAGGAGTTCACCACACGGGACAATATCCAGATGGAAATGCTGCGCGTATTGCTGAAACGCCTGATCATAAAACTGACGCGATTGGTAAAGGCACAATCCCCTGCCGGAAGGCTGTCCCTGACTGAATTGGACACAGTGCGCCAGTACAATCTGTTGGTGGAAAACAACTATAAAACCATGCATCAGGTGCAGGATTATGCCAATTTGATGTTCAAATCGCCCAAGACCCTGAGCAACCTCTTTGCCAAACACAGCGACCGCAGCCCCGTGCAAGTGATCGCCGACCGCATTTTTTTGGAATCCAAGCGCCTGATCCTGTACACCAACAAGTCAACTGCCGAGATTGGCTTTGATCTTGGCTTCGAAGAACCCGCTCATTTTTCCCGTTTTTTTAAACGAATGGCCGGGCAGTCCCCGACCGAGTTTCGCCGTGGAGTAGTGGGCTGAATCTGGTTGTTTTTGGTTGACTGGGCACCTGTAACTGGCAGGTTTAAAAAACAGTACTTTCTGCCAAATCTTTCCAATCCTCCAAATCCTTTCTCACATGCTCCAGTTTAGAGGAAATTGTGCCAATGGCAATTTTGCCCAAGGGCAGTCTTAGTGGCGGTTCCGGCAAATTGGAGATGTTTATAATGGCCATAGCGGCTTTCATGGGGTCTCCCTCTTGTTTGCCATCCACCTGCATCATTCGCTCGCGAAAAACGCCTGCTGTCGCATTGTAATCTTCAATTTTGTTTTCTGCCTGTTGGAATGCAGCATTGGCAAATCCTGTGCGGAATGGCCCAGGCTGAACAATTGTTACCTTTAAACCGAGGGGGGCTACTTCTGCGGCCAACGCCTCACTGAAGCCTTCCACCGCAAATTTACTGGCGTTGTAAATTCCGAACCCGGGAAATGCTTTTATGCCTCCATGGGAGGAAATCTGTATGATATGTCCGCTTTTTTGTGCTCGAAAAATTGGCATGGCGGCTTGCGTTACATGCAATGTTCCAAAAAAATTGGCTTCAAAGACTGCCCTTACTTCCTTGTCACTCGCCTCTTCTATGGCACCGGCAAAACCAAATCCTGCATTGTTGACCAACACATCAAGTCTGCCATATCGCTTTTTAATGTCTTGAAACAAACCAAGAATCGCTTCTGGCTCGGTGATGTCCAACACAAAGGCAAAAGCCTTGTCTTTGTATTGGTTGTTAAAGTCATTGGCCTGTGCTTGACTACGGAAAGTCCCGATCACATAATCGCCACTTTGGATAACGGATTGAGCAAGTGCTTTGCCCAACCCGCTTGAAACTCCCGTTATAAGCCAAATCTTCTGCTTCATGCTTAGGCTATTTTTAAAAGTTGAATAGGAATGTTGATTTATAGATGTCAAAATTGACCCTGCAAAGGAGAGGGTGCCCAAGGTCGCTATGTTAAGAACAATCCTACAAGTTTCGGTATTTTTCGGACATCGTCTTCCTAAATTCGAGAGGAGACACGTTGGTTTCTGATTTAAAAACCTTGGCGAAATAAGATAAATCAAAATAGCCCAATTCCACGGCAATTTCCGAAACACTATAATCTGAAAACGTGAGAAGCCGTTTTGCTTCTAAAATGCTCCTTGATCTGATCAATTCAGTCGTTGTTTTACCTGTTACCTGCCTTGCAATAAGATTCAAATGGTGTTGCGTAAGGTTTAGTTTGTCGGCATATTTACTGGCCTTCAAAGGTTCCTTGAAATGCTTGTCTATCAGGTTTTTTAATTTTTTGTAAGTGACAACGTGGTTTTTTGAAACACTTTCTTTTCTGTTTTTGTCAATTGCTCTTTGTATTTGAGCCAATAAGATGTTCAGCAATGACTGTATAATATTTATAGAACAATCGTCTCGCCTTTTTTCAACAATGATGAGGTCAATGGTTTGTCTGATTTCGCCGTATGTTGCTTCATCAGGTTTGAGAAAAGGTTGCTCATAGAAATTATCCAAAAAGGTGACTTCAAACAACTTTTCCTGGTCCAATTGATTGAGCAAAAAGAAGTGTTCCGTGAAAAAAATACTTCCTCCTTTCAGGGGTTGCCACTCCTCAAAATGGTGCAACTGATTGGGGGAAATAAAAAAAAGTGTTTTAGGCTCTATTTTATACTCTTGATAATCAATCGTTTGAACGCTTGTGCCCTTATCAAACCAAAGTATTTCATAAAAGGTATGTTTATGTGGGTCTTCAATATCCAACTCCTCCATTTCCTCAAACAGCGTAATTTCAAAAGACGTCGGATTATTAGGCTCTCCGATAAAATGCCCAATCGAATAAAACGGGAATAAATCTTTCATTTGAAAATCAGGTAAATCATTCCTCAAAACCACTTAAATCAGGGCACAAAAAATAGCGCACGCCCTATTGATTCAAATATTTGACTGGCACAGAATGCAACGCAATGCGATTGCCTTCTGTATCCAAAAACAATCCCATGAAACCATATTCTTCAGAGATTTGTGTTTTGGGCACAATAACCTGGCCACCAGCAGCTTCTACTCGGTCTAATACGATTTGTACATCGGGGTTGGCATTCAAATACAGCAAGGGGCCAAGTGTGTCCGAAGGGGTGTGCATATTGGTCTGGATCACGGTGCCACCTATGCCCTCCATCGGATCATCCAAGGGGAAAGCCCGCATAGGCAGACCGGGGACATCCATGTTAACCATAGAAACCTGAAAAATGGCTTCATAGAATTGTTGGGCGCGGTCAATGTCGAGTGCCGGTATTTCAAACCAACTGATGGCGTGTTTCATACTGTAACTATATTTTTGTCGGCAAACATAAGATATTCATTACCACTTAGCAAAAATTTTTTGAAGGCTTCGTATAATGCTATTTTTTATCAAATGTTGATTTTGTGGAAACGCCTATGATGCCCCTGCATAACTTGCACGACAAATGCATCAGTTTTTTAAGCCAATGTCTGATAGTCCGATGGGCTTTCACAGGAAGACCCTATATACTCATCTATAAGTACCCGAAAAACGGCACTTATAGACGGATTATGTTATAAATTTGTCTTTATAATCAGTAATCCTTTCCAGTACCATGAGGCTTTTTAGAAAAATATATAGCAAAATAGCGTATTCCTTCTATGACATTTTGTACAGATACTTTTTGATCGGGGCATTCACCTTGTATTTGGCCATTTGTTGCGGCTCGGGCCTCAGCGTTCAAAACAAGCCAAAAACGCATCCTTGTAAGTCGGCGACACTTCCACTTCAGCGCCGTCCAAAAGGGTTACATAGCCACTTTTGTGGTAAGCCTTTACAAAATCCACGTTGATGATATGGGTTTTGTGTACCCGCAGAAAAGGCCGCGCCAGTATTTCTTCATAGTGTTTTAAAAATCGGCACACCATTTTTTTGCTGCCATCGGCAAGGTGTACGTCCGTGAAATTGCCATTGCCCCTAAAGCGGACAATATGTTCAAGTCGGGCCACCTCAAAGCCTTCAAGCGTGGGGAGTACCAGTTGTTGTTTCTGAAGGCGTGGCTCCCGCAGATTTTCCACGAGGATTTGGTTCCGATTAAGCGCAGTTTTGGATGCCAGAAGCTCACCCACACGGTGCACAGCCACCACAAGCTCCTCAATAGAAACAGGTTTTAAGAGGTAATAGGCCGCGCTCCAATTGAGGGCTTTGATGGCATATTCCGAAAATGCGGTCACGAAAATGGTTTCAAACGCAATGCCTTTGCATGCCTCCAAAAGGTCAAAAGCATTCCCATAAGGCATTTCAACGTCCAAAAAGACCAATTGTGGCCTTGTGCGCTCCAACAAAGGCAGTGCTTCCCGGATATCCGATGCCTCACCCAACAACACCACCTGCGGGCAATATTTGGCCAAATAACTTTTTAATACCGCACGTGCAGCAGGCTCATCCTCAACAATAACACTTGATATGGTCATGGTATTTTTTATATGGATGTTAAAAGTTTGAGGCCAATCCGGGCCACGGCGCCTGTGTCTGGCTTTGTTTTGTCGCTCAATTCAAAGCTTATACGGGTGCCATAGAGTTGGTTCAGCAAGGCAATTCTTGCCTGTATATTGGCCAGGCCTATGGAAGGTCGCATCATTTGATGGGCCGTTTTGAGGGCCTGGCTTTGGGCCAATCCGATGCCATTATCCTCTACTTTAGCTTCAAGATGCCCATTTAAGAGCGTGATTTCCAGAAACAACTGCCCTTTTCCTGTTTTATAGCGCAGGCCATGCCAAATGGCATTTTCCAAAAGGGGTTGCAGAATCATGTTTGGGAACTGGGTGGTATCAGGGTCAATGGCTTCAGAAACCACAATTTGGTAATCCAATTTATCAGGAAAACGCATTTGCTCCAATGCCAGGTATTGGCGCAGCAGCTCCAGTTCAGTGCTCATGGACACAAAATCCTTATTGGAGTTTTCCATAAAAATGCGCATCAAATGGGAGTAAGCGCTCAGGAATTTATTGGCTTCCAGCTCCTTATTTTGGGCGATAAAATGATTGATGCTATTCAGGCTGTTGAACACAAAATGCGGGTTCATTTCGCGCCGCAGCGATTGAAGCGCTATTTTTTTATTTTGGTTTTGAATGGCCCGCAAAGCCCTTGCAATAATCAGTACAAGGCCCAAAAGCAATGTAGAAGCGCCCAAAAGCATGTAATTAAAGCGGTTTTGACGCCTGATCAATTCCGATTGTAGTGTTTTTTCCTGTTCCAATTGGCTGACCTTTTCCTCCGTGGCGGCCAATAGCCTGGCATCCACAATAGAAGGATCTGCTAACATGAGGCTGTCCAACTGCGACAAAAACCGGCGATATAAATCGAAGTTTGCCTGCTGATTACCTTGTGATAAATATAGCGCTGCCATTTTTTCAAGGCTATTTTTGGCATCAAGGGTGCGATGTTCCCGAATGGCAAGCGCATAGCTTTTTTTCAACAGCTCAATGGCCTCCGTTTTTTGTTGCCTTTGCTCGTACAAAGTGGCCAATTGTTGAATTTGCTGGATTTTGAGCGCGGGATTTTGCTGCAATATATCTTGTTGTAATACTTGTTGCTGCACCGCCAGGGCATCATCCCATTGTCCTTTGGAGGTATATGCAGTGGCAATTTGTTGACCCAGCTGAACCGACTGAACGGGGTCAGCGCTCTGTGCGATTGCATTTTGGTAGTATTGTAAGGCTTCCGGTTTTTTGTCTTGTTGCAGGTTGGCATCACCCAATTGCCGATAAGCATTGGCCAATTCAGCGGGATCGCCCTTTTTTTGGGCAATTTCAATGCTGTTCAGGATAAAAGGCTCTTGTGCGGAGGGGTTATCCGTGTTGCGCAGGCGTAGGGCATCATTTAAATTGAGTTGGCGGATGTTGTTGGACTGGGGCAAGTTCGTACCAAGGGTATTGGTTTGGGCAAAGCTGCGTGCCGCTTTGGCTGTTTTTCCCTGGGCTTCTTGTGTTTGGGCCAAACTGCGCAACATACGGAGGGCATCATCAGGTTTACCGGATTGCAGGTAATATTGGTATGCACATTGATAATAGGTCTCTGCTTTGGCCAACGCCCCCTTGTCAAAGTAATTTTTTGCCAATTGCTCACAGTTCGCCCCCAGTTTGTCCGTCTCTTTTGGGCCATCGGCTTTTTGTGACATGCTATTGCTTTGCCATAATGGCGAAATACCCGGCAAAGTATCCTGGGCTGCCAATTGGGCGCAAGCGGGCAGCCAACAGCACAGTAAGAATAGGATGATACGCATCATGATGAACTATGAAACCACAGCCTTTTGCCCGTGGCGTACAAAGGTAAGGCATCAACCCATGTGCGGGCGGGGTTTTACCAAGTGAAAAGAGGGTTTCACCAAGTTTGGCCACGCACTGCATTTTCACGGCACATTTTTGTAACAGTTTTTCACCCTTAAAATATTGATTTTATGACTTATCGCCTTTTTTTGAACATCGCTTTTCCCGTTTTAACGGTAGTGATTGCAGGTATTTTCCCTCGTTTATCCAAGCAGGCATCCGCCCTCTCTATGCCTCCTGTAACGACAACACTTGACTCTGTCAAACCGCTTACCCAGCCTCCATCCCTGGTAAATTTCCCATCCTTTGTACAATTGGCACAAGAAGTCCAAAATTACCGCAACAAAGGACATTTGATTGATATAGAGACTTTTATGAAAATGTCAAAAGAACCCAATACCATCATTTTGGACGCGCGCTCACACCCAATGTATAACATGAAGCACATTAAAGGTGCCATACACCTCAATTTCGCCGATTTTACGCATCAAGAACTCCTGAAAGTTATCCCATCCAAGGATACCCGAATCCTGATTTATTGTAACAATAACTTCAGGGATGACAACATATTTTTTGCATCCAAAATATCTCTCCCCAGTTTTACCAAAGTAGAGCCCATCTCGTTGGCCTTGAACATTCCTACTTTTATCAACCTCTATGGCTATGGTTATAAAAATGTGTATGAATTATCCTCTTTGATTTCTGTTAATGACCCAAGGGTAGCGTTTGAAGGCAAGGCTTTACGGACACCTTTAGAAGTCATAGAACCGAGGGATTGAAAAAAGCATACCAGGATTTGAGTGATTTTGAAGATTTACAGGATTTATTTACCTGGCAGAAAAAAGTCCCACCAGAAAGATCCGAGCACAAACTTAGATATTTACACCTTATCCTCGTCCATTCGAGAAAAAAAATTCTATTCTATAAATTTTACTAAATTTGCAGATTGTAATCTACATATTTACTAAAAATGATAGAACGAATCCTGCGACGGGAAGTGGAAAAGCGCTGGGACTCCCGGAAAGCCATCATCATTTTAGGCCCACGTCAGGCAGGCAAAACCACACTGTTGCGCCAAATCTGTAGCGAAAAAGGGGCTTTTCTCTTTTTAACCGGCGATGACCCTACGGTGGTGCGCACATTGGAAAACGCCGATGAGGCCCGGCTACGACAGCTGATCGGAAACAATACCACCGTTTTTATAGACGAGGCCCAACGCATCCGTGGTGTGGGCTTACAGCTCAAACTCATCACGGATCAAATGCCTCATGTGCGGCTTTTGGTCAGCGGTTCTTCCTCCTTAGATTTGTCTAACGAAGTCAATGAGCCGCTCACGGGCCGAAAATGGGAGTTTAAGATGTACCCGATCGCCTGGGCCGAATTGGTACAGTCCATCGGTTTTTGGGAAGCGCGCAAACAATTGGAACAACGCCTGATTTTCGGGATGTACCCCGAGGTAATCAACCAGGGCGGCGATGAACGAGAGGTACTCACACAGCTGAGCGGGAGCTACCTGTATCAGGATATATTGCAGTTTGGCAATATCCGAAAACCGGAAATGCTCGAAAAGCTGCTGACGGCACTGGCGCTTCAAGTGGGGGCAGAAGTGTCCTACAATGAACTTTCGCAACTGCTGCAAATAGACCGGTTCACAGTAGAGCAGTATATCGGACTCCTGGAAAAGGCATTCATTGTTTTTCGCCTCGGCCCGCTAAGCCGCAACCTGCGAAATGAAATCAACAGCAGCCGCAAGATTTTTTTCTACGACAATGGTATCCGCAATGCCATTCTCACAGATTTCAAACCCCTGCCCCTTAGAAATGACATAGGGGCACTTTGGGAGAATTTTCTCATCAGCGAAAGAAAAAAACACCTCGAATACCATCGTATTTTTGGTAAATCCTACTTCTGGCGCACCTATCAGCAGCAGGAAATTGACTACATAGAAGAATCTGACGGCACATTTTCGGCCTGGAAGATGAAATGGAACCCCAAAGCAAAGGCTAAATTTCAGCAGGTTTTCACGGAGGCGTACAAACCACTGACGACACAAGTGCTCCATTCCGATAATTTTGAGGGCTTTCTGGGGGTTGCATAAAGATAATGTACATATCATAGGAAATCAAAACTTGATGTGCAGACACAATTGTATGTGTATTTCGCATAATTTTGCAAAAAAAAAATGAAACCTAACATGAAAAACCTACTTCTTATCACTATCCTTACCCTCTGCACCGCCGCCACCGCCGCCCAGTGTAACAACTTCAACTGTGCCTACAAAGAGGCCCAGCGGCTGCTGAATTCCAGCGAAAAGGACAAATACACCAAGGCTATGGCCTACTTGGATGACGCGGAAAACTTCGCGGGAGCGGATAAGGCGCAGTATGAAAAGGTGAGGGCATTGCGGAAGAAGGCGTTTGTGGCGATAGAAAAGGAGCGGAAGGAGGCCGTGGAGGCACGATTGGCGGCGGATAAGGCAAAAGAAGAAGCCCTCGCTGAAAAAACCAAGGCCGAAGCGGCGGAGCAAAAGGCAAATGCCGTGCTGGATAAGATTTATTTTTATGAGGGAAAATATGGATTAGCGTATGATAATAAAGCCCAATTCGGTTTAGGCGTATATGGATTTATTGACAAAAACCTGAATACTAAAATTGATTTTCTATATTCTGAAGCGCAGCCTTTCGATTACACAGGCTTTGCTAAAGTCAAAAAAAATAACGAATATTATTTGATAGACACTACAGGTAAAGAATACCGATTGGCAACTGATATAGTTCAGTTGGATAAAAGCACTGCGGCTTTAGATTTGCGCGGTAAAGATTTAGTCAATATCCCAAGTCAAGTATGTGAACATCTTCAATTAGAGATATTACTTTTAACATCTAATCAAATAACCACCCTGCCACCGGAAATCGGAAAATTGGAAAATTGGAAAAATTGATCAACCTCAACGTAAGCAACAATCTATTGACCGTCTTACCACCCCAGATCGGGGCATTGGAAAAATTGACCGGTTTGCACTTGCGTTACAACAAATTGGCCAACCTGCCATCTGAAATCGGTAAATTAGAAAAACTGACCAACTTGGATTTGAGCGGTAACCAATTGACATCTTTGACACCGGAAATTGGGAAATTGGGGAAACTAGTTTTTTTAGGCTTATCGGCTAACGACTTAATCAGCCTCCCAATGGAAATTGGGAATTTAGAAAAACTTAGTGTTTTCGATTTATGGGCCAACAAATTAAGCAGCCTTCCAATAGAAATTGGGAAATTAAACAACCTGACTCGACTTTATCTTTATAATAACAGATTGACTCGTCTTCCAATTTCAATTGGAAACTTGGACAATTTAACTGAGTTTAACTTGGGCAATAACAAATTAAGGGCTCTTCCAACAGAAATTGTAAGATTAAAGAAGTTGACAAATTTTGATTTGAGCCGCCAGCAGTTGACAACCTTGCCCACTGAAATCATGGAGTTGGAAAAACTGACTGACTTGGATTTAAGCGGTAATGAATTGGGCAACTTGCCCCCCGAAATTGGACAATTACAAAAACTAACAAAATTATATTTGGCAGGCAACCCCATCCCCCCCTCCGAACAAGAAAAAATCCAAAAACTCCTCCCCAACTGCACCATCCAATTCTAAAAACAAAAACATGAAAAATCTATTCCTCACCTCCCTGCTTGCACTTTGCGCTGCCATTACCACCGCCCAACAGTGCCGAGACTTCGACTGCGCCTACCGCGAGGCCCAGCGATTGCTAGACTCCAAGCAGGACAATAAATACACCAAGGCTATGGCCCACTTGGATGACGCCGAAGCCTTTGCGGGTCAGGATAAGGCACAAAATGAAAAGATACGCGCTTTGCGGAAAAAGGTATTTGTTGCTATAGAAAAGGAGCGGAAGGAGGCGGTGGAGGCGAGAGATGAAGCGAGGCGGGAGCGGGAAATTGCGGGAGCGGCTGAGCGTAAGGCCAGGGAAGCGCGATGGGAGGCTCAACAGCACGCATTAAATGCACTTCAGGAAAAATTCAAAGCTGAAGAATCTGAGAAGAAAGCCCGCGCTGTACTGGACAAAATTTATTTTTATGATGATAGGTTTGGGCTAGCGTATGATAAAAACACTAGCAGATATGGCTTTATTGATAAAAATTTGAATACCAAGATTGATTTTAAATATTTGGAAGCCCAGCCTTTTGAATATACAGGTTTTGCTAAAATAAAAAAATATGATATTCATTATCTGATAGATACCACTGGAAAAGAGTATAAGTTAGCAACGGATGTAGCACAGTTGGATGACAGCATCACGGCTTTAGATTTGCGTGGTAAAAAACTGGATAGTATCCCGCCGGATGTTTGGGAATATACTCAAATGTATGTTTTAATGTTAAATAACAACCAATTGACCTTTATTCCCGCCAAGATCGGGAACTTGAAAAATCTGAGGAAACTGGATTTGTTCGATATCCAATTAACCAATCTGCCTGCTGAGATTGGTAAGTTGCAAAACTTGAGAGCATTGGATTTGGGGTGGAATCAATTGACCACCCTGCCCGCCGAGATTGGGGAACTGCAAAATCTGAGAAACTTGGATTTAGGTGGCAACCCCATCCCCCCATCCGAACAAGAAAAAATCCGCAAACTCCTCCCCAACTGCACTATTACATTCTAAAAACATGAAAAACCCATTCATCATCGCCCTCATCGCCCTCTGCACTGCCGCCACGGCCGCCGCCCAGTGCAACAACTTCGACTGTGCCTACAAAGAGGCCCAGCGGCTGCTGAATTCCAGCGAAAAGGACAAATACACCAAGGCCATGGCCTACCTGGAGGACGCGGAGAACTTTGCAGGAGCGGATAAGGTGCAGTATGAAAAGGTGAGGGCCTTGCGGAAGAAGGCGTTTGTGGCGATAGAAAAGGAGCGAAAGGATGCCGTGGAGGCGCGGAAAGCAGCCGAGGAGGCCACCAAAAGGGCGAATAGTTTATTAAAACAAGTGGAGGCCGAAAAACAAACAGCCCTCGCCGAAAAAGCCAAGGCCGAGGCAGCGGAGAAAAAGGCAACTGCGGTGTTGGATAAGATTTATTTTTATGATGGAAAATTTGGGTTGGCGTATCATAAAGATGAAAACAATGCATTCGGGCGATATGGTTTTATTGATAAAAACTTGAATATAAAAATTAAGTTCAAGTACATAGAGGCGCTACCATTTGATAACAAGGGTTTTGCCAAAGTGAAAGAATACGGAGTATATTACCTGATAGATACTACTGGAAAGCAATACAAATTAGCCACCAATATATCTCAGTTGGATAGCAGTATCACTGCTTTGGATTTGCAAAATTCAGCACTGGTGGATGTTCTTGTGAAAGTTGGTGAATATCCTCAATTGGCGATTTTGTTACTGGATCACAACAAATTGACGACCCTGCCCTCTGAAATTGGAAAATTGACCAATCTGAGGTGCTTCGATTTGTTTAACACCAAATTGACGGCCCTGCCCCCAGAAATCGGGAAATTGGCCAATCTGATGGAATTGAATTTGAGTAACAACAAATTGACGACCCTGCCCTCTGAAATCGGTAACTTGACCAATCTGACGACCTTGTATTTATTTAGCAACAAATTGATGACCCTGCCCTCTGAAATCAGTAACTTGACCAATCTGAAGACCTTGGTTTTATTTAGCAACGAATTGACGGCCTTGCCACCAGAAATCGGGAAGTTGACTAATCTGACGACCTTGAGTTTAGCGAACAACGACTTGACGGCTCTGCCCCCAGAAATCGGAAAATTGCAAAGCTTGCAATGTTTGTATTTACAGAATAACCCCATCCCCCCCACCGAACAAGAAAAAATCCGCAAACTTCTCCCCAACTGCACTATAACATTCTAAAAACATGAAAAACCCATTCATCATCGCCCTCATCGCCCTCTGCACTGCCGCCACCGCCGCCGCCCAGTGCAACAACTTCGACTGCGCCTACAGAGAGGCCCAGCGACTGCTCAACTCCAGCGAAAAGGACAAATACACCAAGGCCACGGCCTACTTGGAGGACGCAGAGAACTTCGCAGGCGCGGATAAGGGGCAGTATGAAAAGGTAAGAGCCTTGCGCAAGAAGGCGTTTGTGGCGATAGAAAAGGAGCGGAAGGATGCCGTGGAGGCGCGGCTGGCGGCGGATCAGGCTACCGATAGGGCCAATAATTTATTAAAACAGGTGGAGACCGAAAAACAAACTGCCCTCACTGAAAAAGCCAAGGCAGAGGCGGCAAAAAAAGAGGCACAACAGCAGAAAGAAACAGCCCTCGCCGAAAAAGCCAAGGCCGAGGCAGCGGAGAAAAAGGCAACTGCGGTGTTGGATAAGATTTATTTTTATGATGATAGATTTGGCTTGGCGTATGATAAAGAGGCCGATGTAGGTTTTGGTGCATACGGATTCATTGATAAAAACCTGAATACCAAGATTGAGTTCCAGTATGAGGAGGCGTTGCCTTTTTATATAAATGGTTTTGCTAAAGTGCGTCGTGGATCTGGTTATTATTTTTTAATAGATACATTTGGGCGAGAATACCGATTAGCTGAGAATGTAAGACATTTAAACAAAGAAACTATTGCCTTAGACTTATCAAGGCAAGCCGAAAACATTGAGCGACATTTTTGGGGAGTTGTTAAGGGTTACCCTAGATCAAACTCTTCATTTCGCAAGGTTACAAAAAACAGACAACTTGAGATATTATTCTTCGATGATAATTTTCTATTGAGGATACCAAATAAAATTAAAAGATTAGATAGACTTACAAACCTTCAAATGAGTGGAAATTATGCTTTTTTTGTTTCAAAAAAAATAGGTAAATTAAATCTACTCAAGCAATTAGATTTGAGCAGAAATCGCCTAACTAGTCTTCCTGTTGAAATTAAGAATTTAAATAACTTAAACTATTTAGACTTACACTCAAATTATTTTAATGATATTCCATTTGTAGTCTTCAGTTTAGAAAAGTTATTGTATTTAGATATATCTATGAACGCTATAGATACTTTAACATCTGAAATCGGGCAATTGACCAATTTGACGACTTTAAATTTGTCTGAAAACCCCCTGAAGGCCCTTCCTCCAGAAATTGGGAACTTGACAAACCTTAAAATGTTGTATTTGCGTCTCAATAGATTGACAGTCCTTCCTCCAGAAATTGGGAACTTGACAAACCTTAAAATGTTGTATTTGCGTCTCAATAGATTGACAGTCCTTCCTCCAGAAATTGGGAGGTTAATTAACTTAACGAACTTGGATTTGTATCGCAACGAATTGACGGCCCTGCCCCCTGAAATTGGGAGGTTAACTAACTTAACGAACTTGGATTTGTATAGCAACGAATTGACGGCCCTGCCCCCTGAAATCGGGCAATTGACCAATTTGACGACTTTGAATTTGTCTGGTAACAACTTGACGGCCCTACCGCCTGAAATCTGGAAATTGACCAATCTGACTAGTTTGGATTTGTCTGGTAACAACTTGACGGCCCTACCGCCTGAAATCTGGAAATTGACCAATCTGACTAGTTTGGGTTTGTCTGGTAACAACTTGACGGCCCTACCGCCTGAAATCGGGCAATTGACCAATTTGACGACTTTGAATTTGTCTGGTAACAACTTGACGGCCCTACCGCCTGAAATCTGGAAATTGACCAATCTGACTAGTTTGG
>CAZIKN010000003.1:0-115462 GCA_964539805.1 uncultured Saprospiraceae bacterium | reverse complement strand
TGGTAGTCGCATCGGTTATTCCCCTGGCTATGCTTTTTGCGGTCATTATGATGAATATTTTTGGGGTCAGTGGTAACCTGATGAGCCTTGGCGCCCTTGATTTTGGGCTTATTGTGGATGGTGCGGTTATCATAGTGGAGGCCGTTATGCACCAACTTTCGCACTCCAAAACATTGCCGCACGCGGAATCTGCCCGCCTGACCCAGGCTCAAATGGATGACCAGGTAGGTAAATCAGCCTCCAAAATGATGAACGCTGCGGTGTTTGGACAGATCATTATTTTGGTCGTTTACCTTCCCATTTTTGCCTTGGAGGGCATTGAGGGCAAGATGTTCAAGCCCATGGCCCAAACCGTGGCCTTTGCCTTGTTGGGTGCATTTATTTTATCCTTAACCTATATACCGGCAATCACGGCATTGGCCTTGAGCAAAAAAGGCAGCCTCAAAGTGTCGTTTTCAGATCGTGTCATGGCTCGCTTAGAGCGTTTTTTTCAACACAGTTTAGATCGGGTGTTGCATTACCCCAAAATAGCCATGCTGTCTGCACTTCTTGCTTTTTTGGGAGCCATGGCCATCATGGCATCCTTAGGGGGTGAGTTTATCCCCGAATTGGAGGAAGGTGATTTTGCAGTAGATACCCGCGTCCTTATGGGAAGCAATCTCGGTACTACGGTTGCCAGTACCCAACAGGCCGCCAAAGTGCTGCTGGAGCGCTTCCCGGAAGTGGAAAAAGTGGTGACAAAAATTGGCAGTGGAGAGATACCCACTGATCCTATGCCCATTGAGGCCAGCGACATGATGGTCATCTTAAAAGATAAAAAAGAGTGGACCTCGGCCAAATCATTTGATGAATTGGCCGCCAAAATGAGCCATGAGTTGCAAGATGTGCCCGGCGTAACCACAGGTTTTCAATATCCCGTCCAAATGCGCTTCAACGAATTGATGACCGGCGCCAAACAGGATGTAGTCTGTAAAATTTATGGAGAAAACATTGATACGCTTGCTGCTATAGCCAAAAGGGTAGGGGCCGTGATCGGCCAGATCAATGGAGCCGAAGAACTCTACGAAGAAGCAGTGACCGGAATGCCCCAAATTGTGATAAAATACAACCGCGCAGCCCTGGCCCAATACGGCATGAGCATAGCATCCGTAAACCTGACCATCAATGCAGCATTTGCCGGAGCGGTAGCAGGCCAGGTTTTTGAAGATGAAAAACGTTTTGATTTGTTGGTCCGATTGGAAAAGCAAGAACGCCATGATGTTGCCGATGTACAAAACCTGCTCATCGCAACGGCGTCCGGGCAACAAATACCCCTGTATCATGTGGCCGATGTACAAATCATTGAAGGGCCTAACCAGATCCAGCGAGAAGATGCCCAAAGGCGCATCATAGTTGGCTTTAATGTCCGCGGTCGTGATGTGCAGAGTGTGGTGGAGGAGCTGCAACAAAAAATAGAAAAAGAGGTGGTGTTTCCGGCGGCTTACTTTATCGTGTATGGAGGGAGTTTTGAGAACCTCCAAGCGGCAAAAGAGCGCCTGAGCGTTGCCGTACCGGTGTCTTTGTTGCTTATTTTCCTGATGCTGTATTTTGCTTTTGGCTCCGTGAGACAGGGGCTGCTGATTTTCTCTGCAATCCCGTTATCCGCCGTTGGAGGCGTACTAGCCTTGTACCTGCGCGGTATGCCGTTTTCCATTTCGGCGGGTATTGGTTTTGTGGCGCTTTTTGGTGTGGCAGTGCTCAATGGCATAGTGTTGATCACGGAGTTTAACCGACTGCATGGCGAAGGCATGAATGAACTCCGAAGGATTGTACTACAAGGCACCAAAATCCGCTTAAGACCGGTTTTAATGACCGCTTTTGTAGCATCTTTGGGCTTTTTGCCCATGGCTTTCAGCACAGGTGCAGGCGCAGAGGTACAGCGCCCTCTGGCTACTGTTGTCATCGGTGGACTCATGTCGGCTACTTTGCTGACCTTGTTTTTACTACCTGTATTATATGTGTATTTCGGGCAAAAGAAAACAAAGGGCAGTCAAATTTTGGCAACTGTCCTTTTCTTAGGCTTGCTCATACAGGGCGCATCTGCCCAAGTGCCCATAACCATGGAAGCCGCAGTGGATTCGGCCCTCCAAAACAACCCTTTACTGCAACCGTATCGTTTGAATATTGAGCAAAATCGTATTTTGGAAAAAACGGCGCTTGATTTGCCCAAAACCGATTTTGGCGTTGAAAACGGCCAGATTAACACAGCATATTGGGATGTACGCGTGATGGCCGAACAGCGCTTTAGTCCGCGAAAAGCAAACGCTGCCAAAGCTTCACTTTTAGCACAAAATACCGCGCTCAGCAAAGCAGAACTTGCCGCCCTGCAACATGAATTGGCCAATGAGGTACGGAAATGGTATGTTGAGATCTTGGCCTTGCGAGAAAAGGAGCGGGCACTCGCTTATGTGGACAGCCTCTATGGCGCGGCCGTACAACGTGCCAATGCCCGTTTTCAGGCAGGCGAGAGCAATGCCCTTGAAAAGGCCAGCTTAGAGATGAAACAAAGCCGCTCCAGACAATTGTGGCAGCAGGCCCGCCGCGAGATGTCGAACGCACTTGAGCAATTTCGTATGCTGCTTGGCACATCCACTAAGCTGGAGCCTGACGAAATGAAGATCACAGCGCCACTACCCGCTCAAAACGGCATGAATCGGCTTCCCGGCTTGGAGCCTTTTGTGGCTCGCCTTGGCCTTGCTGAAAAGGATGCCAATCTGGCCAAAGCCTCGTTATTGCCCGAATATCGCTTAGGTATTGGTTTTCAGTCCATTAGAGGCCCTCAGGTCATTAGAGGTACCGAGCGCGACTATGGTTTTTCACCACAGTTTTTTTCGTTACAAACGGGTATTAGCCTGCCCATTTTTAAAAAAGCTGTTCATGCACGCATACAGGCCGCAGCCGTCGGAAGGGAACAGGCTCAAGCAGCACTCGAGGCTGCCACATTTGAGCTGCAACGCCGTTACCAGACAGCATTGGCGACATTCGAAACCCATAAATCTTCTGTGGAGCACTTTGAACGCAACACCCTGCCCGCCACCGAAAGGCTGATGGCTGTAGCGGATCGGCAGCTTTATGCCGGACAAATCAATTACATGGAATGGCAGATTAATATAGAGCAAGCTTTAGACGCCAAGCTGGAATATGCGGACCTGCGCCGTCAATATCAGTTGGCAACGCTTGCCCTGCTGTATTATAACCCCCAATAAGCCCCATCATCAAGGCAATTTAACAAGTAAAATTTTTTTAACATGAAATATCCATCCATCATCATAATGTTATCCTTTCTGGCCGCTTGCAACAACACCGTTGCGCCAGACACCAAGGCTGTCCTAAGCACAGAAGAAACTTCATCAAAGATAAGCCTGACAGCGGAACAACTAAAAAATGCCCAACTTGAAATTGGAAAAGCCGAAATGCGCGTTTTGGGCAATATATTGAAGGCCAATGGTTTTGTAGAGGCGCCACCACAAAATAAAATATCCATCAGCATACCACTGGGAGGATACCTGAAACACACCAAACTGCTTCCGGGCATGCGAGTGCATCGCGGCGAGCTGCTGGCAAGCATAGAAGACCCTCAATATATCAACTTGCAACAAGAATACTTGACCACTAATGCCCGATTATCCTATCTGAGTACTGATTTATCCCGACAGGAAGCCCTGAATCAGGATAAATCAGTTAGTGACAAAGCCTTGCAGATGGCCCGGTCAGAGTATCAGGTACAAAAAATTGCCTTAAAAGCCCTATCTGAAAAACTGCGCCTCATTGGCTTGGATCCTGACCACCTGACCGCCGACAATATTTCCAAAAGCATTCAGATTTATTCTCCTATCAATGGATTTGTTTCCGAGGTGAAAGCGAATATCGGGAAATTTGTGTCGCCAACGGACGTGTTGTTTGAATTAGTCAACGCCGATGATATTTATTTGAATATCAGTGTGTTTGAAAAAGATTTGGCCTCCTTACGCGTCGGCCAGAAGCTTGTGGCTTACACCAATGCCGATCCCGCCAAGAAGTATCTGGCAAAGATTGTTCTAATGGGTCAACATGTGGGGGATGATCGCACGGCAAACCTTTATTGCCACTTTGACAAAGCACCTGATGGCCTTTTGCCTGGTATGTTCATGAGTGCTGAAATAGAAACCACACAACTGCATGCTTTATCCGTGCCGAATGCGTCCATAGTGCTTTATGCACAAAAACACTACGTCTTTGAGGCGCTTGACGACCTCACTTTTGAAATGATAGAAGTGGAAACGGGTGCCTCGGAAAATGGATATACGGCATTGATTGGTAGCAAAAGTGAAATGTTGAAGTCCAAAAATATCGTGACCCGTAATGCCTACACGCTCCTGATGAAAATGAAAAACACAGAGGAATAGGGTAGCGCTGCCACATACCGATTACTCATCATTCATCAAATCTGTCCCCGCTCCGGCCTCCGCCACAATGCCCATTCAAAACACAGATAAAAAACCAACAGCGCCACCCACCAATCCTCGCGGTATCGCAGTACGACGGCCAAGTGCCACAAAATAAATGCCCGTACCGTGGCGGTAATTGGGAAAGCGGCATTGGCTTCGGTTTTGTTGCGGGTAATGTGGGCGAATACCTGCCCGGAAATGGCAATGGCGCTGGCAATACCCCATATAATTTTTGCCCAAGCCCCTGAAAATGCCAAAAATGCCGCTAAACTGCCGCCCACAATGACCAGCACATCGCCAACCCATACCGTGGCATCCCAGCCAAAAACTACCGGGAAGGTGCGGTAACCCGTTGAGCGGTCGGCACTGATGTCCTTCAAGTAGCCCATCAATACAAAGTTCATATAAGCAAAAAAACTAAGGGCTACTACTGGTAAAGCCCCCGTGACAGACTTCGGAAAATCAGTTTGCAGCATCGAAAAATAACCCATGAGCGGCAATAGGGCCACAATCCACCCGTTCCAGGGTGGACCAGCGAACCAGTAGTGCCGTTTAAAAAAAGTATAAGTTGCCAGCCCCAAAATGGCCATTGCCCCGGGCAACAAATTCCAGGGATTCAGGAAAACAAGGAGGCCTACCCCCAAAACCAGGCCCAAAAGACTAACGGTACCCACATTTTTGGCCGAAACAACACCCCGCGACAAAGGCCGATATGGTGCCGAAATCCGGTCGGTATCTACCTGGAAGCAATCGGTAAGGGCCTGCCCAAAACCGTAGCCAAAAAACAAAGGCAAAAAGCCGAGCCAAACCCAAAAACCGGGTAAGCGCTCGACCGGCGCGGCGGCAATGCCCACCAAACCCGCCGCCCCCGATACAAAAAGCAGATAGGGGCGCATTTGGACAAAATAGGCCCGCCAAAAACGCCACGAATAAATCGGATAAAATGTACTCGCCATAACAAAACGTTTTTAAAAAAAGTCACAACCCCAACAAGTTCAAGGCCTTCGGGATGACCGAGAAATGAACCTCGGAGGCTTGATATACTTCGCCGTCCATCTCCAAAGCGACAGGCTTATCTGTTTGGATATGCAGTTGATTGGTGGAGAAAACCATGGTTTTGGGCCGGCCCCTGAACCGGCCTTTTGCCAATCCGGCTAAGGTGCCAAGCAATTCCAATTTGCTCATGTTCAAGCATATATCCACGCCCAATAATCCATCGTCGCGTTGCACAGGATCGTCAAAACGAAAACTACCGGAAACAAAGGGACTTTTCAAGACAGCCAAATTGGAAAGTTTTGTTTGATATGTTTTTTCTTCCCAAACCAACTGAGCAGGAAAATTACGGAAGGCCCAAATCGTTCTAACCGCTGTGTATATGATGGCTAACTCCGTCCAGCGGTTTTTAAAAAAACGAATAAACAAATCGCCTTTGTTGAACCGCCAGTTGGCCTCTGCGGTCACGCCGAGGCTTGCATTGGCGATGAAATAACGCGTTTGCCATTTCCCCCCGGCATCCAACCATTCGGCTTTTCCGATATCCACGGGCATTGCATTTTCCCAATTCAGTCTTGTCGGAAGGCTATGGATAAAATGGACCTTCGGTTTGATAAAATCATTACTGGAGCCCAAGCCAATGCCTCCCAACCACAGATGCCGGGCATTTTCCCCCGTTTCCCGCATCAGCAATTGGAGCAAAAAATTTGCGCTGCCGTCGCCCCCTGCCGAAACAAAACAGCGAAAACCATCAGCCAGTGCTGTTTTAACCAATGGTTCAATGTCGGCCGGTGGATAAAAAGTGGCCAGGCGCGAACCCTGAGGCAGCATATTTTCGACTTCTTGGGCAATATTGGCCCAGCGTTTGGTTGCGCGGCCACCGTTGGCGCCAAGGTTGGCAAAAAGAGCACATTTTGTGGGCATGGACTAAGCAATTTTCATATCTGGCGATTGCCAGCATTGTTCAATGACCTCTGCCAATCGGTCAATGTCCTGTTTGCTGTGTTCCGTTGTGACGCTGATCCGAAACCGCTCCTGACCCTCTGGCACCGCCGGGTATTCAATGGCGTTGAGGAAAATACCGCGTTCATGTATGAAGTGGTTGGCCTTGCGCACATCCATCCAATCTGGCACTTTCAAGGCAACGATGGCCGCTTCTGGTTTTGAAATCACCCCAAAAGATTGGAGCTTTTGTATCGCGTAACGGGCATTGTCAAGCAGGCGTTCGCGCAGTTCGGGTTGTTGCTCCACCACATCAATCCCGGCCAATACCGCTGCCAGCACTGCCGGGGGAAGCGCCGCCGAAAACATGTACGAGCGGGCAAAAAAGCGCAGATAGTCAATCAGGTCTTTCGGACCGGCCAAAAAGCCGCCCGTCATCGCAAAAGATTTGCTAAAGGTACCCATAGAAAGATCAATCTGCCGCTCCACGCCAAAATGCTCAGCCGTTCCGCTGCCCGTTTTGCCCAAGACCCCTGTTCCGTGTGCATCGTCAAGCATACAAAAAGCCTTATATTTTTTTAAAAGCGGTATGATTTTGTCCAAAGGCGCAAGGTCGCCGTCCATGGAATACACCCCTTCTATACCTACGAAAAGGCTGTCATTGGTCGTTTGGGATAGTTGGGCAAGCTTGTTTTCCAAATCAACAAGGTCGTTGTGCTCAAATTTGGTGGAGGGCACCTGCGACATACGCATCCCGTCAAAGAACGAGGCATGGCTCAGTTCGTCATACAAAACATGGTCGTTGGCCTGGGTCAGGGCTATCATCATTCCCACATTGGCGGCATAACCGCTGGAAAACACCATGGCTGCTTCCTGGTGCTTCAGGTGGGCAAGGCGCTCCTCCAATTCTACCATTAGTTTGGTGTAGCCGTTCAGCAGGGGCGGGCCGCCAAGGCCGACCCCATATTGGTCAATAGCCGCCTTCACCTTCTCCTTGACATAAGGGCTGTTCGCCATACCTAAGTAGTTGTTTGAGGCAAACATCAGCATTTTGCGGTTTTGGCTTGTTTCCGCGTCCCAAATTATCACCTCTCGGCTTTGTGGCGATTCTACCCTCCGGCAGTACGTATAGATGTGCTGCTCTTTCAGCTGTGTAAGAAACCGCGAAAACATGGGCACAAATTCCCTGTTTTTCATGGTTTTATTGGCGCTAATAAAAGTGTGGAGGTTGGGGGTTTCGTCGCTTACCCGTTCATTTTTTGTATTTGCCATTGTGTTTCAAATTTTAATAGTTGTGAAAGAAATTCCTTGGGGTTACCTTCGGATTCGACATAAGCATTGGCGATCTGGCAGGGGCGTAATGGTTGATAAGTGCCCTCCATCGTCCGTATGGCACAGCCTTTCTCCCGGGTACAAGTACCTACACGAAGTGGGTTCCAACCCATCTTGTTTGCTTCTGTAAGGAAACTTTGTTCCTTGTTTTGGGGAATGGTGAACAGCAGTTCAAATTCGCCGTGCGGCCCGGCCAGAAAAATCCAGACGGGCAATTGTTTGGTCTTGTGGAGACGCAGCACTTCCGGGTGAGCCATTTGGCTAAAAGGTATGTCAATATTAAAGCCTACATCATTGACTTCCAGTAAGTTGCAAAGTGCGTGCAAAAAGCCATCGCTGGTGTCAATGCAAGCGCTGCCAAACTGGCGCACCCATTTCCCTTCGGCCAAACGGGGCATCGGGCGGTATGGCACCACTGCTTGCCCCTCCGCCGACAGCAACATTTCAAAAGCATAAGCACTGCCTAATCCCATCGGTCCGGAGCAAAACAGGGCATCACCCGCTTGGGCGCCTTTTCGGGAAATAACGGGTTCATTGGCGGGAATCAGGCCGAAGGCCGTACCACCCATTTGCCAGGCGCCCGACAGGTTGGTGTCGCCACCAAGGACAAAAGTGCCCGTTGCGGCGCAGGCATCGGCTACCCCTCCTTGAAGGGCCTGGAGTTTTTCGTCCGGGAAATCAGCGGGCAGGCTTTCTGACAGCAAAAGCCCCAAGGGGGTAGCGCCCACCGCCGCCAGATCCGAAAGATTGACCACCACCGTCATCCACCCAATGTGCGCAGGATCGCGGTAAAGCCCTGTGGCAATCTCTTCAGCAATACAATCAGTGGTAGCAGCCAAAATGCTGCCATCAGGCAACCGGAGCAGCTCGGCATCGCTTTCCAAAAACTGGTTGATTTGCGATGGGGATCGGCTAAATTTTTTGCCAATTTGCTGGAGCTGCCTGTTTTCGAGCAATTGATATGTCGTGTCGTGTGAGGGCATGATAAACGTGTTTAAACTGATGCAAAACTCACCCATTCAATTTCCTTCAAACATAATGGGCATCAACAAGGATAATGATCCGCATCAGAATTTTTGCGGTGGGAGCGGCTTGTATCCATGCTAAATCACTTGCTAATATGTCTCAGATCATTTTTTTTAAGATGCTACAACTCCAATTTTGATTTATGAAGTTCATCATTAAAATCTATTCTGAATCATGCAAAATGCCCCCCTTTCGTGTTGTCCTCTCATGGAAATCATCAATGTGCAAATTGAAAAACACATGAGCGATGCCAATTTATGTGTGGGAACACTGCTGCGCTCCATCGGGATGAGCCGCACGGATCTGCACCGAAAGTTAAAGCAGTGCACTGGTATGTCCGCCACCGAGTATATCCGCTATGCCCGCGTCCAACGTGCCGCAGCCCTGCTTGCTGAGCGTCCTGGCCGCAGCATTGCAGAAATCGCATATATGGTGGGATTTAGCAGCCCGAGCTATTTTACCCGTGCTTTTGAGGAGTTTTATCTGGAAGCACCGTCGGCCTATAAAAGAATGTATTAATGGTCTGAATATTTCTAACACATTAAAATTGTATTACTATGAAAAAATTGTTTTTATTCCTGTTATTAAGCCTCTTTCCAGTTCTCAGCTGGAGCCAGGATAATAGCGAATGCGACAGCCTGTTCTTCACCGATGGCTCGATGGCGTTTGTTGATGAGGTAAAGAAGGCGAAAGACGGTCTCCAGTATCGCCTTTGTAACGAAAAATACGGGCTGCTTTATGAAGTCAAATTTTCGGACGTTAAAAGAATTTCGTATTACGATGGCTCGAAGACGGAATTCTCAAAAGGCGATAGCCCTGTAAAGGTGAACATTTCCATTGTGCCGGAAGCGCTTGATACCAGCCAAACCATGCATGTCGAAATGTTTGACGGCAACGAGTATTTCGGTAAAATCCTGCGAAAAGAGTCGCGTTTTTTTGTTTTTCGAAGTATGGAACTCGGCGAGATCAATCTGTCTTATGGCAAAATAAAACGCATGTCGCAGAAAGTTATTCCCAGAAAGGTAGGCAATAAGTACTGGTTTGACAATCCCCATGCGACACGTTATTTTTTTGGCACCAATGGCTACGGCTTGAAAAAGGGGGAAGGCTACTACACTAATACATGGATATTTTACAATCAGGTCAGTTATGGTTTCTCCGATCATTTGACCATTGGGGCGGGCACCATTCCCCTCTTCTTGTTTGGGGCGAGCATCTTCCCCTTTTGGGTGACACCAAAGGTTTCTTTCCCGCTTGGCAATGACAAATGGAACGGCGCAGCAGGCGCACTCTATATGAATGTTCTGGGGAGTGATATTGGAGATTTCAGTGGTCTTGGCGTCACTTATGGCTCTCTCACTTATGGCTCCACAGATCGGAATACCACCTTCAGTTTTGGATACGGTTTTTTTGATGGAGCGTGGGCCAAAAACCCTACGGCATCATTAAGCGGCATGTATCGAGTGGGGCGGAACGGCTATTTTATCACCGAAAATTATCTTTTGCCTGGCGATGACTCCCCAACCTTGATCCTTTCTGCGGGCGGACGATGGGTCGGCAGGCGCATCGCGATTGACTACGCCCTGGTGCGGCCCTTTATCTTCAATTCAGAGGGGGCGAGTTATATCGGTATTCCTTGGCTGAGCATTACGGCGCCTTTTGGGGGGTAAAAACTAAAAATGTTCCTAACACACATTAAAATGATCGCACTATGAAATATTCGTTATTCTTCTTGTTTTTTTTCCTCTGTTCAATATTCGTATGGGGTCAGTCCTATAAGCGATGCGACAGTTTGTTTTTTGTTGATGGGACAACTGCTGTTGTAAATGACTTGAAGGTTGTGGAAAAAGGCTTCCGTTACCACCGGTGCGGCGAAAAATACGGACCCTTCTACGAAGTTAAAATGGCTGATCTAAAAAGAATCAGGTACCGCAGCGGCGCGCAAGAGTTTTGGTATTCGGAAAATAAATCTTTGGCCAAAGTGGAAATATCCATGGTTTCGGAAGACATAGATACCACCCAAACATGGCACGTTGAAACACTTGACGGAAATGATTATTACGGCAAGATCCTCAAAAAAGAGGAAAATTATTGCGTTTTCCGAGCCTTTGACATTGGTGCCATCAGTATCCCCTATGAAAGAATAGAACGTATGTCGCTAAAAGCCTTACCCCGGAGGGTAGGGGACAAGTACTGGTCAGCCAATCCCCATGCTACACGTTATTTTTTGGGTAGCAGCGCTTACGGACTGAAAGAAGGTGAGGGTTATTACTCCAACACATGGATCATGTTGAACCAAGTCAATTATGGACTTTCCAACCGCTACTCTTTTGGCTTTGGCACGGTACCCCTGTTCTTGTTTGGGGAAGGGATCTTCCCCATTAGTATCATGCCCAAGATTTCTTTTCCACTCGGCAGAAGTAAATGGCATGGAGCCGTATCTGTCGTTTATCTGAATGCCTTTGGGGAAGATGCTAGCGAATCCAATGGCATCACAGCCACTTACGGAGCACTAACATATGGTTCTACTGATCAGAACCTCACCATTAGTTTGGGTCATGGTCTCAATGATGGTCAATGGTTTAAAACACCTATCCTGTCGTTTAGCGCCATGGATCGCTTTGGGCGAAAATCTTATCTTATCACCGAAAACTATCTTGTTACGATCGAGGGATCTTTAAGCCTGATTTGTTCGATCGGTGGGCGATGGGTTGGCAGATACATTGCTATTGACTATGGTTTTGGGGGCTTGTTCGGCACTTATAGAGGAGGGTTCCCCTGGCTGAATATTACGGCACCTTTTTGAATCACACACAACATCATGAACGACCTTATCAATCTTATTGCCCCGCTTCATCCGGCCCTACAGGCCTTCATTGCCACGCTGTTCACCTGGGGCGTGACCGCCCTGGGTTCGGCCTTGGTTTTCTTTTTCAAAACCATTCATCAGCGGGTGCTTGATGCCATGATGGGCTTTGCAGCAGGCGTTATGATCGCCGCCAGTTTTTGGTCGCTGCTGGCGCCCGCCATCGAGATGAGTGCCTCAGTCAGCCGTTTGCCCGAGTGGGCCCCGGCCCTGATCGGCTTTTTGGCCGGTGGCATTTTTTTGGCGGTCGTGGACAAAATCTTGCCCCACCTGCACCCCAGCCTTGCGCTCGAACAAGCCGAGGGTGTCGCGACCAACTGGCGGCGCAGCGTGCTGCTGGTGCTGGCCATCACGTTGCACAACATCCCGGAAGGCCTGGCGGTGGGCATAGCCTTCGGCGCGGCGGTAGCCCTGGCAATTGGTATCGGGCTGCAAAACTTCCCGGAAGGCACGGCCGTGTCCGTGCCACTGCGTCGGGAGGGCATGTCGCGGGGCAAAGCCTTTTGGTACGGCCAAATGTCCGGCATCGTTGAGCCTGTTTTTGGCGTGTTGGGTGCGGTAGCGGTGCTGAGCATGAAACCCCTGCTGCCCTACGCCCTGTCGTTCGCGGCGGGTGCCATGCTGTTCGTGGTGGTGGAGGAGTTGATCCCGGAGTCGCAGCGGGCAGGGAACACGGATCTGGCGACGCTGGCAACGATGCTGGGGTTTAGCGTGATGATGGTGTTGGATGTGGCGCTGGGGTAGGGGATAGGGGGGATTGGTTTTGCAATGGGACACGCTTGTAAACCATTTGATCTTGCGAAGATCAACGATAATGAAGCAGCGCGGCTTCATGAAAGCGTTTTATTTCCGCCCTTAAATGCTCGGGTGACAAGACGCACACTTCACTACCGTATGAAGCCAGTTTACGGATCAAATCAATATTGACTTTTAGATTTAGTTCAATCAAAACCTCTCCAGTATCCGAGGGTAGTTGCTGAAAAGGCTCCACAAAAGGGCTGGAAAGGAAATATTGGCCTTGCAAGGGGCTAAACTTGAGCACAATTTTTTCCAACCTGGCCTTGGGTGGCACCGTGATCCCGTATATCTGTTTCCAATAGGATTCCGCATCAAAGTCGGCGGGTTTGTCATGGTAGTAACCAATATTCTTGGGCGACCCTTCTATGCGCTCCAAGGGAAAAACCCGAACAAACTGTTCTGAAGGATCATGAGAGAAGCCCCCGACGTACCAGCGGCGGTCGTAATGCCTCAAAAACCACGGATCAAAAACCACTTCTTTGCCTGGATCATCGGGCCTGAACGAACGATAGCGGAAGGATACCCTTCTGCTATGCTCTATGGATTCCAGAAAAAACGGCAAATGGCGGCCTCCGTCATAACGCGGTAAGGGATCAAAATAAACCGCTTTGCCCACTCCGGCCTTGCCCAGCCATTTGCGGGCGGCTCGGTGGATTTTGCCAAATACCTGCGGCAATTGCTCAAAGCCCTTTAGGTTGTTCACCTTGGCCAAAGTCTCTACTGCGATCCGCAGCACGGCCAAATCCTCCCCTGTCAGGGCAATATTGTCCAAAATGGTAAAATATTGCCCTGGGGCATAACGCCAGCCCTTCAGCACGGGGTCATACTCCAAAGGGGCGCCTTTGGCGCGCAGGGCATCCATATCCGTGCGCAATTGGCGCAGGCTGATGCCCAGCATTTTGGCCAAGGCCTCCGCTTTTAGCACAGACTTCTCACTGGTGTGGGTCAGGAAGAGTTCATTGAGCCTTTGAATCCGTGCAAGAGGGTGTTTGTTGATGGGCATATTGCAAAACTCAAAGATAAGCAATCCAGGAAGGGCAGCACCTTTTATGCCGAAGTACCCAATAAGAGGATCATTGCATCCCTTTATTGAAACGCAGAACAGCATGATGGGAACACAAAAGTAAGGAAAGCGACAAGAAGAAAAAAATTTGATTTTTTTTGTTGGTCGGCAATAAAAATGCACAGATAGGGGTGTATGTTTGTGGGGTAAAAAAACCTAAGTACTTTAACCAATATTTATCATGCTCGATACCCTTTACCAATTTGGTCAATACCTTTCCAAAGACAGTTCTCGGCTCGAATTTGACGACATCATCTCTGCACCCACCATTGACGAAAAAGTCAAAGGAATGGAATTGCTCGTTGCTGAGGTTGTTTTTGATTTAGATGCTGGGACATTCAGGCTTAATGATAAGCCTTATGGATTTGATGACTCGGACAAAACTGCCCGATGGTCGCCTTACAACCTTCGTTGTATCAAAATTCAGGGGGGCAATAATAAGAGTATCTATCCAACAGCCGATCCGCGTAAATCCTTCGAACCGTGGAAAAAGTCTTTTTTCGGTAAGGAGGATAAAAATGGCAATCCGCCGAAAAAGGCGGAACTCGTAGAGGCTATTGAAAAAGATTTTCCAGACCTCATTGACACGCCCGTTTGCCGGGCGGCCAACGAGATTTTCAAAATGCGCGAGGCATTTGAAGAAACTTTCCCAGATTGGAAAAAGGTTACCGAAACCTTAAATTGGGGTGAAAAAAACCGTGTAATTATGCTTTTTGCCTCGGTTGTTTCAACTGAACTGGGCTGCTCGGAGCCAATGCCAGTGGCAAAACTTGATGGTTTCGACGTCTTTTTACATCGCAAGTTTTTAGAGAAAAATGCTGGTGAAAATACTTTTGAAAGTCGAAAAACAGCCACCCCGAAAATCTGCTATGTTACCGGGCAGCAAAGTGAAAATGTTGAAGCACCCTCGTTTTTGAGAGAATTCAGTATGAACAAAATGTTCGTTACGACCACGAAAAATTACGCATCGAGCTTTGACATCAAGGCTTTTTCAAAAAATTACCAAGCCAGCGGCGATGCGCAGACATTTTTGGAGCGCGGCTCAAAATACGTTTTAGACAAACTGAGGGTAAAAATCGCCGGGGTTGACCACTGTATATTACCACAGTTCCGTGGAGGACAAGAGATTGATTTTGAGGGCGATATGCCGAAATTAAAAAGCAAATCTGAGTTACTGTTTTCAATACATAAAAAAGAGGAATTCGTTGGTATGGCCTACGATGTCAGGAGTGTAGCCGAAGGCGATATTTATTGGATTACTTTCCTTGGATACGAATCGGACGGCAATTTTTTCAAAACCATCAATCTTATTAAAGACATCAGCAAGACGCATTTTGAAATGGTGATTCGGGTTTTGCGGGATGTAGACAATGAAATGGCAGAGATGCTTGGAGGAAGTTGGGATAGAGCAATGATGTACACTAAGGATAAGGAAAGAATCAGAGCGGATTTTAATTTTTCGACGGTTTTTCATTTTATCCCGATTCGCAAAGAAAAAGACAAACGAAACGCCGCGCTCGCCCTTTTTTAAGGCCATTCTCGAACGCCGACCAGTTTCGCCAGGCAGTATTTATCAGCACTTTGCAGACTTGATTCAACTACACCGATTCGGGCGTGGCGGGTACAATATTCAACCCATGTCAAAGGATTATTTTGACGTGGCTACTCGGAACGCTGTTTTCCAATATCACGCTTTTTTTCATTTTCTTAAAAAAATAAAACTCCTTGACATGGAAGAAAAAACGACTCCTTCAGCGGCTACGCTTGAAGAGAAAAATGCCGCTATTTCTGCTTTTTTTGAGCGAATGGGCTACTCTGATGAGCAACGCGCCATGTTTTATCTGGGTAGGATTTTATCCAGTGTCGCACGCGCACAAAAGAGCAGCGGGCACGACTCAAAGCCCATTTTGAACAAAATCAATTTTAATGGTATGGATGCTTCGGATTTGAAGCGACTGCAAATTGACCTTTTTGAAAAATGTAAACAGTACACACGATCATCAAGCAATGTATTGGCTTATAATGAAATGAATTTTTCAAAACTAACCGATTTGTTCAAGGATTCGAAAACCGATCCTTGGGATAAAAGAATGAAAGCCAATGAATCGCTTTTTTACCTGTTATCAGGATATTCCTTTTGGGCAAATGATGATGCAACGCAGTATTCTGAATCCCCGAAGTTTTGCGGGATGTAGACAATGAAATGGCAGAGATGCTTGGAGGAAGTTGGGATAGAGCAATGATGTACACTAAGGATAAGGAAAGAATCAGAGCGGATTTTAATTTTTCGACGGTTTTTCATTTTATCCCGATTCGCAAAGAAAAAGACAAACGAAACGCCGCGCTCGCCCTTTTTTAAGGCCATTCTCGAACGCCGACCAGTTTCGCCAGGCAGTATTTATCAGCACTTTGCAGACTTGATTCAACTACACCGATTCGGGCGTGGCGGGTACAATATTCAACCCATGTCAAAGGATTATTTTGACGTGGCTACTCGGAACGCTGTTTTCCAATATCACGCTTTTTTTCATTTTCTTAAAAAAATAAAACTCCTTGACATGGAAGAAAAAACGACTCCTTCAGCGGCTACGCTTGAAGAGAAAAATGCCGCTATTTCTGCTTTTTTTGAGCGAATGGGCTACTCTGATGAGCAACGCGCCATGTTTTATCTGGGTAGGATTTTATCCAGTGTCGCACGCGCACAAAAGAGCAGCGGGCACGACTCAAAGCCCATTTTGAACAAAATCAATTTTAATGGTATGGATGCTTCGGATTTGAAGCGACTGCAAATTGACCTTTTTGAAAAATGTAAACAGTACACACGATCATCAAGCAATGTATTGGCTTATAATGAAATGAATTTTTCAAAACTAACCGATTTGTTCAAGGATTCGAAAACCGATCCTTGGGATAAAAGAATGAAAGCCAATGAATCGCTTTTTTACCTGTTATCAGGATATTCCTTTTGGGCAAATGATGATGCAACGCAGTATTCTGAATCCCCGAAGCCCGAATCTGAAAAATAAATAATTCACTAAAAATCAATAATTTATATCATGGCAACCATTAATAATAACTCCGATTTTCTTTTCCTTTACGAAGCCATCCAATGCAATCCCAATGGCGATATTGATCAGGAAAACAAGCCCAGAATGGACTACGACAACAAGATCAACCTCGTCTCCGATGTGCGTGTAAAACGTTATATTCGGGACTATTTGAAGACCATCGGTACTGAAATCTTTGTGGACATGGAAGGTGAAAATAAGGTAAGCCCAGACAGCAAACTGACTGCTGTGCTTGAACGTCTCCTTGCCGATCCCGAGGAACTGAAAAGTGTTTTCGCAGACCGGGCTGACTTAGCAGAAAAATTCAAGGAGGTAGAGAAAAAGGCGAACGAAAAAACCGCGAAAGGACTTATCAAGGCTATGCAGGCAAACAAAGATTCGGGCGAAGTGAACCGCCACTTACTGGCTTACTTAGTCAAACAAAAATTTGTAGATATCCGCTTTTTCGGTTCTGCCTTTGCCATTGGCGGCTTCACAAAATCATACATCGGCCCCATTCAGATCAATTGGGGATACTCACTGCACAAGGTTGAACTGATGGATAGCAACTCCATTGTTACCATTATGAACGACGGCAGTAGCACCATCGGTAAAGACTACCGTGTGTATTACAGCTTGCTGGCATTTTCCGGTACGATCAATAAATATACCGCTGTCAGCACGGGTTTGACCGAAGACGACCTCGGTCAATTCAGAAAGGCCCTCTGGGAAGCGATTCCGGCATTGCCAACGCGCTCCAAACTCAATCAATACCCTAAACTTTATATTGAAGTGGTCTATAACGAGGGCTTCAACAACGGACATTTTGGTGACTTGCGACAGTATGTCTCCGCAAAACCCGTCAAGGATTTAGACGAAAAACAAATCCGAAAATTCAAGGATTTGGATGTTGATTTTTCAAGACTGAAAGCGGTTTTCGCCGATCAAATTGGCGCGGGCAAGCCTGTGAAAGAAGTTAAAATCACTTGTGGAAACGGCGTTCAATTTTCCCTTTAACCCATCCGAAATGATTGTTTCGGAGTACAAAACTGGTACATCATGGAAGTTTTATCCTTAGATGTCTGTGGAAAATTTGCGCATTTTCGGAAGTATTATGCCAACAATACGGCCTTCACGTACTCGATACCACCCCGCACGACGGTCATGGGAATGCTGGCAGCAGTGATGGGCTACGATCGCGATCAATACTACGAACGCCTCGCCTCGCGGCACCTGCGTGTGGGCATTCGTGTGTTGCAGCCCATCAAAAAGACTTTCCACAGGTTGAATTTTTTGAGTATTAAATCTTTAGGTAATGCCCTCGAAGGCACGGGAGACTTTACCGGAGCGGGTGGCCATATCCAAACGCCTTTCGAGGTGGTCAGTGGCCCTCATCCGGGCAGCGATTGGGTGCGCTATCGCATTTTTATTGCACAAGGAGAAGATGACAATGGCGAGTATTCGCAGATGAAAAACGCTTTGTTGTCCCGCCAACAGCAGTTCAATTTAACACTTGGTGTGGCGAATTTCAACGCGTGGATTGAAAACGTCCGTCCATACCCTGACTTGCAAGAACAACGTACAACGGAACTGATGAAGATTCACTCGGCTGCACCATCTGAGCGAATTGTCCGTCTGGAATTTCAAAAAGATGATTCGGATGAGGGCTATAATTATTTAGAAGAGGAATTGATGCCTGCCGATTTTGTTGGTGATAGCAACCGCGAATTGTCAAAACTCATTCGGGTGCTGTTCAGCACAGAGGGGAAGCCGTTTTGGGCTGAAACGGATGCGACATTCTTTGTCATCCCAGATGATGCGGGCAATCAACAAAACATCATTTTCCTCGAATGAAAAACTTTTACTCTCACGCGGGCAATTTCAAGGGGCGTGAAATAAAGCCAAAGTTGTTGCGTGACCACACTTTTGGGGTAACGCGAAAAGCACTTGACCAACTCTCGCCAACGGCGTTCGGGCAGGATTTAAGCGACTTTTTTACCCAAATTGCATTGTATCACGACCTTGGGAAATACACACCCTATTTTCAGGACTATCTTTTCAAACGTCCTGGCGTCAATCAAAAATTGAAGCGACACGCCATGTTTGGAGCATTTGTGCTGCTTCAAAAGTTCTTAAAAAACGGTGGTTCTGCGGCTGAAGCGATGTTGGCATTTTACATCATTCGGCACCACCATGCTGACCTGTCCAATTTTAAGGACATCAGATCGCTGTGCGACGAGGACAGCGGCGAGATGGATATTTTTCAAAAACAACTCAAAAGCCTTGCTGCTGATTTGCCCCAAATGGCTGCTGAATTGGGTGAGGCTGAACTTGCTAAGTGGGTTGCTTTCCCGGATGATACAGCGTTCTCCAAAACTCAGAAGCAGTTTTACAACAACGAACGCAATATCAGGCATTATTTTGAAATCAACTATCTGTTTTCACTGCTTATTGAGGCAGATAAGTTGGATGCGTCGGAAACAAATCCCTATTTGAGAAAGAAAGACTTAGGTGTTCATGCCGTCGAATCGTTTTTAAAAAATTCAAAAAGAGAAGTTGCGTATGAAGTAAAAGAATTGCGCAACCGGGTTCGCCGCGACGTAGTTGGCCAATTGGAAAAACTCAATCTCGATAAAACGCGGCTTTTCACGCTGACGGCCCCGACTGGCGTGGGCAAAACGTTGACCGCGCTGGATTTTGCCCTGCAACTCCGGGAAAAAGTGCCGGATTTGCAACGTGGGCAAATAGTATATGCCCTGCCGTTTATTAATATTATTGAGCAGAGTTTTGATGTTTATCAAGGTGTTTTCAAGAATTCAGGCGTGGAAATTTTTGCCCATTACCAGTATGCTGACGTTTTTGGTGAAAAAAGATCGAAAGAAGACAATGAACGGGACATGGAAGGCAATGAGCCGGAATACCACCAAAAAGCAATGGCGTTGGATACCTGGCAGAGTGATATGGTTATTACTTCATTTGTTCAGTTGCTTCACACGCTCATTGGCCGCCGGAACAAGTTGTTGAAAAAATTCAACCACTTTGCCGACAGTATTTTAATTCTGGATGAAGTACAAACCCTTCGACTTGACTTATTGCCTGTTGTCGGTGCGGCTTTGTTTTACCTGACCCGTTTTTTGAACACCCGTGTTGTGTTGATGACGGCTACCAAGCCGGAAATCATGGGTTTGGCGCACGAAAAAATACTCTCTGGAGAAGGTTTTTCCCGCGAAGAATGTGAGGCTATCGAACTTTTGGAAAATTTTGATGACGTGTTTGCCTCATACAAGCGGACTAAAATCGTCCCACTGCTCAGCATAGATTTGGGAAAAGAAGAATCCGAGCAAGCGTTTTTGGATAAAATTTTTGATGAAAAATGGTCGCCAAACAAATCCTGCCTCATTGTAGTGAACAAGGTGAACCGGAGCATTGATCTGTTCAAGGCGTTAAAAGAGTACCTTTCTGACAAAGGCTTTGCAAATCCTGTTTATTGCCTATCTACCAATATTGTCCCAGCGCACCGGCTGGCGAGAATCGAGCAAATCAAGGCCGATCTTAATGCCGGACGGAAACCAATTCTGGTCGCTACACAAGTGGTTGAGGCAGGCGTTGACCTTGATTTTGACATGGGTTTTCGCGATTTGGGGCCAATTGATTCGATTGTGCAGGTGGCAGGCCGCATTAACCGACAAGCCATTCCGACTGCTCCAGAAGAGCCGCACAAACCGCTTTTTGTTATGGATTTCAAAGATTGCGAGCGGATTTATGGGTCAATTACGCAGTATCAGGCACGGCAAGCACTTTCAGGAAAGAGTGAATTTTTGGAGGCTGATTACTTGAATATGGTCATGGCTTATTTTGAAAAAATAAATGATACAGGCGGCGGCTTTGGCAAGTCCATCAAAACATTTTCAGCCATGAAAGAACTCCGATACGGTGACCTGGAAGATGAGTTTCAGGTCATAGAAGATAGTCCAAACACCCATTCTGTTTTTGTGCTGTGTGATCAACGGGCATACGAGGTCAAAACAGCATTCGACCGTTGGCAGGATCGCAATGATATAGAAATGACCAAAGAGGCATTTGAACAAGATTTTAAAAAGGATTTCCACCAGCGAATTATTGCTGTGCCAAAATGGTACATCGAAGATTTGAAAAATCTTTCAAAAGACATTCTACTGGCTTTGCCTGAGCATTATGATGCAGAAACCGGATTTATCCGTACAAAAGCATCTGCAGTAGGTGAACAAATATTTACCCTCACCCTATGACCACCCTCCCCCTCACTACCATCACCTTTCCCGAAATCCGCCTGCCGCAGCGGGCGGCGGCGCAGTTGCGCGGCTTTTTTGGCCAGTATTTTAAAGAACACAGTCCCTTATTGCACAACCACCTGGAGGACGGGCGCACGCGTTATGCCTATCCCTTGGTGCAGTACAAGGTGCTGCGCGGCGTGCCCACGCTGTTGGGGCTGGGCGAAGGTGCGCAGTTGCTCACGGAGCTGTTTTTTCGGATCAAAACCCTCGAAATAAACGGACGTACATATCCCGTCATGGAGCGCGATATTGTGTTTCGGAAAGTCCACACAGGCTTGGGGGAAGAACTGTACGACTATCGGTTTTCTACCCTGTGGATGGCCCTGAACCAACATAACCACGCCGAATACCTGACGAAAGGGCCTGATGAAAGACGCGCTATGTTGTCCCGGATTCTGACAGGCAACATCCTGAGTTTTTTTAAAGGCGTTGGGCTTTTTTTGCCTGAAGATCAGCGTATTGTATTAAAGATGAGGCCGCAGACGGAGAAAATGACAGGTTTTAAGGATCAACTGATGGTCGGGATCTCGGGTGATTTCACGACCAATGTATTGCTGCCGGGCTGGATCGGTCTGGGGAAAAGTGTGGCCAGGGGATATGGCACCATAGAACCTGTGCAGGCAGCCGTCTGATCCGCTTTGAAACACCACACACCAAACTTTATTCCATGCAACTCCACCTCAACAGTTATGGCACTTATCTTCATGTCAAGGATGCCATGTTTGATGTCCGCAAAAAACAGGCAGACGGCTCCTGGGCCAGCCAGCATGTGGCGGCGCACAAGGTAAAAAGCGTCTGGATGGGCAAGGGCACGGCCTTGTCCAGTGATGCTGTGAACTTGGCTCTGCAAAACAACATTGACATTGTGTTTTTGGCCCAAAATGGGCATCCACTTGGCCGGGTGTGGCATTCCCGATTGGGCAGCACCACGCGCATACGGAAATGCCAGTTGGAAGTGGCCACCGACCAACGCGCCCTGGTGCATGTGAAAAACTGGCTGGGGGAAAAGATCGGGAATCAGGCTGATTTTATCCGGGACCTGAAAAAGCATCGTGCACAGCACCACGAATACCTGGAGGAGCGGATCACAAAAATAGAGGCCCTGCGCACGGCCGTGGCCGCCATAGAGGGTAAGCGGCTCGATGAACAGATAGCTGGCACGCTCCATGGCCTCGAGGGCACGGCCGGGCGGCTGTATTTTGAAGTGCTTAGTTATGTGATGCAGCCGGCCTGGCAGTTCAATGGTCGCAGCAGCCGCCCCGCTGCTGATGCCTTCAATGCTTTTTTGAACTATGCTTATGGCGTCCTGTATGCGCGGGTGGAAAAGGCGCTGATGCTGGCGGGACTTGACCCCTACATGGGTTTTCTGCACCGCGACGACTACAATCACCTTAGCCTTGTATTTGATTTTATCGAGCCGTATCGCTGCTGGGCGGACAAGACGGTATTTTCCCTTTTTTCGGCCAAAAAAGTCAACCAGGGGCATTATGATATTTTGGAAAAAGGGCCGGGTGGCAAAGTCGGGGTGCATCTGAATCAGGAGGGCAAAAAACTGCTGATGGAACATTACAACGAATACCTTGAAGGTGACATCATACGCTACAAGGGGCGCAACAGGAGCCGCGCCACGATCCTGCAATTGGAAGCGCACCGCTTTGCCCAACAGGTTTTGGGCAGCAGCGATGTAGAGGAAGAGTTGCCAGACACCCTGGAACTTTGACCAACTGCATCATCACGTCAGCAAATTGGCACATTAGCACATTGTCTTATGATTGCATGGGTACTTTATGACATCGAAAAGGATCGCGCACGCAACCGCGTGGCCAAATGCTGCAAACAGGCGGGGCTTTATCGGGTGCAGTACAGCTGCTTCCTGGGTACTTTGGATGCGCATGAATTGGACACACTCCAGTTGCAGATAGAAGCGGAGATAAACCCGGAGGCCGACAAGGTGTACATTTTCCCCATGTCCAAATCCGAGTTGAAGGCAACGATATTGCTTGGTCAGGCATTTGACAAAAAAATGGTGACCGATGAAGTGCTGGCCCTGTTTTTCTGATTTTTTACCCTACAACTGCCCATTATGTTTTCGCTGACCCCCTCGCACATCATTGAATACCTGTACTGCCCGCGTTTTACGTGGTTTGAATACGTGTTGCGCATTCCTCAGTACGAGGAAAAGCACTACAAGGTAATGCAGGGGCGCAACATGCATGAGACCAAGGCAGTACAGAACAAAGAGTATCTGCGCAAAAAAATAGGTGTCCGGGACAAGCGACTGAATGTTTACCTGACCAATGGTTTGTTGCGCGGGGAAGTGGACGAGGTGCTATGGCTCAACGACGGTACTGCTGCGCCTTTAGACTACAAGTTTGCGCAATGGGAGGGGAAGTTGTATGAAACCTACCGGACGCAAATGGCCTGTTATGCCTGGCTGATACAGGAAAATTTTGGGTTGCCGGTAACGAAGGGTTTTCTGGTGTACACCCGAAGCAAGAATTATTTGTTGGAGTTGCCCATAAGTGCATCGGATATTGCGGGCGTGAGCAATGCTGCTCAGCAAATTCGGCTGATGCTGGAAAAAAATCAGTATCCGAAGGCTACAACATTCAAAAAAAGATGCGAACATTGCACTTATAAAAACATCTGTACCCAATAATCCGGGTGGTATTTTATTTTTGATACTGGCCAAAAGGCTTGTATTTGTTTGTTTGTCAATGTTTTATGTTTTCGCAAATCGTCGTTTTTCAGCACTATAAATGTTCATTGACATGTTGTATAAAAACAGAATAGTTTGGCCAATATTTATACAAAATCTTGATGGTCAGCGCGCTTGTGGATTTGACGGGTTCGCGGCCATATTCCATTAGAAGAAGGATTGAAACTTTTACGCCGCCCGGATTTTCGGCCAGCGTGGTCAGGTTCGCGGCCATATTCCATTAGAAGAAGGATTGAAACTACGCTTACTGCCACTTGGCAGAGCGGATACAGCCCGTTCGCGGCCATATTCCATTAGAAGAAGGATTGAAACACCAGAAAGTACGAGTGCAGCAAATGGATTATCTTGTTCGCGGCCATATTCCATTAGAAGAAGGATTGAAACCCAGTTGTGTGTTTTTGGTTGGGCTGCGCGTCCGTGTTCGCGGCCATATTCCATTAGAAGAAGGATTGAAACGCCAACGCCTCGTTTTTGAAGGCCAAATCGGCTACTTGTTCGCGGCCATATTCCATTAGAAGAAGGATTGAAACAATTAAAAAGACCACCTGAACGCCACTCGACCAAATTGTTCGCGGCCATATTCCATTAGAAGAAGGATTGAAACCCCTTGCTTTTGGATTCGACTTCATAATGGGAGGGAGTTCGCGGCCATATTCCATTAGAAGAAGGATTGAAACAGACATTTTGGGCGAAATGGGCGGAGTTGATTGCCGAGTTCGCGGCCATATTCCATTAGAAGAAGGATTGAAACTGAATCGAAAGGTTCATGCAGTAGTAACGTACCTCAAGTTCGCGGCCATATTCCATTAGAAGAAGGATTGAAACCCTGATTCAGATGCTTTGCAGGTTTCTGAGGCTGATGTTCGCGGCCATATTCCATTAGAAGAAGGATTGAAACAGCAGAACGAACGCAATGGCAACGGCCACAGCGATGGTTCGCGGCCATATTCCATTAGAAGAAGGATTGAAACCCACAATGGCGTGGCGTCACCGCTGCCAAGGGCCAATGTTCGCGGCCATATTCCATTAGAAGAAGGATTGAAACTCTTCGTCCACAATGACCACACGGCCACTGCTGACAGTTCGCGGCCATATTCCATTAGAAGAAGGATTGAAACCGCTTTCTTGGCTCCCTTGAGTACCGCAATAGTGCGTTCGCGGCCATATTCCATTAGAAGAAGGATTGAAACGCGAGGTAATATTCTGGTCAGGTATGTAGGTCTGGATGTTCGCGGCCATATTCCATTAGAAGAAGGATTGAAACGCCTTGTAATCCCTTTCATCTTGCCGGCTGAATCGGGTTCGCGGCCATATTCCATTAGAAGAAGGATTGAAACGAAATCATCAAAGACGAAATCACCGCTACCACCGTGTTCGCGGCCATATTCCATTAGAAGAAGGATTGAAACATTGCGCCCACGCTTTCCGTGGCGATGATATACAGCCGGTTCGCGGCCATATTCCATTAGAAGAAGGATTGAAACAAAAACAAAAAATAAATACAATGATTGATTTAAGACGTTCGCGGCCATATTCCATTAGAAGAAGGATTGAAACTAAAGACAACGATATTGCCGAAATCATACTTTTCAAAGGTTCGCGGCCATATTCCATTAGAAGAAGGATTGAAACTAGTAAAAACGCCTTGCTTAATCCGCACAAGTTCACGTTCGCGGCCATATTCCATTAGAAGAAGGATTGAAACTAGCCTACAAAAACCGCCTAAGCCGTGCAGAAACAACGTTCGCGGCCATATTCCATTAGAAGAAGGATTGAAACCTCATGTTGTTTGTATTTTAAAAATTCGATACTTTTGTTCGCGGCCATATTCCATTAGAAGAAGGATTGAAACCCATCCCTTGAATATTCAACATCGTCAATGCCAAAAAAGTTCGCGGCCATATTCCATTAGAAGAAGGATTGAAACACAGTAACGTTGCCAACTACACGAAAAATAGTGAGGTTCGCGGCCATATTCCATTAGAAGAAGGATTGAAACAAAAAAACACATGGAAGTAAATTTCAACAACCTACGGGTTCGCGGCCATATTCCATTAGAAGAAGGATTGAAACACGATCCAGGCGGCGAGGTTCTGGATATAATCTACGGTTCGCGGCCATATTCCATTAGAAGAAGGATTGAAACCCCAATTGCTTGAGGGCTTAGGCATTGAGGCGGCGGGTTCGCGGCCATATTCCATTAGAAGAAGGATTGAAACGTAGTTCCTTGATCCTACTTGTCGGCTAACTGCGGGTTCGCGGCCATATTCCATTAGAAGAAGGATTGAAACTGAACCGCAAGGTACATGCAGTAGTAACCTATCTGAAGTTCGCGGCCATATTCCATTAGAAGAAGGATTGAAACTTGTGGGCATATTGCGCTTCATGCGCTGATTTTCAGTTCGCGGCCATATTCCATTAGAAGAAGGATTGAAACACCATGCACAAAGATACCCACACTGCGAACCGTAAAAGTTCGCGGCCATATTCCATTAGAAGAAGGATTGAAACGACCTTTTTGCACTGTCAAAACCGTCTCATCACCTGTTCGCGGCCATATTCCATTAGAAGAAGGATTGAAACTCACTCCTAATAATTCCAAATTTTGCGTGCACTCGTGTTCGCGGCCATATTCCATTAGAAGAAGGATTGAAACTTCTTTGCTTATTAGTTGCGTCAATTACCTCTTTGGGTTCGCGGCCATATTCCATTAGAAGAAGGATTGAAACCGAAGAAAATATCTACTATGGCAAAAACCATTGCCCGTTCGCGGCCATATTCCATTAGAAGAAGGATTGAAACTTGTCTTCGCCCAAATTATTCAAGATCGCCGCCTTCGGTTCGCGGCCATATTCCATTAGAAGAAGGATTGAAACGGCAATCGCTGATCGCCGTGTATTCTGTTTCCGGGGGTTCGCGGCCATATTCCATTAGAAGAAGGATTGAAACCAGCGCCTGATGGCAGCAATGGCACCCCCTCTTTTGTTCGCGGCCATATTCCATTAGAAGAAGGATTGAAACACGGTCAGGTGATCGGCAACGGAGGCGTACAAGGTACCGTTCGCGGCCATATTCCATTAGAAGAAGGATTGAAACTTTCTGATAAATACAAAGAACTTCGCTACGAACTTATGTTCGCGGCCATATTCCATTAGAAGAAGGATTGAAACTAGGCTGCCGGCACATCAAAAGGTTTTGGTTCATACGGTTCGCGGCCATATTCCATTAGAAGAAGGATTGAAACTCTCCGTAAAGAAAGTTATGCCGTGCCATTCAGTTGTTCGCGGCCATATTCCATTAGAAGAAGGATTGAAACCAGCAGGAAGTTTTTCACTGGCATGTGCGAGGTTGAAGTTCGCGGCCATATTCCATTAGAAGAAGGATTGAAACAAGGAAATACGGCCAAAATCAAGTTCAGGCGCATATCGTTCGCGGCCATATTCCATTAGAAGAAGGATTGAAACATGAATCAACTGCCAGATGGGCAATTCAGCAGCAAACGTTCGCGGCCATATTCCATTAGAAGAAGGATTGAAACATTGTGAAGTTGCTATATTTTTATTTTCTTAATATTTGTTCGCGGCCATATTCCATTAGAAGAAGGATTGAAACTCAGGTTCGACCAATACAAAAGCACTACACATTAATAGTTCGCGGCCATATTCCATTAGAAGAAGGATTGAAACCATCGTCGGGGAAGCAATATACCCTTGAAAAATTATTGTTCGCGGCCATATTCCATTAGAAGAAGGATTGAAACCAAGGTCGTCATGTGCCATTGTATCTAATGGCAGAGTTCGCGGCCATATTCCATTAGAAGAAGGATTGAAACAGTTCTGATTCTGTCCTTCCTACCATACGGCATAAGGTTCGCGGCCATATTCCATTAGAAGAAGGATTGAAACCTGTCACGGTCATTATCACATGACATCAGATCCTCAAGTTCGCGGCCATATTCCATTAGAAGAAGGATTGAAACCATCGTCGGGGAAGCAATATACCCTTGAAAAATTATTGTTCGCGGCCATATTCCATTAGAAGAAGGATTGAAACCAAGGTCGTCATGTGCCATTGTATCTAATGGCAGAGTTCGCGGCCATATTCCATTAGAAGAAGGATTGAAACAGTTCTGATTCTGTCCTTCCTACCATACGGCATAAGGTTCGCGGCCATATTCCATTAGAAGAAGGATTGAAACTCCATGCGTCCGGTTTCCTTCGCCCATTCCAGAAACGTTCGCGGCCATATTCCATTAGAAGAAGGATTGAAACTAAAAATTGGTAGGTTTCTACCCCTTGTTGCGGCTCGTTCGCGGCCATATTTGTGTTTGAATAATAGAAGCCACCACCGGGCGGCGTTACAGGCGCTGTTTGGAAGGGCAATATCTCTTCTGCGGTCCAGATACGCGAAAAATTACCGATAACCGACAACAGAAAAAACGGATTTTCGGTGTAATTTAACAACTTTTCCCTACTTCACCACCACCAAAGGCCATGACTCGGTCTGCCCTTCATAAGCAGCTACCAGCTGATAAAGCCCGGCTGCGATACCATCCAGGGCGAACTCAAGAAAATTTTGCCCTTTTTGTATTTCAAACAAGGCATCGGCAACAATGACACTGCCGCCCGGTTCTTGAAGGCTTAGGGTAATGGCGCGATCTTTTTCTGAATAGATATCCAATTTGGCTACATCCATTGCCGGATTGCCCAATACGCGCAATTGAAAGCGCGGGGCATCAATACGGGCCAGTTGGGCACCCGTAAAAGTAGTCGTACCATCAAAATCTACTTGCTTAAGCCTGAAATACCAGTCTCCGGCAGTCAGGTCCGATACACGGTGCTGATAATGATTGCTGATCTGGCTATTGCCCACACCCTTGACAAAGGTAACCGCTGACCAATCAGTGCCATTTTTGCTTTGTTGTACTTCAAAGCCCTCATTGTTGGTTTCGGTAGCCGTTTCCCAAGTGAGCTCGGCTGCATTGCCTTTTGTTTTCACAGTAAAATCAACCAAATCAATAGGGGCGCCATTGGGTACCAGGCTGATGTTCAAGGTAATCAGGGTACCTGTAGTCAGTGTTACTGATGTTTCAAAATTCTGATAACCTGTTTTGCTGGCCCTTAAGGTATAGGTACCCGTGTTCAACTGCCCCATTTTGTAGTCACCGGAAGAATTGGTTGTTTCGCTGGTTGAAGTACTTAGCAATTGCACCAACACTCCGGACAAGTTAGTGTTGTCAGTTGATTTTTTTACTTTCCCTTCAATATAGCATCCTCTAACATAAGTAGGTGTTAACACCATGAGTTCGCCATTGCTGGTGCCCTGAGCCGTAATGTTGGAGATGATTATGTTGCCGGATGGCAGATAGGGGTAAACACCCCAACATCCATGGAAACCACTGCCAGTGCAGCAGGGATAAGTGTCATAATTGCCCACCTGTACCATATTGGCTGGCCTACTGACATCAACAATGGTAAACCCATCGCGATACCAGGAGGTAATGGCATAGCCATCACGTATATAGGTATTGTGTACAATGGAGTTTGAGCCCGGGTTGCTCTGTATCTTGTCCTGCTGGGTCAGGGTGGTATGGTTGGTAAACTTATAGGAGGTCAAAAATGAATTACTGACTTCGTCAGTGGTGTAAATGAAATCGCCATAACGCCAGGTATTGTGCGTAAAGGCGCCCGGTGTGGTTTGTGTGACAATGTGGGTTGGGTTGCTTTTATTGCCCATGTCAACAATGCTGAAGGTGCCGGCATAAACTTGGCCAGCATAAAGTGTATCATTATTGGCATAGCCATCATGGACATAACCAACACCATTATAGTAGCCGGCATACGTTGGGTTGTCCGGGTCGGCAATGTTAATGGCTAAGGCCCGACCTCCAAACAGGTTGCTGCCGAAGAGGTATAAATAACCCTTCACCTCATCAACTTGCAGCGCATGCGCCTTGTTGAGCTGTCCTGAAATAGCACCATCACCTTTCCAGGTAACTACCGTGGGGTTGCTGTTGGGCAGGTTGGAAAGGTCAATAATCTGAAGCCCTATGGAGCCTCCCTCCGTTACCACATAGGCATAGTTTTGATACGTTTTTATCTCTCGCCACGAACTGCTCGGGCCGGAGACATACGCCACTTCTGATGGTGCATCCGGATTGGTTACCTTCACAATACTGGTACCGTCCTTGGCACCAACTAAGGCATACTCCTCTCCATTGGCCGCATACCCCCAAAGATTAGCCAGGCTTTGATTGGTGTAGGTAAGGGTGGAGCGATGGGTGACATTGGTGTTTTGGGCAAAAAGAACAAATGAAAAAGTAAAAAAACTTAAAACAGTAACAATCAAGCGCATAGTCAAATAATGCAATTTGTAATGAGGTGTGGGTCTGCATCTGAAAGGGGTGCGACAAAGATATTGCTTTTTGTAATTTTGCGCCTAAATTTCCCAATGGCACAAATTGGCACAAATATCAAAACGGCAGCAAATTACCTTGTACAAGGCGATGTTGTGGCCATACCAACGGAAACCGTGTACGGATTGGCCGGCAATGCTTTGAACGAACAGGCGGTGCTGCGCATTTTTGAGGTTAAAAATCGCCCGTCCTTTGATCCGCTCATTGTACATATATATGGTGTGGAGCAGGTAGAAAAGTATGCCCTGGCTTTCCCGCCCAAATTAGCCGCACTGGCGAACATCTTCTGGCCTGGCCCGCTGACATTATTGCTGCCCAAAAAAGAGACCATACCAGACTTAGTCACCTCCGGCCTTGACCGTGTGGCGTTACGTGTGCCCGCGCATGCCCTTACAAGGAAATTACTTCAGGAACTGCCATTCCCGTTGGCCGCACCGAGCGCCAATCCCTTTGGCTATATCAGCCCCACTACTGCGGCACATGTACAGGCCCAGCTCGGGCCGCACATACCATATATACTGGATGGCGGAACTTGCTCAGTAGGACTGGAATCTACCATTGTTGGCCAGGAAGGCGAGGAAATTATCGTCTATCGCTTGGGAGGTGTTTCCCCTGACGCCATCCGCGCTGCCATTGGGCCCATTCGTATTATGCTTAATGAAAGCAGCAACCCCAGCGCACCGGGCATGCTCAAATCGCACTATGCGCCAAGGGTCCCCCTGACTTTACACACGCTCGAAGAAATGCAGCATATATCCCAAACAGGTCGGCTGGGCGCTATAACATTTAAACAGGAGCCTCCCATCCCCGGCTTCCATCAACAGATGCACCTAAGCCTCCAAGGTGATATCATGGAGGCCGCAAGAAGGCTTTTTGCCGTACTGCGCCTCATGGATGCCTCAGGGGTAGATTTTATTCTGGCCGAGCTGGTTCCAAACGAGGGCTTGGGGTTGGCCATTAATGACAGATTGAGGCGGGCCGCTGCCGAGAAATAGCCGTTTGAAAATAATTTTATAATAAAACAGTCCTGTTTCACACTTCATTTAGAGGCTTTGACAAGGGTTTGCGAAAGTTTAAACAACGTTAACAGGCAATGTATTGGAGACGGAGAGTTGCTGCACATACTTTTGTGCCATCAATTTATTCAAGAAAAAATTCACATCACTTTTTTAAACGGATTCATTATAATGAAGCAAGTTATCGCTCTTTTCGCTTTCGTTCTCGTGGCTTTTGCCGCTACTGCTCAAACTATGACTTTTGATGTTACTACCGTAGATTACGGTACGATTGACAAAGGTTCCGAGCCCCTTCGCAAGTTCAAGTTCACAAACACAGGTGACAAGCCCTTGATCATCGAAAGCGCAACTGGCTCATGCGGTTGCACCGTACCAAAATACCCACAAGAACCAATCCTCCCCGGCGAAAGCAACGTAATCGAAGTACGCTATGACACCCAGCGCGTAGGCCACTTCACCAAAACCGTTACGTTGAAAAGCAATGACAAAACAAACAACAGCATGACCCTCACCATCAAAGGTGAAGTAAAGGCTCCTGCTGAGCAACCAAGCGTTCCTGCCAGCGGCGGCGGTATGAACCACTAATTTGAACTGATTGATTTTTGGTTTGACGATAATAAGCCTGATTGATTCGCTCAATCAGGCTTTTTTGATTTTATTGCTAAAAAATAAACTGTTTTTTGCAACCTTTTATCCGCCAAAACTGTCTTTTCGTCTGTTATTTTTGCCGTGTACCCATATTGGTTTAAAAAAGATACTATCTTTGTCCAAATTTGTACGTATCGGCTCTCTTAACTTGGTAATATGGAAAAGAAAAATATACACCGAAATTTATTGGCCATTTTAGCTATCGTTAGCTTCATTGCATTTATCAGTGTCAATATTCATGCTAACAGGCTCAAAGCCGCCAACGGCGTGGGCAACACGGAGCAATTGGTACAACCCAAAATGGAAAATGGCAGTGATGAAAATATAGACCTTCCCGGGGCCTCCATCATAACACGTACCATATCCATAGCACAAAGGCTCCTTTCGCTCTCCAAATAAAATTTTTTATACTTTATTGATAGCAGAGGCCATCCACTCAATACCTTAGTGTGGATGGCCTCTTTTTTTGTTTTATCAAAATAAAATTTTGTCAGAAAAAAGTTGAAAATTCCGCTTGTTTTATAGCGAGATTGTGTACTTTTGCGCGGCTTTTTAAACAAGAGCGTTCAAAACAGCCAAAAAATGGCAAAACAGCCAAAAAAAGAACGCTTTACACCAAACATCATTTCGTTTATCAATGGCTAATATCGGTCGTATCAAGCAAATTATCGGCGCTGTAGTTGACGTTGACTTCAGTGGCCCGAACAGCAAACTGCCCGAAATCCTCAACGCACTTGAATTGAAGCGCCCCGACGGCTCTTCTCTGGTACTTGAAGTGCAGCGCCACCTCGGTGAAGACGGCGTTCGTACCATCGCGATGGACTCCACTGACGGCCTCATGCGCGGCATGGAGTGTACGGATACAGGAGCACCAATCTCAATGCCTACCGGAGATCAGGTTCGCGGTCGTCTCTTCAACGTTGTTGGCGATGCCATTGACGGTATCGGTTCCGTAGAAAAAGGCAATTCCTCCTACGTTATCCACCGCAAACCACCTGCATACGAAGATCTCTCCACAGAGCGCGAGATCCTGTACACGGGTATCAAAGTTATTGATTTGATCGAACCTTATGCAAAAGGTGGTAAAATCGGTCTCTTTGGTGGTGCCGGTGTAGGAAAAACGGTTCTGATCATGGAATTGATCAACAATATCGCCAAGGCATACGACGGTATGTCCGTTTTTGCAGGCGTGGGCGAGCGTACCCGCGAAGGCAATGACCTGTTGCGCGAGATGATTGAATCAAATGTAATTCGCTATGGCGAGGAATTCAAGCACAGCATGGAAGAAGGCGGCTGGGACCTTACCAAAGTAGATAAAAAAGAACTGGCAAAATCACAGGCCACTCTTGTGTTCGGACAAATGAACGAGCCGCCAGGCGCCCGCGCCCGCGTTGCCCTTTCTGGTCTGACAATGGCCGAGTATTTCCGCGATGGCGATCTTAAAGATCCTAATGGCGGCCGTGATATCCTCTTCTTCGTGGACAATATCTTCCGTTTCACCCAGGCTGGTTCTGAGGTGTCAGCCCTTTTGGGCCGTATGCCTTCAGCAGTAGGTTACCAACCAACGCTGGCCACCGAGATGGGTGTGATGCAAGAGCGTATCACTTCCACCAAGCGCGGCTCTATTACCTCTGTACAAGCCGTTTACGTACCTGCTGATGACTTGACTGACCCCGCTCCGGCCACTACATTCGCCCACTTGGATGCTACAACCGTATTGAGCCGTAAGATCGCATCACTTGGTATTTACCCTGCGGTTGACCCACTTGATTCTACCTCTCGTATCCTTGATCCCAAAATCATTGGTGATGAGCACTACCGTTGCGCTCAGCGTGTAAAGAACATCTTGCAGCGCTACAATGAACTACAGGATATTATCGCCATCCTCGGTATGGAAGAACTTTCTGATGAGGACAAACTCGTAGTGGGCCGTGCCCGTCGCGTACAGCGTTTCCTCTCCCAGCCTTTCCACGTAGCCGAACAGTTCACTGGTCTTAAAGGTGTATTGGTACCCATCGAAGAAACCATCCGCGGCTTTAACATGATCATGGATGGCGAATTGGATGATTTGCCCGAAGCAGCGTTTAACCTTGTCGGTACCATTGATGATGCGATCGCCAAAGGCAAAAAAATGTTGGAAGAAGCAAAATAAATAATGATGAGTGATGAGTGATGAAGTAGCCCGCGTGACGCTTCACATCGTTCATAATTTATCATTCATAATTTATCATTTAGAATTATGAACCTAGTCATTCTTAGTCCTGAAAAGGAAATATTCTCCGGCGAAGTAAAGTCGGTGATCGTGCCAGGCACCGATGGACAGTTCGAGTTGTTAAATAACCACGCAGCCATCGTATCATCCCTGAACAAAGGTGATGTAAAAGTGCAAAAAGCCAATGGCGAGCGTGCAGTATATGCCGTCAGTGGAGGTTTCGTAGAAATGCTGAACAATGAGGTATCCCTCCTTGTTACAGGCTTAGGCAACTAAATTCACTTGGCTCTACAGCCTCACAAGCAAATATAATCAAGCCAATCAGGTTCCGCCGGGTTGGCTTGTTTCTTTTTTGCAAAGATTGACGAGCCGTTTTCGTTGCCTTATTTTTGATCACTGTTCAATTTTTTGACATTATGAAAAACATTTATTTCTTTCTGTGCTTTTTGCTGTTCGCTGCCTGCCAGCAAAATAATTCCATCAAAATGTGCCATGATCCGAATGCCGCCAGCGCAACGGATGAATTTGCATCTTTTAGCCAGGACAAAGCATTTCAGGATGCCCATACGTTGTCCACAAGCGCTTTGCCGCCTTTCGTTGGCCAGATGGTGACATTCCCCGTGCCAGGCGGTGCCAATGGGAATGCCTATCAGGTTATTGCCGACAGCAATTCCAAAAAGTACCTTTTGCTGCTACATGAATGGTGGGGACTAAATGATTTTGTGAAAAACGAAGCCGATAATTGGAGTAAAGAACTGAATATCAATGTTTTGGCCATTGATTTGTATGATGGCCAAGTTGCCTCAACTCCCGCAGATGCAGGCAAACTAATGCAGGCAAATGACAAAATCCGCGCATCGGCCATTATTGAAGGCGCCGCAAAATATGCGGGCGAAGGCGCTGATTTTCGCACCTTGGGCTGGTGCTTCGGCGGCGGCTGGTCTTTGCAATCCACCCTGCTGCTCAAAGCCCACACCAAGGCCTGTGTGATGTATTATGGCATGCCGGAAAAGGACGTGGAAAAACTGAGAACCCTGAATTGCCCGGTGTTGTTTGTGCATGCCAGCAAAGACAAATGGATTAATGATGAAGTGGTAGCCAGCTTTGAAAAAGATATGCAGGCCGCACAAAAAAAATTGCAGGTAAGTCGTTATGATGCAGATCATGCTTTTGCAAACCCCAGCAGCCCTCGCCATAATGAAACGGCGGCCAAAGCCTCTCGCGAAGTGGTCACGGCATTTTTGAAACAAAGCCTTTAAGCAGGAGCGCCTGCGCATCACAAATGCTATGAAACACTATTTTTTTTCGATTCTTTTTTTATGCTTTTCGCAGCTTGTTTTTGCCCAAAACAAAGTTGTTACCGGAACAATCTTGCTTAACAACAAAGTTGCGCCAGACTCTAAAGTACTTTTGAACAGCCTTAAAAACACTTGGAAACTCCGAACGGACTCCGTTAATGTGTCAGATAAGACTGTGGTGTTTTCAACAGGCACCGAAACGGTCATGATTGCATGGCTGGATTATCCCGCGCCCGCAGCAGAGGTGCAGGCCGCTGCACGCTTGTCCTGGCTATGGCGAAATGCCAAACAAGAAGCAGCGCTGCATCAGTCCCAAGTAGTCGTTTCAATTATCGGTAGTGATAAAAAAGCATTGGAACTGTATAAAATATTCACTAAAACCGCAGCCGCTGTATTGGAAAACAGCCCTCAATCCAGCGGGGTATTTATGAACACCCAGTACCTGATCCTGAGCAAAGACTTTTATTTGGCCGCTGCACGTGGCGCCCTGAATGATAAAGCATTGCCCATGTACTGTTGGGTATATTTTGGAATGATGGATGAGGAAAATCAAAAAAGCAGCGGCTACACGTATGGACTGCGTGAATTTGGCTTGGAAGAAATAGAAATAGAACATGCTAACGGCCCTGCTGCTGACACACATGCCGCTCTCTTAGACGTAGCCACCTCAATAGTTCAATATAACACACAACTAAAGGACAATCAGGTATTTACAACTATAGAAGGCCTTAAAGTAAGCGTTAAAAAAGGGAAAGCTGCATTTGTGGACGGAGAAACATTTAAGCTCCAATATTGAAAAAAATAGGTAAAATATCATCGGATTCACTCTCCCTTGCCCGACTTAATGGTGCGCCGGAGATTTTTTTCTCCATTCAAGGAGAAGGCAAAAGCATTGGTATGCCCAGCATATTTGTGCGTACCTCACTATGCAATTTGCATTGCATCTGGTGTGACACCGATTATACCTGGAACTGGAAAGGCACCCGCTTTGCACATCATTTTGATGCAATTCCCGGTTATGAAAAATATGAAAAGAAGGACTGGATTGCCACATGCTCCATTATTGAGGTAGCAACTTTAATACTTGATTTCCCTTGCCGAAATGTAATCCTGACCGGTGGCGAGCCTATGCTTCAGCAAAGTGCCTTGGTTGCGCTCATGCGTTATCTTAGAGCGCAAGACCCATCATTTAGATTCGAAATTGAAACCAATGGAACGCTGCTGCCCAGCCCTGATTTTGAGGAACTTATTGACCAGTACAATGTTTCCCCAAAATTGGAAAATAGCCATAATCCTGTGAAATTGAGGGAGAAAGCCGCAGTTTATCGCGCTTTCTCTGCTAACCCGAAAGCCAATTTTAAGTTTGTTATTTCTGATGGCAACGACTTGCACGAGGTGCTTGCCCTGTTGCGTAAGTACAACATTGCGGCAGAGAAAGTTTGGTTGATGCCTGAGGCCACTACCCGTGAAGCGCTTGCAGAAAAACACCAATGGTTAGTGGAGATATGCAAAATACATGGTTTCCGGTATTCCGATCGCTTGCACGTACAAATCTGGGGCAGCAAAAAGGGCGTTTAAGTATGAAAAAGATCATCTTTTTTGGCGATAGCATCACCCGGGCCGCCACAGCCGAAGGGGGCTATATTGACCTGATATACAAGCAATTGGAGAAAGAAGGCTTGGCTCATACTTACATGCTGATGGCCAAAGGCGTAGGCGGGGATAGGGTAGGGGATCTGCTCCGGCGCTTAGTACCGGATGTGCTGGCCTTGCAACCCGATTTGGTGGTCATATATATTGGCACCAACGATGTCTGGCGGCAATGGGATGGCGTTACGGAACCAATCAGCCGTTTTACAAACGATTACAACATCATTTTGGACAAACTGAGGGTGCGAAACATTCCTTTTGTTTTGTGCACACCGGCGGTCATCGGCGAACTACCCAACAAGGCCAATAGGCTGGATGTCTTGCTGGACCAATACGCCGAACAAATACGACAATTGGGCCTTGATTATGCCTGCCCCGTATGCGACCTGCGCAACATTTTTACTGAATACCTGCAAACTAACAACTTGAATCAACAATCAGATGGCATTCTGACCACGGACGGTGTGCACCTGACGGATAGGGGAAATGAATTGATTGCGAGATGTTTGTATGGATTGGTAAAGGAAAATTAAGGCCAGCGACCTAATTCTGATAGGATTTTTCGAAGAATCATAAAATCAACATCATTTAGTCTAAGGAGTTTCACAGTACCTTCCCCAATGCTTGTTAAAGGAGTAATTCCTCCGCGATCTGCCTCAAAATGTTCAAACCATATATGTTTTCTTGGATTAAATAGCGGAACAATGTTGTTATAATCTGCAACAAAAGTCGTCAGATCAGTCCCTTTATATTGATTGCAATGCGGGCAACTGTACACTAAATTGTCAAGTTCATCACCCCCGCCATGTTTCCGCGCTACGTAATGATCAATTTCAAAAGCGATGAACATATCATCTTCATGAATACGGCAATATTCACAACGAAATTGTGCTCTTTGCGCAACCGCAAATCTCGTTTTTGAACTGATTGTACTCATGCCGCCAATAATGCCCGTGCCCTTGCTTTGGTAAGGCTAATGAATAGATCCAATGCAAGATACCGTTCCAACTCCAGCGTTTCTTCTTGAGTGATAGTGCCTTCTTTTTTCCTGTTCACTAACAGTTCTACACGCTTTGACATTTGTTGTGGTGCTTTCAATCCAACCATTTGTTCTGGTGCCATCAAGGCAATTGCACCTGCTATGTCATTGAAAACTTCTGTTATTGTCATAGTAAACGATTTGTATGACAAAGTTAAGACTTTTATATTCATGCGTTATGAAAACTTTCAACCTACAGTTTCTTTATCCATCATTACTTGCACAACATTAAAAACAATATGTGTTTTATTTTGAAATAATTAAAACAATATGAGTTTTATTTGCCCTTTCAAAACAACATACTATGCGAACGGAAGGGAAAAAAGATTCCTTGGCCGAAAGTCGGCTGCTTGCCCCAGCCCCAATTGATGAAATCCTTTTAATCCATGTGGACGGTGCCATAAGCGCCGGATTCCCCTCGCCTGCCGACGATTATTTAGAAACGCAGATTGACCTGAAAAGGGAGCTGATCAAAAACCCGGATGCCACTTTTGTCGTGCGCGTACAAGGCCATTCCATGTCCGGTGATGGCATTGATGATGGGGATGTGCTTATCGTTGATCGCTCCCTGAGACCCCAAAACGGGGCAGTGGCCGTTTGCTATCTCAATAACGCCTTTACCGTAAAGCGGCTTGAACTGCGTGCCGGGCGCATCCGACTTTTAGCAGCCAACCCTGCCTATGCTGCCATAGAAGTACAAGAGAACGATGAACTGACCATTTGGGGCGTGGTCACTTTTGTTATCAAAAAACCTTGATGATGTTTGCTTTGGTGGATGTCAACAATTTTTATGTGTCCTGCGAGCGGGTATTTGACCCGACATTACGGGGGCGGCCCGTTGTGGTGCTGTCCAACAATGATGGCTGCGTCGTGTCGCGTTCCGAAGAAGCCAAAGCATTGGGCGTTGGTATGGGACAGCCTGTTTTTGAGCTCCGCGCGCTTATCCGCAAACACAACATAAAGGTTTTTTCTTCCAATTATGCGCTGTATGGCGATATGTCGGGACGTGTCATGAACACGTTGCGCCAATTTTCACCCGCTGTGGAAATATATAGTGTGGACGAGGCATTTTTGGACTTTAGCGGCACGGATCATGCGGATATGGGCATGCTGGCCCGAAACATTCGGCAAACGCTATTGCGCTGGCTTGGGGTGCCTGTCTGTGTTGGGGTGGCCCCCACCAAGGTATTGGCCAAATTGGCCAACCGTTTGGCCAAAAAGGATAAGCAAGGTGATGGCGTACGGATATTGAGCGATTATTGGGATGATGCCCTGCGAAGCCTTGCCGTGGAGGATGTATGGGGAATTGGACGGAAATATGCTCATTTTCTGCAAAAAAATAATATTTTTACTGCTTATGACCTGGCGCAGGCCCCGGATGCCTGGCTGCATAAACATTTGAGCATTGTCGGCTTGCGCATCAAAAAGGAACTGTGTGGAATGCCCTGCATTCACTTGGAAACGGATATCCCCAATAAAAAAAACGTAGGCACTACACGCAGCTTCCGCGTGCCACTGTGCACAGAAGCGGAACTGGGTGAGGCCGTAGCCGATTTCGCGGCACGTTGCGGGGAAAAACTACGGCGGCAGGGGAGCAGCGCATCCATCCTGACAGCCTATATAGAAACCAATGATCTGTTCTACCAGGAACCTCAGTATTCGCGCTCTTTTACCGTCAGTTTTGCCGCGCCAACGGACAGCACCTTGCCTTTAGTCAAGGCAGCCAAATTTGCCCTCAGTAAAGTATTTCGCGAGGGGTATCGCTATAAAAGGGCAGGGGTGCTGCTCGGTGGCTTGGTGCAGGATACCTCAGGGGCGCAGCTGAGCCTGTTTGACCCCATTGACCGCACAAAGCATGAAAAACTGATGAACGCTTTTGATGCCATCAATGCGCGTTTTGGGCGAAATGCCGTGCGGACAGCCGCCCAAACCATGGGTGGGAGTGGGCGATTGACCCGTCAAAACAATCTTTCGCCCTGCTATACTACCAAATGGGCCGAAATGTGCGTGGTGAAAGCAGACGGATAAACCTACACCTTAACTTTTCTGAACACAATAGGTTTTTGTCCTCTTCGGCCATATTGCTTCCACCATGTATATCCCGCATGGCAGATGTTGGGTATCCATTCTTGTAACGCTACCGGCACAAACCTTCAGTAAGCGGCCTTGTGCGTCCCGCAGGCGTATTTCCTCTGGAGGTTTTGATTCCTCCCATTGAAAATCAATAAACTGTGAAAAAGGATTGGGGAATATTTTGCCTGATTGGGCATTAAAATGGGTCTCTTCGTTAGCGCTCATGGCAGACACCCAAGCCCCAAAATCAAAATGCCGCAACGCCTGAGGAGCTAACACAATACCATTAAAAGACGTGCTTTCGTTCGCAATATACCCATCGCGAGATCCGCCAAAGGCTATGCTCTCTACCTGCCCCACAGCAAGTGCCGTGCCCAATTCTATGCGCCTTTTATTACCTGAAAAAAGTGAATCACTGGAAGGGTTGGGCCAATCCCAGAGCAGCCAGGCAAATACCGTGGGGAAACTGCGCAGGTTATAACCGACCAAGGCCACCATTTTTTCATCCGGTGATACGGAAGCACCAGTGATCAGGCCGCCCGTGTCAAAAGTTTCTATTTTTTTGATGCTGCCTGTTGACACATCAATACGGTAGTGTGATGTCTGGTATTTTTTGCGGTTTTTGGTAAAAAGGTGGAGCGCGCCGTTTTTATAGATCATGGCCTCACAATCAAATTCGGTACTGTCCTCTGGTTGCTGGCTAAAGATGGTTTGGTCTGGATAGGCAAATGGAAGGAAGCTCCAGTCACTTTCTTCTATTTTTTCACTGCTGCCATTGCCTATTTTGGAAAGCGGCACACGGTAGATGCCAAGATTTTTGCGCGTGCTGCTGTTGTTGCCAAAATCACCGATATAAAGATAGGCACTGTCCTGTGCAATATCCTCCCAATCATTATTTTTGGCATTGTTCAACGCTACTTGTTGAATAATCTGCCCACCGAGCGGGTTGATCTGATAAAAAATCTCATTGGCACCGCTGTCCTCATGTGCCCACCAGCGGTTTCCGGCATAAGCAAGTCCGCTGATCTCTTTTAATTTATCCGGCAATGGAGCCTGTAATACCGGGCTGTAATTGATTACGGCATACTGACAGGAGCCGTCATTCACCGTAGCACTCGCATTGTAGTTCAATGCTTTGGGGTCAGTGCAGCCGGATTGAGCGGACAAGGGTAAAACATGGCAGCAAAAAATGATGGTAAGGCTACAAAACAATTTAAACATGCGCGAATCATTGTGTGGGAAAAAGCACTCATTTTAGGGCATGTCTGGGATTTTCTGCGCAGGAAAATCCCAGACATGCTCTTAGGGCCAAAATTAGAAATTTTGGTTTGAAACCGCCATTAAGAGTTCCTTGAAGAAAAAAAACGCAAGCTTCATATAGCCGCACTCGATTTTGCTATAATTTATATCAAATGACCTGCCTTTTTACTCAAACTTGCTATATTTTATATCAAGTTTGATATATTAGAAGTGATTTTTGTTATAAATTATATCAAATTTCATGTTTCGCACATCAATCTTGATATAATTTATATCAAGTTTTATATTTTAAACCTCAACGTTGCTATAATTTGTATCAAGCTTGATGTTTTTTTACTCCCGCTTCATGTATTTTATATCAAGCCCCATGTTTGAAAGAACAAGATGGCCTGTTTTTGAGTGAAAATACCTGTTTGGGTGATGGAAACCTATTGATGTTGGGTGGAGGCAGATGTTTGGAGATTCAAGGTTTCAGGATGATGTAAGCACGTTGATGGCGGGGAGGTGATGATCGAGGTGAGATGAGGGAGGAATAGTAACAGGATGGTGACCTACGAAACAACTGGGATAACGGCCGAATTATTGAATGGATTTCACTCATTGCTGGCACCAGATTTGTATGGAAAGTAATGACGCTGAAGCCAAAATTCCTACCTTTGCACGTCTTTTTAAATATTAAAACTTTACATGCAATCAACGAAGATTACCCTATCCCAACTCGAAAGTTTCCTGCTCAAAGCAGGCATTCCGATTCATTCGAGAGAATCTCTCGCCTGCGGGCGCGTGTTCTATTTTGGCTTTTAGGGGTTGGTTTTTGGCTGTCTTGTGACAGTGGGGGCTTCGCCAGTAAATCAAATTGATCCTTTCCAAACAGATTTGTTTGGTATGGCATAAAATAAAAACCTACATGTAAAAATTAAGAAATTGATATGAATAGTATCGAAAAGTCACTTTTCAAATATGCTTCAGTTGCGGACACTTGGCTCAATAAGGAATACAACCGTCTTCGCGACACAATTAATTTTTTTAAAAAATTTACAAATCGTGATTTTCTGGAGAAAGCAGAGTGGGAGGACTTCAAAGAAATGGGTACACATATCAATTCTTTTAGAAGTAATCCGTTGGCTGGAGGCAGGGCCCTTGGAAAGATTCTTAATCACTCCTTGGAGCATTACCGCGAGCAATTCGTAAACCTTTTTTATGGTCAAGACGATTTGTCGTTTCGCCTTGACTCATTCATTGCAAATATTCGTTTTTTTAACATAGGTAGTACATCTGAAATTATTTCATACGCATTTCCAGATAAGTATGTGCCTATGAATACCGTGGATAGGAATGCAGTTGACATTTTAGGAGTGCAAACAGGAATTAAAAAAGGTGACTCGCAGGGTGTACAATTTGTGAAGTTCAACGAAGCTATTAAACCTATAGCTGAGAAATATGTAGAAATAGTAGGCCAGAGAACTGACTTGCCGCTACCAATCGAAATGGACAAATTCTTTTGGTTTGTGGCCTCAGAAGAAGGAAACTCCAATGAAGAAGGGGCTGAAACAGAAGAGGATAATATCATAGAAATGCCTCCTGGAGAACCAAGGTATTGGCTACTTTCTCCGGGAGAAAATGCTTATCGTTGGGACGACTTTTACAATAACGGATACGCCGCTATTGGTTGGGATGAGATGGGTGATTTGAGTTCTCTCACTAAAATTCAGATTCAGGAACTGCTTCAGCAATTATTCGGAACTACTTCCTCTAAAAAGAATGATACGTTGGCATTGTATCAATTTGGCCATGTGATGCGGAAAGGAGACATTATTATTGCCAAAAGAGGAACGACTGAGTACGTAGGTTACGGCATTGTTACCTCTGACTATTATTACAAACCAGACGTTCCTGATTACAGGCATCGTCATAATGTAAAGTGGGTGGCGAAGGGTAGTTGGCCTGACAAAGATATAGTGACAAAGACACTTACAGATATTACCAAGTATCCAGATTACGTTTCGCGTCTGCGAAAACTTCTCAAAATCGACATTTCAGGCGGTCTTAATAATGAGGTCCAATATTGGTGGCTCAACGCTAATCCCAAGTACTGGAACATCCTGGATCGGAAGATTGGAGAAACACAAGCCTACACTTCCCACAATGATGCCAATAACAAACGTCGGATTTATGAGTATTTTAAACAGGTCAAACCAGGCGACCTTGTCGTTGGCTATCAAACTTCGCCTGTTAGACGAATCCTGGCCATTTTTGAAGTTGTCAAGGGCTTGCACCTCAATTCCGAGAAAAGGGAGGTTTTTGAGTTTGTTATAAAAAAGTTTCTTGAAGAACCCATCTCATGGGATCAGGTGACCAGTTTGCCAGAGTTGAAAAATTCGGAAGTGGTTAACAACAATCAAGGTAGTCTCTTCAGGCTCTCGCCAATTGAGTTTGATGCCATCCAAAACCTGATTTCTGAAACTACCGGTACGTACAATGCTTCTCCTAAAACGAAATACACCTACGAAACTGCCCTTGGAGAAAGTAGCCTTGCTGCGGAGACATTTGACCGATTTATCCAGATTCTGGAGCGGAAGAAGCAAGTTATTCTTCAGGGGCCTCCCGGAACCGGAAAAAGTTTTCTTGCGAATATATTACTCAAATATTTGACAGAGGATCAACGCGAGCTATATGAGAAAGTGCAATTCCATCCCTCCTACGCATACGAAGACTTTGTTCAGGGGCTCCGGCCCAAACTTGAAGGCACAGGCATTGACCGCCTCGACGGGATTTTTAAGATTCTCTGTGATCGTGCGACCAGGGCTTTGAATAACAATACAGGACAGAAATTTGTCATCATGATCGATGAGATTAATAGAGGCAACCTGTCCAAAATTTTTGGCGAACTGCTCTACCTATTGGAGTACCGATCTGAAAAAATCAAGTTGACGTATTCTCCGGAACTGGATTTCAGTATTCCGGAGAATCTGTATCTCATCGGTACTATGAATACTGCTGACCGGTCGCTTGCGCTGGTAGATTACGCATTACGACGCCGGTTCGCCTTTATTGATCTGGCTCCAGATTATGACATACTCCGTAATAAAATGATGGTTGACAAGGGCATTGACAAGGATAAGTTGATCCAGAATTTGAAATCCGTAAATGAGACCATTTACAACAATCTTTCGCTTGGTCCGGGATTTCAAATTGGGCATAGCTATTTTTTGCGCAGGCAAAATGGCAAGATTGAAATGATCACAATGGATTTGCTTCATATTATTTGGGCATATGAGTTGGAACCTTTACTGTTGGAATATTACTTCGACTCGCCAAAAGAAGTAGAAAACCTAAAGAAAGCATTTTTCAATGGTATGCTTTGAACATAGCCAACAAGAGTTGGATTTCTTGACTTCTGATGATGTCAAGTATATACTGCACCATCACGCAAGCCACATAACTCTTGCACCGGCAGCAGATGGCAAATGGTTAATGCGCACAAATTCTCACGTTGGAACCATAAAACTGCCATCCGGTAGAACCATTACGATAAAGACAAAAGTCCCGGTGAACAACTTGTTATTCATGGTTGCGTATACGTATGATCTTGTTCAGTTTAAGAACCTGAATCAATATGAAAAACGCCATGAAAACGATATTGCGGATGTGTATGTGCATGTATTGGTAAACTGGCTGGAGATTCTTACACGAAAAGGTTTATACAAAAGCTATGTTCCTATTGTGTCATTTGCCCCGACCATAAAAGGGAAATATCTGATCAGTAAAAACCTAAATAGTACTACACGTTTTTGGTGTGAATATGACGATTTGACATTTTCAACACAGGTTAACCAAATCCTTAAGGCTACTCTGTTGCATATCATTAGGAAAGTGCCGGTTTCTAATGAACTATGTCAACGGGCACTGACTTATTTCCGAATGATGCACCCTATTGCGGAAATCACACTCTCGTCTAAGGTGTTTCGCCAGGTAGAGTACAACAGGCTTAATCATCATTATCAAATCCTGATTGATGTTTGTGCATTGATTTACTCTAGCTCCTCGTTGGTTGATGGAGGGGATGGTCAGGCTTTTTCCTCTTTTATGGCAAATATGAATCAGATTTTTGAGCAGTTTGTCCTCAAGTACCTTAAAAAGGAATTGCCATCGGAGCACGTAACCGGTGGCAGGATCACTAAGTGGGCAAACTCTCTTCAGGCAGATGAATACTTACCAGTGATCGAACCGGACATATACATTCGCGGGAAATACCTCATTGATACGAAGTATTTTAAAAGCCCAATCAATGAGAGGGGGAAGTTACACAGCGTACATTTGTACCAAATCCTTACGTATATGCAGGCTTACAAACTGAACGGCATGCTTTTGTATCCCCAACAGAACATACCTTTGGAACTTAGCTATGAGTTAAACGGACGAATTGTAACCGTAAAAACCATTAACCTTGGTGATTCGCTTGATGCATTGAAGCGAGAGTTAAATGCTTTAGCTGCAACAGTATCAAAACCAGACTCAACCTTAGTCACAACAAAAAAATAGTAAAACTTTTCCGCATGTTAGGAGATATGTTGAACTGGTAAATCTAGGTCATATTCCCAAAAAGCATGCCAGAGCAATAAAAAAATCTTCATCTTGGCGTTCGCAAAAACCCTTAAAAAAGAAGGTACGATGCAGTAAATACAGCCTTATCGCAGGAGTTATAAGATTGGAAGGTGGTTTGAACGAGATTTTACGGATCACCTTTAAGGCTTTACCTGGTCGCTGAATTTGCCGCTTGTTGATTTTCAAGTATTTCAGCTACTTCCTGTTCCGTCAATTCAACGGATATGGCGATAATACTGAGGGGTACACTGTTTTGGTGGAGCTGCTTTACAACTCTTTCTATCCTTCTCCTTTCCGCCAATTCAACCCTCCCTTTTTCATCTTGCTCACGCATACCTGAATAGATGTAAGCATCATACGCTTCTCGTGTCCAATTGTGTTGTGCTGCTTCTTCGTAAGCCTCTTTCAAGCCTTCATCGTCTACATTGTCAGGCATCACATCTAAATCTTCTGCATTTTTGATGAAAAAAGTCCACTTATCTATTATGGTTTTAAGTTCGTACGCCTTTTTATTGAATTTTTTAAGTTCAATAAATCTAAACTTCAAGTCTTTGAAGCCATTCTCTCCCGTTGCTTCGTCAATAACGGAATGAGAAGAAAGGTAGTCCTTTCCGATGAAGTAGTTAAAATCTAAAATACCAATGAAATAGACAGGGCGTAAAAGTGGGTAGTCGTCGCCAGAGTTAATCTGCCCCGCATAATCCTTGCTCGTGTAGTAAAGTACTCGCTTGTCAAACCCCGATGGCTCTGCAACCTGCATTTCGACAATGAAAGTTGCCCCTTTCTTGTCCGTAGCCCTGACGTCAATAATCGAAGATTTTTCCCCTGCGATGCGGGGAAGTTGGAATGGGTTAAGCAAAGACAGCTCCTTCACTCGGTTTTGACCCTCCAAACCGAGGACGGCATTAAGAAATGAAATTAAAATGATTTTTTTGTTCTCATTGCCGAATATTTTGCGGAACGCAACGTCGTTTTTTACATCTACAAACTTCATTGTATCAATTTTAGGGCAAAATTAAGCCTTTTTATAAAGATTATCGGTCGCAGTTGACAGAAAATTCAAGATTTCCACTGCCGTCCGGGTATATTTTAAGGGCTACCTCGCCCCCCCTCCTCCTTTTTTTCAAAAAAAATCCCCCCTTGTGACACATGTCACGAATGCTTACCCTTCTCTCCCCCCACCTTTGCATCAGATAAAGGCGATGAAGTTGTTTGGGTAGCATTGATTAATGCCATATAGCAATATGACAAATGTCATCAAGGGCTACGACAATCGGCTAATACCTTTATCCTTTCATCAGACTTGTTGCGGTGGGAGACCATCCGGCCAGAAATTGATCTTTTCGTGCTGCTTTTCGGCTATTTTCTCGTCCGTAGCGCTGCTACGAACTCAAAAATGAGCCTCAATCAGCCCAAAAATCTCTAATTTCATGGCTCGGCCGCTCCCACCGCAACAAGTCTATTCAAACCCACCACTTAAAGTTTTTTTCGGTCATGAAAATTGAACAAATTTATACCGGTTGTCTGGCGCATGCAGCCTATTATCTTGAGAGCAATGGCGAAGCCGCTATCTTTGATCCCCTTCGTGAGGTTGAGCCTTATATCCAAAGGGCTGCCAAGCAAAATGCCAGGATCAAATATGTTTTTGAAACCCATTTTCATGCTGATTTTGTCAGCGGACATTTAGATCTGGCGCAAAAAACAGGCGCGAAAATCGTTTTTGGCCCAACGGCCAAACCCGGCTATGATGCCATCACCGCAGAAGACAATCAGGTATTTACCGTGGGCAATTACAAGGTAAAGGTGCTCCACACACCAGGCCACACCATGGAAAGCACCACTTACCTGCTGATTGACGAAAACGGCAAAGAACACGGCATTATCACGGGCGATACCCTGTTTATTGGCGATGTAGGCAGGCCTGACCTTGCCCAGCACGTTATTGCCGACCTGACGGAAGAAAAATTGGCCGGCCACTTGTATGAGTCGCTGCGCAACAAAATAATGCCTTTGGGCGATGATCTCATTGTTTACCCCAACCACGGTGCAGGCAGCGCATGCGGCAAAAACATGAGCAAAGAGACTACCGACACCCTGGGCCACCAGAAAGAGGTCAACTACGCGCTCAATCCCAATTTGACCAAAGAACAGTTTATCAAAGAGATCCTGACCGGCCTGACTCCACCTCCAGGCTATTTCCCACAAAACGTGCTGTTGAACATCAAAGGCTATGAGAGCTTTGACGACGTGAAAAAACGCGCTTTCCAGGCACTTTCTCCACGTGCTTTTGATGCTGCGGCCAATGAAACGGAAGCCTTGGTACTGGATACCCGTGACGCACAGCTGTTCTCCGAAGGTTTTGTACCCAATGCCATTAATATAGGTATTGATGGCAATTTCGCTCCCTGGGTGGGTGCTTTGATCCCGGATGTCAAACAACCCATCTTGTTGGTGACGGATCCGGGCCGCGAAGAGGAAGTGGTTATACGTATGGCCCGTGTAGGCTATGACAATTGTATCGGTTACCTCGATGGCGGATTTGAAGCCTGGAAAAATGCTGGTATGGAAGTGGACAAAATAGAACGCGTATCAGCGGCTCAGTTAGCCGATGTGTTGAAGGCTGCACCGGAAACTCCGCTGTTTGACGTGCGCAAGAAGAGCGAATATGACAGCGAGCATGTATTGGCAGCCGAAAACGCACCATTGGATTATGTGAACGAATCCATGCTGCTTATCCCAAAAGACAAAACCACTTACATCCACTGCGCGGGCGGCTACCGTTCCATGATATTTGTCAGTATTTTGCGGGCACGAGGGTATGACAATCTGGTAGATGTGGTCGGTGGATTTAAAGCCATCAAGGACAGCAGCAAGTTTGAGGTATCTGAATATGTTTGCCCAACAACTTTGTTGTAAGGAATAAGAACGGTGACTATAGACAAGGTCGGGGGTTTTGCCCTCGGCCTTTTTGTATTCTATCGGCAGATGTTATACTTGGGCTTGGATCGTGGTATATTTTTAGGACATTTTGCTGTTTAGTCTTCCAATCGCCGGTATTTTTATACTTTTGCGCCTCAATTTTTAAGCCCTACCCGTATTTGCATGCATACCACCACATTGCTACCCAAAACGCTGCTCAAACGCGCATTTCGCCTTATGGCAAGCGCAAAGTCTATGACGGAGCATTATGAGGCCAATTTTAAGTTTGTCAGCAAATATGTGCACGCTACTTCTCGCGGCCACGAGGCCATACAACTGGCTGTTGGCATGCAGTTGACACCGTCCGATGTGGTATTTCCCTATTATCGTGACGACAGTATTTTGCTGGGCATCGGGCTTCGCCCTTATGACCTGATGCTCCAGCTTATGGCCAAACGTGATGATCCTTTTTCGGGAGGCCGCTCTTACTATTGCCATCCGGCGCTTCGCGAGGCGGACAAACCCAAGATACCACACCAGAGCAGCGCAACAGGCATGCAGGCCATACCGGCTACGGGAGCTGCCATGGGAATATGGTATCGGGAAATCGCTCAGTTGAACGCTGCCGATGAATCGCCCGTGGTGGTGTGCTCGCTCGGCGACGCCTCGGTCACCGAGGGAGAAGTTGCGGAAGCCTTTCAAATGGCGGCCTTGAAAAAACTGCCCATCCTTTATTTGGTACAGGACAATGGCTGGGATATTTCGGCCAATGCTGCCGAAACCCGCGTTGCGGATGCCCATGAATACGCCAAGGGTTTTCCGGGCATTGAAGCGATCAATATGGAAGGGAATGATTTTGTGCAATGCTGGGAAGTGGTTTCGGATGTTCTGGGTAAAATACGCACGGAACGCCGACCTTTTTTGATCCGTGCAAGGGTGCCCCTGCTCAACCACCATACCTCCGGTGTGCGCAAGGATTGGTATCGCGATGATTTGGAAGAGCATGCTTCCCGTGATCCCTATCCTGTATTGCGACGTTACCTGTTGGCTAATGGTTTTGCCGAAACGGAACTGCAGGGCATAGAAAAGGAGGCGCGCGAAGTAGTGGTCAATGATTTTGAAGCTGCCCGCAAAGCCGAGGATCCACGACCGGAAGACCTCCTGACCCATGATTTTGCACCTACGCCCATCACGGAAGAACGCGGTGAGCGTGAACCCGCCGGTCGGGAGCAGAAGGTAATGGTGGACTGCGCCCTCTATGCCATTGAAGAACTAATGCGGACACATCCGGAGTGCCTTTTATACGGACAGGATGTCGGGCGGCGCTTGGGCGGTGTTTTTCGCGAGGCAGCCACTTTAGCCGAAAAATTTGGTGATTACCGCGTTTTCAATACGCCCATACAGGAGGCTTTTATCGTGGGCAGCACGGTGGGCATGAGTGCTATGGGCCTGAAACCTATCGTGGAGGTTCAATTTGCCGATTACATTTGGCCGGGCCTGAACCAACTGTTTACGGAAGTGAGCCGGAGCTGCTACCTGAGCAATGGAAAATGGCCGGTCAGTTGCATCCTGCGCGTGCCCATAGGCGCGTATGGCAGCGGCGGGCCTTATCACAGCAGCAGTGTGGAAAGCGTACTGACTAATATCCGGGGGATAAAAATTGCCTATCCTTCCACCGGTGCCGACTTGAAGGGGCTGATGAAATCGGCCTTTTATGACCCTAACCCGGTGGTGATGCTTGAGCACAAGGGTTTATACTGGTCAAAAGTGCCCGGCACGGAGGGTGCGCGCACCATTGAGCCGGATGAGGACTATGTTATCCCTTTTGGCAAGGCCCGTATCGCTTTGAGTGCTGATAACGATAAGATCAGGTCGGGGGAAAGCCTTGCCGTCATCACGTATGGTATGGGCGTTTATTGGGCCATGAATGCTGCCCAACAAGTGGCCAAGGGAGCGGTGGAGGTCATTGACCTGCGCAGTTTATACCCCTTGGACGAGGCTGCTATGTTCGAGGCGGCACAGAAACATGGCAAAGTATTGATCGTGACGGAGGAGCCTGTTCACAATACTTTTGCACAGAGTTTGGCGGCGCGTATTTCCGAGCAGTGTTTCCGCTATTTGGATGCTCCGGTGCGCACGGTCGGATCCGTCAATATGCCCGCAGTGCCCTTGAATGCCACCTTGGAGCAGGCCATGATTCCTTCTGCCGAAAAAGTCGGAAAAGCCATTCGCGAGTTACTTGAATTTTGATATTATCAAATCATCACATTATCTAAATCATCACATTATCACATTCTCCAAAGTATCACATTCATGCTCTTTTCAGACCTCAATCTTCACAAGCCATTGCTGGATGCTTTAAGCGACCTGGGTTTTAGTGAGCCTACGCCTATTCAGCAGAAAGCCTTTCCTGTTATCATGTCGGGCAGGGATGTAGTAGGAATTGCCCAAACGGGCACCGGAAAAACCTTTGCTTACCTCCTGCCCATCTTGCGCCAAATGAACTATTCGGAGCAGCGCGCGCCACGGGCGCTCATTCTGGTTCCTACCCGCGAATTGGTGTTGCAAATGACGGGAGAGATTGAAAAACTGACCAAGTACATGGATACCCGCGTAGCGGGCGTGTATGGCGGCACCAATATCAACACCCAAAAAATAGTGGTTGAGTCGGGCTTGGATGTACTGGTAGCCACGCCGGGTCGTTTGCGTGACTTGGCTTTAAGCGGGGCCTTATCACTCAGTTCCGTGCGCCAATTGGTGATTGATGAGGTGGATGAGATGTTGAGCCTTGGCTTTAGGGCCCAGCTCACCCAATTGTTTGACCTGCTGCCCAGAAGGCGACAAAACCTGCTTTTTTCGGCAACCATGACTGAAGAAGTGGATATGTTGATCAATGATTATTTTAATGGGCCTGCCTTTTTGGAAGTGACCCGGGCCGGTACGCCCTTGGAAAAAATCAGGCAAAACGCTTATGCAGCCACCAATTTCAATACGAAACTCAATCTGTTGCTGCACCTTTTGGCCACAGATGAAAGCATGCGCAAAGTGCTGATTTTTACACCCAGCAAACGCATGGCAGATCATGTCTATGAGCGATTGGAGCAGGAATACCCGGAAGATTTTAATGTCATACACGGCAACAAATCGCAAAATTTCAGGATGAATACGGTGCTTGCCTTTGATCGGGGGCTGCTCCGCGGATTGATTGCCACCGACCTGCTGGCGCGTGGTATTGATGTGACGGATGTGACCCATGTCATCAGCATGGATACCCCGGAAGAGGCCGAAACCTATATCCATCGCATAGGGCGTACCGGACGTGCCGACACGGAGGGCGCTGCCCTATTGTTTGTGACAGAAGCCGAGGCAGAGCGGCATGCCGCCATTGAGGCACTCATGCAAAAGCCACTTCCCTTGCTTCCCCTTCCAGACGGGGTGGAAATATCCATGACCCTCACCCATGACGAACTCCCGCAGGACAGGGGCAAAAACATCCAGAAATTCAAACCGACCCTTAAAACGCAAGGGGCTTTTCACGAAAAAAAGGAGAAAAACAAAAAAGTAAACAAAGGCAACAAAGCCAAGCATTTGCGCGAGATGAAGTACAAAAAACCCATCAAAAAAAGGCCCAAAAAGTAGATGGCATGCCTATGCGCAAATAGGATTTCAAGGCACGCTGAGATATAGTTTGTATGGCCGGTAGTCCGCTCAAAAACCCATGCAACAGCCGCAACTCCTGCGAACAAAGCAATACCTATTCGTATGACCGCATACGCTCGGTGTTGTTTACTCAACAGAATTAAAAAAGGAGCAGTTAGCAATATGATCAACAATTGCTGTATTTCGATCCCCAAGTTAAACCCTAAAATACTCAGAAGCATGGTTGGGGTATCCAAATCGAGTCCTGAAATGGTGTCAGCAAATGCCAGGCCGTGAATCAGTCCAAAACCAGCGGCAACCCAACTTTCACGATTAGGAAAAATGGGCCTGATGGCATGAAGAGCGGAAATCAGGATGGAAACTGCGATAAGTACTTCTATTGGCCTGGTGGGAAAGCGTAGCCAACCGACCGTGCCGACCAACAATGTAAGGGAATGCCCAAGCGTAAAAGCCAGTGTGGTATGAAGCAAGCGCGTGAATGCATATTTGGCACCCCCGAAATGTGCCCATTTTTTACCTACAACTACCAATGGGGCCCCTAACAATAGTACCAAAAGGAACAACAGGTGGTCTATGCCTTCGGAAATATGACGCATGCCTAAAACAACCATACTTTTAAATCCTCCCCACAGGCCCCTGCTTTCCAAATTGACAATTAGTGGAAAAATTTGGCCACTACGCGGATCAACACAGATGGCACCAACTTCCGCCGGGTGCTCAGCCACTATGCCTGTTTCCCAGTCTTGTCGGATAGACACCAGAGAACTGTGTGTCACAACTTGATGCAATATGACATCATAATTCAAAATAAATTGCCGATTACTGTTGCCTTGAGGAGGGCTAAACCACAGTTTTGCAATGATATCTTGTAAGGCATTTCTTTGTTGCGGGTTTTCGATTTGCTCAAGGCTGATGTCGGTTATCTCCACTGCCCATTTAAGCCCATCCATGCTAGAGGGATGAATATGTGCCTTTAAGTACATACGGAGTGAGTCCTGATAAACACCCATCAGTTCTTCCACTGTTTTGGGATAAGCAGGGTTTGTGCTCAGGGCCATTCCCAATTCTGATGCAGGCAAGTGCAGCTCCACCGCCACACCATCTTTTTTAATGTCTAATAAAATCAGCGTATTGGGCGAAGGATGCGCCATGAGTGGATTAAAATATAAAGTACTCAGAAGCAGTAAAAGCACCCTTGGCACCAAAGCCCAACAATAGCATAGTAGATATTTCATAGGCAAAAAGAAAAAACAGGAGTCATATCAAATTTCGAGATGACTCCTGTACTCGAAAGAATCCTATTGTATGACCAAACGTTTGGCTGAACGCTCGCCGGATGCTGTTTCAAGGACATACTGATAAACCCCTTGGGTAAGATGGCTCAAGTCCAAGGTGATAGCATTTTCACCTTCACTCATTTTGCCCTTGGATACGGCTTTTACCATTCTGCCAGACACATCATAAATGGCTATGGTGACCGACATATCTGTGGGCAAGGTAAATTTTAGTGTTGCCTGAGTAGTGGCCGGATTGGGCTGCGCTTCCATTTTGAAGAAAGAGGGATCAACGTTTTTTACATGGGTGGGGTTGCCTGAACCACCGTAATCGCCCGTTCGATCACGCCAGACCGTATGCGGGTGAGGATAGTTTTTGATTACAATTCCGCCTTGTGTCGAATATTCAAGCCAAATACTTGGGCCATCAATGCGCAGGTAGTCTCCCTGCGTGACAAAGCCGCCAGTACCTTTGAATCCAATGTAAGTATTGTTGAGTTCATTGGCATACTTTGCCATGATGGTATTGGCATTGACTGAATCAATGTCCGCCACATAAGTACGGATACCTGCCAAAACCAGGGCTTGCTGTGCCGCGTCCAGCTCACTGCATTTCAGGCCTACCTTCGTGGTAGGGAATTGCCAATCTTTTTGTGGGCCAAGCGTAATGTCATTATAGGTGCCTGAAAGGGTTGCGGCAGTACGCTGGGCGGTGTTCAATGCTGTCCAAATGGCGGCAAATGCCAGTCGTTCTTCTTTCATGGGCTCCCATTTAGTTCCATTTTGTGTAAATTCGGTATAGGGCTCTGACGAACGAAAAGATGGCGTTCCTCCTACCAGGACACCGTTTTTATAAGTATTGGCAAAGGCAAGGTGGTGCCCGCCAAAATACAATTCCCAGGTGCCCGTCAAATCGGGCGTGCCGAGCAAGGCGAGATAGTAATTGCCTGAGGTGTAATTGCTACCGCCACCATTTGCCCCCAGATAGTCATCAGCAGCCATGATAGCCAGTATTTCATTATAACCCTCCACGCCGGGGCCTGCTGCTACCTTAATCAGGTTTTTTGCTGCGGCCAATTGTGTGGCATTCAAAGCGCTCATTTTTATACCAATACGGTTGTTGTAAATGCCAACTGGAAAGTTGGACCACTTTTGTGCATCTGCCAGCGAATAGTTTAAAAAACAGCTTGATATTTGAGATGAGCTTAAAGTGGCCTTAAAGGCATTGGCCGCATCAATGACTTCCTGGGTTGTGGAAGGATCAACAGGGGGCACAAAAGCTGGTTGGGGCATTACCTGGTCATCAGGCTGATAAGTAAATGCCATGATAACCAAAGTTAAAACACTTGCCCCTAAAAGCCTGAACTTCATAAGCGATAGTCTGATCATGTTAAATAAAAAAATAGATGAATAATGGTGTAATTGACCATACGAGTGAATATGAATACGGGTTGCTCTTAAGTTTATAAATTTGAAAATGTCTTACAGGGACATAGTATCCAATGATCTAAAATTTTGCATTTTTGCGCTTTAAATTTATTCTACGTGATGCTACTTTTATCATTTTTTCCCTTTCTGATGGCTGGCGTAATGGCTGCCTCCATCGGTTTCGTATTGTTAATGGCCCGTAGGCATTCGGCCCATTTAAACCGCATGAAGGCTGAAATGCAAGAGTTTGCCAAAGAAATGGGCCTCAAATTCTTTGAAAAGGATACTTTTGGCCTTTCCGGTCAATTGCAGGAATTTGACCTCTTTGTTCGGGAGCGAAAACGTTTTGGTGGCGGCAAAATCAACAATATAATCAGTGGTGAAGTGGATGGTACCAAAGTTCATTTGTTTGAATATTCTTATGTAGTGAATACCGGCAAGACCATGGTAACCATAAGGCAGACCGTTTTTTTTGCAGATGACAAAGGTTGGTCTTTGCCCAAGTTCAAGATTCGCCCAGAGACCTGGTGGCACAAGGTATTGGCTGCCATTGGTTTGCAAAACGACATAAATTTCAGCGAAAACCCTGATTTTTCTTCCCGTTTTTGGCTGACGGGCAAAATAGAGGAGATGATACGCGGAAAATTTGGCCCTGAGCTTCAGCAGTTTTTTTGCGAGCGCCCACCGGCCCATTTGGAAGGCAACAATTATTATTTGATTGCCTATAAGCCCAACAAAGTGCTCAACCCCGACGAGGCGCGCCTTTTCTTTGAGCATTGCTGCCAGTTGGTATCCCTGATCAAAAAACAGGGCAATGACGAGGTGCTAAGTTTTGCGGAGCTCCGTCAGGCATCCGAAACGCTCCAATTGCAGAATGAAAAACTTATGGCAAATTCATGACCCCTAAAGTTCAAAGATTAAGCCCGAAATTGAAGGCGAAGGCGCATGAGATTCAGCGTATATTGGATGAACTTTACCCCGAAACACCGATTCCGCTCCAACACGGGGATGCTTACACCTTGCTGGTAGCAGTGCTGCTCAGCGCCCAGTGCACGGATGAGCGCGTGAATCAGGTTACCCCAGGCTTGTTTGCCAAAGCCAACAATGCTGCGGATATGGCCAAGCTGCCAGTAGAGGAGATCAAGGAAATTATCCGCCCTTGCGGCCTTTCCCCCGCCAAGTCAAAGGCTATTAGCGCATTATCAAATATTTTGATGGAAAAATACAACGGCGAGGTGCCGCAAAGCTTTGAAGCTTTGGAGGCCCTGCCAGGCGTTGGCCACAAAACGGCCTCGGTGGTGATGTCGCAGGCCTTTGATTTTCCTGCTTTCCCGGTGGATACGCACATTCATCGCCTCGCTGCCCGCTGGGGCTTGAGCTCGGGGAAGAATGTGGTGCAAACGGAGCGCGACCTGAAACGCATCTTTCCGGAGTCCTCCTGGAACAAGCTGCACTTGCAGATCATTTTTTTTGGGCGACAATATTGTCCCGCGCGCGGGCATGATGCGGCAAAATGCCCGATTTGCTCCTGGGCTGATCCAAGTCTGAAGAGCGCTGTGAATAAAGGATAAGCTATACACAGATCCCAAGTTTCTTTACCTTTGCCCGAGGATAGGGGAGGCTTAGTCCCTGCGACTGTCCTTTTCCGTACATTTCAAACATTCAAAAAATAATAAACAAAGCAAAAGATGCGCCAGCAAATTGTAGCAGGAAACTGGAAAATGAACAAGACCCTCGAAGAAGGCTTGGAACTGACCAAATCAATATTGGAAAAAATAGAAAAGCCCAAAGGCTTAGTTGTTGTTGCACCGCCCTTGACACACCTGCGCGAGGTAGGCAAGATGCTTCGGGTGCGCAAATATTTTCACCTTGCTGCGCAAAATTGCCATCATGAGGAGAAAGGTGCCTACACTGGCGAGGTTTCTGCGGACATGGTAGCCTCTGTAGGGGCCGAGTTTGTGATCATAGGGCACAGCGAACGGCGCGAATATTTTAAGGAAAAGAACAGCCTGTTGGCGCAAAAAGTCAATTTGTGCCTGTCGCGTGGCATGCGCCCCATTTTTTGCTGCGGCGAACCGCTTCACATCCGCGAGGTGGACACCCATGTGGGCTTTGTGGCCAAACAACTAAAAGCCAGTCTTTTTCACCTAAAAGAGGAGGATTTCAGAAAAGTAGTGATTGCCTATGAGCCTATCTGGGCCATTGGCACCGGGCGCACGGCCACAGCCGGGCAGGCGCAGGAAATGCACCTTGCTATTCGGGTTATGGTTGCCAAAAAATATGGCAAATTAGTGGCGGATGATACTTCTATCCTCTATGGCGGCTCCTGCAATGCCCAAAACGCGCCCGAGCTTTTCAAACAGCCCGATGTTGATGGCGGTCTTATTGGCGGCGCCAGCCTGAAGGCTGAAGACTTTGCTACCATTGTGGCATCCTTAAAATAATCAATAACAGGTGCTAAGGCCTGGTGCATGATCATGGTTTGTCTGTCCCCGGTGCTTAATCCTTACATTATAACGCATTCCAAGAACATGAAAAAAGGTACCCAATTTCTCGTATTACTGCTTGTTTGCTTGTTTTTTGTTGCAAAAACACAGGCTCAAGACAAGCATTTCACCCAATTTTATGCAGCCCCGCTAACCCTGAACCCCGCATTGACCGGAGCATTTGAGGGCAAGTACCGCGTGGCCACTACTTACCGCGATCAATGGCGCTCTGTTTTGGATCAGCCTATACGAACCTATGCACTGGCTGCTGACCTTCGTTTTGATGCGCCTGGCCGCAAAAAAGTAAAGCAGGATGCCATAGGCCTGGGCATGATGTTTTACAATGATAAGGTAAGCGTGATTGATTTTAGCACAACCCAGATTGCTTTGAGTATGTCATACCACAAATCATTGGGTGTGGATAACCGACAATTCCTGACCTTGGGCATACAAGGCGGGCTTACACAGCGCAATGTCAATTATGAAACGCTTCGTTTCCATGACCAGTTTGATGGCTCTACAGGATATGTAAAACCAACATTGGAAAGCCTGCCACCCAATAATTTTTCTTATGGTGACCTCAATGTGGGCTTGAACTATACGGCGACCATTGGCCGTTCGGGCAAAATTTTTACGGGTTTGGCCTATCACCATGTCAACCAGCCCAATGTCAGCTTTTTTGAATCCACTGGAAAAGGAAGCAAGCTGTATCCCAAATATTCGGGCCAATTTGCTGCCAATATCCCTTTGAGAAAAGACAACAGGGTGTCACTTTTGCCCCGTTTATTGGTAGCATCACAAGGACCACACATGGAGATCAATACCGGAACCAACTTTAGGGTAGCCATGGGCAAATATGGTGCTTCGGCCATCCACTTTGGCTCATGGGTGCGTCCGGTTCGCAGTGACGGAGGCTTTGGTGTGGACGCGGTGGTGGCACTCTTGGGCCTTGAGCTCAACAGCGTGTTGTTTGGCTTGAGTTATGACCTCAGCCTTAAAGGGCTTGCCGCCAATCAGCGCCAGGGCGCCCTTGAAATTACCATTGCTTACCTCGGCAGCTATGAAAATGAGGAAATAATTTGTCCCAAGTTTTGATGGGCAGCGCTGGTGAAAATCCTGATCGTATCCGCTTGGTATAGCCCTGCCATACATCCTCGCGCGCACCGATGGGCCAACATCGCATCCCATTGGGCCGCCAAGGGCCATTCGGTTACGGTACTCACCTCAAGGCATGCTGGCGGCCCTTTGGGAGAAAGTATGGAAAAAGGAGTGCGGGTGATTCGCGTGGGTCATTCAGCCTTGCATGAGGCAATTTCAAACCTGTTGGGCTTAAATCGGGTAAAGGGCGGCACGGCTGCCCAGCCTCAGCATAGCGGTATGCTTATTCGGGTACTTTATGCCTGCTACCAATGGCTTTGGAAGTACTGGATTTTTCCTGACGATGCCTTTGTGTGGTATTTTCCCGCAAGAACCAAATTGTATCAACTGATTGAAAGTGAGGGCTTTGATCGCATGATAACGGTCTCCATGCCCTTTACAGGCCATTGCTTAGGTCTGTCGGCGAAGCGCAAGTTTGCTGACCGTATGCCTTTATGGCTTGCTGATATAGGTGATCCGTTTTCGTCCACCGAAAGCCGTCCGTTTTGGCATGCCCGGATGGGCCGGAAATGGGAGCGCTGCCTGTTGCATGAGGCTGATGTGCTTTGCCTCACCACTGCTGCTCTGCAAAACCATTACCTGCGCACTTTTAATGGGCTGAAGGCTGATAAATTCCGCGTTATTCCTCCATTATTTGTTCCTTACACCACAGAAGTGGGCGAAATACCTGTTGACAAAACATCTATTGCCATTGGGTATTTTGGCCATTTGTATTATCCCGTACGTCCTCCAGAAGTGTTTTTGCATTTTTTGAGTGCCTTGCAAACACATCATCCAGACTTGTACGATAAATTGGAATTCCATTTTTATGGTGATCTGAACCCTCTGGTCAAGTCAAAGATCGAGCATTTGCCCAATTTGATTTGCCACGGCCTGAGCAGTAGGGAACATGCGGCCGCGAAAATGCAATCAATGGACATCCTGCTCAATATTGGCAACCGAAGCAGCATACAATTGCCCAGCAAGGCCGTGGATTATTTGGCTTCAGGAAGACCCGTTTTGCACCTCTCCCTTACGGAAGATGATCCTTTCAGTTCCTTTTTTCACGATCATCCTGCATTTTTCTCGTGTCCTATATCAGAAAAGGGCATTATTACAAGCGCATTAGAGGAGCTTGTTTCCTGGCTACAAAGCCACAAAAAAGTTTTGGATGCTGATGCCTTAGCGCTCCGGCTCGCCCCTTATGGCATAGTGCCTATAGCCAACGCCTATTTAGTAAAGGATCATAATTGCTGACCTGTGAGCGCTTTTCCGATGGTAGCGTCCATGGCGCGGTGTGCCAAGGGTGCGGTATATTCATTTAGGGTGCTTATGGCTTTGTGGATCAGGTCTTTGTCTGTTCCGGCAACTTTTTCACGCAAATCGTCTAACAAGGCACGGGTTTGTGTTTTTTCTGTTGCCGAGAGGATGTCGTCGTTTTGTTTCAAAAATTTATCACCAGAGAGCAGGATATTGTTGGCCTCGTTTCGGGCCTCCAAAAGTGCGCGTGCCTGCATGTCATCTTGTGCATGCTGAATGCTGTCCAACAACATAAGTGCCATTTGTTCCTCGCTGATGCCGTAGGTTGGCCTAATCTGGATCAATTGTTCAAGGTTGCTGCGCAATTCACGGGCGCGCACCGTCAGGATACCATCAGCATTAATGATGAACTGAATATCAATTTTGGGAAGGCCCGCTGGCATGGGCGGTATATCGCGCAGGATAAATTCCCCTAATTTTCTGTTGTGCTCCACCAAGTCCCGTTCGCCCTGATATACGCTGACTTTGAGGTTTTTTTGACCATCAACGCTGGTAGTGTATTGCCTTCCTGCCTTGGCGGGAATCTTGGCATTTCTCGGAATAATGACATCCATAAGGCCGCCAACCGTTTCTATGCCGAGTGAAAGAGGGGTAATATCCAATAACAGAAGATCTTGTTGGTTGCCTGCCAGAATATCGGCCTGAATGGCAGCGCCCAATGCCACTACCTCATCGGGATTGAGCTTGTCATAAACCGATTGCCCAAAAAATGCCGACACGCGTTCTTTTACCATCGGCATGCGTGTGCTTCCGCCCACCATTATTACCCTTTCGATATCCTTTGGGCTTAATTTGGCGTCGCGGAGGGCATTTTGGCAACAGGCAAGGGTACGCTGTATGAGGATTTCGGATAAATTTTCCAGTTCCAATTTGCTGATCCGAACACTTTGTCCCGCAATTTCGGCCTCAAAGTGATCTGCCTCGGACAAGTGTTTTTTGGCTTTTTCCGCCAATAAGCGCAGCGCTTGGATATGCTCTGCGCTGCTGTGCAGGGGAGGGTAGGGGATAATCTGCTGGGAGAAAAAGGAGGCAATCAGTTTGTCAAAGTCGTCACCACCCAAAAAGGTGTCGCCATTGGTGGAAAGCACCTCGAAAATACCGTTTTCTATGCGCAAAATGGAAATATCAAAAGTGCCGCCGCCCAAGTCATAAACCGCAATGGTTTCACTTTTTTCAGGATCAAGGCCGATGCCATAAGCCAGGGCAGCGGCAGTCGGTTCATTCACGATGCGCAGCACGTCCAAGCCTGCCAATTTACCTGCATCACGGGTAGCCTGGCGCTGATTGTCATTAAAATAGGCGGGTACCGTGATCACGGCTTTGGTAATATTGGCGTTCAGCTCATGCTCAACGCTGTTTTTCAGGTTTTGCAAAATTTGGGCACTTAATTCTACAGGGGTATAGAACGTGTCCTTCACCCGTATTTTCACTAAGGCATCAGCATCATCATCAATGATATGATAAGCGAGAAAACCCTGTAAAGCATCAAGATCCTTGTAGGATTTTCCCATGAGTCTTTTGACCGAAAAAATGGTGTTGGCGGGATCGGAAATCAGTTTTGCTTTAGCGGCATCGCCTACGATTACCTCGTTTTTGTCTGTGAAATGAATGACAGAGGGAATCAAGGTGCTTTTGCCGCTGGGATCCTTGACGCAATGCGGCTGGTGCTCCTTCATGTACGCCACGAGGCTGTTGGTTGTGCCAAGATCAATTCCGACGATGATGTCTTTTTCGCGCTCTAATGAGCCATCCTTGAGGTTTATTCCTATAAGTGCCATAAAATGGATAAATAACAGTGCGGCTGTAACGACTTTTGATCCAAAAGGTTGAATGTTGCCACAAGAAGTTGCGAAGGTACTATGCTTTGAGCAGTTGGCTGATAATGTTAATTGAATATAAAGCAAGTGCAAAATTTTATTTTCTCTAAAAAGGCATTAATTTTGCGGCTTCTAATGCGTGCGAACGCCATTCCATTCATGACGCACACGCTTGTTTACGATTTAGTCCCTTTTTGGCACTGTCCCCGAGCAGTGAATAGAATAGCCGCCCTTCCCGCCAAGTTGCCCTCACCATATTACCTTATTTATTGTCTGATTTCCCTTTTTTGGGATAATCATACCGGGCACTTGCCTCGGTATCCTGAATTTATTTTTTGAAAAACTTTATTTATTCATATACTTTTCACTCATCACTCTAATATGTCACATACACGTTTTAGCGCTTTACAGGCGGTAGAAAACCGTTTGGAACCATTTCCCGTAGCGCTTGAAGAAAGCACCATTGAGCATATTGCATCCTATTTCGGATCCAACGTGTTCAATGAGGAAGCCATGAAGAAATACCTCCCTGAACAGGCTTATCTTACGGTGAAGGCCGCAGTTCAGAGTGGCCAAAAGTTGAATCGCGAGACGGCAGATGATATTGCACAAGGCATGAAAAAGTGGGCCATGGAAAAAGGGTGCACGCACTTTGCGCACTGGTTTCAGCCGCTTACGGGCAAAACTGCTGAAAAACACGACTCTTTCTTTACCCTCACCCATGATGGCCGCGTAATTGAGGAGTTTACAGGCTCGGCATTAGTACAACAAGAGCCTGACGGCTCTTCCTTCCCATCAGGAGGCATGCGCAGCACTTTTGAAGCTCGTGGCTACACTGTTTGGGACCCAAGCAGCCCGGCATTTATTATGGAGGTGGGTGACGGTATGACCCTGTGCATTCCCACCATATTTGTAACCTATGGCGGTGAAGCACAGGATTACAAACTGCCCTTGCTGCGTTCCCAGTCCTTTTTGGACAGAGCCGCTGTGCCTGTAGCACAGTTTTTTGATGCCGAAGTAAACAAGATTACGGCCACTTTGGGCTGGGAGCAGGAGTACTTCGTCATTGATGAAGCTTTGTTTAATGCACGCCCCGACCTCAGCATGACGGGTCGCACGCTGCTGGGCCGCCCGGCAACCAAAAACCAACAGTTGGAAGACCATTATTTTGGCTCTATCCCCGAACGCGTGTATGCTTTTATGCGCGATCTGGAGACAGAGAGCCATAAATTAGGCATTCCGGTTCGCACGCGCCACAATGAGGTAGCTCCTGCACAATATGAGGTGGCTCCCATTTTTGAAGAGATCAATGTAGCGGTGGACCACAACCAATTGCTCATGGATATTATGGAACGCGTGGCCCGCCGCCACAAACTTCGGGTGCTGTTTCACGAAAAACCATTTGCCGGGATCAATGGCTCTGGCAAGCACAACAACTGGAGCATGGGCACCAACACTGGGACCAACCTCTTGTCGCCAGGCAAGAACCCGGGTGCCAACCTTCGCTTCCTGACCTTTTTTGTCAATACCATTGCCGCCGTGCACCAATACGCTGATATCCTGCGTGCTGCCATCGCTCATGCGGGCAATGACCATCGCTTGGGGGCCAACGAGGCGCCACCTGCCATCATATCCGTATTCATAGGTGAGGCCATGAGCAAACTGCTCGATCAGGTTGCCAAGGGTAAAACGACCACCGGCGCTGCCGTACAACACGCGCTGGATCTGTTGAGCAAATTGCCCAACCTTGAATTGGACAACACGGATAGGAACCGCACTTCTCCATTTGCATTCACAGGCAACAAATTTGAGATTCGTGCAGTGGGCTCCAGCCAAAACTGTGCGGGACCAATGGCGGTCATGAATACCATGATGGGCTTGCAATTGTTGGAGTTCAAGGCAGAAGTTGACAAATTGATGCAAAAAGGAACAGAAAAAGAGGAAGCCATTCTGAGTGTCCTGAAAAACCTTATTCGCAAGTCCAAACCTGTCGTTTTTGAAGGCAACAACTATTCTGATGAGTGGAAAGCCGAGGCTAAAACGCGCGGTCTGAACAATTTCACCAACACCCCTGAGGCATTGGATGTTCTGGGCAGCAAACTCGCGCAGGATTTTTATGGCAAGTCAGGCGTGATGAACAAGGTAGAATTGGATGCCTACCACAATGTGCAATTGCATGCTTATTGCACCAAATTAAACATCGAAGCACTAACCCTTGCAGAAATCGTTAATTCCATGATCATGCCTGCCGTATTGCGCTACCAGACCGAGCTGGCAAGCAACATTGCGGCATTGAAGGAAATAGGTATGGATGACAGCATGGGCTACCAGAAAGACCTGCTCAAACAAATCATTCGCCACATTGGTGATATCAGAGAAGGCTTGGAAAAAATACACAAGGGCTTAGACAAGGCGCATGAAGCTGACAACACAAGAGAAGAAGCAGAAGTATTGTGCAACAAAGTAAAACCGCAAATGGAAGCGGTTCGCCAAGCCATTGATGAACTCGAACTGCTGGTAGATGACCAATATTGGCCTTTGGTGAAATATCGCGAAATGTTGTTCATGCGTTAGTGGAATTTACTACTTTTCGGCCATGTTTTTAGAACCACATTTTAAAGGACAACGAAATGGCTGGATCGAGGTGATCTGCGGTTGTATGTTTTCAGGCAAAACAGAGGAACTGATTCGCCGCCTCAAACGCGCCAAGATTGCCGAAATGAAAGTTGAGGTATTCAAGCCCAAAGTAGATACCCGTTATGACGAAGTTGCCATCGTGTCACATGATACCACATCTGTTTTGGCGCAGCCCGTTGAGGATTCAGCCAAGTTGTTGAAAATCAGTGATGATGTTAAAGTAGTCGGGGTGGATGAGGCACAGTTTTTTGACCAGGAACTGCCCGATGTTTGCCAACATCTTGCTCTGCGCGGGGTGAGGGTGATCGTGGCGGGCCTTGATATGGACTACCGTGGCAATCCTTTCGGCCCCATGCCCTCACTATTGGCAACTGCTGAGTATGTTACGAAGGTGCATGCCATTTGTGTGCATTGCGGCAATCTGGCAACGCATTCCTTTCGCTTGGCCGATGATGATTCTGTGGTACTATTGGGTGAAAAAGGACAGTATGAGCCTCGCTGCCGATCTTGTTACCATATGGGTAACATACTGAGATTGAAGTAGTGGGCACAAGTTAACATAAAAGATTAGAGCCATCCCCACAAAAAGGGATGGCTCTTTTTTTTACACTCCAGTTAGATCAATTGTAATAATTCTAACCAGATTAGATGCGCTTTTGGCGCTGTTCAGATGTAAAGGATTTACCATGAGAGACCGAAGGTTATGATTAAAAAATGGTGAACTCAAAGAATGGTAAATCAGTCGTTGGAAGCAAGTTCAGGAATTCACGTGAGATTAAAATGATTAAATTCGCAACGCAAATATCTGATTTTTTTTATTAATTATTTTTTTATACGAAAAAAATGCTCAAAAAGTCCTTTTGATATATTTTTTTAAAGTTTTTTGGACATGATTGCGTTATACCAAAATGGTTTGCGCAATTTTGCAAGACGTATATGGATCGTTGCCTCAAAAATAGAAACATAGCGATAGTTCAGGGAATATTTGCCTGTAACCCTCTTGGAGAAGGTGGTTTTCGGATGATGTTTGTGGTATTGGGCAGTCTTTTTTTCCTTGCCAAAGGGCATGCCCAGGAACAGAACCCGCTGGCAAAAACACTTGACTTTAGCTGCTTAAACTGCACTCCCACTGAGGCATTGGTACGCCTTTCCCGGGAATCCAACGTCAATATTGTTTTTAATCCCTCCTTTTTCAATTATTGTGAGCCTAAAACGTATGAATATCAAGGCATTGTGCTTGAAAATTTGATCAAACAATTGCTCATTTGCTCGCGCCTTTCCTATAAAGTTTCTGAAAATACTATTGTTTTGTATAAAAAACAAGGAAAATATATCTTGAGCGGCTATGTTCAGGATGCAGAGACTGGTGAACGCCTAATCGGCGCCACACTTTCTTTGCTCGGCGAAAGAGGCTTGGGCGCAATCACTAACGAATTCGGTTTTTTTAGCATTAAACTTGAAGAAGGAGATTACAGGCTTTCCACCATGCGTATTGGTTATAAAACAGAGGTGCGGGAAATCTCAATGTTTGATGACCAATTGCTGACAGTTAAAATCCGGCCCAGCGCCGTTCTGCCGGAAATTACGGTGCGCCCGGTAGCGGAGGACAGTGCCTTGAGTGCCTCCAATGTGCCCAAAAACATCCTGACAACCAATCTTTTGCAATCATTGCCCAGCCCGGGAGGCGAACCCGACCTGCTAAGGCAGGTTGGCTTTGAAAGTGGCGTGCAAACAGGAGTGGATGGTATTGGAGGGCTACATATACGCGGCGGCAATGCAGATCAAAACCTGATACTTTTGGATGATGTACCCGTGTACAATGCAAGCCATGCTCTGGGTTTGTTTTCAATATTCAATACCCAAACCATAAATCAGGCAAGGTTGTGGAAAGGCGACTTTCCGGCTCGTTACAGCGGACGCATTTCTTCCGTGCTGGATATCAGGACACGTGATGGTAATATGCGCAAATGGCAAGCCAATGCCGGCGCAGGTCTTTTTGCCGGTTCTTTAAGCATAGAAGGCCCCATAAAAAAAGAAAAAGGCTCCATACTGATAGGGTATAGGGATACATATTTCCAACCTTGGACAAGGTTTTTGAAAAATGAAAATGAAAACCTGATTTCATTTTTGGATAACAAGGTAGAATATCGTTTTTTTGACCTAAACCTCAAGGCTAACTACATTTTGTCTCCAAATGATCGTATATATCTTACCTTGTATCGAGGTGGAGACCGCTTTAAAAACAGTTACACACAGGACTATTCCAGCAGCGAAGGCTATGTAACAGACCAGAACAGCTTAGGCTCCAATTGGGGGAATGATATTGCCGCCTTGCGCTGGAATCATGTATTCAAGGGTAACCTTTTTACCAATACTACGCTAAGATACAGTCAATTTTTGTTTCAAAGTGCCTTAGGTTTCAACTCTGTTTTTTTTCCCAGCAAAGGTCGGGAGATCACCATTTTTGATTTTGGGCAGTTTTATCAGACGGTGATCAAGGACCTGTCATTCAAAACTGACTTTAGCTGGTTTACTACCAGCAAGTTAACGACCCGATGGGGGGGGGGCCTATACTAAACATCAGTTTCGCCCTGGAGCGCTCTCTATCAATTATCTTATCCCGGGCCAATCGCAAGAACAAGCAGATTCCATCGCCAATGTTTTGTTGAACAACCAAACCCTCTCCGCAGGCGAATCAGAAGTCTATGTAGATACCGAATGGCGCCCCGGAAAATCATGGCGTATAGAAGGCGGTTTAAATGGAGCGAGGTTTGCCGTGGACAAAACGGCTTATTATACTTTGTTGCCACGCATCAAAGCGATGTACATGGGTAAAAAGGGCTGGCGGCAATGGATAGGCTATCATCGCTCGGCGCAATTTCTGCATCAAATAGGCGCATTCAATATAAGTCTTCCCTTTGAATTATGGGTTCCCAGCACCTCCAATGTCAAACCAGAAAAAGCTTGGCAATTTTCAACCGGAATGGGTTTTGAAAAACAGGGCTGGCGGGTTCAGGGTGAGTTTTATTACAAAAAAATGGAGAGGGTGCTGTATTTTATCTCTCTCAACGATGCATTATCAGCTGGCGGAGCTATTGATGCAAACGGCTGGGAAGATCGCATAATTGATGGCATTGGCCAGAGCAGAGGTTTTGAGTTTTCGATTGAGCGATTTTTGGGGGCCTTTAATTTTTCGGCGACATATGTCAATGCAAAAAGCACAAGACAATTTGAAGATTTTAACTCCGGACAGCCATTCCCTTTCCGTTTTGATCGCCGACACGATCTTAAATTTATTGTAAGCCAGCGTTTTACCAAAAAAATCAGCGCTACGGTCTCCTGGGCTTTTGCCACCGGCAACCCTATTACTTTGGCAGGGGTGAAAATCACGCATCAGTCCCCCAATAATAATGCAGAAAGAGAAGTCTATCTCTACTCCCAGGTGAATGGCTATCGTTTGCCTAACTTTCACAGGCTTGATTTTGGCTTAAATGCTCAATTTGGTCGAAAAAGAATGCAACATTATATACAAGTTGGCGCATACAATATATATAATCGAGCCAATCCTTTTTATTTGTACCTTGATACGACAAGTGGGGTCACTGGCAGAGCTATTCAATATACTTTGCTGCCTTTATTACCTGTTTTGCGCTATGAAGTGCGGTTGTAAACTTGTTGCAAGTTTTTCCAACCTTAGGTGTGGCCCAATACGTCATTTACATTAAATAATCCGTTTCGTCCTTTCTGTGAAAAAATTTTTACCGGCTATTATCTCATTGTTCTTGTTTCCGGCCTGTATCCGCGAAATAGAGGTTGACCTTCCTCAGGAGCCGGTCAAGGTAGTGGCTATAGGTAATTTCAAGCCCGGTGAATTCTTCAAGGTTAAACTTAGTTTCTCACAGCCCGTTTATGAAAACACCGATCCTAACGTCCCTGGACAAAACACGGATGTCACTATAGCCGTAAATGGAAAGTTTTATGATCGCCTGATCCGCAAAGTGAATGCTAAAGGGGAGGTTACCTGGGAGGGCAATGATTTGGTTTTTGGCGAGACCCCCTATTCGCTTGCAGTACAAGTACCCGGTTATCCCCCTTTAAGAGCCAACAGTTCAGTGCCTCTTCACACGCCCCTTGAGCCTCTAAAAGCAAAGTCCTCGGATATCACTATTCAGAAATTAAGTGACGGAAGCTTGGCCATGGTAATACCCCTGATACTAAGATTGAAAAATGGCAGTGTGCCAGCCAAGCCATATTTTGCCTTTAATCTGAGGCAGGAAATGGAGATATTTGAAATAATAAATGGCCAAAAAGTAGTTGACCGTACGGAAGAAAAAACGGCGTTTTACTTCACTGATGGGCGCACTTTTTCCCTGTTGCATAACATTGCCGAGCCAGTTACGCTGATAAACGAACGTTTTTGGAGCAATGACAACAATGAGATCCTGCTGAATGCGTACATACCTTATGATCCAAGCAAACAATTACCCCGAAGGCTCATGTTAGAATGGCGCACATTATCAGAGGAGTTTTATCGCTATCACTTGTCCATTGCAAGGCAGGGCAATAACCAGCCTTTGAGTGAGCCTGATGCAATTTTCAACAACATGCTTGGTGGTTACGGCAATTTTTCGGGCTATTCGGTGTCCAATGATACTATTGATATTCCTCAATTATAACAGGACTACAGCTGTTCGAATTTCTTTTCTTGAACGTGCTTTTGACGCACAGAAACATCAACGCGTTTATCTGGCGTGACACCTTCTACCAGCATATCCTTGCCAAAAACAAAGTTTTGGCGAACATAATCGCTTGGCACAATGCGGTCCGTCAGGAAAATGGCTTCTTTGGGGCAGGCCTCTTCACAAAGTCCACAGAAAATACAGCGCAACATATTGATCTCATATACAGCGGCGTATTTCTCCTCTTTATACAGATGTTCCTCTCCTTTGGCGCGCTCGGCTGCTTCCATGGTAATGGCTTCTGCCGGACAGGCCACGGCACACAGGCCGCAGGCCGTACAGTTTTCACGGCCCTGCTCATCTCTTTTAAGCACGTGCCATCCGCGGTAAACCGGCGCAAACTCTCGGTTTTCCTTTGGGTACGAAACCGTATTTTTTTTCTTAAAAAAGTGGCTAAGTGTAGTCATCAGGCCCTTGAAAATAGCAGGCAGGTAAATGCGTTCCATGAACGACATCTCCTTGTTGACGACTTGTTTGGAGCGTTGTGTAAGTTGCATAATATCTTAAGCGCTTAGCGATTTATTTTAACAGTTCTTGATTTTAGCCAATTTGCGAAACTTTCCTTGGAAATTTTTCCAGCGGCAGTATATTGGTTCCTTAACTTTGCTGCATCCTGTAACAGTCTTTTTTGCTCATCGTCAATATTAATTGTTATTGAGCTCATTGTAAATCAATAATTTAGTTCAAAATTACTTCCCAAAAAACAATACACCGGCACCCGTAAGCAACATATTCAAAATAGCCAATGGAATAAGCGCCTTCCAGCCGAGGTGCATCAGTTGGTCATAACGGAAGCGCGGAAGGGTCCAGCGGATCCACATGAATACAAATATAAAGAAAAATATTTTGCCAAAAAGAATGATAGGCCCCATCAATCCACCCAGCCAATTAGGATCAAGATAGGGAAAATGGTAGCCACCGAAATACATGCATGAAATGACTGCGCAGGATACAAACATGTTGATATATTCCGCAAAAAGGAAAAAGCCGAGTTTCATGGAACTGTATTCGGTATGGTAACCGCCGACAAGTTCCGTTTCACATTCGGCCATATCAAATGGCGCACGATTGCATTCGGCTAAAGCACAGGTCAGGAAAATGATAAAACCAAGCGGTTGATAGACCACATTCCATAGCCCGCCATTGGCTTGCTGCTCAACGATGGTGCGCAGGCTCAAAGAACCGCTGAGCATAATGATAGCAATCACGGAAAGCCCCATGGCCAATTCGTAGGAGATCATCTGTGAGCTGGCTCGGATGGCACCATAGAGGGAGTATTTGTTGTTGGATGCCCAACCTCCAATCATGATCCCGTACACACCAAGGGACACAAAGCCCATGATGTACAAAATCCCGATGTTTATATCCGTGACCTGAAGGTCCAGGTCAAGGCCAAAAAGGGTGAGTTTGGTGCCCCAAGGGATAACGGCACTCGTCATCAGGGCAACAAACATAAAAATACCTGGTGCCAGGATATACAACCAACGTTCAGAGGCATTGGGAATAAAGTCTTCCTTGGTGAACATCTTGATGCCATCGGCAACGGGTTGCAAAATACCCCAAGGCCCGGCATTGCTTGGCCCGAGGCGATCCTGCAAAAAAGCTGCTATTTTTCGCTCTCCATAAGTGGAATAGGCGGCTACCCCTAAAGTGATGGCAAAAACTGCTCCGGCGAGGCCAAATTTTTGAGCGATCAGGGCAAAATCATATAGTAAAACAAAACTCATCTGAGATAATGTGCTAATTTGAAAAATGTATCCTTTTTATCGGACCGTCATGGTTGTTTCGTCATAATGACCTTGTGAAATGACAGAGTGCCGATCAATATCGCGAGCACCCTCAATGGTCCAGTCACTGATGCTTTTTTTGTCAAAACGACAAGTATTGCAGATATAATCATGCACTTCACCGTATTTATCCTTACGGGCGGTGACGCGGTAAATTTCTTTTCCGTACATCCAGACCACCGCTTTACCACTGCACTTTTCGCAGTCGCGGTGGGCATCCATGGGATTCAGGAACCATACACGGCTTTTGAAGCGGAAAGTGCGGTCAGTCAGGGCACCTACAGGGCAAACATCAATCACGTTGCCGCTGAAATCATTGTCAATGGCTTTTTCAATGAAAGTGCTGATTTCCGCATGATCGCCTCGATTAATGATACCATGCACGCGTTTATCCGTCAATTGATTGGCCACAAAAACACAGCGGTAGCACAGGATGCAGCGCGTCATGTGTAGTTTGATGTAGGGCCCGATGTCAATTTTTTCGAAAGTGCGCCGCTCAAATTCATACCGCGTGCCGGCTTTACCGTGCTCAAAGGCAAGGTCCTGCAAGTGGCATTCGCCCGCTTGGTCGCAGATAGGGCAGTCCAGCGGATGGTTGAGCAACAGGAACTCAACTACACCGGCACGGGCTTCTACCACGCTTGGGTCGCTCTTGCTGGCCACTTCCATGCCGTCCATGACCATTGTTTGGCAAGAAGCCACGAGTTTGGGCATGGGGCGCGGGTCTTTTTCCGAGCCTTTGGTCACGCGGACGAGGCAGGTGCGGCACTTGCCCCCTGAGCCTTTCAGCGTGGAATAATAGCACATGGCAGGCGGCACCAATTCACCGCCGATTTGGCGTGCTGCCTGTAAAATGGTGGTGCCATCTGGCACTTCAATACTTTGTCCGTCTATGGTTACTTTTGCCATTTTATTGCTTGTATTTTTCTAAATCCTCACAAAACATGAGTAGGCTAGCGTTCTTTTCCGATAATTTGTTCAATTCCTTAAGTTTTCTGAATGGTTCGGAGAGTTGCAAATAACGGTTAAAAATTGATTGGGAAAACAACTTTTTCCGCTCTTTGTCTGTTAGGAGATTGGGCTTGTTCAGTTCTTTGTTGAGCCTTTCTTTCGGATTGGCAAGTAAAGCGGTTTCAGTTTGGAGAGGTAGATAAATAGTCAGCAACCAAGCATCCGTTTCTTCCACTGCAATGGCACAAACGATCTTGTTCGAATAACTGCCTCGTGTCCACTCCCGTATTTTTGCCTCTATATTGCGCCTTACCTCCACGGGATAATCATCGGCTTCTGATCGTTTGGGTTCCAATACCTCGTAGTTTTTTTCAAAACGCTCCGCTGCATCAATGTGGACAACCAGAATCCTGTTATCGTCAATGCCTTCAAAAAAACGGGTCAAAAATAGGTCGTCACAGCATTTTTGACGCACAACAGACCATGTACTGAATTGTTCCGGTCTCATCAAACTCAAATCTGTTTCATCGAAATCAAGATCGGGGGTCAAATATATGATATCGCTTCGCTGTAGGCCTAATTTGCCTTTAAGTATATTGGTGACGACTGCCGCGTCGCCCGCTCCTTCCGCAATGATTCCCGCCTTCATCTTCTTTTAAAAATTTGTCGGCAACCCGCCAAGATAACCACGCATCCACATTTCAGAGAGTTTTAGTTGCTCTCCGTTTGTTTGAGGTTTCAATTTGATACGCTCGACTTGTGTATGTCCTTCATCATTACGTCTCACCACAAAAAGTCTTTGTCTATCGTCATTAAGGTTCAAACCATCCAAAACAGCAGGATTATGTGTTGTGATCAACGCCTGCTTTCCATTTCCAATGGCAATTTCAGACAATACCTTTAGCATTTTCCTACAAAGCATTGGGTTCAAACCGTTCTCAATATTATCAATCGCAAAGAAGCCAGGAGTTCGATTACTGATAAAAAGGCTCAAATAAAACAAAACAATCAAGATACCTCCATTAGCATTTTCGGCAGAAAAAATATTATTTTGTTCTGATAAAAATTTATCCTTAAAATACAGCAATGACTTTCCTCTTCCCGCTTTGAACCCTTTTAACTTTAATTCATCCTTTACATCAAGGATAATATCATCAAGCCATTCAATTACACTTAATTTTGTTTTTATTTCTTCTAAGCCTTTTGAAGAGAATGAAGAAATCAAGATATCTAACCCTTCGCCATATATCCCTAAAGGTTCTACTCTGCTTTCAGAAGTTAAGCCCCTTAAAGCCAAAATATTTGGAGTATATATGTGATAGTCAATCAAAGGGGCGTAATTTTTTTTAATATTTTTTCTACGATTGATTACTATCCATTCAGGGTACGGATCTTTTACATTATCAATTGAGAAAAGACATTCATGCCAACTTTCTTTCACATCGTCGAATGAATATTTAATACTGATTTCAGTATTTTTTTCAATATCTGGAAAAGCATTGTATATTAATGAAGGCTTTGCATCTCGTATTCCTCTGGTATAAAGATTTGATCTTTTTAAGATTCCCTGAAGACCAACTTCATAGCTTGCTTCTTTATAACCAACAGTCATCATTGGAGCATTGTCTGCTTCAGCCGCAAAACCATTTGCTTCTAAAATATTAGATTTACCACAGCCATTTGCACCAATAAACACGTTGATGTTCGACAACGGTAGTGTCAAATCAACAATAGATTTAAAGTTTTTGATGTTAACCTCAGTGATCACTTTTCAAAAGTTTACGAAATTGCCACCACCGGCTCCTTCACCAACCCATAATTCCGCTCCAAACAGAGTTTTGGCTCGTTTACATGCCATTCAAATTCTTCACGGAAATGGCGAATAGCGGCTGAAACAGGCCAGGCAGCAGCATCGCCGAGCGGGCAAATGGTGTTGCCTTCTATTTTTTTGGCCACATCCACCAAAAGGTCAATATCACTCATTTTGCCATGGCCGTGTTCCATGCGGTGCAGCACTTTTTCCATCCAACCTGTGCCTTCTCGACAAGGAGAGCATTGCCCACATGATTCATGGGCATAAAAGCGCGAGAAGTTCCAGGTATTGCGCACGATACACTGATCTTCATCATATACGATGAAGCCGCCCGAACCGAGCATGGAACCTGTGGCAAACCCGCCATCGGCAAGGCTTTCGTAGGTCATCATGCGATTTTCGCCGGCAGCTGTTTTGCACACCAAAAAGTGGGGCAAAATGGGCACGGACGAACCGCCAGGGACACAGGCCTTAAGGCGTTTGCCGCGTTTGATGCCCCCGCACCATTCATCGGAATAAATAAATTCCTCCACGGAAATATTCATTTCAATTTCATACACCCCTGGCTTATTGATGTTGCCACTTGCAGAAATCAATTTGGTGCCTGTGCTTTTCCCAATACCAATTTTGGCGTATTCCTCGCCGCCGTCGTTCACAATGGGCACTACAGCTGCTATGGTTTCTACGTTATTGACTACTGTGGGGCATTGCCACAGGCCTTTCACTGCTGGAAACGGGGGTTTGATACGCGGATTGCCGCGTTTACCCTCTAAACTTTCAATCAAGGCAGTCTCTTCTCCACAAATATAGGCACCTGCGCCCGGGTTGACGTACAAATCCAGGTCATAGCCCGTGCCAAGAATATTCTTGCCCAACCAGCCTTTCTCGTAAGCTTCTGCTATGGCCTTTTCCAATATAAATACAATCCAGGAATACTCGCCGCGTATATAGATATAGGAGGTATTTGCCCCAAGTGCATAGGATGACGTAATCATGCCTTCGATGAGCAAATGGGGGATTTTCTCCATTAAATAGCGGTCTTTGAACGTTCCGGGTTCGGATTCGTCGGCATTGCAGCACAGGTAGCGCGACACGCCTTCCGGTTTGGCGAGAAAAGACCATTTCATACCAGTTGGGAAACCGGCACCTCCACGTCCGCGAAGGCCTGATTTTTTTACCTCTTCTACTACCTCGTCGGGGGTCATGCTCTTTAAAGCCTTTTCCACTGAGCGATAACCTCCATGTTTGCGGTAAACCTCGTAGGTGTTGATACCCTCCACATGGGCATGTTCCAAAAGTAATTTACGACCCATTTATATTAATGTGATAATTTTCTAATGTAATAATGTGATAGTGTGGGGAATGTAATAATATGACAATGTCTCATCCCTCTCCTTCTTCTTTGTCAAATTCAGCCTGAATATCATCCCTGATCCTGTCCGGCGGCATCACCGCACTCTGCATATTGATGGTTGGAAATACCGCTACTTTTATGTTGTCCACCTCAAAATCTTCCAGCCAATCCACAAATTCATATAAATCCATTGCTTCCACCGCAAAATCAGCATATTCCTCATCATTTTCGCGGAACATTTGTGCAAACTCCCTGTTTGGGAACACCGCGATGGCATCATTATCTTCGCCTTCCACTTCCAACAAAAGCCAACCATCTTCATCAATCAAACCCCAGACTTCCTCTTCTGCGCATACCGTTTTAATGAAATAGTTGTATCGTTTCTCGGGTTTTTTGGCTAATATTTCTTCGATTTGCTTGTTGGATAACATGAGTTTTTTATTAGTTTAGGTGTACAAATTTCAATGCATTTTCCAACTTCCTTTATTGATCTTTCCGGCCTGACAATCCGCTATGAATTGATCTATCTTGGCCTCGTCCAGGTGCTCATGGTAAAATTCACCCACCTGCATCATAGGAGCATAGCCGCAGGCACCCAAGCATTCTACTTGCTTAATGGTAAACATGCCATCGGAGGTAGTTTCGTTTTTGCCAATACCCAATTTCTTTTTGGTGTATTCAATAATTTGCTCGGCGCCTTCAATGGCACAAGGCCCTGTTTGGCAAAATTCCAATACATATTTGCCCACAGGAGCAAGATTGTACATAGAATAAAAGCTGGCGACTTCATACACTTCGATTGGACTAATACCCAGCACATCGGCAACATGATCCATGGCAGGTACACTGAGCCAGCCATCGTTTTCTTCCTGAGCAATATGCAAAGCCCTGATTATGGCACTTTTACCCCGTCCTTCAGGGTACTTTTTCATTAAATTTTTGACTTCTGCATGCGATTCGGGGCTATAAGCGAATGGCGCTGCGTCATTTGTATGTATTGCGGTCATAAAAATGAATGTAATGATAAACCTTTTAGGCATCTAACTCCCCTGCGATCACGTTCATCGAGCTCATGGTCAGGATGGCGTCAGAAAGCATGGAGCCTTTCACCATTTCAGGGTATGCTTGATAATAAATAAAACAAGGGCGGCGGAAATGCAGCCGATAAGGGGTGCGTCCTCCATCAGAGATCAGGTAAAAGCCCAGTTCGCCATTACCACCTTCAACTGAATGATACACTTCTCCAACTGGAATTGGGGTTTCCTGCATAACCACCTTGAAGTGATAAATCAGGGCCTCCATTTTGGTGTACACTTCTGGCTTTTCGGGCAAATAAAATGCTGGGACATCCGCATGATAATCTCCTTTGGGCAAGTTTTTATAAGCCTGATTTATAATACTCAGGCTTTGGCGGATCTCTTCCTGGCGCACCATAAAGCGATCGTATGTATCGCCTTCTTTTCCAATAGGCACATCAAATTCAAAATCGCTGTAGCTGCTGTAAGGCGTCATGATACGTATGTCATAATCCACGCCTGCAGCGCGCAAATTTGGCCCTGTGAAACCGTATTGTATGGCGCGTTCGGCTTTGATAGGGCCTGCGCCAATGGTGCGATCCATAAAGATACGGTTGCGCTCCAAAAGGCCCGCAAACTCTTCAAAACGGGCTGGAAAAGTTTTTAAAAAATCCTTTAACAGCGCATGGAAACGAGGTGTGAAATCGCGTTCCATGCCTCCTATACGACCAATATTGGTGGTAAGACGAGCCCCGCAAACCTCTTCAAACATATCATATATCCTTTCACGTTCCTGGAACATGTAGGTAAAGCCCGTCAAGGCACCCGTATCTACCCCTATCACGGCATTGCAGACTAAGTGGTCGGCAATGCGCGAAAGTTCCATAATGATAACCCGCATGTACTGGGCCCGCTTGGGTACCTCACAACCGATCAGTTTTTCCACGGTCATGTGCCAGCCCATATTGTTAATCGGGGATGAACAATAATTAAGGCGATCCGTGATGGGAGTTATCTGGTTGTAGGGACGACGCTCGGCTAATTTTTCGAAAGCGCGATGGATATAACCTATAGTTGGCTCTGCGCTAACGATTCGCTCGCCATCCATTTTTAGGACATTTTGAAAAATGCCGTGGGTAGCCGGGTGGGTCGGGCCGAGGTTAAGGGTTGCGAGTTCTCCATCAAGGTTGTCGAGGGAGGAAAAGTATGATTGGACTTGCATGTTAGTGGCGACTCAATAATTTCAAAAATTGACCAAAATCAATAGTTTCTGCTTTAGAATATGGGATTCAATTAACCAATAAACACGTTAAAACTCCTGTCCTTCATGTCCATCACGGCCAAAAAAGCGGTCGTCTTTATCTGTGCGAGTGCCGTCTTCGAGGCGAAATTCCTTGCGCAATGGGAAAGCCCCCAAATCATCAACGTTCAATATGCGGCGCAGATCAGGGTGGCCTGTGAACACGACACCAAAGAAGTCATATTCCTGGCGTTCCATCCAATTGGCAGATGGCCAGAGCACGGTGAGCGTTGGCACGTGTGGATCTTCTGCTGGAAATGCAATTTTGACACGGATCCTGATATTGGCTTGCCAATTGTGCAGGTGATATACCATGCCGAGTTCTTGGCCGGCAAGATCAGGATAATGGATGGCGCACAAAGAAGTCAGAAAATTAAACTGTAGTTGTGCATCATCTCGGAGCAATTTGAGCAGTCCGATCAAATGTTCTCTGGAGGTATGCAGATTCAAAATACCATCAAGGCTTGTATCCGTGCTATGAACAAGGCCCGGGGCAATTTGCGTTAGTCGAGCGATTATATTGTCGTATGATTGCATTTTTTGTACGCAGGGTATTAGCCTATTTGATATTTTTCCAATAAGTGCTGATACTCAGGACTGTGACGACGCCTGAGTGGCTCGTTTTTTACCAATTCCTGTATTTTCATGATCCCATCAATAATCTGCTCGGGGCGTGGTGGGCAACCCGGCACATATACATCCACGGGGATAACCTTGTCAATGCCCTGAAGTACGGAATAAGTATCAAAAATACCACCGGAGCTGGCACAGGCACCCACAGCAATGACCCATTTGGGCTCAGCCATCTGGGTATAAACCTGCTTAAGCACAGGACCCATTTTTTTGGCAATGGTACCCATGACCATCAGCAAATCCGCCTGTCGAGGGGAAAAAGACAGGCGTTCCATGCCAAAACGGGAAAGATCATAGTTAGTACCCATAACGGCCATGAACTCAATACCACAACAAGAGGTGGCAAATGGAAGCGGCCAAATGGAGTTTGCGCGGGCCAAACCCACGGCTTTTGAAAGGGAAGTGGCAAAGAATCCTTCTCCGCCATAGCCTTCCGGCATTTCTACTACTTGTGCCATATATTATAATGTGATAATATGCTAATTTGTAAATATGATAATGTGGAGCAATGTGATGACGGGCTATTTATCCCATTCAAAGGCGCCTTTGCGCAAAACGTAATAAAAGCCGATTAAGAATACTGCTACGAACAACAATACTGCCATAAAACCTTCCGTACCCATTGCCCTAAAATTGACCGCGTAAGGATAGAAAAATATCACCTCCACATCAAACAACACAAATAAAATAGCCGTCATAAAATACTTGATGGATACCGGAATGCGGGCATTGCCCTGACTTTCGATTCCACATTCAAAATTCTCATTTTTTTTCTGGCTTTTCCGGCGTGGGCCCAGCAGTGGCACCACGATGAGTACCAGCGCAACAAAGCCAATTGCAAATACTGATTGCAAAATGATGGGCAAATAACCTGAGGGTTCCATTTATTCGAAGTTGAAAGGTTTGCTTTTAACAAAAAAGTAGGCGCAGGGTTTATTTTCAAAGAAAATTGAAAATAAAGCAATGCGGGCGCAAAGGTATCAAATTCAAGCGCACAACAAATTGTCTGTAAAATAAAAACACACAAAAAAAATCGCCCCTTGCCGTTGGCCTGAGCGCATAACGGCAAGGGGCGAAAAGAAATAGCCCAAAAATCAGTTTATTTGATCAAGGCCACGTTTAATCCGAGGATAAATCGCTGGGGATTGTTGCTAAAATTGTATTTATCGCCAAAAAACATAACGTGATCACCTTGTTTGCTGAAATTGCCTTCATACCTAAGGTCAAAGGAGAAACGCCCGGTACCAACGGTAAGACCCGCCTGCCAGCCCCAGGTCATTTGTTTGAATTTAGACGAATATTCTTTGAAATCCGTCAGCTCCGAGTTGCTGTTCAGGAAAACATGGCCAACGGGACCGCCCATCCAGCGTACCGGGCCTGTGGTGAAGCCCAATAAGAGCGGCAGGTCAAGATATTGGTAGCGCTCGTTTTTGACCACATCGCCAATGTTATTTTTGCGGACACGGTAATCTGTTTTGTTGGAGTTAAAGGTCAGTTCAGGCTGGAAAAAAAATTTGTTTCCAATGCGCACGTATGCACCGAACTGGGTGCCAAATTTGAAGTTCTCGACTCCGAAGTTAAGGGTGCTGTCGCCTCCGCCAATAATTATGTCTTCAGGTTTTCCTATCTGGGTGTTTACGCCCCCTTTGAAACCAATTGAAAACTGAGCATGAGCCGAATAAGTGCAAAAGAATAACAGCGCTATTGCAAAAAGATTTTTCATAACAATAAAACAGAAATGGTGAATAATGGATTTTTTCTTAAAAGTACTGACAATCAATGATTTACTGGTCAGGGTGTGTTTAAATGACTCAAATTATTTATGTTTTGTGGTTTAAAAAATCGGCCACTTAACGCCATATTTTAGCGCCAATGTATATAAATCAGGTCATTGAGCCATTTTTTAACCCAAAGATAACAGTTGAACTCCACAAAAGGCAGGTGCACTGTACTAGGCTTTCATTCTGACTCCTTTTTGTACCTTTGCGGCTTATGGAAATCAATAGTGCTAATTTTGTGGCATCTTACCCCAAGGCAACCCAATGTCCCAATGACGGAATTCCCGAGTTTGCCTTTATTGGACGAAGCAATGTGGGGAAATCTTCGTTGATCAATATGCTTACTGCCCGCAGAGGCTTGGCAAAGGTATCGGCCACTCCCGGCAAAACACAGTTGATCAATTTTTTTCTGATCAACAATGCCTGGCATTTGGTTGACCTTCCCGGATACGGCTATGCGAGGGTGTCAAAATCGCAACACAAGAAACTGTCCGACATGATCAACGGATATTTTTTTAACCGAATGTTGCTGGCCTGTGCCTTTGTGCTGATTGACTCCAATATCCCACCCAATAAAAATGATCTTGAGTTTATCAACGGTTTGGGTGAAATGCAAGTGCCTTTTGTGCTGGTATTCACCAAAACAGATCGAATTGGCAAGGCAACACTGGACCACCATGTCAACCTGATGATGGAAGCATTATCAGAAACATGGGAAACATTACCGCAGTATTTTATCAGTTCGTCGGAATATAAAACGGGGCGCGAAGAAATATTGACCTTTATTGAAAAAACATACAAAAGTTGAGCAAGCAAGTTACCATATATCCCCGCGTGGTGGAGCATATCGAAGATTGGCCGATATACCGATTAAGCAAGGATCGCGCGGCGTTTATCCGCGATATTGAAGCGTTTACCTTTAAAAAATTGACCGCTCGCCATGGCCATGATATTGCGGATGTTCTTGTAAAAACAATGTACACGGAACGAATCCGCATCAAAGAATCCCCATGGAAGGTGGATCCTCCCAATGAGCGCCAATTCTGGAACCGAATTGGCAAAAAACTGATCAAAAAGACACTGGATCGCAACGACAAGGAGGCTGCTGCTACAGCTGAGGATTTGCTTCAGAAGGTTATTCATCGCTATGCGGAAGAAATTGTGGGCACGTTCCAGATCAGTACCTTTCGTTTTGCCCAACGCTTCCTTACCGCCCTGTTCAATCGCCTCTTTAATGCGGCAGTATTAAAAAGCATACGAGGTATATTCAGGGGGAGGCACCATCTTTATGAGCGCCTTAACGTGGTTGGAGACGCCGAAAAAGTGAGGGAATTGTTCAAGCATGGCACGGTGGTTATCGTACCCACCCATAGCAGCAACTTAGATTCTATCTTGGTAGGCTATACCATGGATCAAATTCTAGGCCTGCCCTCGTTTAGCTACGGTGCAGGCCTCAACTTGTATAACTTTGGTCCAGCTGCCTACTTTATGAACCGCCTGGGGGCTTACCGGGTTGATCGGCGCAAAAAAAATCCCATTTATTTAGAGACGCTGAAAACGATGAGCATGCTTAGCATACAGCGTGGCGTGAACACCCTTTTTTTCCCGGGCGGCACCCGGTCCCGGTCCGGCGCTTTGGAGCAGGACCTGAAAATGGGTCTGTTAGGCACTGCCGTTGAGGCTCAACGTGCTTTGTGTGTACCATCCAGTCCATATAATGACATAGCCTCAGCATCAGAGCCCAAGGTTTTTATTGTTCCCGTGGTCATTTGTTACAATTTTGTGTTGGAGGCACCTTTTCTGATCGAACAATACCTGCGCGATACAGGCAAGGAACATTATTTACGCCTTAAAGATGAAGGGCAAAGCATACGTGGTTGGCTTCGCTTCGTGTGGCGTTTTTTTACCACTACCAGTGACATTACCCTCAGTATAGGCAAGCCCATGGATGTGTTGGGCAATTTTGTGGATATGAAGGGCCGCAGTTTTGACCGTTTTGGCAATGAACTGATGATCAAAGATTATTTCACCTCAAAAGGCCAAGTGACAGAGGACAGGCAACGTGAGGAGGAATACACCAAATTGTTGGCCGAGCGGATCGCTGAACGTTATCGGGTGGAGAACGTGGTGTTGTGCAGCCACTTGGTGGCCTATGCGGTATTTGAAATGCTATTGCACCAAAACCCGAAACTTGATCTGTTTGGAATTCTGCGGCTCCCGCCGGATGATTACGTTTTCCCGTTTCGCGCAGTTGTAGAAGTAGTTGACCAAATGCAGGCCAAACTTGTTGAGATGGAGCAATTGGGCAAAATACGCCTTGACCCACAAGTGCATGCCGAAGCAGCCGATGTGGTGCGCACAGGGGTAAAAAACCTGGGTATTTTTCATCAAGAAAAACCCTTGGAGTTCAACAAATCAGGCGATATCGTTTCGCTTAATTTCCGGGTACTTTATTTTTACCACAACCGCCTGGAAACCTACGAACTATCTCGCGCTGTACACTGGAAAACGGAGGAAATAGATGTAATGCACTAAACCCGATTACTTTTTCCAGATGCTTCCAAACCCGGCTTCCCAAAGTTTCCGGTTCATTTCAGGCAGTTCTTTGTCTGTGATCTCTGTGATGCGAGCCTTGAGTTTTGCCCATTCGGCATCCATAGTCTTTTTGAGGTCAAGACTTGGTTGATTGACTTGCGGGATGTCGCTTTCCGTTTGGTTGAGCATAAACATGTAATTGGCTGAGAATTTATTGGTGAAGTTTTCCACATCATCATAAGCCTTTGATTTGCGCTGAACCATGTCTTCATCCCACGATTTCATTTTTTTAACCAATGCCTCTCCCATTTCGATAAGGGCCTTGTTTTTATCTTCGCGGGGCACATTGGCCAATACCTGCTCTAATTGCTCGCGCCGTGTGGCCGAAGTATTGATCCACTGGTGCATTTCAGTTACTTTTGTTTCCATATCCAGCATCACACGGTGATATTCCTCATAGTTCAAGTTATTGGGATACAATGGATTAGGTAGTATCTCAGCCGATGTGACCATCTGTTTATTGCCCAGTTTTAGGGTAAATGAATATCGGCCTGGGCTAGCTTTATGGCCCGCAAAACTGTTTTCAAAATACGTTCCTGGCACCCCCGGAAGGGTGGGGTAGCGCATGTCCCAAACAAAACGATTCAGGCCTTTTTTAGTGCTCAGTGTAGGATTGGCCGATGGGCCGCCTTCCCACTCCGAGAATAAGCTGTCTTTTTTCGAACTGATGGTTCGAACCAGATTGCCGGTAGCATCTTTGATTTCTAAGGAGAGGACATCACTTGCTTTTATTTCAGGCAATTGGTAATACAGTACAATGCCATTGGCAGGGTTGACACCAGCATTTTTCCCCATACCATTGAAGTCTAAGTCTGTTTTGTTCAAAGCACTGCCACCGTTGGCTATGTAGGCGTTTTCTGGCTGATAAAGGGCAAAATCAGGCGTATCCTGTTTGTATTGTTGTAGGAGATTAAGGTCATCCAAAATCCAGAATGAGCGGCCTGAGGTGGCAGCAATAAGGTCATTTTTATGGATACGGAGATCTGTAATGGGGGTAATAGGCAGGTTTAACTGAAATGGAGACCAGTTTTTGCCTCCATCCCAGGAAATGAACAAGCCGATTTCTGTGCCTGCAAAAAGCAGGTCACGGCGTGTCTGGTCCTCGCGCACCACACGGGTGAAAGCATTGACCGGGAGTCCATTGCATATTTTGGTCCAGTTTTTACCGTAGTCTGTGGTCTTGTAAAGACCGGGCGTATGATCGTTGAATTTGTAGCGTGTGGTGGCAATATAGACAGTTCCTTTGTCATGAGGCGAAACTTCAATGGCGTTTATTAGGCATTCCTGTAGGCCTGCAGGCGTTACGTTCTTCCAATTTGTACCTCCATCAGTGGTCAAGTGAACCAAGCCATCATCACTACCTACCCAGATCACGCCCTTTTCAAGAGGGGATTCAAGGACGTAACTGATGGTTCCATAGTTTTCAGCACCTACTGCCTCATTGGTGTAAGGGCCACCTCCTTTACCTTGTTTGCTTTTTTCATTGCGTGTCAGATCAGGAGAGACTTCTGTCCAGGTTTTGCCCATATCTTTGGTCTTCAGCAACAATTGGGCGGCATGGTAATAGGTATTAGGTTCGTGCATGGACCAAATAATGGGCGCATTCCAGTTGAAGCGATATTTGCAGTCCTTGGCATCCAATCCAAGGTATTGAATAGGGGCGGCCATAACATTGGTGCCTGCGCTTGCCTTGGTGTCCAATAGTTCTATGGTGCCTTGATAGCTACCGCCCATCACATATCGTGGGTTATTGGGGTCAAATGCCAAAAATGCACTTTCGCCCCCTGCGGAATAGCTCCAAGAAGCGGTACTTATACCCCTGCTGCCCAATTCGCGGTGTGCGATGGAAACAGAAGTATTGTCCTGCTGTCCACCATAGATACGATAGGGAAATTGGTTGTCCACATTGATGCGGTAGATTTGGGCGGTGGGCATATTGTTTTGCGGGCTCCAACTTTTTCCAAAATTGACACTTACAGCAGCCCCTCCATCATTGGAAATAATCATGTTTTTGGGATTGAGGGGATTGATCCAGAGATCATGATAATCCCCATGTGTGCCTGACAATTCCTCCCAGGTTTTTCCACCATCCAAGGAGCGCAAGGCAGGAGCACTCAACACATATATAGTATTGTCGTTTTGCGGATCGGTAAAAAGTTCAATATAGTACCATGCGCGCTGTACCAAACGATGGTCATTGGTAATCTGCGACCAATTTTTGCCAGCATTATTGGAAACAAAAAGACCGCCATTTTCTTTTTCTGAATCTCCCTCAATCAATGCATAAACCCGATCACTGTTGGAACGGCATACAGAAATGGACATTTTGCCCATCTCCTTTGGCAGGCCCTCTGTCATTTTGTCCCAGGTTTCGCCTCCGTCGGTACTTTTGTACAGCCCGCTTCCCGGACCTCCGCTAATGATTTTCCAGGGTAGGCGCCCGTATTCGTTCATGGCGGCATATAAGATGCGTGGGTTGTTCATATCCATGGAGAGTTCCATGCAGCCTGTTTTATCATCCACGTAAAGTACGTTTTTCCAAGTAGCGCCACCATCGGTGCTTTTGAACACCCCGCGTTCACGGGAGTTGGAATACAGTGCTCCCTGTGCTGCCACAAACACCGTGTTGGGGTCTTTGGGGTGTACCTGGATGCGGGCAATGTGCTGGGTGGCTTCTAAGCCGATTTTTTTCCAGCTTTTACCGGCGTCTGTGCTTTTGTACATGCCGTCGCCGTGGTGGGTCATTACGCCACGAGCCGCGTGCTCTCCCATGCCAACATATACTACATAGGGATCACTTTCAGCCACGGCTATTGCCCCCACTGACCCTGTTTTGAAATAACCATCGGAAATATTATGCCAGTTAAGGCCTAAATCGTCAGATTTCCAGACCCCTCCGCCAGTAGTACCCATGTAATAAGTGGTCATATCCCCTGGTACTCCGGTGGCGCATACCGAGCGGCCGCCGCGAAAGAGGCCTATATTGCGCCATTTTAGGGGTTTGAACAAAGTATTTAGATCAAAAGGATCGGCTTGCTTTTGTGCGTTTAGGGCGTTAAAAACGATAAAAATGCTGATAAAAAGGATAATTCTTTTTGACATGACGGGTTACTTCTATTCAATTTGCGAATGGCGAAGGTATGGACTTTGTGTTTTTGTCCGCAGTTATCTTTTTCAATGCACAAAGTATTTCATCAATCGTACTACCTTTGCCGCCCGAAAAATATTACTTCAATGCCAGTCAAATTTATACGGAGCATCCTGCTCGTCACTTTTAGCCTCTTGTTCATTGCTACTGCTATTGCCCAAAAAACCATTGTTCGGGGCAATGTATTTGATAAAGATCGCGCAGAACCCATATCTTTTGCCACCGTGAAAATAGAAGGCACTAATTTGGGTGCCACTACGGATATCAATGGTTTCTTTTCCATTGCGGATGTACCGGTAGGCTCCCTTAAAATCGGTGTCTATTACACGGGTTACGAGACCAATGTAACGGAGGTCACCACTAAGAAAGGGGAAATCCAGTTTATAAACATATACATTGCTGAAGCGGGTAGCAAGCTTGACGAGGTTGTCATTAGCGGTAAAAAAGAGCAAGCCAAATCTGAAGTGCAGATTTCCAAACTTAGCGTAACGGCAAAACAGATCCGTTCCTTGCCTTCTACCGGAGGCCAAGCTGACATTGCTCAATACCTGACGGTACTGCCCGGCGTGGTGTTCACCGGTGATCAGGGCGGCCAATTGTACATTCGCGGTGGCTCACCGGTACAAAACCGTATCCTACTGGACGGAATGACCATCTTCAACCCCTTCCACAGTATTGGATTTTATTCTGTTTTTGAAACGGAATTGATCCGAAATGTGGACGTACTGACAGGCGGTTTTAATTCCGATTATGGTGGGCGTATCTCTGCGGTAGTAGATGTAAAAACACGCGAAGGCAATCGCAAACGCCTTGCCGGAATGGTGTCCGGTAGCCCCTTTATGGCCAAAGCCATTATTGAGGGCCCTATTGTGCCGTTGAAAAAAGAAAACGGCCCCAGTGTGTCCTTTGTCCTCACAGGCAAAAAATCCCTGATTGACCAAACGGCCCCTGACCTGTACAAATGGCTTGAGGACAGCTCTGGAATCCCATTTAGTTTCCGGGATGTATATGGGAAAGTATCCCTTATGACAGGAAATGGAAGCAAAATGAATGTGTTTGGGTTTAATTTTGATGATGGTGTTGATTTTCCCATTACCAATTTCAATTGGAGCAGCAAAGGTGGTGGCATGGATTTCACCTTAGTCCCAGCTAATTCAAATACGATAGTAGGTGGCGTGTTCAATTTTTCCAGCTATGATTCCGATATCGTGGAAGCGGATCGCCAACCACGTACCAGCGGAATTAATAGCTATTATGGCGCCCTTAATTTTTCCACGTACAGCAAGAACACGGAAGTCAAATATGGCCTGGAACTAACAGGATTTGGAACTCAGTTTGAATTTATCAATGCGCTTGGCAATACCCTTAACCAGGACGCTAATACCACAGAGGTTAATTCTTATGTCCGGGTAAAACGCAAAATTGGCCCATTGGTAATAGAGCCTGGTTTTCGCCTGCAGTACTACCAAACACTCGGACAGGTTTTCCCAGAACCGCGCTTAGGCATGAAATATAACCTAACAGACAAGATGCGCATTAAAGCAGCAGGCGGGTTATATTCCCAGAACTTACTTTCCACTGTAAATGAACGCGATATTGTCAATCTTTTTGTAGGGTTTCTCTCGGCTCCCGACGAGACCGTGGTGCAACAAGGCTCCAATGAGCCTACCAAAGACCGGCTTCAAAAATCTGCACATGCCGTAGCGGGCATAGAAATTGACTTGACCGATAATTTTGACCTTAATGTAGAAGGGTATTATAAACGTTTTACCCAATTGATTTCCCTCAACCGCTTCAAACGCAACCCACAAGACCCAAACTACTTTGTAGAAACGGGTGATGCCAAAGGGATAGATGTCTCCTTTAAATGGGAGGGCCGACGCGCCTACCTGTGGGGAGCGTATTCTCTTGGATTTGTAACCCGCGATGACGGCGAACAAGTGTATCCGCCGGTTTTTGATCGTCGCCACAACATGAACATCGTGACCACTTATCAAGCAGGCCATAAAAAAGAATGGGAGTTTGGAGCACGATGGAATTTTGGATCTGGCTTCCCCTTTACCCTTACACAAGGTTTTTACAACAACATACCTTTTAAAGATGGTTTTGGCACAGATGTGTACGGCGGCCAAGGCTCACTTGGCCTTATCTACGACACCAAGCGCAATGGCGGCCGCTTGCCCTATTATCACCGCATGGATGTATCCGTGAAGCGTATGTTCGACCTGGGCAAACACTCCAAGATGGAAATTACAGCGTCCTGCACCAATATATATGACCGCGCCAACATTTTCTATTTTGATCGCGTGCGCTATGCACGGGTAAACCAGTTGCCCATTTTACCCAGCCTAAGCATGCAGATAACATTTTAAGTAAAATGTGCCAATTGATTAATGTGCTAATTTTCAATTGGTTAAAACCAAACGTAAAATTCAACTTTTACTAAAATACTTACTGAACCATGACAGATCTGTTAAACTGGCGCCATTTGTTTGGTACATTGATAGCCCTAATTATACCAATGCTATGTCATGGGCAATCGTTTTACTTCGGAAGCGATCTTTCGTACGTCAATCAAATGGATGACTGCGGTGTGGTATATCGGGATAAAGGAATCCCTAAAGACTGTTACGAGATTTTTGCCGATCATGGTACCAATTTGGTTCGTTTGCGCTTATGGCACACGCCATCCTGGCAGGATACTTTGAATAATGGAAGGCGCTATTCAGATTTTACTGATGTCAAACGTGCCATATTGCGCGCCAAAGCCGAAAACATGGCCGTATTGCTGGATTTTCATCTCTCTGATTTTTGGGCAGATCCCAATCGTCAGATACTGCCAAAAGCCTGGGCCAGCGTAGTGGACAAACTGCCCGTATTGCAGGATTCCCTTTACCGATATGTTTACAGTACCCTTAACGCCTTGAATGATGCCGGACTGATGCCGGAAATGGTGCAGGTGGGCAATGAAACCAATCGCGGGATACTCCTTTCGGAGGCCACCAACAATGCTGGATGGACACTTAATTGGTCGCGCAATGCCGCCTTGTTCAACACGGCCATAAAGGCGGTGCGAGATGTGGCTGCACAAACAGGAAAATCGGTGAAAGTTGCCCTTCATGTTGCTGATCCTGCGGGAACGGCCTATATGATGAATGGTTTTTGGCAAAATGGCGTTCGCGATTTTGATATCATTGGCATGTCCTATTATTGGGCCTGGCATGCCCCAACTACCATTGCTCAAACAGGAGACATTATTCATCTCTTAAAAAACACATACCCGGGGAAGTCCGTAATGATTTTTGAAACGGGCTATATCTGGACCCTTGCGGGCAATGATCCCGCCAACAACATCATCAACAAAACACACCCGGACTACGCGCCACCCAGTCCCCAAAACCAAAAAAAGTGGCTAACTGACCTGACCCAAATGGTCATCAACAAGGGCGGATCGGGGGTCATCTACTGGGAACCTGCCTGGGTATCTTCCAAATGCCGTACGCCCTGGGGGCAAGGCTCGCATCAGGAAAATGCTACTTTTTTTGATTTTGATGAAAATGTCCTCTCGGATGGCGGCTTAAACTGGCCCCTTTTCCCTTACAAAAACTTGCTGGGCACCCAAGAAAACAGCACAGATAACTTTCTTCAGATCAGCCATAATGGTTCTGCGCTGTCGGGAATGATTAGGATACAAAGCGCAGATCAAAAAGCAAATATCCTGCAACTTAGACTATACACCATGGACGGAAAAACCATCGCTACCCAATCCCTTGAACTGATTCAACAAGGCGAGTGGAAACTGCCTGCCTTACCTCCAGCGACTTATGTGTTGGTGGCCACCGGAGAGAAAGGTGAACGGACGGTCAAGAAGCTGTTGTTTCGCTAGATGTCTGTTTATGGCAAAAATCAATCCTCCTCCTTTTTCTTTTCTTTCTTCTTCTTTTCTTTTTCGTCCAGTATCCTGATACGGGTTCCGCTTTCCAATTTGCGGGCTATCGCAGAATAAGGCCCAGTTACCACGATCTCGCCTTCCTCAAGGCCGGAGATAACTTCTATGAACTCATTGTCCTGCACACCCGTCTTTACAGGACGAATAGCAACGGTATCACCGATTTGGACAAAAACGATTTCCTGGATTCGATTGCGCTCTATTTGGCTGACATTTACTACTTTATTGCTTTCTTCCAACTCTTCTTTTTTGCTTTTCTCTTTTTCTTTGTCCTCGCGGGCGGTTACAGAGATCAGCGGCACGCTCCAAACATTTTCAGCCGTTTCGGTAAAAATATCTACTGCTGCTGACATGCCGGGTCGGAAAGGGTATCGCTTGCCGTCTTTGACCAAATCGGTGTACGAGTTTGGATCTACCCTGATCTTGACCACGAAATTGGTCACCTGATCGGTATTCAAGGAACTTCCTACGCTTCCTACATTGTTGGCACTATTGGCTATTTCAGTAACTTTGCCTTTGAACATTCGCCCTAAATAAGCATCCACTTCAATATCGGCATCATCGCCTAAGGCTACCTTCAGGATGTCATTTTCACTGACATCTACTTGTACTTCCATGCCGCTAAGGTTGGCAATGCGCATCATCTCGGTACCTGCCATTTGAAGGGTGCCGACTACCCTTTCGCCGCGTTCTACATTCAGTTTACTGACAATACCGCTGACGGGAGCCCTGATAATGGTGCGAGAAAGGCTGGTACGAAGCTCTTTGAGGCGCGCTCCGGCACTGTTTACCCCAAATTCCGCTACCCTGATATTCTCTTTAGTGGACATCAAAGAGCTTTCTGCAGCATTCAGCGCGGCATCAGCCACAGCGGCGGCGGCCTCAGCGGCTTTAAGACTGCCCTGGGCATTGTCAAATTCACGTTGTGAAATCACACCTTCCTTCAGCAATTTTTCATTGCGCTGAAAATCCCTGCGCGAAATGTCCAATTGGGCAAAAGCCCTTGTCTTATCGGCTTTTAACTGCTCCAACTGGGCTGTACTTGCCTTAAAATTGGTTGCAGAAATCTCTCGCTGCGCACGGGCGGTATTGACGGAAGCCTCACCTTGTTCAACGGCGCTTTGGTATTGATCGGGTTGTATTTTTGCCAATATCTGACCAATGGTAACGGAATCACCTTCTTTGACGTATAGGTCAATGATTTCACCTGATACATCAGAGCTGATTTTGACTTCCGTTTCGGGGAAGATCTTGCCACTTCCGCTCACGGTTTCCTTGATGGTCCGTTTTTGCACTTTTTCAACAGAAACTTCCTCCCCTTTGGGTTTGCTGCGGGCTTTTATCACCGCAGCTACAATCAGTAGCAGAAGTGCGGCAATGCCGATGTACAACAGGGTTCTTTTACGTTTGGGTTGCGAATTTTTCATAAATCTCAATTTTTCAAGCGCAAGAATACTTTTAGCATGCACTGATAGGGAAAATAGTTGGATAAATGACGCAAAACGACGGATGAAAAAAGGAAATCAGCGGTTTGGGCGATAAAACATAAGGCTCCCATTGTTTTGTGCGGCCATGATTGTTGTTTGGTTTTTTGCTTTAATGATGCTGAGGGCACGAGTCACTCCGGACAGGGACAGGCCGTCGTTTGGCGCTGCTATAAAACCATTGCTGCCACTGTTCAAAAGCAAAACACCATCAGATCCGAGATAAATACCGGTTTCTGGCTTGCAGCGTTCATGGTTGCCTGCCATCACGATATCCAATTGCCCATCTCCATTGGCATCCAAGGTGCAAATGGCAAAAACTGGTGTTTGCTGAGCAGCATAGGGTAGGGCGATCAGTTCGAAATTTCCTCCCCCTTTGTTCCATAAAACACTGGTTTTCAGGCTGTAAACCTTTTTTTCAGCGGCCATTTTTAATTGTTCGGCTGTAAATATGTCTGTTATGCACTGATTTTGGTACTGTTCAAATTTGAGGTATTTTTTCTTTAGTGCCGGCAATTGTTTGACCAAATCATTGCGCAGCACCATGGGGTAGATCCGTTCGCCGTTGTATTGGCACAAAATGCTTTCATCGCGGCCATTTTGATCAAAATCAGAGATATAAAGCGACATAGGTTGTTGCTCAGAGGCCTTAAATCTTGAGTTGTCTCCCCAGTTGCCCAGTACAAAGTCCGTATCTCCATCAGCATCTAAGTCAGCGGCGTGAATATGATTCCACCAACCATTGCTTTGGCTCAGGCTATTGGGTTTTAGTTCACTTAACTGGCCGGAATTATTTTGAAAAATACGCACGGGCTCCCATTCTCCGATTACGATCAGGTCAGGATCGCGGTCTCCGTCCACGTCAGCCCAGGCGGCATCAGTTACCATGCCCAAACCGCGCATTGGCTGCGGTTTAAAATTGCCCGATCCATCATTCAACATCAGGAAAGAAGTTGGCTCCTGAGCATAGTGGCCGGGCACCATTCTCATGCCGGCAAACACATCTATATCACCATCGCCATCCATGTCTGCTGCGCGGGCGCAAGCGGTACTAAATGGTTTTTGACCGGGTAATGCGTCGGCTTTTTTTCGGAAATGCCCCTTTCCGTTATTGAGGTAAAGGCGGTCGCTCAAGGCCAATTCACCGGGCTGAAACTCACTGCTGCCACTGCCTACATATAGATCCGGGGCACCATCTGCATTTGCATCAAAAAAAATGGCCGTTACATCTTCACCGGCTTTATCCTGCTCGAAATCAACTTGTTGAGATACATTAAATGAACCGTCTTTATTTTGTATGAACAGCCTGGCTGCCTGAGCTGCTGCGCCACCAACAAAAAAATCCTCCAGTCCATCGGCATTGACATCGGCTACGGCAAGCGCCGGGCCTTCGGCGGAGTACATTCGAAAATTGAGGGGTTCCTGATCAAAATCGTTGTACGGTTTTTCAATATGTTGAAAATCAGCCACTTTCGCTGTAGCAAATATTGGTTTAGTGCGTGAGGGGAGCATATTGGCAGTCCCGTCAGAAGCCGAAGACTCAGCAACGGTCAGTAATTGATTGACTATAAGTTGTTTCGCCTTCCAGACTTTGCCAGAGGGGAAGAGCAGTTCTACCTCATCAACGATGGTATGACTGCCCAAGCCGAAATGCAGTACAGGCTCCACGCAGGATTCAAAACCCCGCATGGGCGCTAGCTCTTGATAAAGGGTTTGCCCTGCTACGTGCACCTTGGCCTTGGTTCCGAGGCCGAAAGTATTCTTGCCTTCGCCCTGAATTTTGATTTTCAGCCAGTTGGCATCTCTCTTATCTGACGAGGCGCTGTTATTTCGGTAAACAAAACAAGGCATATTGACATTATTGACCACGAGATCAAGGTCGCCGTCACCATCTAAATCGCCATAGGCAGAGCCATTGGAAAAGGATGCTGTACCAAGGCCCCAGTCAGAGGATACATTATTGAATGTTAGGGCTTGGGCATCTCCTTTGTTTTGGAAAAGGAAATTGGCTATTGGCACAGAGGGCATGGCATCAATCAAGGTTTTTATACCTTGTCCGGGGTTTTCACGAAGTACTTTCTGGATGGCTGCGGGATCAGCATAAAAATTGATATAATCCTGATCTAAAAGATCTTTTCCAATTCCATTGGCGACAAATATATCTTTCCAGCCATCATTGTCAAAATCAGCAAGCAAGGCACCCCAGCTCCAATCAGTAAAGGCCACGCCTGCCTGGCGACCAACGTCGAAAAACGTTCCATTTTGATTAATTTGAAGCACATTGCGCCCAAATTGCCTATGATAACCTGTTTGGGTCATAAACTGGTAGGTGTTCCAGTTGTCAAAAGCGGCTTTTGTTTTATAGCGTGCATCGTCAGGGGGCGTCATTTCGGTGACAAAAATTTCCGGAAGGCCGTCATTGTTCAGGTCTGCCATATCTGCCCCCATGGAGCCTTTGGATATTTCTGCAATTTTTTGGGTTAATACTTCTTCAAAGCGACCATTTCCAAGATTTCTGTACAGGTAATCGCGTTCAAAAAAGTCATTGGACACAAATAAATCCTGCCAACCATCAGCATCATAATCGCCAACGGTTACGCCCAGTCCAAAACCTATAGCAGAACGATAAATACCAGCCTCTGCGCTGATATCCTTAAAATACTGGCCATCGTTGCGCAACAGCTTGTTGCCGCCTTCAGGATCGGGGACATTCCGTTGCCCCGGGCGATAATCATAACCGCCCACACTACGCATGGAATTGTTGAGGAGATAACAATCCAGATCGCCATCACGGTCATAATCAAAAAAAGCCGCGTGGGTGCTCAGCCCTTTGTTGTCCAAACCCCAAAGGGCAGCCTCTTCTCGGAACGTAGGGGCCGATCCATTGATAGCAGCGTCTTTGTTATTGATAAACAGTTCATTGTAACGTTTTTGTCCCTTGGGATCTCCTGATTTACAGGTGTAAATATCAAGCCATCCATCACCATTGACATCTACCATGGCAACGCCAGTGGTCCAAATGTTCTGCGACAAAAGCCCTGCTTTTGCTGTGATATCTTCAAATTGAAAATTGCCTCTGTTAAGATAAAGGCGGTTACTTACCATGTTGCCACAAAAGAAAAGGTCTGGCAATCCATCATTGTTGACATCACCAATGCCTACTCCGCCACCATTGTAAAAATTGCGAAAGACATAACAATTAAAGCTGTCGGAATAGGGCACGTCATTCCTAAAGTTGATTCCGGTATGTTCGGAGGGCATCAATTCAAACCTGCTTTGTTTTTGGTGGGATGCCGGGTTTTTCTGGCAAGCACTTATGGCCAACACCCAAAAAAGCAATATTGTTTGATAGCAGGACAGGCTGCGTGGGGGTATGTTGCTGTTATGTTTCACAAGTACAAATTGAACCGTGAATGGTCAGTTTATTCACAGAATTGCAAAGATAGCAGACTAAAGTTGCTTAAAGAAATGATCGAAAAATACGAGCTGTATATCAATGGCCTTGCCCCAATACGCACCATTGTGTTCCCCCGGTCGTTCGGTGTATTCATGGGGAATGTTGGCTTTCACTAATTTTTCGTGCATGCTTCTATTGGTTTCTATAAAAAAATCGTCCACGCCACAATCAATGATCAAAGACAAACTATTGGGAATGATACGAGATACAAGATTGACGACGGAGACGGATTCCCAATTGTTCCAGTTGGACAGTGGATTGCCCAACACCCCTTGAAGATCCCAGTTGTTCTTTTGAAAAGGGCGCAGGTCAAGGCCGCCAGCCATGCTTCCCGCAGCACCAAACACTTCGGGGTGTTTAATGGCTATAGACATAGCCCCATGGCCACCCATGCTTAGGCCTGCAATAGCTCTTCCACTTTTTTCGCGGCGCGTATGATAGTAATAATCCACAAAGGCGACTACTTCCGTACTGATGTGGGTGTCATATCGAACAGTGCTGTCCACTGGACTATCCAAATACCAGCTGTCATAGCCACCATCCGGACACACGATTAGCATATTATAGGTATCAGCATGCTGGCGCAATTGTGGTGCATCACCCAACCATGATGCGAAGTGGCCGCTCCATCCGTGCAAGAGATACAATACCGGGTATCGCTCACCCAACACAGAATAGTTGTTGGGTGTAATGATGATACACTTTATGTTTTTTCGCATGGATGGCGAAAAAAGTTCAAGAGTGTCAATATTTCCGGCATTGAGTTGGTTTTTGGCATCCAAAGTATTGATAGTCAGCAAGATGAATATTAAGTATCTCATGGTTAAATTAATAAATCTTCCTGAGTAGTCAGATTTGAACCACAAAGTGATTGTTTTTTGAACCACAAAAGGCACAAAGAACACAAAAGATAATTTTTGTGGCCTTCATGCCTTTTGTGGTTCAAAAAATATTATTCAAAAATAATCAAAACCTTGAATCAATGTAATAAGGCAGCATGGCGCGCCAGGTTGGCCAGTCATGTCGCATATCCCAGCCCCAGATATCCAACTCATGGGGAATACCTTTGTTGCTCAGAATAGTTGACAGGTTGCGTGAGGAATCGGGGTCTTCATAATCGCCTGAACCAGTAAGGATATGAATGTGTCCGCTTCTGCGAAGCAGGTTTAGGGTGTGTTCATCATTCAAGTTGGGCAAATAATGGCAAGGGGAATTGAAATAGACGTCCTCATCAAAATAACCTTTGGTGTAGGATGTCAGGTCATACACACCGGACATAGCGATGGTGCCACCGAACAGGTCTGGGCGACGGAAAAACAGGTTGGCGGAGTGCAAAGCGCCCAACGAGGCCCCAGTGGTGATGATTGGAGTACTGTCGGAGGTATGCATTCTAATAAATGGCACAACCTCGTTTTCCACATAAGCATTGAACTGTTGATGGCGGATGGCTTTGTGCCTTGGATGCATACGATTGTTCAACCAAGCTTCGGAGTTAATGCTGTTGATAGAGAAAATCTTGACTTTACCGGCCTCAATGTAAGGTTCCAACACAGAGATAAGGTGAAAACGCTCGTATTCCAAATAGTCTGCCGCAGCAGTGGGCAGCATAAGGAGTGCAAAGCCAAAATGGCCATATACCGCAATCTCCATGTTTTTGTTCAGTCTTGGGCTGAACCAATTGTGTATTTCTCGTTTCATAAAATTGATTTTTACCACATAAGTTGTGCTGAACAGCGTATGTGATGTAATATTAGATATTGCTAAGCTGTCATGGGCAAATGTATAAAAATTTCATTATTCCAAAGGCTTGGCCAACAAATCCTGAATTTCCAAGCGCAGTGTTTTGTCGTCTTTGACATAATACATTACCTGACGGTTGCCAGCCACCTTTACCCACAAGGAACGTCCTGACTTGGGCTTCTTGATCTCTAAAAACCCATTTCCAAACCATTTTTCAACAATTTGCCGGGCATCGGGGAGCATGGTTTCGGCATAATAATTTTTGTTCCAAGGTGCCCAGCATTGATAATTGAAAGAGACCCCCATTTTGCAAATGGTGTTTTTTTCAAATTCCGGGAAAAAATTCATGTCAATTGGGCATCGGAACGATTGGAAAACATACAACACTGTATTGTTTTCGGGGCCGTTTGTTACCATGCCACTTTTGTTCAACGCCAAGCAATGCTTATAAAAAGAATCGCGGCTCATACCGAAAAAAAGTCCAAAGAAAATGGAGTCATTGCGTACGCCTGACCCAAGTTCCTTATCTACCATTTTTTCATAATCAGTTTTACAGGAATGGCTAACAAATGCCAATAAAAGAAGCAATAAAAAACTGAAAATCAAGCGCATAAGAATAATTGAAATGAGGTTAATGTTATGCGTTATGACAATGTGGATTTTATACTGCCATACCTTCTATACCTGTAACGGTGGTATATTTGAAGGATAGTTTTTTGTCAGGAAAGACGGTTTGAAAGGCAGACTGGCAGGCTAATGTGGCCTCATGAAAGCCACAGAGGATGAGTTTCAATTTTCCTTTATAGGTATTAATATCGCCAATAGCATAAATGCCGGGCACACTGGTGCGGTAGTCCTCTGTATTTACCTCAATGGCATTTTTATCCAGGGCAAGCCCCCATTCAACAAGCGGTCCAAGTTTTGGAGTAAGGCCAAAAAGAGGAACAAAATGATCTGCATCAAGTTGAATTTCTCCTTGTTCGTCCTGTTGCACAACGACTCCGGTAAGTTTATCCTGGCCCAGCAAACCTGTCACCTGCGCATTGGTAATCAGGCGAATATGTCCATTTTGTGCCAATTCCATCACCTTTTCTACGGAGTCAGGAGCGCCGCGAAACTCTGTGCGACGATGGATTAATACCAATTCCTTAGCGACATCGGAAAGAAAAATGGACCAGTCCAAAGCGGAGTCACCACCTCCTGCAATAACCACACGGCGGTTGCGGTAAAATTCGGGATTGCGCACAAAGTACTCAATGCCTCGGTTTTCAAATTGTTCGATATTGTCAATGGGTGGTTTTCGAGGCTCAAAACAGCCCAATCCTCCTGCTATAAAAATAACGGGAGCGATGAGCATGGTACCCTCTGAAGTAGTAACCGCCCATTTCCCATCTTCTTGTTTTTCAAGGGTTTCTGCACGTTCGCCAAGGGTAAAGCCCGGGTGAAAAGGAGCTATTTGCTCCATCAGGTTTTTGATGAGATCACCTGCAAGCACACTTGGATATCCTGGTATGTCATAGATCGGTTTTTTAGGGTATATCTCGGATAACTGACCGCCAACCTGAGGCAAAACATCAACGATATGGCAACGCATTTTCAACAAACCGGCTTCAAACACTGCAAACAAACCCACTGGGCCGGCCCCGATGATCAGGATATCCGTTTCTATTTTTTTGAGGACTGACATGATATTGACAACAATATATAAAGAGGCGCAAATGTCGCAATATTGCCTTAGAATACCAATGGATTTGTTTGCCTGATGTGCAAAAAAAACATGAGCCACCCCGAAAATACGGGATGACTCATGTTGGCAAGTACAGGAAAACAGAACCTTGTAATCAAGAATTACACAGAAAAGCTTTCGCCACAACCACAAGTGCGCGAAGCATTGGGGTTATTAAACGAAAATCCTTTGCCATCCAAGCCGCCGGAGAACTCCAAAGTAGTATTGAAAAGGTATAAAAAACTCTTGAGGTCAGTGACAACCTTTATCCCATTGTCCTCGAATACCTGATCGTTGGGCTTATTTTCGTTGTCGAAATCCAATTTGTAGGAGAGGCCGGAGCAGCCGCCGCTCACTACACTTACTCGAATGAAGTGCTCGGAGGAGATACTGCCCTTAGCACGGATCTCCTGGATTTTGTCCTTTGCGCTATCTGCTACAAAAATCATTGTTCCTGTTGTTTGATCAATGCAAATAATTGTTCCTTGATTGGGAGCATGAGTATTAGGCTACTGCGTGCTCATTTTCCACCACGAAGCCATTTTTTACACGATAGTCATTGATCGCTGCTTTAATAGCGTCTTCTGCCAAAACGGAGCAGTGAATTTTTACCGGCGGGAGGGCCAGTTCTTCTACAATGTCCATATTGTCAATTTTGGCGGCCTCGTCCAAAGATTTCCCTTTGAGCCATTCGGTGGCCAATGATGATGATGCGATGGCTGAACCGCAGCCAAATGTTTTGAATTTGGCATCACGGATAACGCCGGAAGCTTCATCTACTTCTATTTGAAGACGCATGACGTCGCCACATTCCGGGGCGCCCACGAGTCCTGTGCCAACATTTTTGGCATCTTTGTTCAAAGAACCAACGTTGCGAGGGTTTTTGAAATGTTCGAGTACTTTTTCTGAATAAGCCATTGTATATAGGGATGAGTTGTGAAGTATTATGTAGTTGAAATGTTGCGTTGGATTCGAATCAACATATCAACAAAAAATCAAATCAACAATCAATGCGCTGCCCACTCAATTTTCGTCAAATCAACGCCTTCTTGATACATTTCCCAGATGGGGCTGAGTTCACGCATGTGATTTACGCCTTGGGCGACGGCCTTAATGGCGAAATCAACATCTTCCTGGGTGGTAAAGCGACCAAGAGAGAAACGAATACTGGAATGTGCAAGATCATCACCGAGGCCCATGCCTACCAAAACATAACTGGGCTCCAATGAAGCAGAAGTACAGGCAGATCCTGATGACACTGCAATATTTTGATTAAAAGTCATCATAAGCCCTTCACCCTCAACGTGTTTGAAGGATATATTGCTAACATGGGGCATACGGTGGTTTACATTGCCGTTTACCTTGGTTTCCTCCAACGCGATAAGGGATTGTTCTAAATGATCACGGAGCTTGCTCAATCTTTCAGCGTCTTGGGCCATTTCCAAGCGGGCTATTTCAGCAGCCTTGCCAAAGCCTACAATGCCGGGAACATTGAGGGTGCCTGAGCGCATACCGCGTTCGTGTCCGCCGCCGTCCATTTGTGCAGTTACCTTTACCCGAGGGTTCTTGCGGCTTACGTAGAGCGCGCCAACGCCTTTTGGTCCATACATTTTATGGGAGGTAAAAGACATGAGGTGTACACCGGTTTCGCGGGGTAGCGTTGGTATTTTGCCAACGGCCTGGGTAGCATCTGAATGGAATAATACGCCATGCTTTTCGCAAATTATTGCAATCTCACGCATGGGCTGGATCACTCCGGTCTCATTGTTGGCCCACATTACACTTACTAAAATGGTAGTTGGCCTGATAGCGGCTTCTAAGTTGTGAAGATCAATCAGGCCATCTTCCTGGACATCGAGGTAAGTAATTTCGGCGCCTTGTTTTTCCAGGTGCTTGCAGGTGTCCAGGATAGCCTTATGCTCTGTTTTTACGGTAATGATGTGGTTGCCCTTTTTGGCATACATTTCAAAAACACCTTTCAGGGCAAGGTTGTTGCTTTCCGTAGCGCCAGAAGTGAAGATGATTTCCTTGTCTTCGGCCTGTAACAAGGCTGCAATCTGTTCGCGGGCATAATCAACAGCATCTTCTGCTTCCCAACCGAATTGATGGCTGCGACTGGCCGCATTGCCGTGTTTTTCATAAAAATACGGGATCATTGCTTCTACCACCCGTGGATCACAAGGGGTAGTTGCATTATTGTCCAGATATATCAGTTTGCGATCGCTCATGCTTATTGTTATTTAGATTTATTCCGCAAAGGTAAACAGCTCTGGCGAAATTATGTTTTTATTAAAATTAGGTTTTTTAAAAATAATCAAGACCACCTGAATTTTTTGGGACAAAATCGGCCCATTGAATAATTTAATTTCCGTTTCTTCGCGGCTTCAATTTTTACTGACCAAAACATACCTATGACTACCGGCCTGCCTACAGAGCGCCCAATGATCAAGCATGTTGCCCTCGCGGGCAACATTGGTGCGGGAAAAACCACACTTTGTGAAATGTTAGCCCGCCAATTTGGATGGGATGTACACTATGAAGATGCCGCAAATAACCCCTATCTATCCGATTTTTATTTGGACATGAAACGTTGGTCTTTCAACCTTCAGGTCTTTTTTCTGTCCAGTCGTTATCAGCAGGTGCTGAAAATTTTACAGGGTAACAGAACCGTAATACAGGATAGAACCATTTTTGAGGACGCCTTTATTTTTGCGCCCAACTTAGCGGATATGGGCTTGATGGAACGTCGCGATTTTGAAAACTACCTCACTTTGTTTCAATCCATTGTGTCCCAAATCAGGCCTCCCGATCTCCTGATATACCTGAAAGCAAGTATTCCAACTTTAGTGGAACACATCCAAATGCGAGGTCGTGATTATGAAGGTAGTATCAGTATTGATTACCTGAAGCGGCTTAACGAACGGTATGACAACTGGATCAACAACTACCACGAAGGCAAATTGTTGGTGATCAATGTTGACAACCTTGATTTCCAAAATAAACCCGAGGATACAGCCAAGGTTTTTCAGATGGTACAGGCTCAATTGCACGGCTTGTTCTAAAATTGCCCTTGTACATAAAAAAGGGGCGACATCCTAAGACGCCACCCCCGAAATTGGACTACAAACGCAAAATTCTTGTTGTTTTCCGGTTTTTTGTTGCTTTTTCTTAATCGTTTGTTACTCTGCCAGAGCCTGACACCGTTGTGCTGATTTGTCCCTTCACACCCAAACGGACGTCACCTGATCCACTGATGCTTACACTTGCCGATGCACCTTTTAATTCCTTGGCATCCACGTCACCAGATCCACTGATGGCTATTTTCTGATTTTCAGCATTGCCACTAAGTTTCATGTCACTGCTCCCCGATATGGATACACTCAAATCCTTGACCTCGAAACTGCCTGAAAAATCACCTGAACCGCTGCTTGAAAGCGAAAAGCTGTTGGCCTTCAGATTGCTAAGCGCTTTTACATCCGTAGAGCCGCTGTTTTTAATGGATTGTATGTTTTTGAATGTTACCGTCATCCGGGCCCTAAAATTTCGGTAGGTGCCGCGCTTGTTTTTGATTTCCAATTTTCCATTTTTCACTTCGGTGATGATGTTGTCCGGGTCAATGCCGCTAACTTCCAAAACGACCATTTCAGTGTCGCCCTGCTTTAACTCTACCACGTCATAGCCTCCCGAAATGTACAACTCGTCAAAAGCGGGAAGGCTTCGGGTTACGGTAGAGCCTTGGGCTAACACATTGAATGACAATACAATAAAAGAAAAAAGGATGAAAAGGTTTTTTTGCATAACAGAAAACTATATTTTAATACAACGCTTAAATGACAACAGGCTCCACATTAAGGTTGCAGCGCTTAGATCGAGAACGATGATGAATACGAAAAAAAAATGACACAAATTATCAATATTATGAATTGTTCTATTCAACAAACGCCAAACTAATCTACTTTTGAGCTTCGCAACTTCAAAACTTTTCTATTGTATATGAAAAATTTTTACCGCACCATTACACCAATTCTGTTGTGTTTGCTTACAGGCCTCTCCCTTGTAGCGCAACAATCAAAACCCATTTATTTTGAATGGGGCACCGAACGATTTCCAGAAAACATACAATTAGCCAATCAAATGCAATATGCAGAAGATGTTGCATTTGAAAATGGCTATACCATGCGCTACATCCAATGTGCTCAAATCCCGGATGCCAATTTACGGGCAAGCTTAGAGCAGCAGGGTGTGCGCTTCTATTCATACGTTCATGATGGGGCATATCTTGTGGGTTTGCCCGACGGATTTTCCTGGTCAGATTTGGCCAAAATAGGCACAAGAAGCATAGTGGCCGTAAAACCGGAATGGAAAATGGCCCGCAGCCTTCGGGAAAAACCTTGGGGCGATTGGGCCGTCAGAGGAGATCACGTGGATATCAACATACAATCTTACCCGCACATAAGTATTGCAGAAAGTGCAGAAAAATGTCGTGAATTGGGTTTTCGCGTGGTCGAAGAAGGCAACCAAAATGGCTTCCTCCACCTTCGTATCCCCGAGAACCGACTAATGGAATTGGCGGCACGGCCTTTTGTGAAATATATGGAATTGGTTGATGCCCCAAGTGTGCCTGATGATACCAAAGGCCGGGCTATGCATCGCTCCTCTTTGTTGGATTCAGATTCCGAGCTGGGCCGCCGTTTTAATGGAGAAGGCGTGAACATTATGGTTCGTGATGATGGTCAGGTCGGCCCGCATATTGACTTTCAAGGTCGCCTAATTAACGATTATGCCAAGACTGACCCTCTGCTTGGTGATCACGGTGATGGGGTAGGGGGTGTATTCAGTGGTGCGGGCAATCTGGATCCCGAAGTAAAGGGCATGGCTCCCGGGGCTTTGATCTATGTGGTTGACTATCAGGCGGATTTTCAAGGGCCGACCTTGCCTTTACACAAGGAAAAAGGAGTTACCATTACCAATACTTCGTACTCTAACGGGTGCAATTTAGGATACACACTTGCTGCACAAACGGTTGATCAACAATTATTTGAAAATAAAACCCTTATGCACGTGTTTTCTGCAGGCAATGCAAACAATACGGATTGTGGGTATGGTGCCGGCAATCAATGGGGCAATATTACGGGCGGGCACAAGGCTTCCAAAAACTCAATCGCTACGGCCAACCTTTATGCGGATATTACAATCGTTGAGTCGTCAAGCCGTGGCCCGATGAATGATGGCCGTTTGAAGCCAGAGATTGCAGCGCACGGGCAAAACCAGGCGTCGGCTGCACCCAATAACACAAATATTTCCTTTGGTGGTACATCAGCAGCCGCGCCTGGTATTGCAGGTTGCTTGACACAATTGACCCACGCGTATAAATCGCTGAACAACAATGAATTGCCCAATGCCACACTGCTAAAGGCTTGCATATTGAATACAGCAAATGATCTCGGCAATGCCGGTCCTGATTTCAAATTTGGCTACGGGCATGTCAATACCTGGCGTGCGTTCAGAACCCTTGAGTTGGGCCGTTACAAGGAAAGCAGTGTGGATGCTGGAAAAGAAACGACATTCACCATAACTGTGCCCAATTTGACTGAACAGGCCCGTTTTATGATTGTTTGGGCGGATCCTCCTGCCGAGGAATTGGCTAAAACCGCCCTCGTTAACGATTTGGACCTTACTGTAACAGGGCCCAATGGCACAGTAAATCTGCCTTGGCTGCTGGACCCAACTCCTGATGTGACCAATCTTGATGCTCCCGCTACCCGTGGTCGCGATTCTCTCAATAATCACGAGCAAGTGGTCATTGACAAACCAGCAGCAGGCACCTACACAATTAAAGTAAAAGGCACCGCCGTTCCTTTTGGCCCACAAGCCTTTTTCTTGGTATGGGAATTCCATGATGATCGCCTCAAAATTGTTTATCCCGATGGCGGTCAATCCTTGGTTCCTGGAACCAAAGAACGTGTTTTTTGGGATGCACATGGCAATACGGGTAATTTTACCCTCCGATACAGCTTAGATAACGGGGCTACATTTTTGCCCGTTACACAGGTTACGGGTGAAAAAAGATGGTTCGACTGGACGGTCCCCACAACGGTTAGCAGCCAGGTACGTTTTTTTATTACTCGCGGCACCCGTCGTGATACTTCTGACTTTCCCATGTCTATAGTTAATGTTCCGGAGGCACTGCGTGTAGCAAAAGTTTGTCCAGACTCCATTACGTTTGCTTGGAAATCTGTTGCTGACTCCATCGGTGCCACAATTTATATGTTGGGTGAAAAATACATGGAAGGTGTCGGCACTTCCGCACCTGGCGATTCTTCGCTAACGATAAAATTAAAAGGAAGCCCCCTTAACAGCTTTTGGTATGCTATTGGAGCCAGTCGTAAGGATGGCCTGAAAGGCCGACGCACCAATGCCCGAAACTATGCAGGAGGCTTGTTAAACTGCCCTCAACAAACTGACGCTTTTGCGCAAGCACTGCTTGGTCCGGGTACTGATATTACAGCGTTTTGCGACAACAATGCCAAACCGATAAAGATTCGTATAGCAAATTCAGGCAAACTACCGCTTAACGGAGCAACAGTAAGTTATCAAATCAATAATGAAAACGCGGTTACAGAACCGCTTCCGGATATAAACGTAGGCGCATTTACAGATTATACCTTTACGACATTGCCCAATTTGCCAAACGCTGGCAGTGTTGAGCTTAAAATATGGGTGTCAGCTACGGGCGACATAGCAACATATAATGACACTTTGCGCGCTACAATGCCAATTTTGTCCAGCGCGTTTTCAACAGAATTCAAGGAAGATTTTGAGGCTCAGAATACCCTCCCCAAAGGCTGGGCAATAACCAATCCAGATAACAAGACCAGTTGGCAATTAAGCGACGGCTTAAATCTGATCGGAAAGGATGACAAACCTACCAGGGCATTGTACATGAACAACTATGAATATAATGGGCTCGGAGAAAAAGACATGGCCTATCTCGGACCAATTGACCTTCAAAGCATCAGTGATCCAGCGCTGATCTTTGATTACGCCTATGCCCGTTTCACTACAGCCACCAATGATTCCTTGGTAATCGAAGCCTTTACAGATTGTAATACTGCTGCCCAACCCGATGTGATTTGGAAGCAGGGGGGTACAGGCTTATCCACATTAGGCAAAAACCTTACGGATAAATTTGTGCCGGACAGTGCGTATAAATGGCGTTCTGAAACAGTAGGTCTGAACAAATATGCCGGCAAAAAACTGTTGCTACGCTTCCGTGCCGTCAATGACAATGGCAACAACCTATACATAGACAATATTGGTATCAAAACGTTCATTATCACCAAGCCTACTGCAGCCATCAATGCTGCAACAGATACGCTCTGCCGTGCCGTAGCATTCAGCATCAGTGTGCTCAAGCCGGAGCCAGCCACCACTTATACCTGGTCTTTGGGTTCAGGATCCAGCATTGGGGCGACGGCCACGGGAGTAGGACCACTAAACTATAATTATACTATACCAGGCACCAAAAACATACGCTTGATTGCGTCAAATTCCGCAGGCAATGACACCGCATTTTTTAAAGTGGTGGTTTTGAATCAGCCAAGTGCCAATTTCTCAAGTTTGCCTCCAAGCGGGTTAACCGTGAAATTTGTTAATTCAAGCGCCAATGCGACCAGTTATCTCTGGGATTTTGGAGATGGACAAAGCAGCACAGAAAAGGAGCCGACGCATACTTTCCCCGGCCCCGGCACCTATCAGGTTCGACTGTCATCCATCAATCAATGCAGTACAGCCGTACGTACCAACACCATTTCACTGACCAGCAATGTGCGCGATCTGGAAGGCCGAGTAGGCGTTCAAATTCTGCCAAACCCTACAGCAGGTGATTTTGCGGTCCTTATGAACAGCAAGATCAATGCCTCTGCTCTGGTCAGTCTCTTGGATGCCGCCGGAAAACTGATCACCACACAGACTACTCAGTTGAAAACAGAGCAGCAAAGCACTCTGACATTCCAAAACCTGAACCTTCCGAAAGGTCTGTACCAACTAAAGGTGCAAACCGAGGATGGTTTGCAGTCGTTTGGGGTTGTGGTGCAGTGAGTTTGGTTAAACAATATTTTGAGCCATCCCGTGATGATATGGGGTGGCTCTTTTTTTTAAAAATGAATTTCTCGCATAGGGCATCCGTAGCAATCCGTCAGATCCGTTTCATCCGTGTTTCCATCTTTTTCCCCGCAGATCGCGCGGATTTTCCCGCAGATGACGCAGATTTTAAAGGTGCCGGGCCTGGCGAAAGTTACAGGCACTACACGATCTGCGCAATCTGCGAAAAAATCTGCGTAAATCTGCGGGTAATAAACATCTGCGGGAAAAACCCGCTCCAATCCGTTTCATCCGTTTTCCATCTTTTCCCGTTTCCTTAGTCACAGGTACAAAACAAATTGGAGATACCCGTCCATTGCAGCGCGAGGTTGCCTACAGGAAATGTGCTGCCCGCTGGTGCGCAAAGGGTAAAGTTAGAGGGCGTGGCGGATGCCGTCCAGGAACCTGTGACAGGGCCATTGTTGCTTGTTGTTGCCCAGTCCAAAGTAATGGGCAAGTCACCTGTAAACTGGAGGGTGATCTGCACGCAGCCATTTTGGCAAAGATCAGCAGGGGGCGCGCTCAATTGTACGGTTGGCACGGGTTTCCAGACTACAGGCACCAAGAGGCTGAGGTCTGTGCAACTGGCATTCCACTGCGGTACGCCATTGTTGGTGGGTGCAGCAAATGCTGCAATATAATAGGTTGTATTGGTGGTCATGGTATTGGGATTAAAAGAAAAAGCAGGGGTGGTAGAGGTGCTCAACACATTGTTGGGCAACACGGGCGGGTTATTGTTGAGAAGCAGGAAGCTGAGGCTTGAATTTGACTCAAGTTCCTCATCGCCATTGTGTACGAGCGTCACGGCTTCGTTTTGGCAGAGGGTGACAAGGGCGGTGCTGGAGAATGTACCGGCATCATTGATACAACAATTGACGGAATGCCCGGGCGGGGCAGCGAGGTCGCCTACCGTAAGATTCGGGCAGAGCATGGTGAGCTCGCCGGTACTCATATTCAGGGTGTGTAACCCAAAGCTGCCATCCGGTATAAATCCAGCATCAATAATCACCGTAGGCACGCCATTAAAATTGACCACAGCACTGGCCACAAAACCTCCCCAATCGGGGTATGAAAACAATATGGTGCCATTGTTTGGGTTTCCGAGCGGTACTTTTATTATGCTGGGAATACCGTTTAAATCACCTGCCAGGCAGTACAATTCCCCGTTAAGGAAAAAAAGGTCGCCCAAAGGGAAATAAGAATTGATTTCGCCCAGATTAGTCACCGCTCCGGTATTAGGATTAATGGAATAAAGGTATTGTAATCCGCTGCTTTCGGCCCCGATGGAATACAACAGGCCATCAGGGCCGAAAACCAGATTATTGGAATAAAATGGCAACACAGACGTGAGCACGGTGACACCAGTATTTATATTGTACATATATATGGTATCATTGGAGATGTAATACGGGTTTAGGTTGGTTCCAGTAGCAATGCCAATAGATATGGCAGTGGTGACGGGCGGGCCAACAGTGCAATCGCAAAGGTTTAAAGGCTCAATGCCGGTTATGCCTTCCACATAGAGTTGAGCATAAAGGGAAAAGGGAATAAAAAATGCCAGGATAAGCGTGTATTTTTGAAACATGTGCATGGATTACAGGTTGTCTTTCGTATATATCCTTAACAACCGATCCATGTGACAAGATCAACTAATCCCCCACTTTCTTTTCAAAACAAACACTGTTTTCAACGCCTCTATAAAATTATTAGGTACATAATGAGTGGTTTTACTACTTTTGCAAACAGAATACCAATCCATTGTGCCCATGACAAATATTTTGCGGTACCCGCTTCGAAACATAAGCCCGGAAAGAATTTCAGACTTGCAGGAGAAATACCCCAATGCCACTGTCTTGATAGAATTGCATGATACACCCAAAGCAGGTGGTTTGAGTGAGGAGAACTTTTGGGCATTGATAGATTTACTTGATTGGACACAAATAGGTCAAGATGATGCAGTAATTAGCCCTGTCGTAGCTGCCTTGAGTCAGGCCCCTCTGAGACACATTTATGATTTCAAAGATATACTTTCTCAAAAACTTTATTGGTTAGATACAGCAGCACATGCTAAAGCAATAGGTGATGGTGCTTTAGCAGAGGGGAAGGATGACTTTTCCCCGGATGGTTTTTTGTTTGCGCGGTGCTGCGCCATTGCCAATGGATATCGGGCATACGAAGCCATCCGTCAAAATCCGTCATTGATGCCCAAAAATTTGGTATTTGCTCCTTTGTTGCGAATTGCTAATGAAGCCCATTCTCGTATGAAAGGCACTTTCCTGCAATATGTACCTGCTTATCCTATCGAGACATTTAGTAACAAAGAAGGGTGGGCTGCTTATCCTGAATATTTGGCTTGAGCATGTATCACGGTAATGCAAAAAGCAATGAGAATCCACATCATCTTTATGATATTTTTAAGCGTGTGGATGGTGATACTTTTAAGTATGGTATTTCTGACGATCCAATAGAAGAGGATGGCCTTTCGGCTAGGGCCAGGGAGCAAGTTAATGAATGGAATATGGCAGCGGAATACACCAAATTTGATGCAAAAATCCTGTTGACAGATATTCCGGGACGCATAGCGGCACTCGCTTTGGAACGTGCTTATATTGATGCCTACTATGAAGAACACGGACGAAACCCGGCAGGGAATAAATTCCCAAAGAGAAAGCTGTAGTGATCGCCATTACGTATAAATACCCAACTAATCACCCACTTTCTTTTCAAAACAAACACTGTTTTCAACGCCTGCGTATTGGCCGAAGTTTGGAATGACGGAGTACCCACATTTTTGGTATAGCGCAATAGCCTCCGGCTGTTTTTTACCCGTTTCCAAAACACAACTTGAATACCCCAACTCCTGCGCCCATTCTTCTAATGCGGAAAGTACGCGTCCGGCTATGCCCAGGCCTCGCCAATGGGGCGCTACGAACATTCTTTTGATTTCCACCTTATGGGCTTCCTCAAAAGGTTTAAAAGCTCCGCAGCCTATGGCCTGCCGCCCAGCGTACGCGATGACCACATGTTTGATTTGATCTATTTTGTTGAATTGGGCGTAAAAACTATGTTCGGCACCATCCCGAATAGCCAAATCGGCGTCCAATTGACGAACCAATGCAATGAAGTCCTCGTGACGGGAATCAGTTCGGAATATTGAAACGGGGATTTCTGTCACCCGGCCGTCGTGCAATTGATACAGATCGCCACTTTCCGGGCAAACAGTCCTTGCCCTGTCATTGAACTGTAAACGCTGTCCGCTACGGCTGATCCAGCCTGTCTGGCGGGCCGGGTTTCCTACCACAAGTGCAAAATCAGGCACATCTTTCAGGACAACGGCACCAGCCCCGATCAGGGCATATTCGCCTATATTGATACCACAAACAATGGTGGCATTGGCGCCGATACTGGCCCCTTTTTTAACTCGGGTAGGTTTAAATTCCTCCTTCCTGTTGATGAAGCTGCGTGGATTGATCACATTGGTAAAAACTGCTGAAGGCCCGATAAAAACATCGTCTTCACAAACGACGCCGGTGTAAAGGGAAACATTGTTCTGCACTTTTACCCCATTGCCCAGACGGACCCCTGGCGCAATCATTACGTTTTGCCCCAAAACACAGTTTTCCCCGACGACACAGCCCGGCATAAGATGGCAAAAATGCCATATTTTACTGCCTGTGCCAATCTGGCAACCTTCATCAATAATAGCTGTGGGATGGATATACATGACACGGAAAATGGTTTGTTACCAGCGTCTTTTGCCTAATACCAAAGCTGTTGCAGCAAGAAACAACGCAATAAGGGAGAAAAAATACACCAAATCACGGGTGTCCAATACGCCGCGACTCATGGAATTGTAATGGTAATCAATACCTATGGATTGAACTATGTCATCTGTTTTGCCAAAAAAAATGGGCAACCGGCTCAGGAAATCAAAGCCTAAATACATGAAAAAGCACAAAAAAGTGGCAAAAACAAAGGATACTATCTGGTTGTTTGTCAAACTGCTGGCAAATAAACCAATAGCAACGAATGCGGATGCAAGACAAAAAAGGCCAATATAAGAACCCAGTATGCCTCCGCTGTCCAAATTGCCTTGTGGTGCGCCCAACTGATATACGGTCAGGTAATATAAAACAGTTGGGATAAGTGCAAAAAGCACTAACCAGATACAGGCAAGGTATTTCCCTGTTACAATATGCCAGTCAGATATAGGCTTGGTGGCCAAAAGTTCTATGGTGCCGCTTTGATTTTCTTCCGCAAATGCGCGCATGGTGATGGCTGGAATCAGAAATAAAAAAACCATTGGCGCGATGCCAAAAAGCCCATCTAAGTTAGCATAGTTATTATCTAAAATACTAAACTCAGGAAAAACCCAAAGAACAAGCCCCATAAGCAATAAAAACACGCCTATGACCATGTATCCGATCAGCGAAGAAAAAAATGTATTGATTTCCTTTTTAAAAATGGCAAGCATAGTGTGTTATATTCTGTTGATCTTGGCACCAATGGCGTTTAGGCGTTTGTCAATATATTGGTATCCGCGATCAATTTGATGCACATTGTGAATGAGGCTGCGACCTTTTGCGGAGAGGGCCGCAATGAGCAGGGCTTGTCCGGCGCGAATATCCGGCGAGGTCATTTCAATGCCTCTTAGCGGGTAGCGGCGATCCAGGCCGATCACTGTGGCCCGGTGCGGATCGCAAAGAATGATCTGCGCGCCCATGTCAATCAATTTATCCACAAAAAACAAGCGGCTTTCAAACATTTTTTGATGAATGAGAACACTGCCCCGCGCCTGCGTGGCCACAACCAATACAATGCTCATGAGATCTGGAGTAAACCCTGGCCAAGGGGCATCATAAATGGTCAGGATAGAGCCGTCAATAAAGGTGTTGATCTCATAATGTTCCTTGGCGGGTATATGCAGATCATCACCTTTTCGTTCTATCTGGATGCCTAAGCGCTCAAAGGTATATGGAATAATGCCCAAATGCTCAATACCTGCGTTTTTTATGGTGATTTCGGATTGTGTCATAGCTGCAAGGCCAATGAATGATCCAATTTCAATCATGTCAGGAAGACAACGATGCTCGGTGCCATGCAGTTTCTCCACCCCTTCAATATGGAGCAAATTGGAGCCTATCCCTTCAATTTTTGCCCCCATGCGGACCAACATACGACACAACTGTTGGAGATAAGGCTCGCAAGCGGCGTTATAGATCGTGGTCTTCCCCTTGCTTAACACGGCTGCCATGACCACGTTGGCTGTGCCCGTTACGGATATTTCGTCCATGTGTAAGTAGGCCCCTTGAAGCCCGCTCACAGGTTGTTCTATATAATAAATGTCTTTTTCATCGTCATATTTAAACTCTGCACCTAATTTTTGAAACCCAAGAAAGTGGGTATCCAACCTTCGTCGGCCTATTTTATCGCCTCCTGGCTTTGGCAAAGTGGCTCTTCCAAAGCGCGCCAACAATGGGCCGATCAACATAACCGAACCGCGAAGCCGCTGGGCATCACGCATAAACTCTTCTGAACGAAGATACTGGATATCCACAGTGCCAGCGCAAAAACTATAAGTATCCGGCCCAAGTTGTTGAACCGTAACACCTAACCCGCGCAACAGGTCTATCAGTTTATTGACGTCTAATATGTCCGGTATATTGGAAATAACAACAGTTTCGTCGGTCAAGAGTACCGCGCTGATGATCTGGAGTGCCTCGTTTTTTGCGCCTTGGGGTGTCAATTCGCCGCTTAGCGGCTCGCCACCTATTACCTCAAAAGTATCTAATTGCATTTTAGCGTGTTGATATAAAATGTGCTTGTGCCGAGTCCAATAGACGGATTGCGCTGTAAGCATTTTTGTCTATGTAATTTAGGCGGCGCGAAGGTAGCGTTTCATTACGGATATAGACAAAGTGTATTTTCTGATTTTTCATGTAGATTTGCCGCGGTATGAAATTGGTTTTTATTTCGGACACGCATGGCCTGCACCACCACTTGAGCCTTCCAGAAGGGGATATGCTGATCCATTGCGGTGATTTTTCCCGCAAGGGCAGAAGAGAGGAGGTGGAGGACTTTTTGGCCTGGTTTAGCAAGCAGCAACATCAGCACAAGGTTTTGATTGCTGGAAACCACGACTTTATGGCAGAAAGGGATCCCTATCTGTTTCAGATTCTGCTTCCATCAAATGTGGTTTATTTGAATGACGAGGGCTGTGAAATTGGTGGCCTGCATATTTGGGGGAGCCCAATACAGCCCTGGTTTTTTGATTGGGCCTTTAACCGTCAACGTGGGGAGGATATTCGAAAACACTGGAACTTGATCCCTGAGGATACCGATATTTTACTCACGCACGGACCGCCTTACAGCATTTTGGATACTGTATTGCGCGATGCCCGCCCGGTAGGTTGTCGCGACCTGTTAAAAAAGGTAAGGGAAACCCCCCATATCAAGATACATGCCTTTGGTCATATCCATGAGGGATACGGGCAATTAGAGCAGGACGGGCAACTGTTTGTCAATGCCTCTATTCTGGATGTTGAATATCGCATGGTTAATCGCCCCATTGTTGTGGAAACAGAATGGATTTAGTCCACTTTCGCCTTAAAATCGTATTTCAGCCCCCAGTATTCCTTTAACACCATTTTTACGGAACCTACGGAAACCGGAGTCTCAATCAGAAGAGGGATACGGTTCTGGTCCTCGCTGACCCATACGGACATTTTGTCGTCATCTTTGAACACATTGCCGACAATGACATCTGGCTGGAACTTCATAGTCTTGTAACGGCCCATACCATGTATTTTTTTCTTGGGTTCTTTGCCTACATAACGCATCTGAAGGGGATATTCCTCTTTGTCCATAAACACGGAGAAGGGTACTTTATAGCCTGCCTGCTGATTTTCAAAATCAATATTACGCAGGTTGTATAATACAGAAAGCACGTCATTGACGCAGCCTTTCACCTCGTGTTCGGTTTTGGTTTCGGGGTCACCGCGTTTGGTTGCACGCCAAACGGTTGTTTTTTTAGCGGCCTGATTGAATGAAATTTTTTCAAAAATATGATAACCGCCCTCATTTACACTGCGTTCGGAGTAGTTGGGCATGAGGGTGTTTTTATCTACCCAGGAGTCATATTGATCCTTAACCTCGAAAAACCATTCGTATGATTTATAGGTTTTGCCTATGGCCTGATAGTGGTATTGTCCTCCCTCATCAAACACTTTAAAGGTCACTTCACCTGCTGACAGCCAAACGAAGTTCCAATTGTAGTAAATTTTGTAGGTAAGACGCTCCTCATGCTGAAAAGTGTTGTTGGTATTTTGGCATGGCTCGTACACATTTTGTTGTGCCGCAGCAGTATCCTTGACCTCATACTTGAAAGGCAGGGCAAATGCCATCAAAAAAAGAAAAAAAGGCAGGGCAAATATGCTATTTTTGTTCATGGCTGTATGTTTTGGGCATCTTGACGTAAATTAGAAAAAAAGTACCCACTAACGCGGGCAAAATTAGGTTTATTATCCATAATGATGATGTTGAGGCAACACTGGCAATATCATTTGCGCCAAACAAGGACCAAATTTGGATGGCAAGGCTTCCTCGTGCCAGCAAACCCATTAAGGGCGGGAGGGGTAACCCTGTTTGAAGCAGAAACAGGGTAAAAATCCCTGCGAGGCCGCCCCAAAAGCCTGTATTGATTCCAAAAAAATGGATTAAGCAAAAATATTGCCCGGCGTAGATCAAATAGCGCAATATTGCCCATCCCATCACAATACATAAGTCTTTGTTGCTGAATTGCTTTAAAAGCAGTGCATTGCTGAGCAATGACCTGATATGTTTGAGGATGGGGGTTTTCCTGAAAAAAGGCAACAATAAGCGGATGTTGAAATAAGCCCAAAGAAGGAAAAGAATGCCGCTTGCAACCAATATAACCGCGCCGTAAAGATAAAAATCAGGCAATTGAAGGCGGAAAAACGCAATCCACAGCAAGCCCATGGCACCAAAGGCAAAGATGACAATGGACTGACTAATCATGCCAACAGTGTTGGCAGTTAAGGCTCTCCAGCGCTGGGAGGCCGGGACAAAGAGTAGCCTTCCCCCCCATTCACCAATTCTGTTTGGGGTAAACAAGCCAAATGCAACCCCCAACATCACGCCTCTCCAAGATTGTTTAAAGGTGGTTTGAGCAAACCGATTTAGCAAATAATGCCATTTGAGGGTCTCGCACAACCAATTAAGGGGCATAGCCAGCACCACAATCCAGAACCACGCCTGGTGTGCATGGCCCAATCGCCGGGTAAATGCCTGCCAGATCGTATCAATTTTGTCGCCCATGCAAAGCTCCCAAAACAACAAGCCCGTCAAGGTAAGTGCAGTGGCGTACTTGATCAGGATAAAAGAATAACCCAACCGCTCATCGGTAGTACTTTGCCTGAGGTAAATGAGGTTCATATCTTAAAAAAGGCGCCAGCCTTCGGTGAAATCAAATCTAAATGTTTAGCAAACCACAACCACGCTTAACAGCATTGGTACTTTCTTTGCCGCCCAATTCCAGCAAATTGGTACAAATCCATCTTGAATATGCAAAAACTAATCCGATTCATCAGTTTCTTATATTTTTTTTCGAGCCTCGAACTGGTTTCCGCTCAAAAACTTACGCCTCAGCAGTGGCAAAGTGATTTTGACTACCTCAAAAAAGAAATAGGCAAACGCTGCCCTTCTTTTTATGACCAATACCCGGAGAAGGACTTTGACCGTGACCTGCAAAACTTGTCAGCATCCGTAAACAATCGCAGTTTTTTTGAAAATGCGTTGATGCTCCAGACAATTTTGGCCAAAGGTAAAGATACTTATGTGCGCCTCGACCTCAGTCAACAAATGATGAATGAAAAAATCATACCTATAGGCATTGGTTCCTATGCTGAGGGACTCTGTATTTCGGCCACAGTCAAAAAATTTGAAAAATCACTGCGCACCAAAGTAGTGAACATCAATGGTTTTACACCGGAAGAGGTGATTGAAAAATTGTCGCCATACTGTTCTGCCGACAATGCACAAACCATCAGGCGCGATGTGACCCAATGGCTGCGTTTCCCCGCTGCGTTTCGCCAGGCAGGCATCAGCAAAACCGATACTTTGGATATTACCCTTTTGGTGGGCAAAGGAGGAAAAGAAGTTCATCGCTTCTACCCAATTGACCCCAAGAAAAACCCAAAAGACATGATTCCAAGCATTTTATCCCCGCGCGAGCCTGATCTGCGTTATCGTACTGACTTGATTTTGTGGGACTTACAGCATTTAGCCAAAGATTCTGTTGTTTATTTTCAGTACAACGCTTGCGTCAGTAACGAAATGCTGAACGCCCGTGGCGCAACAGATCTCGCCCCTA
>CAZIKN010000002.1:0-128433 GCA_964539805.1 uncultured Saprospiraceae bacterium | reverse complement strand
CCTGGAAACCTTTCCAGCCGAGTGTTTTTTCATCGGCATTGATAACCTTTCCTTCCTCCTTGCCCATAGCCTGCACCCCGATGGTATGGTGGTGCTGTACACAGGCAAAATGTTTATCGGCACCTGTTTTTTCAGAAACCGTGGCAGCACCAAAGTATTGGGTCAAACCTTGTTGGGTCAGGCCCGGATTAACATTAGCACCAACGCCCACGCCGCATCCGCCTTTTTCACGGCCTCCGCCGAGCGCTATGGCTACTGTGCCTGGGGCAAGACCGAAGGAACGGACTACCGTGCAAGTGAATTTGTGTCCGTTGACTTCCACCTCAACCACATCGCCATCCACCATGTTCTTCCAGCCGCTGATGGTATTTACGCCATCCCATTCTACAGGGATCAGAAGGCTGTTGTCCCAAACGGTACGGGTGATGGGGTCTGGCATTTCTTGTAACCACGGGTTGTGGGCATACTGACCGCCACCGAGGTTTACGGTTTCGTAAAAAGCAATTTCAAGTTCAGCACCAGTTGGTTTGGTTACCGCGCTTGGGTCTGCACTTACACCAGCAGCAATGGCGGGTACGGAAGCAATTTGAGCCATAGGTGGCTCAAAAACACCATCATGCAGACTCATATCCCAGAAAGCGGCAGGCGTGCTGTACTTGCTTTGTTTGGCAAACATCTCATCTGCCCAAACGGAACGCAGGTACATGTGGTATGGTTGTGCATCCTGACGGTTCAGGTTGGCACTATCTGCCCATTCCAGCAGAGAATGTTCTGCCTGACGGGTTTTGAACAAAGGAGCTATGGTAGGCTGGATGAGGCTGTAATGCCCTGCACGCGGCTCGGCATCGCCCCATGATTCGAGGATGTGGTGCGAGGGCGCTGCATGGGTGCAGAGGGCCGTCGTTTCATCCATAACGGTATTCAAAGAAATACGGGTAGCTACTTTAGCGAAAGCTTCGCGGAACTTGGTTGCATTAGGCAATTCCCAGGCCGGATTGGCACCCCAAACGATCACGGTACCCACTTGGCCTGCGCCCATTTCAGCAATAAGGCGTTGCATCTGGCGCTCGTCGCCCTGGCGGGTCAAGTTAGCTGCGCGTGGATCAACAGTAGAGCCAAGATTACCCAGCATCTCGTTGATTTTGAACGCGATGACTTGCTCGGCTTGATTATTGGAGCCAGACACCACAAGTGTGCTGCCTGCCGCTGCTTTTTTCAAATCTGCGGCTACCTTTTTGATAGCTGCAGCGGCTTTGTCGTTTAGTTTTGGGCCTCCGCCTGCGCCACCAAGCTCGGCATAAAGGGCTGCAATGGCAGCACCTTGTTCACTTGGCTTAACCAGGATGCGGTTATCAGCCTTACCGCCCGTAAGCGACATAAAGCTCTCCACCTGATAATGGCGGTTCAGTTTGGTATTTTTCAGGCCGCGTACTTTACGAGCCTGTGCATAATCATGTGCTTGTTGGATCGGATTGCCCCAGGTACCTAAGAAATCGGCTCCAAAAGATACGATCACATCAGCTTTGCCAAAATGAAATGTTGGGATGCCGCGCACGCCAAAACACTGTTCCGTTGCGGCAACTAATGCGCCATTAGATACGGGATCATAGGTCACCACGGATGCATTGTAGCGCGTGGTAAACTCATTAAGTGCCTTCTTGGCAGTTGGGCTGATAAGGGTATTGGTGATCACGCGGACGTTGCCTGCGGCCAATTTGGCTTTTACCTCACGGTCAAATTCGGCCCAAGCCTTTTCCTCCACAGCGCCATCTTTTACTATTCCGGCAGACTGAATACGGCGGGTATCATAAAGGCTCAGCACCATGGCCTGAGCGCGTGCGCTTGTGCCACCTTTGGTTACGCTGCTGAGTGAATTTCCCTCGATTTTGATTGGGCGGCCTTCACGTGTTTTGACCAATACTGCGCAATAATCACCGCCATTCACGAAAGAAGAGGCAAAATAATTGGCTACGCCCGGAACAATGGAATCCGGCTTGGTCACATACGGAATAGCCTTTTTAACGGGGATTTCGCAGGACGCTGCCAAGGTGGCGGCACCCAAGCCAAAACCCATCATTTTCAGGAAATCACGACGTGCCGTAGTGAATTGGCCATCGGTTTGATCCACGTTTTCGAGTGAAAATTCGCGATCCGCCGATTGGAGAAACTGCTCATCTCTCGTCAAATCTTCGGTGCTAACCCAAATACCGTTATTCATATATAAGTTAATGTGATAATTTGATAATATAACAATGTGATAATAGCCGAACGTGATGTGCTTGCTTTGCAAATGATCAGGCTCCCGACATTATCGCATTAAAATCAATAGTGGCATTTTTGGCATTCCAAACCGCCAATTTCCTCAACCGTCACTTTGGTGCGCTTGCCGTCTTTCATTTCTTTGTGGTAGCGTTCAAACTGTTGGTAATAACCATTGTCTTTGAACTTGACCTCTGTTTCGCGGTGGCAGTTGATACACCAGCCCATGCCGAGTGTAGAGTATTGATAGACGACATCCATTTCTTCTACCGGGCCGTGGCATTTTTGGCAGGCAACTTGACCTACTGCTACGTGCTGTGCGTGGTTGAAATAAGCGTGATCGGCGAGGTTGTGAATGCGTGTCCATTCAATAGGGCCTTGAATTTTGCCGTTTGAATCATCCTTAAGGGCTTTTACAATACCTTCCCATTGCGCATCAACCGTCAACTTACCATTTTCATCCAATGAAGAAAGGCTGTTGGCCGCCATATATTCCTGACCGATCCATTTCCTGTACAGGTCTTCTATTTGTTTTTCTGACCAGTTCTCGTAGCCATCAATGTACTTGCCAGCGATAGGGTCAAAGCCAATTGAGGCGTATATTTTGGTGATCTCTTTTGTACCGCTGATGGTTCCTTTCTTTACTGCGGCGTGGCAATTCATACAAGTATTTGCACCTGGTATGGAGGAGTGCTTGGAGCGGCGGGCCGAATCATGGCAATACTGGCAATCAATTTTATTCTGACCAGCATGTATTTTGTGGCTAAAATTGATGGGTTGGTCCGGCTCATAGTTTTGTGAGCGGCCCATGTGGGTTGCATTGTCCACGGCTTTGTACCCAAACAGAAGCGTAAGGGCAAAAACAGAAAATGCCACAAATCCTTTTGAGCCCAGGGTTTGAACCCAAGAGCGGGTAAGTGGAGCATCGCCACCTTGCACGCGGGCCACATTGCTCAGGTTGTCCACTATGCGCATGAGGGCAAAAGCCAAAAGGCCAAGTGTGGTTGCAATGGCGATCCAAAGCCAGGGAAGTCCACCTGTCTCTTTCTTTTCTTCAGAAACCTTGGTATCGGTTGGAGGTTTTGGTCCGCCAGGCTCTTTAATGTACAACAAAAGGCTCTCGATCTGTTCATCAGTGAGGGCCACAAAGTTGTTCATCAAGACTGGCTTGTATTCATTCCAGAGCTCAACGGCCCGAGGATGACCCGTGGCGATGAGCGCTTGTGAGTTGCGAATCCATGAATACAAGTCCTTTTTAGGATAGGCCGACCAACGCTCCTCCACGCCTGACAAGGCAGGGCCTGTGAGTTTGGTTTTCATGTCTTTCGCATGACATGAGGCACAGTTGGCAGTGAATAATTCCTTGCCCGCTTCTTTGGTTGGCCCTGCTGTTAGGGTAAATGCGGCGGCGAGGACAAAGGTAAAGACCCAGCAAATGCGTTTCAACAACATATAGTCGCGTAGTTGATTTGTCTTATGAAGAGGCATAAGCCCTATTTCTCTTTTTTAAGCACTGACTTTCGTCAGATTTTTTCAGTGCAAAGGTATAAACGACCTATTTTTTACCAAACGTAGTATGCAGAAATTGACTTATTTAGACTTTATCTAAATATTATATTGTGCAAAAAAGGTTAACACGTCGTTAAAAACCGCGCAAAGGTAGAAAGGGAAAAGAGTAATACAAGCGCTTGGTCATTTTTTTGTAAAGATTTGGTTATTATACCCGAATCTAAGAGATATTGGAGGTTTCGGGGATTGATTTTCTTGATTTGCAAATATTTAAGGGCCGTGGCTGTTTAAAATTATTTTGTGTAAACACCACAGCTTAATGTGCAGGCTATTTAACGATTGGTTTGCTTGTAACGGCAAGCAAAGAGTCCTGATAAAACCGGGCCTCGTAAATAAGCTCACCTTCTGGCGACCATTTTCTCAGTTCGCCATGCTTGAGGTCATTTTGAAAATATGCAATAAACTCAATTTGTCCAGAGTCATACCAAAGGGTATCGCCTCCTTGTTTTTTGCCATCTTTATAGTATTGTACCTCTTTTATCTTTCCATTCCGATGGAACAGGACAGTTCGGCCATTTTCGAGGTCATTTACAAACCATCTTTGGCCTTTTATTTTGCTATCGGGATAAAACTCTGTAAACTGGCCTTCTTTTTTGCCATTTATCAATTTTACCTTGCGTTTGATCGCACCGTTCTCATAATATTCAAGGCGTTCCTGTACATCCGCTGTTTTTTCTTTTTGGGAGCATGTCGCCATTATGCCTCCCCCGATAAATATGGCCCATAGCCACATTTTTGACCCGTATAATCTTGTCATTGAAGGTAATTTGCACTACATTAAGTGATTATAAATGGGTTAGGCTGTGGATTTGACCACTTTTGAAAAGTAGTCAAATCCACAGCCTAACCCATTTATATTGAACTAAATTGGGGTTTATTTTTTCCAGGGCAGGCTGTTCACTTTTCTGCCGATGGCCAATCCAAAACGCACCCCTTCTGTGCAGTCCATACGAAAATGCACCCCAAGTGGAACGCGCGACCAGGCATTTTCCTCGGCCATTTCCAGGAAACTGGAGAAAGTACGTGGTGTGCCTTCAAACTCTGTGCGATTGTTATGGCAGTAGTCGGTCATGGCATAGTCATACCCAAAGATACTTGCCAATGCTTCTGCTCCAGCGGCACCCATGGTAGAGTGGCCTGATGGGTAGGCCGGGAAGGAAGGGGTAACGCCCTCTTCGCCCGTCAGAGGGTTGTACAGAGCGGGCTTCCATTTAGGATCAATAACACGGTTGATATAGGATTGTGGGCGCTCAACATTGTAGTAATACTTGGAGAACCAGCAGCCAACAGAGGCGTCATTCAAGGCCAAGCCTACTTTTGCTGTCATATAGACCGCTGTTTCAAGGCTGCTTTTCTCCAGCACCAATACCTGATCTCCGATTGCTAACCAGCGAGGCCCGGGGCTAAAGGTCAGGTTAAGCAGGTCATCACTCCAATATTCCCCGATCCATTCGTTTTCGTAGGAAAGCGTGGGGGTGTTTTGAGCATACACTTCAAGTGCTTGTGCATACAGTTCAGAAATAGTACTGGTGCTGTATTTCAGAGGAGCGCGGCAGATCTTTTCTTGCTGATTGATGGCAAAGGCGCGTGCACCGCCCCAAACGCCGCCCATTGGTTTTCCGGGGCCCGGGAATGTAGGTTTCCAGTCTCCTTCTTTTTTGTAGCTTGCCTGCCAGTCATAACCCTGAAACGGATCAAGGTAGTGGTCATGGCCTACTTTATCTGTTTTTGAATACTCCCAGATGGCTGAAGCTACAGCCTCGCCATATTTTTGTGAACGTTCAAATACTTCGGCACTTACTTCTGATTTGCCCTTGCTTTCATAGATGTTTTTTACTGTGGCTATTTTTTGCAATTGGGCGGCTGGCACATTTACAAAAAATTTGGGCATCAGATAGCCATAAGTTGCATTGATAACCGTGGGCCAGTGATATTCAGCATTAGTTTCGATGCCTGGGATGTTGAGGCCAACCTGAAAACTTGCCAAGGAATTGAATTCGGGCATGGCGCTAATACATGCCTCATAAGCGGCCAGACCGAGGTAGGCCAAAGCACGGGGTGCCGGGCCGGGGCGGTAACCGGCAGCATAACGCTCCACCTCCAAAAAGGCCTCATTCCAGTCATGTACAACTTTGTAGTCGTAGTCTCTGAGCAATTTTGCAGACGATGATACTACTTCGTCTTTGTTGTTACAGGACATGACGAGGAACACACCCAAGAGTAAAGCAATAACCGAAAAGCGTAATTTGTTGAAAACTTTCATTGAAATTAAATTTAATGCTTGATTGCTGTTAAAATTTTGATACGGGAATACCAATAATCATGCAAATGTCTATCCATTGTCCATGATCAGTTCTTAGAACAAGATAAGAATTTCATAAGTTTTGACGATTGACACGCTTTTTCGCTTAAAAACACAACTTTCCTTCGCAATAGTTATACTTTTGTATCTTTAAACATGAATATTTTGCTCATAGAAGACGAGCCTAAAACGGCCCAGGTCATTAGTGCTTTTCTGGAAACCCACCAGATAAAGGTGGATTGTTGTGCCAATGGTGAGGATGGATTGGCCTATTCCCTTCAGCATGAATATGATGTTATTGTGAGTGATGTCATTATGCCCGGCATCAATGGGATTGACCTGAGCATTGCCCTGAGAAAACAGGGGAAAACGACACCATTGCTTTTGCTTTCTGCCTTAAGCCAGCCGGAAGACAAAGTTACCGGGCTAAATGCCGGAGCGGATGACTATATGGCGAAGCCTTTTGACTTACAGGAATTACTGGCGCGTTTGCAAGCGTTGTCACGGCGACACTCCCAAAAGGGACTTACATCAAACAAGCTGTTTTATGCCGATCTTGAACTCAATTGTGACAGCCACGAGGTTTGGCGGGCAGGGGTAAAAATATCGCTTACCCCGCGAGAATTTGCCTTGCTGCAATATTTGATGCGCCATCAGGGACGGGTAATATCCAAAACGGAGATTCTGGAAAATGTTTGGAATATTGATGTGGAAATCAATACGAACGTCATTGAAGTATATGTCAATTACATCAGAAGCAAGGTTGACAAAGGGTTCTCGCCCAAGCTCATCCATACCCATTTTGGCACAGGTTATATCATATCTGCAGAACCGCCTCGCTGATTCATTTAAGCTGACCCAAGCATGAAAATTCGCAGCCGCTTAGCCCTACAATTCATTTTTCTTACCGCTGGCATTTTCACACTTGCCCTGTTTTTCATATATGAGCGTTTTGAACGGCATGTTGAAAATGAGTTTTTCACCTTATTGGAGAGTAAGGCTCGCATGACCGCAGAAATGGTACTCCGGCATGAGGAGGACCTGCGCCCAATTACGGCTACCTCCGGCATAAATATCTTACCAACCTTAGAAAATACCTCTATTTTTGACGATTCGTTGCGTTGTGTTTTTTCGTTAAATCCACAAACGGCCATTTTCCCCTTGAACGTACTGTTGGATATTAAGAAGCAGGGCGATGCCCGCCTGTCCTTGCAAAAATCAAAAGCTTTTGGGGCAATGGTACGGGCCAACTCTGGCAGGCCCTATCTTGTTGTTTCACAAGATGTGCCAGACCGCAGCAAGCTGCACCAGCTTCGCAACATCCTTTTGCTTACCTTTTTTATTGTTATCTGTGCTGTGGCTGCGGGGGGGTGGTTTTATGCTGGCCAGGCTTTGTTGCCTTTTTCCCGCATGATGAGTGAGGTAAATGGCATCTTGCCATCTGATTTAAGTCGCCGACTGAAAGGGGGTAACCAGCACGATGAAATTTCCCACCTCGCTGATATTATTAATCGCCTGTTGGAGCGCATTGAGGATGCTTTTCTTACACAAAGGAACTTCATATCCAACGTTTCGCATGAATTGAAAAATCCATTAGCGGCCATGAATGCCCAATTGCAATGGGCGCAACAACAATGTAAGGATACTGAAGATTACAAACGAGTACTGGCATCTTTGCATGAAGATGTCCAAATCATATCCGCTACCGCAGATAAGCTGCTACAATTGGCAAAAATCCATTCAGAGGCAGAAAATGTCCTGTTTTCTGATGTGCGCCTTGATGAACTGCTTTATCAAACCCGTGACACAATGCTCAAAACAAACCCGATTTACACTGTTAAGGTAGAAATTCGTGAGTTACCCGAGCAGGAAGAGCAAATTTGCGCTTTAGGCAATGAGGCCTTGCTCCGATTGGCCCTGATCAATCTCTTTGACAACGGATGCAAGTACTCCCCTGACCATACCGTCAGCGCAAGCATCTTTTTTGATGCACACAACAGACCCTGCATTGAAGTGCGCAATACAGGAGACGGCATTCCCAAAAATGATCTGCCACATATTTTCAAGCCTTTTTACCGCAGCAATAGGCATATTAAGCAGAAGGGTTCGGGCATTGGGCTATCTTTGGTATATAGCATCTTAAAACTGCATCATATTGATATAGAAGTAGATTCCAATCCGAAGGAAGGAGTAAACTTCAGGTTGATTTTCCCCGGGCATGATAAAAAAACTACCCCATCTCGCCTGCCCGTTTTATCTGATTATTCGCAAAGAAACATAGAATGATGACATTGCAAATGCCTAAAATGGTTCGTTCATTTTTGTATTCAGCTCTTGCCATTACCCTTCTGGTAACTGGTATTTGGCATTGCTTTAGTTCAAAAAAACCCTTTCCACCATATCAAGACTGTGCATTGGATGTGGTATATCAATGGCAAGATCAGTTGTTGCACATCAGCCAGCGCTCCGAGGGGTATCGTCCTCCGGTAAGCGCCCGTATGTTCGCATATATGGGCCTCGCGGCATGGGAAAGCAGCATTCCTGCTTTTAAGGACGCCTTGAGTTTGGAAGCAAAACTTGCCGGGCTTCATCTTCCACAACGATCTTATCAGGAGGGTTTTTTGGTAGATGTTGCACTAAACGCAACATACTTTACCATGATCAAACACTTCTTCCCTCACACAAACAGAAATGTACAACAACAATATCGCAAGCTCGCATCGCACTTTGATCAGCTTTTCAAGCAAAAATACGCCTTGAGCGACATAGCGGCCGCCGAGCAGCTGGGTCGTGCTGTGGCTGATTCCATTTTTTTCTGGTCTGCAACTGACTCCATTGGGCATGAAGCCTATTTGTACAATTACGACCGCAGCTATCAGCCACCCTCCGGTCCTGGGCAATGGAGCATTTCCCCGGACCATCCTATGCCACCACTGTTGCCCTATTGGGGAAAGTCCAGAACTTTTATCGTCAACCCGGCTCAAAACCCTGATCATCTGCCTGTGCCCTTTTCGGAAAAAGTAGGATCTGATTTTTTTGCACAAGCCATGGAGGTCTATTCTCTTTCTATCCCCATGACGGAAGAAAAGCGCTGGATTGCGGAATTTTGGAGCGATGATGCCCCTGGTGTATCCATCTGTGCCGCCAGCAGATGGATATCCATATCTTGCCAAGCCCTTAAAAGCAATGGCTGTTCCCTTCCCAAAGCGCTCGAAACGCTTTTGAAAATCGGATTAGCCTTAAATGATACGAGTGTCAAAGTTTGGCAGGAAAAATATACCCATTGCGTACAACGCCCGGAAGCATATATCAAAAAAAGCGTTGATGCCAGTTGGACTCCCTTGCATGAGGCACCGGGCTTCCCAGCATACCCCTCAGGCCATGCTGGTTTTGCAGCGGCCGCAGCGGCAATATTGACACGGCAGTTGGGGAACAACTTCCCTATCACCGACCGAACTCATGAAGGCCGCAAAGAATTTTTGGGTGTGCCCCGCCATTTTAAATCGTTTGGGGAAATGGCCAAAGAGAGTTCATTGTCCCGGCTTTACTTGGGTGTACATTACCGAATGGACGTGGAGGAAGGGTTGCGGGTAGGTACTATAATCGGAGAGAAAATTTCCGACCTCAACATATATAATAGAAACCTGAGCGTGTATAATTAAGAGCATGTCTGGGATTTTCCCGCTTGAGTCAAAAACGATAAAAATGCTGAAAAAAGAGCCGTTTTGGGCCAAGCGGGAAAATCCCAGACATGCTACTATCATTTTTCTATATCCAACGCTTTTTCAATACGCGCCAAGCAATCTTCAAGATGGAAACGGCTTGCCCGATCCGTTACCCGAGGCAAAGCAGCACGCAATGTGGTTCTCATGGTAGTTAAATTACCTCTTGCAGCAGATAGAATATCCGAACGCTTGCTGTCATTGTCTGTTGCTTTGCTTACAGCGATTACCTTCTCTACCAATGCTTTTTGAAGGTTGCGGCGATACACACTGATGGATTCACCTGTGCGCCATTCCGAACAAATACCGTTGCGCAAATCATCGAAAAGTTCATATATACCATAAGCATTTGGGAAACTGGCTTTTGTCTCGATCATCCGTAAAAGGCGTGAGGACTCCAGTAAGCGATCAATGGTAGAGGCTTGGAGGGCTGTAAGTGCCGACACCCCCTGATCAGGGCGTATAAGGGGCAATACCTTGCTATCCAGGAGCCAGTTGGGCGTTTGGAAAAGATGACGATGCAACCAGGCAACCGCATCTTTTTGCAAGGCCGTTGGGGCAGGTTCGTAAACTCCTCCTTGCTGATCCGAGGTTTTGGGTGTTTCAAATATTCCACCCACCCATTTGGTTACATGGCCTACATATCGGCGATACTGGTCAAAACAGCTGCCATACATTTCTTTTACGTAGTCAAAATCTTCCGCTTCTTCTTTGGTCCATTCCGGCAGATTGGGTATAATGCGCTTCAGGTTGCGAATACCGTACTCTGAAGCGATCATGGCATTATCGCCCAAATCCTCATTTTGAGCGCGCGGATCATAGGGGTTGGATTCTGTGAGGAAGCGCAAACGTGGGTTTTGTGCGGCTTTATCCAAATACCAGCGGTTCAAAATCTTTTTGTCGGCTTCGGCATCAGGGGTATTAAATATTGGTTTATAAGCCCATTCAATAGCCCATTTGTCATAATCTCCTACGCGCGGGAACAAGTTAGTAACCCCATCTTCGGGTTGGGCCACGTAGTTAAAGCGCGCATAATCCATAATGGAAGAAGTATGCCCGTTGGCATCCATAAATGCTTTGTCCCGGAGCTTTTCTACAGGGGTAGCATTGCTGGCCCCAAAATTATGGCGCAAACCAAGGGTGTGCCCTACTTCATGGGCAGCCACAAAGCGAACCAAATCCCCCATAAGGCTTTCTTCAAACTCGTTTTTGCGAGCGCGAGGGTCCACTGCAGCAGCTTGTGTGGAGTACCATTTTTTGAGCAGTTTCATCACATTGTGATACCAGCCGATGTGGCTTTCCAATATTTCACCCGAGCGCGGGTCACTGACATTGGGCCCATAGGCATTTTCAATGTCGGACGCAAAATAGCGCAGCGCGGAAAAACGCGCATCTTCAAGGCTCATAGTGCTATCATTTTCAGGCCAATCCCGTGCCAATATGGCATTTTTCCAGCCCGCCTGCTCGAATGCAGGCTGCCAATCCTCAATGCCTTTTTTCAGGTGCTCACGCCATATTTGTGGTGTGGCAGGATCAATATAAAATACGATGGGCTTGGCAGGCTCTATGAGTTCACCGCGCTGTTGTCTTGCTGCGTCCTGATCATTTTTTGCTTCCAGGCGCCAGCGCACCGCCAAGGAAACATTCTCCGTGCGCTGTGAATTTTCTTCAAAAGAAGTATATCCTGTAGCAAAATATCCTACACGTGGATCAAAAATGCGTCCGCGCATTGGTTTTTTGGGCAACAAAAGCATGGAGGTGTTGATTTCAAAAGTAACCACTCCGGCATCCACTGCAGCAGGTATGGTTACCGGCTCAAATGGATCAAAGGTGGCGGATGGTTTCAAGGGCGGAGCACTGATACTGAAGGTCTTTACCGTACGGATCTCCGTATTGATAGGGTAAGTCCTTATGCTCTGCACATAGCTCTTATCCTTTTGCAGTTCGCCAATCCGATAGCGCTGCTTGAAAAATGGTTGCAGGGAAATGATCTGACTGTTGTCCTTAAAGAAATCAGTCACTTCAATCACAGCAGCAGTTTTGTCATGATAAGCTTTTACCTCAAAGGCAGCTACAATGGGATCAACGTTGGAGTTGGCCACTGCCTGGAAAATAGCCTTGGAACTATCCGGGCTAACATTGTAAAATCCAACCGCACGAATCAAGATTTTATCACCCGGAGCTTTTTCAAAACGAACCACCTGGCGATTGAGTTCTTCGCCACCGTAACCGGCACCCGTGGCGGTCTTGGCAATGCGGGTCACCGTTATGATGTCTCGGCCCAAAAGACTATCAGGAATTTCAAAGTAATATTTGTCTTCCAATTTGTGTACCCAAAACAAACCTTTCATAGTGCTTGCTTTGGCTGTGATGACTTCACCGTAGGGTTGAGGCCCTGTTTTCTTTTTGTCTGCAGCCTTGTCACTTGTTTTATCCGAAGGCTTTGGCGCAACGCTGTCTTTTGCTGCCGTAGCTGCAGGCATAGGCATGTTTTTGGGCGCATCATCTTTTTTATCACGCTTTTTTTGTGCCTGAAGTGCCGGGGTACTCAGCCCAATTACACAGAGGACAAGTACGAGTAGAAATTTTTGAAACATGAATTTTTTATTATTTTGAAAAACAGCGCAAATGTAGAAGGACATTTGGTGAATAAATACCAGTTTAGACAAAATGGCAAAGAAGTATGGTGAATGCGCGTAAAAAGAAGAGGCCAATTAGTGGTCTTTCAAAAAGACTTTGACGGGTTTGGCTGTTGCTTTTCCCATCTGGCTAGGTTTCTCGTCGCTTAAAATCGCTTCAAAATCTGTTTTACCTGATGCAAATATTCTCCACCAAAAATATTGAAATGAACCAATAGGTAATACAATTGATACAACTCCATCCTATGCTCAAACCCTGGCTCAAGAGGATAACTTTCTTCATAATTGCTGTAAAACAGGGGCTCGAAGCCGCCGAAAAGCCGGGTCATGGCAATATCCATTTCACGGTGCGCATAACAGGCCGCCGGATCTATAAGTACGGGTTTACTGTTTTCATCGCACAAAAAATTACCGCTCCACAAATCACCATGAATAAGGGCAGGGGCCTCATTGGGACAAATTTCGTTTAGCCTTTTGCAAAGGGCTTCCATTTGGGTTAATTCATTTGTTCCAAACCCAGCTTTTCCCATGGCCATACTGACTTGAGGCATCAAACGCTCTTCCGTGTAAAAATCTGCCCAGGAATCATGCCTTGTATTGGATTGTGGCAATGTACCAATGTAATTGTCATGCCCAAACCCAAACCGCTCAGCGGTGCTGCCATGCATGGCAGCCAGGGAGCGCCCGAAATCCGCCCAAAAAAAACGGCTTTTGTGGCCAGAAACCACGTATTCCATAAGCAAATAGGCCCAATCCTCCGGGGCTTCATCGTGCCCTAAAGTTTTGGGCACACCAATAACTTTTGATGCGCCCAAAAGGGTCAGTCCGAGCAGCTCGGTGCGCAACATGTCCGTAGCGTGCTCGCCCTTATTGTATTTAATGAACAGTTGGCGGCCATCTTTACAGGTAAGCAGCGCAGCGCGATTGATATCGCCTCCCGTTATGGGGCGGTCATGCACAATCGTAATTCCCTTCTGGGTAGTGATGTGTTGGTGGAGCGGTAGAGGGAGCAAGGTGTTGTGTGTTAAAGGTTGGACTTAAAGTTCGCTGGCAAGGGTGCGCAATTGCAGTTCTGTGGCCTTGAGGTTAAAAAGCACCAAGTTGCGCCGGTTAAGGGCCAATTCAAGGGTATTTTGGGCCAATTGCACCTCTAATGAATTGGTTTGCCCAACCCTAAAGCGTTCTAAGCTTACATTGAGGCTTTCTCTGGCAGTTTTGGTGTTCTCTTCCTCCAGTATTAGCACTTGCTGTTGCGTTTGGAACAAAGCCAATTGATTGTCCAATTCTGCTTCAATGCTTTGCTTTTGCTGGTCCACCTGATGGCGGGACTGTAGAGCAGCCACCTGCGCTGTTTCCACCAATCGTTTATTGTTGCCTCCATTGTACAGGGGGAGCACCAGGGATGCACCTATGGTAAAGCCTATTTGTGTATTGTTCAATAAAAAACCAGCTCCATTGTCCGAGCGTTGTGCATTAAACTGGCTGTTGCCCACGATGCGCGCTTTGTTCAGGGTTCGGTTTTCATCCACTTGTAAGGCAGCTATTTCTGCATTTTTTTGAGCAGCCAATAAGGTAGGATTTTGACTGTAAATTTTCTCTAAAATTGAGGCACGCTGGGGCTTATAGTTATTTTCCAGGTTATCGTCCACCTCAAAAGGGGTATCCACTGGCCTTGCCAAAAGGAGGTTAAGATTCCGCTTGCCCGTAGCGCTAAGGTTTTGTTGGTTGAGCAAGTCCGCTTTGCGCTGGTTCAGGTCAATTTTTGCAGTAAGGGCATCTGTTTGCGCTGCAAACCCCGCTGCCAGGCGCGCCTCCGCTATGCGCAAACGCTCCATGTTCAGCGCAATGATTTCATTAATGGCCTGCTCCTGCAACTGTGCGCGCACTAATTCATTGTATGCCAAAAGTACGTTGGCCGTAGTACCGAGGACCACAGCCTGAAGATTCATCTGGCCCATTTTTTCCATTTCCTCCAACCTCTTTTTGGCGATATTCATGCGACGCCCGTCAAACAACGTCCATGAGAGCTGCACGCCTGCATTGGCCACGTTAAAGGGAGCACCGAGGGCATTAAATTCATTTCCGTTGGCCAATTGCTGTTGGAATGCACTCAGGGTAAAGTTTTCGTTAGCCACAAAATTTACTACAGGCAGCTTGCCCGCATTGCCTTTTGTGTTGTTCAATCGAGCAATTTCTGCATTGGCAGCACTTATTTTTATGCCAAAATTATTTTCTAAAGCAATACGCACAGCCTCAGCTGCTGTAAGCAGGGGTGTTGCTGTTTGAGCGGGAGCAAATGCTACGAATACACAGCCCAAAAAGGATAATAAGAATTTTTTTTTCATGAATATCATGGTATATTTGGCAAATGTAGGCACAAATTGGAACCTAAAGCACAACATATGCTTGAAGCCAAATTACTTTTTATTACATCGTAAGGATTACCTCTTGCCACTGCAGCACAACAGGGTATCCTTTGGCCTCAAAATATGCCTTTGTCTCGGGTACTGACTTTTCACTTGTGGCCAATACAAAATCGCCGCCCCAAGCACCAAGGCTTTTGATAACGCCCCAAAAATCAGGGAAAAGCAGGTCTTTTGCACAAGGCAACTGCAAAGCATTTGATACCAATTGTTCATGCTCCTTCAAAGTGCTTTCAAAAGCATTCAAGCCTTTGGCGGTAATAGCCTCATGGGTTAAGCGGCTAATTTCCCAACTGATTTGTGTTTTGTTTTGTACCAGCTCTTGATATCGCTTTATGCCCTCCCTGCTATTTTGTTTTTTGCCTAAGTAAACAAAAAACAATGCGTTGCGAAATTCAGGATCAAACTGTATTGGTTTCGCCAAAGGGAAACCATCCTTGATTTGGTAACATATCGGGCCATCAGCGTAAGCACAGGCAATGTCATAACCGGAGCCGCCAAGGGTTTCGGAGAGTATAAGGTAGGGATCTGCCTTGGCCCAGCGGGCCAAGGCAGCAATCAATGTACTGCTGGTGCCCAAGCCCCATTGTCTTGGAAAATCATTTTGCGTGGTTACCTGAAATCCCCCGGGTTTGGCCAAAAATTCAGCATTTTGTCTTTGGGCTGAGCGGAGCATTTGTACCAAAGTAGTCGCCATTGTTTTATCCGTAGTGTCCAAAATGTCAAAATCCGGCAGGCTAAGCTCAGTTGAAAACCAAAGCCGGGCTTCTTCATCCATTGCTTGCCATCGCAAGACAGAGGTATCTGCCAAGGGGTCAACGCGCAGTGATTGCCCGAAGCGGAGCGGCAAGGCGAGGGCCTCGGCACCATCCAGGACAAAATATTCTCCGGTAATCAGGAATTTGCCCTTTGCCTTTGTGTAAAAATTATCCATTAAATATTGTTTCTAACACCTCTGGTGTATGCGGCGCAGTAAAGCCCGGCATGTGCATTTGATAAAACTGCAACAATTTGCCCAGCAGCGTTTTGCGCTCATTGCGCTGCAACATGATGGTGTGGCAAAGTTCCGCCTCCGTTTGCAATAACGCCATAACCTGCTCACTTGATCGGGCATCTAAGTGCTGTGCGTGCAATGGCTCAAAAGGGCTAAAAACGCCTTCCTGAAGGTCCAAAAAATAGGCTTCGGGCAAATCTTCTGATTCAGCATGGGGCTGAAAGCCAAGGTAACCACTCAAATGGAGCAAAAAATGCAGGTGCAAATTGGCGATTGGATGTGGCGTACCATCCAACAGCAGGAGGTAATTGCGCAAAAAATCAAACAAATCACGGTTTTCCTCAGCCTCCTGAATCACCTTTCGACATATTTCGGCCATAAACATAGCCACTGCGCCATGTCGGATATCAAAGGGTATGGTGGTGTAAATATCGGCTGCACGCAACTCTTTGAGGCGGTTCATTGCGCCCGCTTCGTCTTTGAAATAGGATACCAGTTCAACCACGGTCATGGGCTGAAACAAATTATACGGCATGCGTGAGCGCGAGGTACGCACCCCCCCCCCGCAATAAAGGTATGAAGGCCCTTTTCTTCTGTGAAAATATCCGCGATAACACTGCTCTCGCCGTATTTGACCGAACGGAACACGATGCCGCGCGTTTTGATTTGCATGACTATTATTAAATGCGTATCGTCTTTATTTCCTTCTTTTTGCCCGGGGGACTGTCCAACCTTTTATCTGGATCTGATTTTTGCTTTTTCCCCCCTTCTTCCTCCAAGCGCAAACGCTCCTCGGGCAATAGCCCATCCTCTTGTTGTAACCCGTGGCCGTCATCGGAAGGGAATGACTGGCCGTGGCCCTCATCCAAGCGGCGGCGGAAAGGTTCATCTCCAAAGTCAAACATACGACCAAACATCTGGTCCATGTCATGAAACATCCCTCGCGCCAGGCTGTCTGATCCAAATTGTCGGAAATGGAAAAAACCACCGTCGCCCAATTGGAACGTGGTATCAAACCTGAAGGAGAACGAGGTGCTGCTATCCCCGTTAAATGGAGAGCGCATGTCAAAGTCAAAAAATGGGCTGCGCTGCATATCCTGCATGAGTTGCCTTTGAAGCTCCATCATACGGCGTTGCATGTCTTCAAAACGGGGTGATTTAGCATCGCGCTGCGCAAAAAGGCTGCTGGCTGAAAGCGCGAAGAACAACCATAAAAAAGAACGGTAGCGGATCATAATTACGTTGAGTTTGGTGATTTTAATGTTTAAACATCAAGTTTATCAAATATGTTGGGGCATAAATTTACCACAAATGTAACATGTGCTAAATTTGCCGCAAAAATAAACAGCAATACAATAATGGAATTACTTGGTGTTGGTTCACGTGTAAAGCACCCTGCTTATGGCGATGGGGTGGTTATTCGCCTTCATGTGGCGGCTTATGAACTGTGTTTCACGCAGTTTGGCATCAAAAATGTTGGCAAGGACTACAGTGGCTGGCAGGTCATTGAACATATTCCGGCAGAGGACTCCATCACTTTTTCAGAAGCCGAACAATCCCTCGTGCGCATTTTGCGCTCTTGGGCCGGTGTCAGCTTGGAGAAAGTGCCCATGGGCGATCGCTGGACCGGTGGCACCCTGATCCTCAAGCCTTCTGATCCCGGTTTGCAGCTAAAGGAGGTTCCCATTGACACTTTTTTCCACAAAATTGTAATGATGCGTGATCGCCTTAGAGTGCTTGAGCAACAAATCAATGCCCACAAAATGCTGAGTGACGAAGAAAAAGTCAACCTTCAGCAATATGTAACCCGTTGCTATGGCAGCATGACCACCTTTAATGTGCTGTTCAAGAACAAAGAAGATTACTTTGTGGGTGAAGGCAAAGGAGAATAATGCCATAAAGTACAGCTGTAAACAACATCGTTCAAAAACTGTTTCCCCTTTGTTTGTTTTGAAATCCCTTTGTGGCTACAGGGGGACAAACATCAATTTTGTACAATGAGCATGGATACTTTAGTCAATAGAGTTGCAAATAGCAGTTTGGTCACCATTGACCTTGAAAACTATTATCCCGATGGCGAAATCGTGAGTTTTGACCTGAAAGATTATCTTTTTATGGGCCTCATCTTAAAGGAAAAGGATTTTCGTGAGGCCCTCGCCACGCATGACTGGGCACAATACAAGGGCAAAAACCTGGCTGTTTTTTGCTCTGCTGACGCTATTATCCCCATGTGGGCCTATATGCTCGTAGCTTCCTACGCCGCGCCTTTTGCGCGAGATATTGCTCAGGTAGTCCCTGAATTATATGCCGAAATGGCCTTTACCAAAAAACTTGCCGCCCTTGATCTTTCGGCCTACGCTGGCAAAAGGTTGGTGATAAAAGGTTGTAGCGACAAACCGGTGCCGCCTGCGGCTTATCTTGAAATCACACGCCGCTTGCAGCCCATTGCCCTGAGCATTATGTTTGGCGAACCTTGCAGTACGGTACCTGTGTATAAAAAAGCAAAGGAAACTGCGGTAGAGGCCCCTGACGTTTCTGTTGCCTGATTTTTTAATGGGGCAACAGGCCAATAAAACCCATCATTCGGCCAGTTATGCCTTTTTCTTTTCGGTGTGAGAAATAGTCTTCATTGTGCAACACTGTAGAGTAGGGAGATATTTCCAATTGGTCATTCGGCACGCCAAACCTAAGCAATTGTGCCGCGTTTGCCTTTTTTAAGTCAACAAAAAACTTGTTTCGTTCAGCATCAGGCCTCCTGAAGTCCTGCTCAAACTGTTCGGCCACTTCTGGCCCCACCTCGAACGAGCACTCATCAATACAGGTGCCGATATAAGCAAAGCAATCCTCGCCTTTCGTCCCATAGTATTCGGACATTGTTTTCAGGGTTTTAAACACTAATCCCCCACAAGTGCCTTTCCAGCCAGCATGGATGGCCGCTACCGCCTGGTTTTTAGCATCATATATTAATATAGGTGTACAATCCGCTACTGATACAGCCAGGAGGATGCCAGGGGTATTGGTAATTTGGGCATCAAAGCCTTCAGCGCCTCCGGGAGCAGTAGCTACACGAACGTCTAAGCCATGTATTTGCTTGGACCAAGCCAATTGGTCAGTTGAAAAACCTAAGGCAGTGCAAATCCGTCTGCGATTTTCCAGCACATTTTGTGGGTCATCATCCGTGCTTTTGCCCAAGTTTAGGCTGTGCCACGGAGCAGGGCTGACACCGCCGTGACGAGTGCTTTCAGCCACTATAACCCGTGGGTGTGCTTGAAATAAAAAAGGAGACCTGTACACTTTACAGCCTGTTTACTTCATTTTTTTCTGCATCTTTTTAGGGAAAAGACCAGACTGTGCCTTGCTCTTCTTGCCTTTTTTCGGCTGCCCTTTTTTGTCAAAGGAAGGCTTAAGGCTTTCATTGGCCGGGCAGCCTGATTTGGTGCGACAAGACGGAGCAGATGCCACTAATAATGCAGCGCAAAAAAACCAGATGAATTTTTTCATAATCTACATTTAGGGGTTGGTTGTTAGTTATTGGTTGTTGGGGGTTGATGAGATTCATCATAAACTTATATGAACCTTCATCAACCCTCATCAACTTCTATCAACCCTCAACTTTATTGGATACCGAGCTGTTTTTTGATCAATGGCGTGACATCGTCGGATTCAGCAGCATAAAGCATGGATCCTCCACTCACATCAAAAACCATAAGATAGCCGTTGGCTTTTGCCACAGCCTTGATGGCATCCTGGACTTTTGTGAGTATAGGTTTGAGCAGCTCATCGCGTTTGACGGCGGCACTTTCCTGACTTTCCCGATCAAATTTTTGCAAGGCTTCCTGTTTCAGTTGAAGGTCTTGTTGCATTTTTTGAAGTTCTATCATGGGCTTTGTGCCTTCCTGATAGTGCTTTTGGAAAACGGCTACCTCAGCCTCAAATATTTTAGCCAAGGAATCACCCTTTGTTACCAATTTTTGAGTGTATGCATTAAGGTCATCATTCGCTTTTTTGCTTTCCGGCATTATTTCCAGCAAATTGCCCAAATTGGTGTGTCCGTATTTGGCTCCAGATTGGGCAAAAAGTGAAATGGAGGTAGAAAAAATGAAAAATGAAAAAACGAAAAGGGTCTTACGTATCATGTGTTTAAGTGTGATTTTACAATAAAAAACGCTCAAAGGATGCAAAGGTAACATTTGTTCGTAACTGGGAATAATGTTTGGTATGAGGGCTAAGCAAAAAAGCCCGCCCCCCACTTTTGGAGGGCGAACTTGGGTTCCGTACAACTTTATTTTTTGAAGAATGTATCCTGGTGGGCTTTTTAAGCCGGGCCGGAAGGCAGGCAGGCGTGGGATAGCCTACGCTGACCTTCAGGTTCCCGTCTTGGTTTTCAAGCGAATTTGTTTGGGTTTTGAATGTAGTTTTCTATCAAATAAATGTGTTTGGTTTTTGGCTATTAGCCGTCCTTATGTTTGGGAAGAATGGTTCAATCGTATTTTCGAGTTATTCACGGTTTTTGGATTATAAGGCAAAAAAAGATTGTAATTGCGTCTTGTTGGTTTCTGTACTGAATTAGCCGTCGAAGTTTTCGGGTATTGTGGGGAGGAAAAAGATTTTCGTTTTGATTTTCAAGTTTGTTTTCAGGGGGGCAAGGTTTTAGCGGGATTTTGTTGCGTTGCCTGAGTTGTTGTTGCGCTGCAATTTGTATTTTCTATGTTCATGGTATCGTTGATATTTTCGTTTTTCGCGTCCATCATTTTGTTGTGTTGTCCGCTTTGATGACACAAAGATGGGGGGCTGTCTGGCGAGTCGCCAAACACAGAAAAAACGATAAGTTCCAAACAGGGAAAAATTGCTATATGGTTTTGGTCATAACCATACAGTAGTGATCTGCCATTGAGGCAAGCGCCCGGCCGTTTAGGGTTTGTTCTGCGTTTTCCAAAAAACCGGCTAAACGTAGTTTTTCTTCAAAAAACGGATTCAAATAGGAAGGTGGAAGCCAGAAGCCAATAGGAACAAGTGCCTTAATCTGCCAGTTAGGCAGCGCCTTGGCCAGTAGCCCGGGAGCGTGATACCAGGTTTTCACCTGATGGCCTGATTCCAGATTGGCCATGACCGGCCCACCACGCCAGCGGCGAAAGGCTTGGTTCCAATTTCTCTTACCTATAAAATAAAGCGTTTCCCAAAGGCAAAATCGCCCCATGACCACTGCAATGAACACGGCCCCGCACGGGAGGTGCTGCTGCATCTCACGGCCCATTGTCATAAGTTCATCAGGCGAAAGGCAGTTGAGCCCTCCAAAATTGGAAAAAACGCCTTGGGCAGGAAAATCGGCTATGCCTGAAAGGTCAGGAAGCGTCAAAATTTTGGTATTTACTTGTGTGGAATATCCGGCACGGTCTATTTTATGGCCTGTTACCCTAATCATCTCCGGCGAACCATCTGTGGCCAACACCTTATATCCATTTCGCGCAAGCCAAAGGGCATCTTCTCCCGTGCCGCAGTTCAATTCCAGTATATTGCCCTGTTGGGGCATATATTGGCCGATAACTTGCCAAACCCTCCTGCGCAACATGCGCCCAATGAGCGTGTGGGTAAAAGTAGCATCATACTGATCGGCTACCACATCAAAGTCGGCTGAATATTTCACGATTGCACCAATACGCAAGCAAAGGTTGGTTATAAAAAGCATTTTTTCATCAAAAACAAGCAGGTTAAAACGGTTTTTTATCTTTGCCCCAAAGAAACCCGAATGAGCCTTTATGATAGCACCATGGTGGCTGTTCAAAAATGCTCGGGCATAATCAACATAACATACATTCATGTCTATTGATATTCAGGCTGTTAACCAGCAAATTCAACGGGAAAGCGGTTTTGTGGAACAATTGATGGCCGAAACAGCCAAGCTTATTGTTGGGCAGGATCACATGTTGGAGCGCTTGCTCATAGGCGTACTCACACGGGGCCACATTTTGCTCGAAGGCATGCCCGGCTTGGCCAAAACATTGGCAATCAAGACATTGGCACAGGCCGTGGATGCCAAATTCAGTCGTATTCAGTTTACGCCCGATCTATTGCCTGCTGATGTCGTTGGCACCATGATTTACAATCCTGCCCGTGCCGAGTTCACCGTGCGCAAAGGGCCTATTTTTGCCAACTTTGTACTGGCCGATGAAATCAACCGCGCACCGGCAAAAGTGCAGAGCGCACTGCTGGAAGCCATGCAGGAGCGTCAAGTGACCATTGGCAACGATACCTATCCATTAGAGGATCTGTTTCTTGTACTGGCTACCCAAAACCCCATAGAACAGGAAGGTACTTATCCACTGCCTGAAGCGCAGGCGGACCGCTTTCTGATGAAGGTGAAAATCAGCTATCCCAGCAAAGAACAGGAAAGGGAAGTGGTGCGTCGCAACCTCAGCGGCGAGCAACCGCATGTGCACCGGGTAGTAAGCCCGGCCACGCTGCTGCGCGCCCGCGAGGTGATGCACGGCATATATATGGATGAAAAAATAGAACAGTATATCCTTGATATTGTGTTTGCCACCCGGAATCCAACAGAAGTTGGGCTGCAAAATTTAGCCCCTTTGATAACCTATGGCGCCTCACCGCGTGCCAGCCTTGCCCTGGCACAATCCGCAAGAGCATTGGCTTTTTTGCGGCGCAGGGGATATGTGATCCCGGAGGATGTCCGTGCGATATGTTATGACGTGCTTCGCCACCGTATTGGGCTGAGTTATGAAGCGGAGGCGGAAAACATCAGGCAAGAGGAAATTATTGAAAAAATCCTGAATACGGTGCTGGTGCCATGACCCCTTTGCTCACCAATGACGGTTCGCACACGCTTTTTTCGGAAACTTATGGCGTCACCTACCACTCCAAATTTGGAGCGGTCACGGAGTCCGCGCATGTATTCATCGCTGCCGGATTGCGCTACAAGGCTGTTTTGCAGCGCGACATACGCATTTTGGAAGTTGGCTTTGGCACGGGCCTCAATGCTTTTATGACCTGGTTAGAGTCCGAAAAACGCAACCTCAATGTGGCTTATACTGGTCTGGAAACCCATCCTTTAAGCAAAGAAAACGCTGCGCTTTTTAATTTTTGCCAACAGTTGCAGGTTGCGGAAAGGCATCCCGATTTTGAATCCCTGCACGGGCTCGACTGGCACGAGCGCCACATCCTTTCCGAACAATTTTCATTTGAAAAAAGGCGCACTGACCTACGGGAGTTTGAAGAGCCGGAGGTATATGATTTGATCTACTTTGATGCCTTCGCGCCACAGGCACAGCCCGAGCTCTGGACTGAGGATGTTTTTCTGCGCATGTACCGCGCCCTGCGGCCCGAAGGCATCTTGGTGACCTATTGTGCTCAGGGTGAATTCAAGCGCACCCTGAAAAAAGCGGGCTTCCAGGTGGAAAAACTGCAAGGCCCGCCGGGTAAAAGGGAGATGACGAGGGCGTTTAAGTAGATAAATATTATCAGGGCATCATTTGTTTTTCTTCGTTTTCCAAAAACGATCCAACAAGTTGGGAATATTTCCAGATGGAGGCAAAATGGCTACACCCACATTTGTGGCTAACTCTTTGTCAATGATGAAGGAAGCATAGTCGGGATTGCCCGAATAAATCTTGGCCAATTCCGTCTGTTTTTGAATATCCGAAGCGTTCATTTGCTGGGTCTTTTGCACTTCAAGTTCTTTTAGTCCGGTCAATTTCTCCAATTCTGTTTGATTGAGTGCCCGCTGCCGTTCAGCATCTGTCATGGCTTTTTTGTAATCCAATTGAGCCTGGGTTTCGGCACGGGCCAATTCGGCAGCGCGTCGGCGCTCTTCTCCTCTGGTCTGTATCTCTTGTATCTTAGCGTTGGCCTCCTCCTGCGCCACTTGGATGCGGGCACGGACTTCGGTCATTTTTCGCTCTTTTTCGGCCTGTGCTGTCTCCAAAATGATCGCCCTGCGTATGGCTTCCAACTCTTGCCTTTGCAATCCGGCACGCTCCATGGCCTCTACATAAGTCGCCGGAAAGCCGATACCTGGAACAACGACTTCTCTGATTTTTATTCCATCGGTCTGGCAAAGCGACAAGATACTCTGGCGCATATCTGCCAAAAACAGAAGGCGTTGTGTTCCAAAAACACTGTCAACAGAAGCATATTCAAAAGCCATATTGCCCAAAGCCTCCATGATCTTAGGCTGCATAACGTGTTGCACAAAACCGCTAATGCTATCGTAAGTGGCATAAAAATGTTTGGGGTCTTCAATATCCCAGCGCAAGTGCAGGGAGACCTGAAGGGGCACTCCATCCGCCAATCGGACTGCCGGCACTTGGATTTTGGAAATATGCCCAATCTCTGGAGCTTGATGCTTGGGCTGGCAGGAAACCCACAAGGAAACTACAACTAAGATAAAAACAACTTTGTGCATCTTGAAAAAATTTGAAGTGAATGAATTGGATTTGACACGACAAAGATGCGGGCAGTCTTTAACCACAAAATGAACGAACAACTATGCGGGCAGTCTGTTGTAGTAAATGAAGGCGATACAAGAGTTTTCGTTGAAGTATTCTTACTTTTGCCGCGCATTTGAGATGAAAAAAACAGTAGTCATCGGAGCAAGCCCCAATCCGGGGCGATATGCCCACTTAGCCACCTTGCGCCTGCTCCATTATGGTCATGAGGTATGGCCCTTGGGTATTAGAAAGGGCAAGATCGGAGATTTGGACATCATACAAGATCGGCCTATGATACCGGATGTAGATACGATTACGCTCTATCTCGGTGAAGAGCGGCAAGGCGAATGGCAAGATTATATTCTTTCCTTGCACCCAAAGCGTATTATTTTCAACCCCGGTGCCGAAAACGATGAACTCTTATCTCTGGCACGGAAGCAGGGCATAGAAACCGTGGAAGGCTGCACTTTGGTAATGCTTTCCATTGGCAATTATTAGAGCATGTCTTGGATTTTCTGCTTGAGTCAAAAACGAGAGATTTTTTCAGCATTTTTATCGTTTTTGAAGGAGTGTAGCGGGCTACACGACTGAAAAAAGGGTGAAAATGCTGAAAAAAGAGCCGTTTTGGGCCAAGCGGGAAAATCCCAGACATGCTCTTAAGAAAAATTTTCGATAATTTTATCGCAAATACATGATTATGAGATATTTAATACTATTTATCATTTTTGTTTTTCAAGCAAAAAACATGTTGTGGGCGCAGTCAACGGCTTATGTCATCCATGCCGGTCCGAGTTTTGGCACCCAGCGCTGGGACAATGGCTCTGATCGTCAGATCATGTATGGAAGGCATTTGGCCATTGCCTTTGAAACCCTGGATGATGCCGAGAACAAGAGTGCACTGTTGGCCCAATTCGGTTATCATGTCAAAGGAAGTGCCACACGTTTTAACGTCGTGAATGCCAATGGGGGCATTTTCAATACTTTTTCCGAATCTTTCCGTTACAACATCATCTCGTCTCTTTTTGCCGCTAAGCAGAAGTATCAATTGGGGCAAAACGAAAACAACCGCTATTTTTACTACGGCGGCCTGCGCGTGGATTATGTTTTGAGCAATAATGTGGACGACTTGGCTGCCCGAAATCCTTTTCTCGCCATCTATTACCCGCAGGTAGGCGCCCTGAACCGCTGGACATTTGGCGTAAGTGTGGGTGGTGGTATGGAGTTTATGTTTCGAGAGCTCATAGGGGGGCAGCTGACCTTTACTTTGGCACCAGACCTGACAAACCTGTACAATCAGCCCCCAATCACAAATGTGCGGGATCCTTGGGGTGGCCCTGGTCAAAACATTACGATTTCACAGCGTCGCATCCGCAACACTACCCTGGAGCTTTCCCTGGCGGTGCGCCTGATCAAAAAAGTGGAAATTGTAGATTAAGCAACTAACAACCTAATCAATAAAATGCAAGAGAACGGAATTGCAACGGCCCCGATCCAAAAATCGGCCCGCGAAGATCGCTACCAGCACCATGATTATTATGGCGTTGATGATTTGCTCACCTCTGAACACAAGATCGCACGCGATGCCGTGCGCGAATGGGTAAAATCCGAGGTTAGCCCTATTATTGAACAATATGCCGACAAGGCCCAATGCCCAACCCACCTTTTCAAAGGTTTGGCGGAAATAGGGGCATACGGCCCTTCGCTGCCTGCGGAATACGGGTGCGGCGGCATGGATGAAATTGCCTACGGCATCATCATGCAGGAATTGGAACGCGGCGATTCCGGCATCCGCTCCATGGCTTCCGTACAAGGTTCTTTGGTCATGTACCCGATTTACAAGTTCGGCTCCGAGGAGCACCGCCGCCATTACCTGCCCAAATTGGCGAGTGGCGAATTGATCGGTTGTTTTGGCCTCACAGAACCCGATCACGGTTCCAATCCCAGCGGTATGGTGACCAATATTAAAGATGATGGCGACAGCTATATCCTGAATGGCGCTAAAATGTGGATCACCAATTCACCAGTGGCTGACATTGCCGTGGTATGGGCCAAAAATGAGGAAGGCCGCATCATTGGCATGATCGTGGAAAAAGGCATGAAAGGTTTCTCTGCCCCTGAAATCCATGGCAAATGGAGCCTTCGCGCCAGTATTACGGGCGAATTGGTTTTTGAAGATGTCCGTGTGCCCAAGAAAAATATTCTTCCGGGCGTCACTGGCCTCAAAGGCCCGCTCAGTTGCCTGAGCAAAGCGCGTTATGGCATTGCCTGGGGCGCTATGGGTGCAGCTTTGGATTGTTATGATTCTGCTTTGCGCTATTCCAAAGAACGGGTGCAGTTTGGTCGTCCTATTGGCGGTTTTCAGTTAACCCAAAAGAAATTAGCCGAAATGATTACTGAAATCACCAAGGCCCAGTTGTTATCCTGGCGGCTTGGCATGTTGGCCAACGAAGGGAAAGCCACGCCGGCCCAAATCTCTATGGCCAAGCGCAACAATGTCAATATGGCCCTTGAAATTGCGCGTGAAGCACGCCAGATACACGGAGGTATGGGCATCACCAATGAGTATCCGGTCATGCGCCACATGATGAACCTTGAAACGGTATTGACTTATGAGGGTACCCATGACATTCACCTGTTGATCACGGGAATGGATGTAACGGGCTTAGATGCTTTTAAATAAGCTCCATAAGCACCACATTTTCAATATGATGTGTGTGCGGGAACATGTCAACAGCTTGTGATTTCAACACCCTGTACTTTTCTGAAAGCCACTGTATGTCACGGGCTTGTGTGGCGGGGTTGCAACTGACATAAACGATACGCGGTGCCGCTAAGTCAAGCAAAAAACGCACTGCTTTTTCGTGCATGCCGGCCCGGGGTGGATCTGTGATGACCACGTCGGGCCGGTTGTGTTTTTGTACAAACTCCGGCGACAACACATTTTTGACATCACCCGCATAAAAAACAGCGTTAGTGATATTGTTCAAGCGCATATTTTCTTCCGCATCCGCAATAGCTTCCGGGATTTCCTCAATACCTACAACCTGACGACATTGTCGGGCCAAATACAAGGCGATGGTACCTGTGCCGGTGTATAGGTCATACAGGTTTTCTTTACCGCTAAGTCCGGCAAAGGATGCCGCCACATCATACAAGCGTTTGCCTTGATGCGTATTGGTTTGGAAAAAGGACTTTGGCCCGATTTTGAAGCGCAAATCGCCCATTTTTTCTTCTGCAAACCCCTTCCCATAGTAGGTTTTCATATCCTGATCAAACAGGGAATCATTTAGTTTGGTATTGATCGTGTACACCAATGTTGTAATATGTTGACCAAATTTTTTTAAAATGGCATCCAAAAAATGACGAATAGGTTCCGGTTTGTTCTCGCCAAAAGCCACTAAAAGCATCAGCTCGCCCGTTGTGGTCAGGCGCAGCATCAGGTTGCGCAATAAGCCTTTGTGTTTACGGGTATCATAAAAAGAGAGGCCCTGTTCAAGGGCCAGTTCACGAATACCGTTACGTATAGCGTTGCTGGGCTCTGCTTGCAGCCAACAATGCTGTATGTCAATTATTTTATCAAAAAAACCTGCTTTATGAAAGCCAAGGCCCGGCAATTCCGGGCGTTCCGTCTTACCATCCGGCCTGATGAGTACCTCAATGGGTTCGTCTTCATTGATCCAGCGTTTGTTGGAGAAAGCAAATTCCAATTTGTTGCGGTAATAGATGGTTTCAGGTGCTCCCAAAATGGGCAAAAAGGCCCCGACATCTACTTTCCCGATCCTTTGCAGGGCATCTTCGACCACTTGTTGTTTGTGTGTCAGTTGTGTTTCGTAGGATAAATTTTGCCATTTACAGCCCCCGCAAATGTTGAAATGCGTACAAAAAGCGGTTACGCGCTCCGGCGAAGGCGTCACGATACGTTCCACGCGCCCTTCGGCAAATCCCCCTTTTTTCTTTTGCACAAATACATCTACGATATCCCCGGGCACTGCGCCTTCTACAAATACCGCCAGACCATCAGCAGTGCGCCCGACGCCTTTGCCACGGTCTGCAATGCCATGAATCGGCACTTCGCTCAAAATCAGTGGTTTCTTCATAGGGCACAAAGGAACGACAAAAAATATTAAGAGCTACAGGACAACATGCTGCACCCAACTTTGACCCGTGCCCAATCAGGTCTTTTGGCAAACCATTTTTCCTGATCGGGCTGTTCAGCATAAGGTTTTTTGAGCAGCTCCTGCAGTTCGTGCAGCAGGCTATAATCACCCATTTCCGCCTGATCAATAGCCATTTGAGCCATGTAATTACGCAGCACGTATTTGGGATTGGCAGCATTCATAGTGGTACGGCGTTGTTCATCACTTGCACTTTCCCATTGAAGGCGTTGGGCGTATTGGGAAAGCCAGGCAAGCCAATTATCCCTTGTTCCACCATTGAGTTCCGTTGGCAGGTAAAAGGCATCTTGAATCTGTTCCAATATGGTTTGTCCATCAGTGTCAGCTTTATTATGAAGGGCTAAAAGCCTGAAAAACAGGGTCATATCGGTTTCAGTGTGTGTCAGCAGTTGCGCCAATATTTCTATCAAGGCTGCATCAGTGTCATCTGGTTGAAGCAGTCCAAGCTTGTGACGCATCATATCCAAGTATCGCTCTTCATATTGGAGGGGAAACTTTTTCAACACCTCTATCAAAGGATCTGCTTCGCCGATCAAGGGGAACAGGGCATTGGCCAATTGAGCCAAGTTCCAATGGGCGATCTGGGGTTGTTGGCCAAAGCGATACCTGCGTCCTTCCGCATCCGTGGTATTGGGTGTCCAGTCAGGGTCATAGTTATCTATCCAGCCATAGGGTCCGTAATCAATTGTTTCACCTAAAATGGACATGTTATCTGTATTCATTACACCATGCACAAACCCTATACGCTGCCAATGCAACACCATATCCAAAGTTCTTTCGGCTACCGTTTTAAAAAATTCGATGTAGGCTTCTTTGGATGGCGGGCCAATTTCAGGATAAAAATGGGTTATGGTGTAATCTGTCAGTTGGCGTAGGGTTTGGATGTCATTGCGCGCCGTAAAAATTTGAAAATTGCCAAAACGGATGAAAGTGGGTGCCACCCTGCAAACAATGGCTCCTTTTTCATAAGCGGCATTGCCATCATACAGCATATCGCGAAGCACCATATCGCCTGTTAGCACCAAAGACAAGGCCCTGGTAGTGGGTACGCCGAGATAATACATGGCTTCGCTGCACAGAAACTCGCGGATGGAGGAACGCAATACCGCAAATCCATCACCGCGCCGAGAATAAGGTGTGGGGCCTGCGCCCTTGAGCTGTAACATCCAGCGCCTCCCCTTGTGTAGTACTTCGGTTAGGTTAATGGCACGGCCGTCACCCAATTGGCCCGCCCAATGCCCAAATTGATGGCCTCCGTAACACATGGCGTAAGGCTTGGTTCCCTCCAACAGTTTTGCCCCGGAAAACACCTGCAAAAAATCATCGGAAACGAGGTCTTTTTCCTGCATGCCCAACAAGTCGGCTACTTCCGGAGCTATAGCCAACAGGCTTGGAGCAGTAGGTTTTTTGGGGGTGACAAAGGAAAAACAGGCTCCGGAGACTTGCCGAGGCACGTTAAGGTCGTTGGGGTCGGCGGGCAATAATGTGTTAAAGGTATCGCTAATATTTAAGTTCATTTCAATTATTCAAAGCATTCAGAATCAAATTTTTAAGCATTTCCTTGGATTGCACTCCTGCATCTTTCCAGAGCAATTGGCCTTTGTGGTACAGCATAAATGTGGGCACGCCCATCACTTTCATCTCTACCGCGAGATCTAAATTTTCATCCACATCCAATTTAACGATCAAAGCCTTACCCTCAAATTCTTGCTGCAACTCATCCAAGAGCGGCAACATGGCGCGGCAAGGGCCACACCATGTTGCCCAAAAGTCAATCAGAACGGGTTTTTCAGAACGGATGATGAACTTAAATTCGTCTGTCATAGTCTTCCCTAAACACCGGGATTGCGGTTTGGTTTTGACCACTATTCTACTATTGAGCTATGTTCCCCATCATGCCATCGGGTTAGCAGCAAATCACCTGCCCTTACACCGGATGCCGAGCCTAATACCTTTCCTTCGCGCAGGGTAAGGGTGTATCCCTGGCGCAGCACGGCTTCAGGGTGGTGGGCCGCACACAATTGTGCCATGGCATTGATTTCTTGTGCCTGTTCTTGAATCTTTTGTACAGCAAGCCGTGGCAATGCCTCAGATAGGTGCTGAACATTCAGTGCCGAAATTTGCAAGATGCTTAGGCTCTGATGCCTAAAACTGCTTGCGGTTTGTTCAAATTCATATTGCCTTCGGGCAAAGATTTGTGCTGCCAAGGCACTTGCCTGCTGCGCGCAGTGCAGCATTTCCTGTTCAAAAAACAGGTTGTGCTGCAATACAAAATCGGCCACAGCCGTCGGGGTTTTCAGGGCGCGATAAGCAACGTGATCCAAAATGCTTTCATCCGTTTCATGCCCTATGCCCGAGAGCACCGGAAGTGGGAGCTGCGCCACGGCCATACACACGGCCAAATCATCAAAGGCCGTCAGGTCAAGTTTTGCCCCGCCGCCGCGAATGACTGCAACACAGTCAAAATGGTCTTTTAACCGCGCTATTTCCCGGAGTGCCTCCAATATTTCAGGTATGGCGTTTTTTCCCTGAACCGCTGCTGCAAATAACTGAAAATCAACTTTATATCCAAATAAATTATATTGAAGATGCTGCTTAAAATCCTGAAACCCGGCGGCTTCTTCAGAACTGATAACGGCCATGCGCTGAATGACAATCGGCATGGGCAAATTAGCATTTTTACCGATCAGACCTTGTTGGCGCAGGGTGTTTAACGTTTGGCGGCGCTGCAATTCCAATTGACCAAAAGTATAGGCTATATCCAAGTCATTGATCTGTAGCCTTAGGCCATATCGTTCGTGATAATCAACACGCACTTGCAAGCGCAGCTGTAGGCCGGGCTGCAAAACAGCATCCACTGAAGGCCCCAAAGCCGACCTGATGCGCCTGTATTCCATAGCCCAGAGCATGGCTTCTGCCTGTGCCACGATCTCTTCCCCTTCATTTTTTTGGATGAGCGTCAGATAGTAATGTCCTCTTGATTGCCCACATTGCGCAATTTCAGCAGCCACCCACAGCGGTTGCTGGAAATTAAGGGCCAAGACCCGACGGATATATTCGTTGAGTTCAAAAAGGGACATAAATCAGGACACAAAACTATAACATTTACTGCGGCCTAAGAAATACTGCCCTATTCTCTCCTGAGCTTGCCCGTGGCTACGCCGTTCCCCGCCCGGATGCGGTACAAGGCCATCTGGCCCACCGGAACAGCTTCTGCGGGGATTTCCACCTGTTGCTTACCGGCACTCAGCATTTGCTCCTGCGACCAAAGGAGGCGGCCATTGAGGTCAAATGTTTCTACTAAAACAAGATGCGTTTCGAGCAGATCAAAATGCAATAAAGTATTGTTTTTAAATGGATTAGGTACAACCTGGGCCGATACAAGGCTGTTTTTTTGTGGAAAGCCCGTGGATAGTGTAACCCATTTTTGTTTTAGTTGGTGCAAGGTATATTTGGCATTTGTACGTTCTGCTATAAGGGCTGGAATACCGGGGCCGGGATAGGACAAGGCATTTTTCAGGGCAATGGGGTCAGGGCTATTGATCTTTAGTTTAAGGTTGAACAAGGGTTTTCCAGGGAAAATACTCAAACCTTTTGCGGCATATTCAGTCAGGCAGATGTTTGCACGTTCGATAGAATCTACAAAATATCCATTGAGTACCGATTGGGAGCCATTGGTTAGGTCTTCAATTTTTACTGCCGGAAGCAATGACCTGAATTCCAACTGCAAGCCCTGTACCTTGATGTTATTAGCATCTACAAATACAGGAATGATGGTATCATATTGTCCACTTGGCAGGATTAAATCGGGTAGTTCAACAGAAAAAGTATCCTTAGTTTTTGGTATATATGGCTTCCAAATATTGGTTTCGGCATCGCCATCAATATCAGCTGTTTTATAAGCCCAATAATTCAGCGTATCATTATTGTATTTGACCAGATCATTGGCACTTAGTGTTATGTTTTCTAATGGATATTTTGTGCCGGTAACAGGATCCTGATAAGAAAAATCTGCCGAAAAAAAGTACCACTTTTTATTACTGGGAAAGGTGGTGTAAAAGTTCAGAATTAGTTTCCGTATCTCAACAATATCCAAGGCCGTAATGGAATTACTCCTATTGGCATCCGCTGCTGCCATAAGACTTGGGTTGGGCAAGGGTTGTATGCCTAATATATGATCAGAAATTAACAGTAAATCTGCAACAGTAATGCCGTTTAGGTCTTGGCCTTTCTCCAACTTGGGTGAGATGCCTACAGGCCCTGTAGATTTTGGAAATTTATAGGTAAAACAATGCGCATTTGTGTCTTTGGGCGTACCAAAGGCCAATGCAGCACCTATCAGGGGCTTCTTATCCTTCCAATGGTAGGTGCAAATGGTCAGGGTAGTAGAATCCTGTGCCTGAAGCAAAAAGGAAAACAGAAGGCTCAATAAGAGCAAGTATGACTTTTTCATGGATGATACTTATTTAAGGAATAAAAAAAGGTTTTAACTGTACAAAAATATAGTAAAACCCTCAAAATAATTGATTTTAAGGCACTTATTTATGTAAAAATTAGTCAAATCATTATTATTTTAACCCGATCACTCTCTCATAATCTTTCCCGTAAGCACGCCGCCGCCTGCCCGAATGCGGTACAAAGCCATCTGGCCTGCCGGAACAGCTTCTGCGGGGATTTCCAATTGTTGCTCACCAGCACTCAGCATTTGCTCCTGCGACCAAAGGAGACGGCCATTGAGGTCAAATACTTCCAATAGAATTGGGCAACTTTTGGCCAAGGTCAGAACAAACTGTGCATTTTCTGAAAATGGGTTGGGGGTAGGCGGTGTCAACAGTACAAAATCATCAGGTTCAGACGTATAAACTGTGAATGACCTGCATCCTGTGTCTTCCAGCCGCATTAGCACGATATCATCATTTGTTGCACCTGCTTTATTCCCGGCAACAACAAGGCTACCATCAGCGGCAAAGGCTATACTTTTGGCATAATCAGAGCCCGGGGTATCAGCGTAATAAATATCAAGTGCAGTCTGTAACCCATCCTTTTGGGCATTTAAGATCATAAAACCATCAAAAGGGGATTGGCTGCCTATACCCACCGCATAAAAATTGCCCGATTCACATACTGCAAGGCTATAAAAGTCACCAAATCCGCTTGTATTATAGGTCTTGGTCCAGAGTAGGTTGCCATCAGCGGCCAATTCGGCCATCATAGGAGCCAGGTTGGCACCATAACCCATACCTGCCACCAGCAAGCTGCCATTTTGCAACAAAACAGCATCTCTGCCCCGAATCATTGCCGGATTGTCAAATGAGCGCTCCCAAATGGTATTGCCCAGGGTATCTATTTTGACCACAAACAGACGGTTGCCCTTGGATGGAAGCTGTATTGTTCCGATCAACAGGAAATTACCATCAGGTGTCCTCAATACTTTGTCAAATTCATCATCATTCTCTTGCCCCCAGCTCAGCACCCATTCTTGTTTGCCATTGGCGGATATTTTCAGGGCAAAGGCATCATATTTTTTCAGGGAATCCTTATTTGATCGCCCGCAAACAAGGAAGCCGCCATCTTTAGTTTCAGTAACGCCCAATCCCGCATCACCACCACCCAAATCATAGTAATTTCGCCATAATTCAAGGCCATTCAGGTCATAACGCGCCAAAAGCACATCTGATTTTGCATGGCTATTGGGCTGCCCTGGTTGAGTAATGCCCGTCAGTACAATATTCCCTGAAGCCATTATTGCCATATCTTCAATACCTTCATAAGAGATGAGATTGCCTTCAATATCTGTCCTACCAAATTTTTTTTGCCATTTGACGGCTCCATCCATTGATGTGCGAAGCAATAACGACGAACTGTGCCAATAATCACCAACAATTTGAGCCCGACCACCAATCAGCAGGTCGCCATCTGGCAGCGCTTTGAGCACTGTGGCAGTTTCATTATTGGATGTACCAATGGGTTTAACCCATTTTTGGGCCATAAGAAGTTGGGTGCTAATGCTGAGCATTAGCACAAGTTTTAGTGGTTTACACATAATGATATACCCAGATTTAAGTGATTTTGAAAATTAGCAGGATTGATTTACCTGATTTTTAAAGATTTACTGGCAAAATGTACTTCAGGTTACCTGTAAAATAACTATTGCATGCACTTAGTCACGTGCTAATTTACCCATTGCCACGCCGCCGCCTGCCCGAATGCGGTACAAGGCCATCTGGCCCGCCGGAACTGCTTCTGCGGGGATTTCCAATTGTTGCAACCCCGCAGCCAGCTGCTGCTCTTTTGACCAAATGAGGCGGCCACTTAGGTCAAATGTTTCAAACAGCACCGCACCGCTCTCAGGGATTTCAACCTGTACAAATGCCTTTTCTTTGAAAGGATTAGGCCATACTGGCAAGGACTTTAATTGAAATGTTGTAGGTGCCTGTGCGGACAATATTTCAAATTTTTCGGCGACGCGATACACTTTTACACTCTTGTCGGGCCTTTCATGTATCATAAATGAAACCAAATCGCCATTTTTGAAAGTAAGTGCTTCCTTTAACGGTACAGGATTGGCACTATCAATATACAAGTTAACGTAACAAATAGCGGTGTTTTGATTCACTTGAATCTGTTTTGGGATCAAACTATAGCCCAAATACCGGAAGCGCCCGTTGGGCAGAATTCGGCCAATAAATTGTGTGCTGTCATTGACATACCGAAAACCCGTCAGGCTTACAGCAGGATTTATGGAGCGCAGCTCAAACTGCACAGCATCCAGCTCGGTGTTGCCGTTTTTTACAAAAATGGGCATCCAAAAACTGTAGTTGCCTGCTGGCAGCAGCGTATCCTGCAAAATAAGCCCCATAGAATCCTGAGAAGGAGGCCCTTGATATTTTTGATAAGATAACTCTACATCATCATCAACATCGCCATTTTTAATACCCAAAAATTTTAAGGTGTCTCCTTCAAGTGCGCTAAAATCTGCGCGTTTTATTTCTTGTGAGGGATAGGCCAACAGCGTGTCAGGCAATTTGATTTTTTGATTGATAAACTCCCATGTTGATGCTTTTGTAATTTTATCCTCGTAGCCCAACAAGGCATCCCTTAACCATACGATATCCAATGTTGACAATACTAAATTATTGCTAACATCAGCCGCAATCAGGCTGTAGCGGCTGGGCAGAGGCAAGATACCCAGAATCATTCTTCGCATAGTGAATATATCCAGTGTATTCATGCCATTTAAGGGGTCATCCACTTTTTGGGGCAATACCAATATTTTGGCGTCTGCGCTCAGCTTGCTTATTGGTACCTTAATTTTAAGGCAATTAGATGTTGAATCCGCGCTAAACAAAAGGTTTGGCTGTGGGAAATTGGGGTCAATAAACCTCACTTCAACATTGGCACCTTTGATCGGACGTAAATCTTTCCAGTAATAATTGCAAACCGTAAGGGTTACCGTGTCTTGGGCATTAATAGCCACTGCTGGCAAAAGCCAGAACAGAAATAATATTGTCTTTTTCATGATAAGAGAGAGGGTGGATGAGTTATGAGTTATAAATTATGAGCGTTATGCCTGACGAAGGATTAATCCTGACGTACAGCCAGAACAATCAGGGTCGTCAAGATGATGAATTATGGGTTTATTTTGTTTGGATGATGCGCACAGTTCCAAGCCTTTGATTTTCCGTATAGATAGTGAGCAGATACAGGCCTGCGGGTAAATTATACGCTGGAACATACAAGTATTTTCCCGTAAAATCACGACTCAAAACCTGTCGCCCACTGGGATCGCAAAGCAGGGCCGTATAAACACCATCCTCTGGCATTTCTACCCAAAATGGCCCCGAGCTTAGCGTTGGGAACACCCGAAATGGCTTATATTGGATAGGGCTGTCGGGATCAGTACCCAGCAGTGGGTCGGCTACCGTATGCCATGTAGTATTGCTAATCATAGGTGCCCTGTAATTGTAATATAACCCAAATCGGTTTTTGATCACCGTGCCTGCCATTAAGTCTGGCTGTTGCTCAATCCGAAATTTCACCCATCCTCTACTGTAATGCGGATCAGTGGCCGAATCGGGCAAAGCGATGTTTTCAAAACGAAAGGTCAAAATTCCCTGCGCATTCCACTCAAGAGTGTAAGGATGACTTGAAGGACCTGGCCTCAAGCGTTCAACCTTTAGTGTTGTATGGTCAATGGTATCCCGCAAAGTAAGCGCAAAAGCCGTATCCGGACCCGGGTTTTGAAACTGCAACAGGTATTCAATACTGGTATTAGGGGGGATAAAATGAGCATCATCATAGCCCAAGGGAAAAGGAGACTTGGTGTTTGCCCTGGGGGCATCCAACACTTCACGGCATTCCATTTCATGAAAAAAGCCTCCGTCATAGCGCTGAAACTGATTGATATATCCTGTTGAAAATGAGCCGCTTGTACCACACCCTTCTACTGTAGCGGTCACAATGCGCTCGCTGCGCCATTCGGCTACCTCCGGAGCCTGCTGGGCCTCTATCCGCCAAGTGGAACCATTTGCCGGCAATTTAAGGTCCCATGATCCACCGCTACCCAACTTGAAGGGTTTGGGTGAATCAAAAAACATAATATCATCCTCAATGATAATGGATTCCAAAACCTGGGTCATGGGCAGCCCAATATTATACACCCGAAATGCTACGCTATCGCCTTCACAACGCCCTTCAGCAACAATATAAGGGCCAATTGATTCCATCAAACATGTGGAATCCGGCAATATTTTCGCCTCGAGGCAAAGTGTTCGGCCAAGCGCTGCAATGTTGCAGCCGGGATTGACCTGCAATTTGATTTGCCCACCGGACCAAGGGGCCAAATCTCCGACGTCAAAACGTATGGTTCCTGCATTATGGGCTTTAAACGGGTGGGTGGCATTGACGATGGAAAGCAATGAATCCACCTTTAACAGCACTACGGCTTTATTAAGCACAGCTGTACCATGATTGGCATAATGGATCACCACTTCGTTATCTGAACACAAAAGCCAATCCGAAAGGCCCATATCTACAAATGGCAAGGGACAAACTTCATACTCCTGCACAGGGAAATCTGCGCTTTTTTGCAAAAAAGTGGTATCAAACCGAATAGTTGTTTTAGTAAAACATGCGGATTCCCAAAGTGCGTTGGGCGCTATTACTGAAACTGCATACTCGCCCAAGCCAACTTCAGCGCTGAAGAAACCCAAACTATCCGTAAGCGAATAATGCCGTTCGCCATTGGGATGTTCAATCCTGACTTTCCAGATGGGCAGGGAAGGCTCCAACGTGCTACTCTCCGCGATGCAGTTTTTGTTTTGATCCCAAAACACACGACCTGTTATCTGGTTGGACCACACACGGCCTAATGAGTCCGACCGGAGCAGGTAACTGATATACTGGTTATTTTGGGAGAAATTTCCGCTCAAATAAAACCCGCCATCCGAACAGGAAGCAGCTGCCCAAGTAGCATGTAAATAATTGGGAATCTGAAAATTGCGCCACCATTGTTGTGTGCCACCAGCTGAATACCGAGCTAAAAAGGCATTGCTAAACGGCGGATTTTGAAAGGAGTAATCCGTGCCCCAAACCCAACAACCGCCATCAGAAGCAGGAAACACATCCGTCAGGTAAACATCGCCTGCCCCTTTCACCTGAAAAGCACTTCGTTTGCGCCCGTTTTCTTCCAATAGGTACACCGAATCGCGATGTATAAACAGAATGGAACCATCCTTTCTGGGTTTGGCGCGGGCCACTTCAGTGCTGGCATATCCTGAAAGGTGTTGAAAAGCGCTATCAAAACGTATAGCCCCGTCCGGCCGCAGTTTCATTACATAAGCAATGGGTGCTGCCAGAGGGAGGCTATTTTGAATAAAGGAAAGCACCCACGTGCTGTCAGGCGCAAGCTCAAAGTGCTTCAAAACCCTGTGCTGGGTTTGTGGATACAGTTGGGTCCATATCTGTTGCCCACTTGCATCTACACGCAAAAGCCTCATTGCGCCATCAGAGGCAATAGCCACAATACATGAGCCATCCGGCAGCACCCTCAACCCCTGCGGGTCATCCGAAAGTCCGAAGTCAAACTCTTTTTCCCATGTAAGTACCCCACCCGCATCATATTTGAACAAGAGTATATTGGAGCCGGAACTGCCCACACTTTTCCGAACAGCGCCGAGCATGTCACCATCGGGTAAAACAAAAAGGCAACGACCATCATCATTGCCACCGCCGCCTATGCTTCTTTGCCATTGCAGCTGACCATTTGGATCCGTTTTGATCAAAGCAGCATCCAAACCATTAAATCCAGCCTTACGGTTAGTGGCAATCATCACGGCTCCACCATCCTGGGTTTGGTGTAGCTCAGCTGGCAGAGAAATGTTGGGAAAATTTCGCCGCCAACCCTGCGCTGAAAGTTGCACGGCGCAGAGTAACCATAAAACGATATAAGCAAAGCGAAACATTGGCATAACATTGTTTAACACGATACAAAGGTAGGCGCTAATGGTGCGCTTGCTGTTTTTCAGGAAAACAACATTTACTTCATTTTGTCGTATTTTTTAGTGTAAAATACTTTATCTTTGCTTCATGTTTCACAGTAAAGCCATACGCGTTTTGCAAAGCCTGACCATGGCTGAGCTCAGGCGGTTTAAAAAATGGGTACAATCACCTATTCATAATCCAAATGAAAGATTATCAGCACTTTATTTTTATATTGAACAAAAAAAAGAGTGGACTGAGCGTAGCCTAAACAAAGAAAAAGCCTTCGCATCGCTATTTCCAAACACTGCGTATGACGATCAGGTCATGAGAAGGATTTTGTCGGAATTTTTAAGCCTAATTAAAGCATTTTTAGCCCATGAAAGCACCTTGGAAAGACGCACAGGCGACCATTTGATTTTATCAAAACTATACCGTGATAGGCAATTACACGCTGAGGCTGAAGCCGAACTCAATTTAGCCAGTGCACAATTGCAGGCTCAGCCTTTGCGGGATTCCGGTTATTATCTAGACGCCTATAGAATACAGGAGGAACGTTTTTTACAAATTGCATCCAGAGATAAGGCAACCAATGTACAAGCCCTGGCGGATGAATTGAGCCGATTTTTTGCCGCCGAAATCCTCCGAACAGCCTGTGTGGCAGCAAGCCATCAGGCTATGTACAAAACCCATTACAACATGCCTTATTTAGATCTGGTACTGGAAGATTGTAAACAAGGCCGATACCATGATGCAAACGTTATCCTGATCTATTACCACAGTTATTGTTGCTTGACCCAAAGCGGTGATGCTGCTCACTTTTTTTGCTTGAAACCCATGCTGGAGGAGGCCAATCTTAGCTTGCCTGCAAATGAATTAAGGCAGGTTTTCCTTTTTGGCATCAATTATTGTATTCGCAGGGTAAATACGGATGATACTTCTTTTATGAAAGAAGTTTTTGAATTGTATCAAATGGGGCTCAATCAAGGAATATTTATAGAAAATGGCTTTTTAAGCCGCTTTACCTTCAAAAATATAGTAGCGGCAGCCCTACAATTGGGGGAGATGGCATGGACAGAGGCGTTTATAACAGACTATTCTCCGTGCCTTCATGTGCAATTTCGTGACACTTATGAGCGCTTCTGCAGGGCAAAGCTATGCTATGAGCGCAAGGAGTATGCACAAGTACAATCATTGTTGTTCAACGTGGTGTTTGATGATGTCTTCTTAGATCTAAGTGCCCGTGCACTGCTCCTCAAAACCTATTTTGAAACCGCCGAATGGCGCCTTTTGGAAGGCTATGTCAGAACCTTTGAACAGTTTGTGCGGCGCAAAAAAAGCCTTGGCTATCACGGGCCCAATTATTTGAACCTTATACATTTTACACAGCGGCTTATGCAGTGGCACAGTGGCAAAAAAACGCTTAACCAAACGGAACTTTTGTTGCTGCGCGAACTAATAGAAGCCGCCCGCCCGCTAACCGAACGCGCATGGCTTTTGGCACAGTGCAGGTTTGGCGCTTAAGGAACTATGATAGGCCACAAAATTTGAATTAGATATTTACTTTTGCCCTATGAACGAACGCCCAGCTTTACCGCCTTCACCCAGCAAAAAAATTGACCAATGGATGCGCAACATTGTCGCCTGGGTGGCAGGTGTCATTATTGGAGCGGTCATTGCCCTTGTGGGCTTGCCCGCAATAGAGCAACACATCACCAAAATTGTTGTTGCATTCGTTTTGTTGATTGTCATTATCGGGCTGCTGGTATTTTTTATTGTAAGTAACAAAAGTGGCATTTTGATGCGCCTTTTTGGGGTAAAAGACTCCGATCTGGGCGAATTACAGGATGTCGGGCGTCACCTGGTGGATGACATATCGGACCGGAATTGGCCGGAAGTAAAAGCCGGGACCAATCATATCATCAGGCGAATGTTGGCCTGGTATTCCTGGATCAATTTCCGCCGCTGGATTGTTACGGTTTTTCAATCCCTTTTTCTTGCCTTTAGTGGCCTTTTTGGCACTGTGCTGCTGTACAATCAAAATAAACTGCTCATTCAGCAAAACCAATTAATGGTACAGCAAAACAAACGCCTTGACCAGCAAACCTATCTGCAAGAGGCGGAGCGGCGCAGCTCCTTGATTTTTCTGATGGGCAACATTTTGGACGCCATCAATCAGGAACTACGAGCCGATGTGGAAAAACCCGGCGCTCGTGACCTAAGTCCTCAACTGATCGGTAGGATCATCGCGCTTAGCAGTGCCCTGAAACCCTATAAATACCTCAGCAGTGATTCTTTGGTACAACGGGAAATCAGCCCGGAGCGCGGCCACCTACTTCTTTCTATCCTCAGCAGCGAATTAGACTACAGCACTCTGCGGCGTATTTATCGCTCAGCAGACTTTAGTTACGCCGACCTCCAGCAAGCTTCATTATCAGGTGATTATATGGCCGGAGCACACCTCAAACACGCTGATTTTACGGGGGCAGCAATGGACGAAACGGATTTGAGCGGAGCCGACCTGAGTGATGCCATCCTGGTAAATGTTGTATTGGCGCGTTCAAACCTGAGTGCTACCGGTTTTCGGGCCGCCGAGCTCAAAGGGGCCAATCTGAGGGAATCCAATTTAGTAGGGGCCAATTTCCAGCAAGCCGATTTGCGCGGTGCCAATCTTTATATGGCAGACTTGAGCAAAGCAAGCCTTAGCGAGGCTAACCTGACAAGAGCCGACCTCAACATGGCCATCCTAAAAAACACCAAAATCCAACAGGTTGTATTGGACAGCGCCATGGTTGATGGGCCTGAATGGCTCCGTGAGCTAAGTACAGATACACGAGACACCCTAATTAACAGACAATATGTGATTGACTCCTTTCAAACAGAACTGGGAATGGCATACAGGATCATGCGTCAATTACAGCAGAAATAATCTGCTACGATTTTTCTTGCGCCAAAACAATTTTTTTGATCAGGACAATTTGCCCCAAATGGTAATGCGTATGCTCAATAACCCCAACAAGGTTTCGGAAATAGTTGCCGTATTTTTCCTCCACAAAGGTTTCCTCCAATTTGTCATCTGGTAAATTGTCTATCAGGGCAGCCAATCTTTCAGCATCCGCCCAGATTTTTTCCAACATCTTGTTCCAATCTTCTTGGGATGTAATAGGCGGGCAGTCAAAACTATATTTGTCATGCCCATCCAAGGGCCCACCTTCCAATACCTTGATAAGAAGCCCAATAAAATAATGGATATGAAAGGTCAGAACAGCAATAGTGTTGAAGGAATACACCCGGGTGGTGGCTTGCTGCCATGTTACATCCGACAGATGTTCTTTGAGTGTGGCCCAGGTCCAGTTTTTCCCGAAATGGACATCGCGCAGGTGTTTAGCGATAAGGCTTGATACAGGCATAAACGTTATTGTTATTTAAAACAGGGTATGTATTTCTTGCTCGTATTGCTTGCTGATGGCATCACGGCGCAATTTAAGGGTCGGAGTAAGTAGGCCATTTTCAGGCGCCCATGATTCATGAAGCAACTTGAAGGTGCGTACTTTTTCAATAGTTCCAAGGCGCTCTTCATTGAGCCGCTCCAGTTCCTGACGAAATAATTTTTCCACTTTATTGTTCAACACCATATATTGAGGTGCTGTCCAGTGCACCTTGTTTTCACTACACCAGTTTTCCAGAGCCTCGAAATTGGGAATGATAAGTGCGGCTACATAAGGCTTATTGGCCCCAATTACCATCACCTGACTAATGAAGGGCGAACTTAACAACTGTTGCTCTACATAAGCCGGTGCTACAAATTTGCCCGTTGTCGTTTTGAAAAGTTCACTTTTACGCCCTGTAATGCGCAGAAATTTTTTGTGCTCAATGTGCCCGGCATCACCTGTTTTAAACCATCCGTCAGCGGTAAATCGGGCGGCAGTTTCCTCAGGCAGGTTGAGGTAACCAAGCATAACATTGGGGCCACGCACCTCTATCTCGCCATCACCTGATTCGTCCGCTGCAGTGATACGCAAATCCACACCGGGTGCTGCAATGCCCACTGTGCCAAAACGCACCCCGCCAGGTTCAAAACGATTGAAGGCAATGACCGGACTGGTTTCGGTGAGCCCATACCCTTCTCGTACGTCAATACCAGCGGCCGAAAACAAGCGGCCCAAACGAGCTTGTAACGCCGCTGCACCTACGGCAATATATTGAAGCCGCCCACCCATACGCCTGCGCCAATGCCTGTACACCAACACATCGGCAACAATCAGTTTGAAATGATAGTCAAAAGGCATTTCCCGCTCACCTGCATACGGATAGCGTTCACCAAGGCGGATCGCCCAATCCATTATTTTTCGGCCTAATTTCCCCTTCTGATTGCGCACTTTGAGTAAACGATCATACATGCGCTCCAAAATACGCGGTACCGCTGTCATAAAGTGCGGACGAACTTCGGGAAGTATTCTGGGCAAATTCTCTACTGCATCAGCATACCATATTGATGCTCCGGAAGCCTGATAGGCATAGGTGACCATACGTTCAAAAATGTGGCTTAGGGGCAAATAACTCAGGACTGTGGTTTCCGGCCCGACGGGCACAATGGCCATGACCGATTTTATATTGCTAACGATATTCTCATGACTCAGCATCACGCCTTTAGGCAGGCCCGTTGTACCAGAAGTGTAGAGCAAGGTCGCCAATTCCTTTTCCGTGATACTGTCGCGCAGGTACTTGATTTTATCCAATTCCTGTTGTGTTGGTTCACATTTCAGCTTCTGCCAGAATATGATATGCTCACCTTCAAGTGTTTCAAAATCTATTTTTTCGGCCAAATGAAAGATAAATTGTAGTGAAACACCCGCGTCGCGGAGTTTTTCCAACATATCCACATTACTGACAAAGCAGGCCTTTAATGCCGCATCCTGGACAATATGGGCAATTTCATCAGGTCTTGCAGTGGCATGTATCGGCACAGGCACAATGCCTATTTGCAACATGGCAGCATCAGCGATAGCCCAATAAGGGCTTCCACTATGCGCTAAAATGCCCACTCGGTCATGCCGATGCAAACCCAGTTCCAGCATACCGGCGCTGATGCAATCCCTTTCAGCCAACACCTCGGCACAGGACCATTTTTGCCAGCTGTCCCGCGATCGCCCTGCCAGGGCAATGGCTTGCGGATAACGCAGTTGTTGGTATTCGAGGATTTCGAAGAGTCGGGTGAAGTTCATGATAGATAGGAGGGCAAAACTAAACAAAAGTAAAAACTTCGCCACGAGTTTCGGAGCAGAAAAGAAGGCAGTCTTTATAAAAAGAATAAAAAAATATGTGACCAAAAAGGGCCTCCCCCGTTTAGATATTGTCTTTGCGAGTGAGCAAGGGCATAAGGCAAAAAAGGAAGATTGTTTTCATTTGGTTTAAGTCGCCCCAACGTAAGTCAGGGCGGCTTTTTTATTTCTATCAAATTGAAAACCAGGAATATAGGGTAAAAAAACCGGTATTGTACAACCCAAACTTTCTTCACCCCATCTAGTTTATTTACTTACAACAATTTTGCGTACAATTTGTCCTCCTTTCGCTTGTAAAAGCATGTTGTATGTGCCATCAGGCAATTCATGCAGATCCAGATCCAACTGTTTTTGTGCCACAAAACTGAACGATTTAACCAAGCGACCTGAGGCATCAGTCATATTAACAACGATATCGCTGTCAATGATTTGACCAAAGATAACCTGAAGTTGGCCTGATGTCGGGTTGGGTCGAATGCTAAAGCCTTCTGCCCATTTGGGTTCATTGGCTGATACCAGAAGCAATATAACTTCCTGGCTGTTGATGACACAGTCATTGGCGTCAATAACCACAACAGTGTATATACCTTCTCCCAGGCCCGTCAGGTCCTCTGTGTTTCCACCGGGCAGATCAATACCATTCTTCTTCCATGCGAATTTATATGGTGGCAGTCCACCATTTACGGTAATGTCAATGGTGCCAGTTTGGTTGCCCGGGTCATTTTTTACCTTATCCACCTTTACCGTAATAGGTGCAAGCATATTGACCGTAAAGGAACAAGAGCCTGTATTGCCAGAGGCGTCCGTGTAGGTATAGGTGTTTGTGGTAATTCCCTGCGGATAAGTGGCTCCGCTGGGCAACCCGGAGGTTTGTTTGAATGTACCTCCAAAGATACAGTTATCACTGACCGTAGGAGCATCATACTGGACAATGGTGCTGCCGCCCGCACAGCGCACAATATCAGAGGGGCAAGCCATCAGGGGTGCCAGATCATCCACTACTGTGACATCAATGACTTGTGTAGTGGTATTTCCTGTAGCATCTGTGGCAGTAACGGTAACAGTTCTTGCACCGAGTGTGCCACAGTCAAAAACTGCTGGCTCGATTTTTACTGAAGATACGGTACAATTGTCTGTCACCTGTACCTCAAGATTTTGCTGCGTTGGCGTTACCTGTCCATCAGGGCCGAGCTTTAAGGTAATACTGGTTCCGCCACCTAAAGTAATAACGGGCTTATCCGTGTCAACAGCCACTAAACTTACCGTCTGTGATGCTGTACAGCCATTGGCATCCGTAACGGTAACGCTTGTAATGCCATTACCCAATTGGAGGGCCGTGGCCGTTGTTTGGCCATCACTCCATTTGTAGCTCAGTATGCCTGTCCCTCCTGCTCCTTCAGCCGTGGCACTGCCATCTTTTTTGTCCGCGCAAGTAGGGTTCAGGCTAGCCGATATATTCAATTCAAGTACTACAGGATCCACCAGTGTAACCGAAGCACTGGCAGTACACCCTACTGCGTCTGTTAGGGTTACCGTATAAGTGCCCGATTTTAAATCAACAGCCGTTTGTGATTTTTGGCCATCGCTCCAAACGTAGTTAATGGGGTTAAGCCCTCCACCTGGCTCAGCCGTAATCTTACCAGTACTACTACCAAAGCAAAGTGGGTTGCTAAAGGTTTGATTAGTGGACAAAGCACACAAAGCTTTTACATTTACAGAAGCCACTGAGGTGCATCCGTTGGCATCCTTTACCGTTACGGTATAATCTCCGGGAGCGAGGTCTGTAATGGTTTGTGTTGTACCTGAATTGCTCCATACATAAGTGTAGGGCGAGGTTCCGCCACTTGGGTTTGCAGTAGCCGTCCCGTCCGAAACGCCTGGTGATACCTGATTTGTAGAGGAGGCATTGGCATTTAGCAGATCAGGCTGTTCAATGGTAACCGAGGCGCTTGCTGTACAGTTTTCACCATCTGTTATCGTGACGGTATAAGTACCTGCCGTAAGGCCTGTAATATCGGCTGTTGAGGCATCATTGCTCCATTTAAAAGTAAATTTACCATCACCGCCATTGCCCGCTGCGCTAGCCGACCCATTGCTTTCACCATTACATTTTACCTTAAGGCCGGAGGCGACGGCATTCACAGCCGCTCTTTTAATGACCTCAGCTGAAGCAGTGCTGGTACATCCATTTTGAGTATTGGTAATCAATATATTATATACGCCAACTTGATCGGCAGACAAGGTTTTGACAGCACCGGTGTTGGTTGTAGTGGCATCTGGCTTGACCCATTGATGTTCCAATAGGTTTGCCGCCGCTGTGCTGCCAGCCGTGATCGTAACACTGGCATTGTTGCAATTTAAAGGCCCTGAAACGGCCAATGTAGCCCCGGGTTCTTTATTATCCAATGTAACTTCTGTAGTCGCCGTACTGGTACAACCGTTGGATGGTATGGTTACGGTAACGGTGTAAACCCCAATTGTGTTAATGGTCGGATTTTGCAGGTTGGAGTTAAAGCCTCCCGGGCCCGCCCAACGATAGCGGGCAGTTCCGACACTTGCAGAAGCAAAAATAGTGTCACTTAATACCGTGCAGGTGAGCACAGCACCAGTGGCCGTAGCACCTGGCGGGATCGTATCTGAGGAAACATTGGTACTCGCCGTAGTTGTGCAACCGGTGATACTGTCTTTTACCACTACGGTATATAAGCCACTCACATTAACAGAAGGATTGGAAACTGTGGAGCTAAAGCCACCTGGGCCTGTCCACTGGTAAGTTGGGGCCACTGCATTGCTCGTTGGTTTCAAAATAACAAATGGGATTTCACAAGTGTAGGCACCTCCGCTCACGCTGAGCTCGGGTGGTGTATTATTGGGCAATACATCCACAAAAGAAGAAGCCGTACAGCCGGATGCTACATTCCTGACGACCAGCGTGTATGTACCAACGGAATCCACCAAAGGTGTAAGGGTATTTGCTCCGCTGAGGATTCGTCCTCCATTACTCGCCGTCCATTGATAACTAAACCCAGGGCCAGAGGAACCACTTCCCTGCAGGTTGAGTTGTGTCACATCACAGGTAATAAACTTGGGTGGCCCGGCATTGGCTAACGGTACACTTGTCACGCCGATAACTTTTGTAAATGCCGTATCATAACAAAACTTCCCACCACCTACACTCCTGACAATGAGCGAATAATCTCCTGGTGCACTCACTGTAGCTACTGTATCAGTACTAATGGTTTGACCGGAACTATTTTTCCAAAAGTAGGAGGCTATTGCTCCTCGGGTAGAGCCTTTGCTGGTTAGCGTAACGCTCTTTTTTTCACAGGTCAGGGTGTCCGGTTTTTGGATCACGGCTTTATTGTTGATTCTAATCAGCGTAAAGCTTACCGTACTGTCACAACCATCTGCCGCCGGCATTCTTTCAGCATAAGAACCTGGGTCACAATACAAAAAGCCATTGATCTCAAAACAATCACCTTCACATATCCAGTTAGGCGGGAGTTGTTTGAATTTCCGTGGTCGAGCGATAATGGTTTGCCTAACTAAACTATCGCAGCCCCTAAATGAGGTAAATGGCTTGGAGGTAAAGGTATATTTCCCAGGAAAAAACACGCCATTGAACGGGGGTTGATCCCAGGAATAAGGCAGATCATCAAAGCACAACACTACTGTATCTAATTGTGTAATGGGTATAATCTTATTGGTAATAGGGAGGCATATTGTCTTTGCTGGGTTACAGAAATTGGTTGCAGTCACACAAATACTTCCTCCAGCTGTGCCATATTTTACGGTAATTGTATTGGCATTGGTGCCAGTCTTGATTTTTGCATTCCCTCCACCATCAATAGAAGCGCCCGGAGGTGCGGTCCAAGTGTAATTAACGGCGTTATCCACCAATGGCACAGTGTAAGTGTAGGTTCCCTTGGGGCAAACTTCCTGTTCTCCTTCAATAGGGCTGATAGCGCCAAGTGGTGGTGGATTAATTTCACCGCCAACAACACCAATCTGAAATTCGCATTCATCTCCATCAAAACCATCTACAACCAAGGTATATACTTTACCCGCTTGCATATTCAGCGAAAACAAAAACAGGTTGTTACCCGCACCGCCAGCAGTGCCTGGCTCACAAGCTATATTATTGCCACATCCTTCCAAAATGGCTGCTTGCAAGCCATCACCATTTTTACAACTTATTGTCCTGATTTCTAAAGCAATACCGTTGGTTCCAGGGACGAAAGCATACCAACGAGGGTTATCCAACTCAATATCTCCTTTACACACAGAGGTAGGATCACCCAAACCACCTCCACCACCCGTTTGTCCAAGGGGTATGTTAGTGGCATCCATTTTACCATCAAGCGCACAATACACACAGGCTTGAGAACAAAATGACGCGCCAAGGGGTTCAAATGTGCCTAAGGTAAGGCATTTCTGAAAGGTTTGGGATAAAAGCCCCTGTGTTGTCAACATAAACAGGAGCATGGGCAAAAGCGTTCGGAGTTTTTGCATGGTCAAAATTTTAGTTAGAAATGATAAATGAATAATGGATTAGGGTGGAGGCAACCATTAAAAGAACAGCGTCTTAAGCAACAAAGATGCAACAAATTGGCATAATGTCGGCTTATGGCGCAAAAGATTGCTTCATTGCGTCAGCCATTTGTCAAACATAAAGGAAATATCCCTGATATAACCCACATTTTCAACTGCCTCTTGCATATATTTTGGAATATTATCCAGACCAAACCTTCCTGCTATAATACCCGTAGTAACGGAAGCAACGGAATCAACATCTCCTCCCAGATAAACTGATTTTTTTAAGGCATCAAACGTATTATGGCTGTGTTTCAGCACATATAAAACACTAATAGCCGTATATTTTGAATCAGAAGGAAGCCCATATATGCCGGGTAAAAAATAAGGCTCTTCAATGGGTTGTGGCCCACATAACGCTTCAAAATCAGAACCCATAAGCTTTTCATAGGCTGGAAGCTGATCCGCTTTGTACAGGCCGTCTTTATGATCGGAATTCATTGGAATATGATCTAAACAAAAAGGTATAATATCACTGGGGTTTCCCTTTTTTACCATCATAAAAGCGGCAGCCCAGGCAATGCATTGGCTTGATATTATGGCCTGTTCATTAGGATGAGTAGCGCAGGCGTTAATGGCGGCGTATTCATTTATTACTGTGTGGGGTAGCAACCCAAGCGGTGCAGCCCGCATGGCTGGAGCATTGCCGGGGTTAGGGCGCTGCTGTTGAAAATCCCTAATAGCCGCTATGGACATTTTTCCGGTATAATACCAAGCCATAGAGCCATGCCCATTCCGACCAAACCCTTTTTCATTTCGCCCTTTTTCATACTCCATTTGCCAATATTTGATCAAAAGTTCTTCCGAAAATGGCTCACCTGACATTAAAGCCTTGATTAGGCCAATGGTCATTTCGGTATCATCGGTGTAGTCCCAGGGGCGATAATTTTCTGTAAATGCCTCTTTCTTTTCTTTTGCCACTTTTATGGCATGACGGGCATTGACAAAATGGGTAAAATCTACATTTTCCCTAATCCACCTGCGGTCCTGAAATTCAACACCCGCGCCATAAGCGTCGCCTATGGCAAGACCAAGGAGGAAGTCGCTCACCATTTGATTTCAATGGATAATTGAACATATCGTTTAAAATCCCCATCTACCATCATCCCTCCGCCGCGCAGCCCCACATTAAGGCCCGAACGTACGGAGCCAAGCAATATATCAGCAAAAAAGCCGTAGCGAAACAGGGTATTTGTAATCGTAGCCTGATTGATCATTTGTGGTATTTGACTGATTAACGTAGTCTGCTGCCCTTTTATAGAGCGATAGGTTTTCGAGGATACCGTGTAATCATCTGTGCCATTTTCAAAAATAAGCTGCGCCGTAGTGCCCAAACCAAAGCCCAAAAAGCGATTCACATTTTTGCGAATGGAAAAGGGCGCTTCAAAGGATAATAGCCCACGCGAAGCCGTGTTGCTGCTGTCACGAATGCGGTACACCCTTTGATCTACGTTCTGAAACACGATAAAAGTATCCACAAATGCCTGTGGCTCGCCTGTTTGCTGTTGCCTGATGCCTGTAAGCAACTCTATTTGAGGAAAAATGCGATAGGATTTGTAGGGCGACAAAGCCATGCCTACAAAATAATATCCTTCCGAACTTTTGTCCGGCTCAAATCCGTAACCCGCTTTCAGGCCCGGTGAAAGCCCGGGCTTGAAGCGCGTTTTGCTGTAATTGGTCACAACTGGCTCATTTTTGTCAAAAACAATTTCAGCACGGCTCCGAAAACTTCTTTTGGGCATTTTTCGGTCAGGTACAATACGGTACCGGACAAAACCCTGGGTGGAATCATATTTTTCCACACCCGGCTGCCTACTGCCTGGCAGATAAATATTCCTAAAGGTAAATACCAGCCCCTCCTTGGTAACAGCAGTATCCATACAGCTCCTGCCCGCTACTTTCTCAGAACAAATAGGGCATTGAGGCGACCAGTCCAAAGGCTTCATCTTACCCAAATTGAAGCCATCCGGCACTTTTACGGTCACTTGTACGGTACTGGCCGGGCCTTCGCCATTGTTTTGAAAGCGAACCTTATAATCCAAATCGCGTGATTTTACATTGCGATAACTCACCCGATTGTCCGAAACAGCTATGGCATTGGGATCATGCGAGGAAACAATTTCGATCTCCAGTTCAAACAGCTCCGGCGGCAACATAGGATCGGTAGGATGAAATACCGCCCCTATATGGATAAAAGCGCTGGTATCCTTGATCATGGAAGGAAGACTGGCAAGGCTTATGAAAAAATTGCGCTTTTCACCCGCTCTCAGGCCGCTAAACTGCCAACTTTGATGGTCGCGATATTTGTCTTCTGCCTCATCAATCAGGGTCTCCACAATGCTGGGAGGCATGGCATTGGGCGACGAAACAAAAAGTGCATTTTGCTTGCTAACAAATGATGTTTTGTCCTTTGCCGAAAATTTATCTTCTATCTCAAAATTTATTTCGTTTGAGGCCCAAGCATTTGACGATGAATAAATTGATCCATACAAAGCATCCGGTTTTTCACCAAAACAGGGCCTTGCTTCCATGAAATTAAAATGCTTTGTCGGGAATTTTTTTTCATTAAAAAACAAATGCAAGCGGCCATCTGTAGCTAAATTTCCAAGATTCCGATAACTGAGCACGCAAATCAGTTCTTCTCCAGCTTTGGGCTGACTACTGACTTTCAGGGCTATGGCCTGCTTTCTTTCCGGTGAAAAAACATCGGGCAGCTCTGCTGCAGCCAAGGCTTGCTTGGGGCGGTTGGGCCTCAGGCTTTTGCGGTTCTTTTGAGGCTTTTTGCCATCATCGTAATGGTTTGTGGCAGCTAGTTCTACCGTGTATTCTCCTTCTCTTGGGAAAGTGTGGTCTATTTCCGGCTGGCGGGTAAAGGCAAATGACCCATCTCCAAACTCCCAATAATAGGAATAATAGGCTTCTGGAGCTCCTGCTTTTTGCATAAGCGGGGGCATCTGCGTTTTAAAATGAACCATGGAGCCATCGCGGTTGCTGGCCACAAAGTCGGCACTCCTGTTAGTGGACGGATTTTGTGCATTTGCAGGTTGCACCAATAATAACAAGCCCAAAGCCAAGCTGCAACAAAGGTGGATGAATGGTTTATTTTTCAAAATCAATCTTTTTATGGGATGAAGACACTGGGTGGATACGCATGGGTTGGGGTAGTGCGACCAAGCGCAATACCCCTGAATGAATCAGAACCAATACCCTGCCTTCAAAACCAATGCCCGATTTTTGACACCCGGCACTTCAACACCGTAATTATCCGTGTACACCAAAAAAATATCGCTCATAGGCCGGTATCGCCATTGCAAACGGCTGTTGATATTGAAATTATCAGCTTGGGTATTATACTGCACAAATGTAGTCCACCAAATGTTTTTGGCAAAAAACACTTCAAAACGAGGAGTGATGTTGAAAAACGAAGCATCACAATAAGGAGCCGGGAAATTCAGGCTGTTATAGGTGGCATTAAAACTAATGTTGGCAATGGGCTGAATGCGCCACGTAAAGCCAACGCCGATCCTGCTGTTTCGGCCATTGTAAAAACTGCCCCCGCCTGCCGATACATTGTAAATAAAGGTCTTGCGATAATCCGAATTCCAACCAATCTCGGCCCCAACCCAGCTGTATTCGCCCGCTGTTAGGGCGGGGCACTCACCAATTGGCCTGTCAATGAAGGAGAAGGAAACGGGTGAGTTGGCAAATGAGGGCTGAATACTAAACGAGAACGAACTGGTATTTTTAAAATTGGCCTCAATGGAAATGTTATTAGAGGACTCGTTCCAGGAGCCATCAGGGTTCAGGACATTAAAAATTTCCCCTCCGAGTTCAATATAGTTTAAGCGGCTGGTCTCTTTGTTCTTGGGGAAAAACTGAAGCGACAAATCATTAAAAATAAAATTGTACCCAATGCGCAGCGTGCTATCCCGCACCACATCATAATTGTCAATGCGCTGCTCAAAACCGAGGTCTGCATAATAATTTTGGCCCATGCGCAGAAAATCACAGGTCCAATTAAAACGCCTTACACTGTAATTAAAGCCGCTGTTGTTCCAAAAATTCTGCGTATTTATACCCGGCCTGAAAGAATGATGATGATTGGCCCATACGGACCACTTGCCATCAGTGCTTACATAATTCAATTCTATCCCTGCATTGCGGCTAAACCGGTTCTTTTGATGCTCTCCATCCTCAAACTCCTCTCGATCCAAAAAATAGCCCCCTACTGTACTGCGCCCAAAAACACGGTGCCGAACTGCCAAGGCACTAAAATTACGTTGCGGGGCCGCTTCAGTTTCTCGTGTGTGCATGGTAAGCAGACCTATGCGCGTATCCGCGCCCACATTGCCCGTTAGGCGAAGGCCAGCGAGTATGGGTACAGGCAAGCCATCTTCATCCAATCCGATTTGTCTGGAGAAAAAAGGCCTTATGGGTGGGATGCCAAAATTACCAAACAGATCAGCATTTTCAAGAAAAAAAGTGCGTTTTTCGGGCAATTGCACATCAAAACGGGTCAAGTTGATCACTTGCTCATCAATTTCCACCTGTGAAAAATCTGGGTTTACGGTAACATCTAAGTTCAAGCCGGAACCAATACCGATTTTGGCATCCACTCCGGCATTGGGCTTAATTTCCCAATCTTCTTTGTTTTCATAATTTTTTGAAAATGAACTGTTCGTGTATGGAGAAATATTATAATTTCCTTTAGTGCGCTTAGGGGAAGCATCCCATTCCAGCACCCCGGTCCAGCCTAAGTCAACACCATCAAACTGGAAAGGAACAGTAGCCCAGGTGGAATACATGCCATTGCCGAGGTCATTGCGAATAAGGTTAATCCCCCAGCGGGTTTGGCCTTCTTTGAAACGAAGAATACGAAAAGGAATGGCAAACTCAGCCGTCCAGCGATCAGCATAATTGTGGGTGGCCGTAAACCAGGTATTGTCCCAGTTAAAATCAATGTCATCACCACCAAGCAGGCCTTCATATTGCACACCAGAAGGATTGGTGCCAAAGAAATAACCGTTGTTGGCGGCATTGGTGGGGTCCAGGATTACAGAAACGGCATCCGAATCCCAATAGCCTACATCGCGTTTAAGGCTGTTAATGACATGATTGGGACTGCTATCACGACAGATGATACCGATGTACAAAAATTTATCATCATACGTGCAGCGCACTTCGGTATCTTCGGGGGCAGGGCCACCGTCGCGTGGCCACTTCATGGAAAATCCGCTTTGCGGCTTGGCTAACTGCCAAGCATTTTCGTCCAATCGGCCATCAATACTAAGGGTTTCATTGGTTTTGGCTATTTGAAGGATAAATTTTGCCTGCTGAACTTCCCGGGCATTTTGGGATAAAGCAGACAGTGAACACAACATCCATGCAAGTATGCAACAATAAGAGGTAAAAAAATGCATAAGAAAAGGGTTAGGACTGAAAAATAATCATAACTTGGGAGATCGCAATGAACAGTCAAGTTATGTATTCAGTTCCATAAACAAGACTGGCACAAAATATAATTTCAAAAAACAAACCGGCGATCCTAATACATTGCCAGAAACGGCTAATGCTGTTACCGTCGGTACTTTACTGTACTGGGATGAAGCCCAGGCACAAGCGTTCATGGATGCCCGGGGAACGGCCATAAGCCTGAACATCCCAACGACCAAAGGCAGCAGTTTGGAACTGGAACTCGTCCCTGCTAAAAACTTCTCTGATGCATTCCGCATAAACACTCCGTCAGGCCCGCTAACCAATGTTGACCTCGGTGTTCATTACTGGGGGATCGTTAAGGGCGACCCGAGTTCTATGGCAACCATCAGTATTTTTCAAGATGAAATGGTTGGCGTGATCAACTACCAAAATGAGCGATACAACATCGGTGTATTGCCCAAACGTGCCGACAAGGTGCACATTATTTACAAAGATACCGATTTAAGGTTCACACATCAGTTTACCTGCGAAACAGACGATGAGCTCCACCGTATTGGAGAAGCCTCCCCTGAGATCACGGATCGCTCCGCTGGCCCGGATAATTGTGTCCGGATGTTCATCGAAACAGACTACACCCTTTTCCAGAACAAAGGGAGCGTTGCCAACGTAGTCAGCTACATGACGGGCGTAATGAGCCAGGTCTCGGCCCTTTACACCAACGAAAGCATCAATCTGGTGCTGCACGAACTATATGTTTGGGATGTAGCCGACCCATATACCGGGCCTTCTGCCAGCAATTATCTTACACAGTTTAGAAACGCTAAAAACGGAGTGTACAACGGCGACCTTGCACACCTGGTAGGTATTCATGGCCTGGGCGGTGTAGCATATCTTGATGTACTTTGCAATGCCTATTATGGCGTTGGTTATTCCAGCATCAATGCTACCTATAGTAATGTACCAACATACTCCTGGACTATTGAAGTGTTGACCCATGAAATGGGCCACAATCTTGGCTCCCCCCATACCCATGCCTGCTCATGGAATGGCAACAACACGGCTATTGACGGTTGTGGCCCTACAGCAGGTTACAGTGAAGGCTGTACGGCTGCCCTCCCAACCAACGGCGGCACCATCATGAGCTACTGTCACCCCGTTTCTGGAGTTGGCATTAACTTCAATAATGGTTTTGGCCCTCAACCTGGCGACCGTATTCGCTCAGAGGTTTATAACGCACCTTGCTTAAATGCATGCGGCGGCGGCGGCGGTTGCAGCTATACCTCTATCAATAGTCAGGGCTTTGATGCCAACTGGGGAATCTGGACGGACGGCGGTACGGATTGTGCCCGCATAAACAACGCATCCTACGCTTATTCGCCAACTTTCAGCATTCAATTACGCGATAATACCAGCACCTCGGTAATGTCAACGACCAATCAAAATTGGACTGCTTATGATGAAATTACCGTTGATTTCACCTACATAACGGTTAGCTTTGAAACGGGTGAAGATTTCTGGGTACAAAAATCCACCAACGGTGGATCAACTTATACCACTGTTGGCGACTTTAACGCAGGTACCCAGTTTACCAATGGCGTACGCGGATTTGGGCAGGTTGTAATTCCCGGCCCTTTTACCACTAACACCCGTCTCCGTTTTCGCGCCGATGCTTCCGCTGATGATGACCAGGTATATATTGATGACGTAGTAATAACAGGCTGCCTGCAAAACGCTGCCCGTGGAGGGGACGAAAATGGCACCAATTCGCGCAACGATAACGAAGACAACGCCTTGGTTGAACAAGCTATTCCGGGTATCAACGCTTTGTCATTCGGGCCCAACCCCGCTACCCATCACCTGAATATCCAGTTTGAAGCCGATAAAGCCATGGAACTGACCGTCGCTTTGACTGACCTTTTAGGGAAAACTGTTTCGATGCAATCTTTCACAAGCATGGAAGGCATCAACAATATGCAAATACCCTTGCAGTCGTTTACCAACGGCATCTACATGCTTAATATTCGCGCTGGAGACAGCAACATAGTGGAGAAAGTGATGATTCAGAAATAAAAGAACCCTCTTACTACGTATAAAAGAGGCCAGCCAAAGTCAAATTTGGTTGGCCTTTTTTTATGTGGCTGCTTGAATTTCCCCTGTCTAATGGGAAAATGCTATCTAAAACGCCTTATTTGCCCCAAATGCCTTTCCATTTGGACGAAAAAGATCAGGCTATATCAAAAAAATAAGTCACCCCGATACACTCAGGATGACTTATTACACGGGGACAAAATCTGATATTATTTTTTGTCCTGTTGGGCAAATACCTTTTTCAACAGATCGCTGTTGCGCTGGTTGACATCCGTACGGATGTTTTTTTCTTTCACTTCGATGAGGCCATACATGCCTGCCAAGGCTTTGTCGGTCACGTGGTGATCCAGTTCTGTGCTGGTTTTGGTCACAAAGGGAATTTTGTTGTAGGCGGTTGCGGCTTCGCTCCAAAGTTTGCGGGCGTTCACCTCATCTAAGGCATTTTGTACTACGGGCAAAAACTCGGCAAAAAGCGGGTCAGCTGTAGTGCGTTCCAGATAGCGGGTGGCCGCATCCGGGTTGCCTGTCAGGATATTCATGGCATCCTTGAATGTCATTTTGGTGATAGCATTCACAAAAATGGGCTTGGCTTTGCCAGCAGCACTTTCGGCAGCGCGGTTCATGCGCTCAACCAGATCTGACTCTAAGTTTTGGAAGCCGGGCATAGTGGAGAGTTTTTTCACTACTTTTTGTGCTTCTACAGGAAGAAGGATTTTGTAAGTGCTTTTGTAAAATCCATCTTTTGCAGAAAGAAAAGATACGGCTTCGCCGACGCCATTATTAAGGGCTTCTTTCAGGCCCCGACCGGCTTCGTCTTGCGTTAATTCGCCGCCTTTGAGGGATTGGGCCGCTTCTTTTGCTTTTTTCGTGAGGTTATTCAGTTGGGCAAAGGTCAACTGGGTAGCAAAAAGGGCTACGATGAGTACGAGTGCTTTTTTGAACATGCTTTCTAAAAGTAAATGTTGTGAAACAGTTGGGTACAAATTTGGCCCCTACAAAGCCCGTGTTTTGGAACGAACCTTGCGAAGCGATGTTTAAACGTGATAAAAGTACTTGTAAGACAGTAATTCGGGTCGGTTTTGAATTTATTTAACAAGATACATCAAATTCAATTTTTGCTGTTTTGCTTTTAGCGATCATTTTCCTGATCGCCAAAGCCATCATCAGGTTTTTTCTTTTTGTCGCCTTTGGGCGTAAGACCATCCGGGTTTTCTGGTAATTCCTCATCACCAAAAATATCGGGCGAAAACTCTTCCTCATCGCCAGTGGGAGGAGGTGAGCCATACGCTGAGCAATCCACCAAAATACCCAAGTCGGCAGGTTTTTTAAAGCGTGCATTATAATCATACCCACTTTTGGGGTCTTTTTCCAGGCGTTGTAAAAATCCGGCAAAAATGGGGCGGGCCATGCGCGCGCCCTGCCCGTCACTAAGGGTAAGGAAGCGTATCCAGGTATCCTCTCCACCTACCCAGCTGCCTACCACTAATCGGGGGGTGATGCCCATAAACCAACCATCAGTATAGTTGTTAGTGGTACCTGTTTTGCCCCCTACCTCACTTTTTAGGGTGTTTATACCGGGGGCACCACCCACATTGTATTTCAACATATCCACCATGACATAGTTGGCACCTGGTTGTAAAGCGCGGTTCTCATCAGGCACTGCACGATATATTTCTCTTCCGTTTTTATCTTCTATTTTATTGATTACATAAGGACGTGTAAATTCTCCATCATGCGCAAAAGCAGCATAAGCACCAGTCATGTCCATTACAGTCAGGTCAGAGGCTCCGAGGCAAATAGCCGGTGAGCCTTCTGGAAACGGGGTAGTGATGCCCAAGTTTTTACACAAGTCTGTTGTGGGTTTGGTGCTGCCCATTTGTTTCATGAGGTAAGCACTTACGGAGTTGACTGATTGTTTAAGGGCTTCTTTCAGGCTCAAACTCGCACCAGAGTATGAATTGGTGGAGTTTTTAGGTGTCCAATCACTAATATGTGTAAAATTTTGGTAGCGAGCAGGTATGGTAACGGGTTGGTCATATACCCTGAAACAAGGGCTGATGCCTTGTTGGGCAATAGCAGTGGCATATACAAAGGGCTTAAAGGTAGAGCCTACTTGACGGCCATTTCTGATGTGATCATATTGGCTGAGCTTGAAATCAACACCACCTACCCAAGCCTTGATTTCTGCCGTGGTTGGATCTACGGCCAAAATTCCGGTTTGCAGGAACATGCGGTGGTATTTCAGGCTATCCATAGGGGACATAAAGGTATCTTTCTGATGGTCTGTTTTTGCCCAGGTAAATACCTTCATTGCCTGCTTTTGATCATATTGTTTGCGGACTATGGCACACAAGGAATTGTATTGGCGCTTTATCTCCGGCCATAGTTTGTCACTCATGATTTTGTTGTAAGCAGCAGCCTGATCTACGCTAACTTCAGGTGGTCGCGCCGTGAGCATTTTACTGATACTCCCTTTGTTTTTTTCCTCCTCCAACATTCGTTCTATATCAATATCGCGCAGATCAAAGTCAAATCGCTTCTTAACTTTTTGCACCATGTCATCCATATACTTGGGCCATTGCGCCTGAAAACGATCCCCTTGACGGACCAATCTCCAGAGTGCTTTTTTCCGTTCATTAATATCGCCATCCGTAGTTTCGCGTGTACGATAGGACCAAGGGTCACGTCCCTTCCATACCGTAAATAAGCGCGCCTGAAGTTTTTTCATTTGTTCTTTCATGGCTTCTTCCGCATAGCGCTGATAAAGAGGGTCTATGGTGGTGTGAATTTTCAGGCCATCCTTATATATGTCATACTTTGTGCCATCGGGTTTGAGGCATTCAGGCGCATTGAGTATGGTTTTGAGGTCTTTTTCTATGGCATCGCACAAATAGGGGGCCTTGTCGTCTGTGAAGGTTACTTTTTTGAATTTGCCCATGTCCAAAGGCAACACTTTTAGGCTGTCAAATTTTGCTACTGTAAGGTGCTTATTATTTTTCATTTGGTACAGCACGATCATGCGGCGAAATCGGCAGCGGTCAGGATAACGGTTGGGGTTGAAATAGGCCGGATTTTGTAGCATACCGATCAAGGTAGCCGCTTCTTCTATTTTAAGGGTTTTAGGTGTTTTGCCAAAATAAATCTCTGACGCGGCATGAATACCATAGGCATTGTTGATGAAATTAAACTGGTTGAGGTACATCGCTATGATTTCTTCCTTGGTATAGCTGCGCTCTAATTTCACGGCTGTTATCCACTCACGCAGCTTCATATATACGAGTTTGAAGGTTCTGGTGAGCGGGTTGAGGCCCTTAAAATCCCTATCGGAATACAATAGCTTGGCTAATTGCTGGGTTATGGTGGACCCCCCCCCCGGAACTTTGATCTGCCATCAATAGGGTTCGGAATACAACCCTGGCCAAGGCTCGGGCATCTATGCCACAATGTTCGCGAAAGCGTGAATCTTCGGTTGAAATTAGGGCATTGACGAGGTGCGGGCTTAGGTCTTCATATCGCACCGGAACCCTGTTTTCAATAAAAAATCGCCCTAAAACCTCTTTGTTCTTGGCTAATACTTCACTGGCAAGCGCAAATTTGGGGTCTTCTAATTCCCGAAATGACGGAATGGCCGTGAAATTGATGGCCAAAAAAATTAGGGCAACCATAGTCATACCGCCAATGAGCACCCGCCATGTCCAGCGAATGATTTTCTCATAAAGCGGCATCCTTTTTACTTGCAATGCAGCCTTGATGTGGATCAAATGTTGCGGTTCAGCCATGATAGGTATGGGGTGATTTTATGGCAAAAGTAAATACAAGCAACGAAATGTCCGGTTTTTATTCTGCAGGGCTATTGTTTTACTCCAATATTTTTTTAACTTGTTCGTATCTCGGATCATCCGCAGGTATTTTACGTAAGGTTTCACGACAGGCATCCAAATTATTTTCTTTAAGATAGCTGAGGCCCACATACCACCTTGCTTCATTTTGTAAAGCCGTTGAGCCATTCGCTATAAGTTCCAGGATTTGTCGGGCATCCGCTTGCCGATTGAGTTCGATCAAACAAATTCCTTTGTACAGTTGGGCCACGGTCAAGCCAGGCTGGGCTGCAATCACCTGATCCAACAAAGGCAAAGCACGTTCGTATTGACCCTGATTGAAAGCGGATTGGGCCTGAGCGGCATTGTTGTCCGTGCTGCCGCGTTCTACAATAGCCAAGGGAGCATGTTGGGCAAACTGAGTATAGTTCAAGGTATTTTGAGGTCGTATGAGCCATATCACCGCCGCTACACCTATCATCACCGCTGCCATCGCCAACCAGCGGTTCCAATTGGTTTTCACCCGTAGTACAGGAGCATCTTGCCGATGTGTTGCCCGACTTTTATATTGTATAAAATATTCATTTTCAATACTTTTTAAACTACTTATAAAATCTGCTCTTTGAGATTGACGAAGCGGGAAGCTTTCCATTTCCTGTTGTAGGGCAAATGCCTCTGCAAAGGCTGCATCCGTTTGGGTGCGCCTTATTACAGCATTGGCTTCTGCCTCGGGGAGCAGCCCGTTGAAATAATCCTGGAGTAGGGAGTAATCTTGCTCATTCATGTCATTCCGATTTGAAAAATACCCGTTAAAATGAACTTTCGTTTCTTAGCAATTCACGCCAACGCTCCATACATGCGTTTTTGCGCCGATAAAGGGTATCAACACTGTTCATCTTCAGCTGTTCGGCCGCAACTTTGGGCGAAAGCCCCTCTGAAAGCAGACGGATCAGCTGCTGACAAAGTTCGCTAATTTGGGTGAATGTAAGCGCCAGGCGTCGCTGGCGTTCATCTGCTGCTATGGCTGACTCCGCAACACTAAGTGCATCGTCGGTCACTTCGGCATTATATCGGCGTTCTTCGGCAATTCTTACCTCTGCCTCTTTATTTTTTTGCCGTAAGCGATCAATCCATTTGCGGGAATAAATCAGGTGCAGTAAGGCCCCTATTGGACAAGTAAGTACAAAATCTGTTTGTCGGGCTTTTTCAAACAATGCTACTACAGCTTCCTGAAACACATCGCGTGCATCATCAACAGTCCCGTTATGTTGTGTCACCCAACGAATGGAATGGTTTGCATAGCGCTGATAAATTTCGCGTATGACGCGCTGATCATTGCGCCGGAATGCTTCAATGTACTGATGGTCTTCGTGCATGTATCAAGACAATATACCGAATGGCGCTGCAAATCAAATCAATTATTTGTTTTTGATCTCAACAATTTCCACGCGCCTCTCACGAGCTGCCTCGGGGTGGTATATGGAGTTGCGCTCATCTTTCAGGTTGTCACTGATCCCAAGCCGGGCCGTGGTTTCTCCAAAACTGGCCTCTACCACGCGGAGCTGGCCGCTGCGAAGGAAATTTTGTAGCGCTCCCTCATTGAAGCGCTCGAACTGATTGCGCACACTGCTGATGCGGCGTTTGCCTAAGTTAAGATTGTATTCGCTCTGAGCGCGCGGACTGGTGAAGCCTTTTATGACTACCTCTATGGTTTCACCATTTTGGAGCCTCGACTGGAGGATGTCGCAAAGCATGCCAAGCCGATCATAACCACGGCGCACTTCGTTTTCAAAAAAGGCATCCACCATGGATTCAGCCTCATCTGCCTGGACGCCTTGCAGGCCACGTGCAAAGTTGGCACTGTATTCTAATTGTCGGTCTAAATAAGCCAACACACTTTCATCATAAGATTTATCTGTAGCGATTTTTCGGGTACGCTTGTCCGGCTCATCATTATCAAAATAAAGTGGCAGGCCCACAAATTCTTGTAGGGAAGGGATTTGTGGTATTGGTTCAGGGCTTACAGTACCGCTTTTCTGAATTTCCGGTGTCTTAAGCACCAAAGTGCTCATTGTATCCGGTTGGGAAGCGGGTACTTGTACCTCTTCTTTTGGTTGTTTAGGATTTTCAGGCTGCCGTAGTTCAGGCAAGGTCAGTGCAAAAATATCATAGCAACAAGCCTTGTTTTTTTCATCCAAATAGTAGGATCCTGTACGATTGCTGCTAAGATAGCCATTAAGGCCATCGGGTTTTAAGGCCAAATACAGGTCATCGTAACTGGTATTTACACCGTAACCCATGTTCAGCGGTTCTGAATACGTATCTGCTGTTTTTTTGCTTACATATATGTCGTAGTTGCCAAATCCGGCGCGGCCCTTGGTACTAAAAAACAATCTTTGTGAGGGGCCATGAAAAAAGGGCGTTATGTCATCTTCAGGCGTATTGATGGATGCTATATTTTCCAACTTTTTGATTTTGGGCAACCTGGTTATTTTCTTTCCTGGAAGCGGGATCATGCAGGTACAAAAAAACACTGTATCTAATGGTGTACGCCAGATATCGAGCTTGCCTTTCCCACCCGGCCGGTCACTGACAAACCAGAGGGTGGGGCCTTGTGCGACAGAATCATAGCCGATAGTGGGCTGTGTACTGGTGTACCCTTTCATGTTGATCGGTTCGGGCAAGCGAATCGGGGCTTGCCAGCGGTTGAGGCGATCCAGTACCGAAAGCCATAATTCACAATGCTTGCTACCATCTTTTTGATCCTTGCATTGTGTAAAGATCATATATCGTCCATCGGGTGTCAGGGCAGCATTGGCCAAGTGGGTGGTATCGCTTGTTGAGAAGCCACGGCCCAGTTCTCGGGCACGACCCTCCTTTACAGACATCAGGAGGCGGGTGGTCTTTTGTTTTGGTTTACCAAATTTTGTTTTTTTATCAAATCTCAGAGAGGAATAATATAAAGTATCTCCGACAATCAGTGGGGCAAAATCGGAATATGGACTATTTACTTCTTTTCCTAAATGTCTGATTTTTAAATTTTTATCAGCAGCGACTATAGCTTTTTGGGCACCCAAGCAAGAACCAATTTCCTCTTGTGCTTTAGGGAAATATTCGGCTGGGGCTGTTGGTTTATCATTTAGGAATTTTTCAAAAAAGGTAATGGCTCGCGGGTATTCTCCCAGACTCTTGTACACCATACCCAATTGAAAATCCAACAAAGGGTAGCCCTCTTTTTTCTGTCTGTTCTTTTTTTGCAGTTTGGTGTATGCACGCTCTGCTTCCTGAAAGGCTTGGTACATACGGGCGCTTTCTGCATATTTCCAGAGCAGGGATTCGTCATCGCGTTTGTTTAATACCGTACGATAATAGACCAAGGCCGTGCCATAGTCGCGCTGATCATAAGCGGCATCACCTGCTTTTTCGTAAGCTCTTAGGTTTTGGCCATGACCCAATTGATAGAAAGTTAGTACGAACAGGGCAAGATGGATTATGCGCCCTGTAAATCGGAACCGATATGAAAAGGGATGTTCAAGCGTTTTCATAAATATAGGTTTACACCATTTATCTTTTGGATTAGGTACATTATTGTTTTGTGCGTGTTTATTTAACTTATGTAAATTTTTATCATTTTTACCTAAAAAATAGGACAACTCTTCACTGCTTTAGCTGGTGGAGCCGGTATTACCCTGTATATAAGCGCCAGCTCAAATCCTCCCCGATAGGCCGTAGCATTGCTAAACGGGGATATATTAATGTCATAACTTATGCCCGCCGTCCAGTTATTTCGTTCGTACGCAACTGCAGGTATCACCGCGTCCCCCAAGCGCGTAGCCAAGCTGAACTGAATTGCTGAATGATTGGCCACTCCCTCGCTCAGGATACGTCTGAACCCTCCGCCAAACGTAAGAGAACGGGCCCGGGCCATTTGTTGCCCCATCACGAATGCCAATAAGTCTGTTGTTTCGTTTGTCTGATACGTTGCGTTGACCTGTGCGGTTATTCGCATTGGCAGCCTGTGTGTTTTGACTTGTGCAAAATCAAAAAGTGGCTGATTAAAGTGAAAAGCACCTATTCCAGCATCAAGGGAAGTACGGTCACCTGATGGTTCGAAGTGCCAGTTTATTCCTCCGGAGAGGGTGGGGGCAACGCCAGTGCTTGGATTAAATGATTCTTTAGAGGGCAATGCAGGATTAAATACATCCCCTGCCCACTGATTCCTGAAATTTAAATTGCTCAAATCAACAGCTCTTTGAGCAAAATTTATGCCGAAGCCAACGGCCAAAGCCTGCCTTTCACCTATGGCATGCGAAGCCGCCATGGACAAGCCAACCTGGGTCCAGGTCAAATTGCCATCTCCCGCCTGATCGTGCTCTAAAAGTATCCCGCCTAACAAGGCATAACGATCACTGCGCAATATTTTCAAATCACAGGCCGCACTAAGGGTTTGATAAGAAACAGGTACGCTGCGCCATTGGCTCCGATAAAGCGCCCCTGCACGCAGGTCGCCCCTAAAATTTCCGGTGTTTGCTGGATTGTACTGCAAAGGATTGTAATAAAATTGTGAAAAGTGCAAGTCCTGGGCGCCCAATGAGGAAATAGGAACAAACCAAAGCACGCAAAAAAGACATGGCGCAAGCCTTGGAAGAATCCACTTCAGCACTAAACGTTTGATTTCAACTAAATAGATTAAAAATTTATTATGGATTAAAAATGACGAAACAGCGAAAATTCGTCCGCTCTCATCATGTTTGACAGTGCAATATTTTGTCATTGTGCGATAATTGCAAAATTTTTGAAATCTTTTTTTTAAAAAATTTACCTAAAAATGACTTTTCCAAGCCTCCAGAGCAAAGACCAATCTTTTTTTACCCTGAAATAGGTAGATTGTTCGGCGCCAAACTGCCTTCGTACGCGCCCGATAGCAGGAATCATACTTCCCATAAAATCAAAACGAGGTAAATGAAGTACCTCCGATGTAAACCTTATACAATGCCAGGCCAACAATATTCCAGCTCCGGTGTGCCTGTGCTCAATGCTATCCCCCGCCAAAAGGTAATAGGCCGAAGTGTTGTCCCAAACCAAATAGCACACCGCACACAGTTTCCCCTCCTTTTTGTCCGCACAAAAGAATATGGCCCTTTGGTCCCTTTCTGCCAAAGGCTCATCTATTTTGCGTAATAGATCAAGCCGGATTGGCGACTTCATGTGTTGGCGACTAAAACTTTGATCATGCACTTGCAAAAACTGGATCAATGAACCACCTGTGTAAACATCTAAGTGGGCCTCCGCTTTCCGTATCTTTTGGTTGCGGTAATCAGGTGCCATATTTTCCCATACCCTATTCATGTCTCGAAGATCTAACGTGTAAGAGTAGCGCGAGGTTTGGCGAAAGCCCCTCCAATACAAGGGAAGCCAATTTTGGGCAGCATAGTTAAAGTCCTGCTCAAAAGCAGCAAGGTCCTGGGGCATTTTGTCACATAACGCTTCAAGTATGCGGGTTTCCTGTCTTTGTTCTCTCCATTCCGGTAGAATATAAGGCCCCATGAATCGTACTAATGGTGGCATGGCAACATAAGTCCAAAGCCATTTCTTCTTCAAAAAAAAGGGCCATGCGGCTATCGTTTTGTGTCCTTTTTCCAAGGTAATCACTTGCCAATGCTCTGCTCCACATACAGCATCAAGATACCAGGGCTGCATAAAAAGCGGCATGTCTGGGGCTGATTCGCAAAGATTTTGGTAATATTGTTTGGACATATAAATTGCGAATGTAACACAAGCCTTTATTTCTCAAAAATTTTCGACCTTTCCCCCGTAAAATTGTTTGCTGCGCGTGACAAACGAAGATTTTAAAATATTCTCTACCACTATACCCTCTGATCCTGGCGTTTACCGTTTCATGGATGAGGAGGGAGTGATCTTATACGTTGGCAAGGCCAAAAACCTGTACAATAGGCTCTCCTCTTATTTCGGAGAAAAAAAACACCAAACAGCCAAAACAAAAGTTCTGGTTCGCAACGCCCACCACATCGAATTTACGATTGTGGAAACAGAGCAAGATGCCTTGCTCTTGGAAAATACCCTGATCAAAAAACACCAGCCACGCTACAACGTGATGCTCAAAGATGAGAAATCGCCACTCATATATATATGTATAAAAGCGGAGCGCTTTCCTCGCGTGTTCCTGACGCGCAAAGCCACCCGTGACGGTTCTACTTATTTTGGCCCATATCTGAACAAATTCAAAGTGGAACAGATTGCAGAACTGATCCGAAAACTTTTTCAGTTACGAACCTGTACCCTGAACCTTTCCGTTGACAACATTGAAAAAAAGAAGTTCAAAACCTGTTTGGAATACCACATCAAAAACTGTGCGGGGCCTTGTGTAGGGCTTGAATCTGAGGTCAGTTACAATAGTAAAATTGAACAGATCAAAAACATTCTGAAAGGGAATTTTGCAGCGGTAAAAAAGCACCTGAAAGATGAAATGGCCGATCATGCCGAAAACCTTCGTTTTGAGTTTGCACAGCAGGCCAAAGAACGCCTGGCGCTATTTGAAGATTATCAAGGGAAAAGTACCGTTGTCAACCCTTCCATCAAAGATGTGGATGTGTTTGCCATTGCCGATGATGAAAAAGAGGCTTATGTCAATTTTATGAAAGTTGTGAATGGTGCCGTAATTCATACTTATACCCTTACCTTGACCAAAAACTTAGACGAAGATCGCGAAATGCTGCTGGCATATTCCATCCCTATCCTTAGGGAAAAATTCAACAGTATCACCGAGGAAATTATTGTTCCCTTTGAGTTGTCCCTATCTGATAAAGCGCTCGTTATAACCATTCCTAAAATTGGCGACAAAAAAAAACTACTTGAACTCTCTGAAAAAAATGTGCAGTATCACCTGCTTCAACAAAAACGTCTGGCAGCCAATGCCACCGGGCGACAAACATCAGCTGAACGCATTCTGCGTACCATGCAGCAGGACCTTCACATGGAAGCCGCCCCTCTCTGGATCGAATGTTTTGACAATTCCAATCTACAAGGCACCAATCCCGTATCCAGCTGCGTAGTATTCAAAAACGCAAAACCCAGCAAACGCGATTACCGGCACTATAATGTGAAAACCGTGGAAGGCCCCAACGACTTTGCCACGATGGAGGAGGTTGTGACACGACGCTACAAACGCCTTATGTCCGAAGGGCAGGGCCTGCCCCAATTAGTAATCATTGATGGTGGCAAGGGCCAATTGAGTGCCGCGATGAACAGTATTCGCGCACTCGGCCTGGAAGGTAAGATGACGGTAATCGGTATCGCAAAGCGTTTGGAGGAAATCTACTTCCCGGATGATCCGGTCCCATTGCACATCAATAAAAAATCAGAAACCCTGAAGGTCATACAGCAAGCGCGAAATGAGGCACACCGCTTTGGTATTACCTTTCACCGTGACCAGCGCAGCCGTAATTTTATCAAAACCGAATTGACAGAGATACCCGGTATCGGTGCTAAAACCGCACAGAAACTTTTGCAGCATTTTGGCTCTCTATCTCGAGTAAGAGAGGCTGAATCTATTGATATTGAGACTCTTATAGGAAAGTCGTCCGCCAAAAAAGTAAAACTCTACTTTGATGGAGTAGCGCATGACACAGCTCCTGAGGAAGGAAATTGAAGGAATCCCCAAGGATAGCCCCTCCTCAATCTATTGTATTCTCCGCGTCAGTTTCTTCCTCCACTCGCTTTGACTTAAAATGATAGCGATAACCAACAGATAGCATTGGGTTGATATAAAATTGGTCAATATACGTAGCTTGGTGTACATTAATTGGCGACTGAACCATTACGGAACCCAACTTTCCAGCAGTCATCTGTAAGGCTACAAAAACGTTTGGGTGTACCTGGTAAAGTGCCCCTATGCCCAGGCCCAGTGCAAGAGATGAAGGATCAACCCTGTATTCGCCCACATCCTGTAGATTGATATTTGTTGAAAATTGTCGGAGGTTAGAGATCTCGATACTTGTTTTTAAGTGCAAGTTTTTATACAACAGGTATTCAACCCCTACGAGATAATCCAGGTAGGTATAATTGTATCTAACTATTTCCTTAGTAAGGATTTGCATACCATAGCCCCGCTCTGAATATTGAATCCCGGTTATCAATCCCAAAGCAGTGGATATGGGCATGCGTGCCTCCATGCCAAATGAAAAACTTTCATTCTGCCTTATATTCTTGTAGAGATACGGCACTTTTTCCCCATTTTGCCCATAAGCCATGTGGCTTAAACCCAAACCCGTGCGCAACCCAAGAGACAATGTATTTTCTTGCGCAGCGGTCATAATGGAAAGTCCGGCTAAAAGTAAAACAATTCCTGTTTTTTTCATCTTTTACATTTTAGTACTAAAGGCGCATGATGGCAATTATTCGTTGCCCCACCATACAACAACTTGATTTAGCCATCAGGAACAGTTACCTTTGCCACAAAGATCATTAAGAACTTGTCTGGATTTCCACGACTGAGCGAAAGTAAACAATTGATGGAATTTCAGCCGAGCATTGAACCTATAACCCCAAAAAATACTATGTTTACAGGCATTATTGAGCAATTGGGCACTGTCGCAAAAACAGAAAAAGAGCAGTCCAACATCCATTTTACTATTGAAAGCCCCATCTCAGGTGAATTAAAAATTGATCAAAGCGTTAGCCATGATGGTGTTTGCCTGACAGTGGTGGCTTGTGGTGACGGCTGGCATACCGTGACTGCTGTAGAGGAAACACTGAGCCGAACCACCTTACGTCATTGGAAACCCGGCGATATCATTAACCTGGAGCGTTGCATGGTTGCCGGGGCACGTTTGGATGGCCATATTGTACAAGGACACGTGGATACGGTGGCCACTTGTGTGGCCGTAGCGGAAACGGGTGGTTCGTGGCGATTTGTTTTTCGCTATGAAGCCAGCCCCGAGCATTTGTTGGTGAACAAAGGCTCTGTTTGCCTAAACGGAGTCAGTCTTACCGTGGTTGATCCGCACGAGGATGTTTTCTCCGTGGCCATCATTCCCTACACTTGGGCGCACACCAATTTTCACCGCCTGACAGCCGGGATGCCCGTAAACATCGAGTTTGATATTATTGGAAAATATATTGCCAAACAACTGGTAGCCTACAAGAATGGGTAACATTTAATCCGTACGCCTAATTTTTTTAAAGAAAAGCACATGACTTTTGAAACATACCGCAATCACGATGCTTTGTCCCTTGCAGAAATGGTCAAAACAGGCCAAATCACAGCAGAATCATTGTTGGAAATTGCAATAGCCCGGGCAGAGCAAGTCAACCCGACAATCAACGCTATTGTACATAAATTATATGACCAAGCCAGGCTCTGGGCTAAAAAGCCCCCTCGGGATGCCGTTTTTACCGGGATACCCTTTTTGGTTAAGGACTTGGGCCCCGAAGTAGAAGGCACGCCAAAATGCACAGGTAGCCGAGCCTACAGATCTTATGTTTCGGCAATGGACAGCCATGTGACAACCAAGATGAAGGAGGCCGGACTTATCATTTTTGGCAAGACCAATACTCCTGAGTTGGGCTTAACCCCTTTTACGGAGCCAAAACTGTTCGGCCCTACCCTAAATCCTTGGAATACAGCGCATTCACCAGGGGGAAGCAGCGGCGGCTCTGGCGCAGCGGTGGCGGCAGGCATAGTGCCCATGGCCACCGCAAACGATGGCGGTGGCAGCATAAGGATTCCTGCTTCATGTTGTGGTCTCTTTGGTCTTAAGCCCTCAAGAGGTCGCGTTTCATTGGGTCCCGGTTTTGGTGAAATGTGGAGCGGTGCCGTATCCGAAGGCTGCGTAAGCCGCTCCGTGCGCGATTCAGCCGCGTACTTAGATGCCATAACCGGAGCCTTCCCAGGCGAGCCTTATTTGTTGCAGTCACCACAAAAGCCCTATCTGCAAGAAGTGTCAACCAATCCCGGAACATTGCGCATTGCCTGGTCATTACAAAATACCATGGGCGCTCCTGTACATACTGATTGTGAAAAAGCCTTAAAAGAAACGCTTGCTTTACTGAAAGCAGAGGGCCACATTGTAGAAGAGGTAGCCCTGCCTTACCGCCCAGAGGATCTGGCAGAAGCCTTTATTACCGTAGTAGCAGGAGAAGTCACCGCTGACCTGTTTGCTATGAGCCAGTATTTGGGCAGAAATGTTCGCCCTTCCGATGTAGAACCTGAAACATTTGGCCTTTATCTATTGGGAAAAGCTTTTACGGCGGGTGAATACGCGATAGCCAAACATCGCTGGAACGAGGTAAGTCGTCGCGTCGCCTTGTTGCATGAACAATATGACTTGTTCCTGACACCTACGCTGCCTAAGCCCCCCATCAAAACAGGCGAACTGCAAAGTTCTGCAACAGAACATGTCCTGATTTCTTTGGTATCCACTTTTAGATTGGGTTTCGCAATGAAACAGGCTGTAAATCAACTGGCCCAAAAAGTGTACTCGTATTTGCCTTGGACACCATTTGCCAACATGACTGGCCAGCCTTCAATGTCGGTTCCTTTATTTTGGGAGGAAAACAGTCAACTGCCCATTGGTATGATGTTTACCGCACGAATGGGTGAAGAAGATATGCTGTTCCGCTTAGCCGGACAATTGGAAAAGGCAGCCCCTTGGTTCAGTAAGACGCCCAATTTATGAAATCAGGTAGCGCTTCCCCGGCAAGGTGCGAATGATGCCCTTAAACTCAAGGCCAAGAATAATGGAAGCCAACTCGCCGGAAGGAAACTGAGCCTTGGAAGAAAGTAGATCAATGGGGATCTCAGGGTGGTCCTGTATCAAGTCATAAACTTTTTTTTCTTGCGGCGAATAATCTACAAATAATTGTTTTTGAACAACTTGGGGCTTCCCCGGTTCGGGCCAGCGCATGGCTTCGGCAATATCTTCAGCCGATTCTATCAGTTGTGCTGAACCTATCTTGATCAACTGATTGCAACCCGTACTCTTGGGGTCTTTTATATTGCCGGGCACTGCACATACCTCTCGATTATATTGAATTGCCATTTGTGCCGATATGATGGAACCTCCCCTGGGCGCAGTTTGCACCACCACCAGAACATCACACAAACCTGCTATGATCCGATTTCGCATTGGAAAATTTTCCCGGTCTGGCTTTGTCGTGGAGATAAATTCTGTAAGCAAACCTCCGTTTTCTGTCATTTTTACGGCAGTACCCCGATGTACCGCAGGATAAATACTGCTTAGGCCATTGGCCATAACACCCACATTGGGCATATTTAACTGTACGGCCTTTCGATGGGCAGCAATATCAATACCAAAAGCCAATCCACTTATAATCAATGGATTGTATGCTTTTAAACCTTCAACAAGATCCTCGCAAACCGCCTTGCCATAGTCAGTAGGCTGGCGGGTGCCCACTATGGATACTATTCGCTCTGACTCCAGTAGTTGGACGGAACTACCTTTGAAATATAATATTGCAGGGCTGTCCACACATTGTTTCAATCGGCTGGGAAAGCGGTTATCCGTATAAAAAATGGCTTCTACAGCATGCTTTTCAATAAAAGCAATTTCTTTTTCTGCCTGAGAAAGTACCGTTTGTGTTAACACCGACTCGGCCACTGCCCTGCCGATGCCCGGTATTTTGAGCAGTTCTTTTTTGGATGCCCTAAAAACAGCCTCAGCACTTCCACAGTAGCTGACCAAGGTCTTGGCTGTGATAGGTCCAACATAAGGTAGTAAAGTCAGACCGATTTCGTATAGCATTATTGAAGTTCGTCTTAATTTTGAGGCAAAATTAGCAATTGTTTTTCATTATCTTTGACTTTTTACTGCTTCGTTTAAAGCATTTTTAACCTTAAAGCTGACATAACTATGAAATTTCCTAAAGTTGAAATCCTTATTTTTTGGACCTTCTTGATCTGCACCGCCCTTTGGTTGTTTTCAAAATGTGGCGCCAAACGCGCCGAATTAGCTCGAAGTGTACGTGATTTCACCGAGGACATAGAACCCGATGACAGGCCTAAAGCAGACACTACCCTGGTCCCTAACACCCAAAACCCAGTTCCTGTAAACGTAGAAAAACCCAGCTTGGCTCCCCCAAAATCAGGACAAGGTGCCAACTTGCCTCGACTTCAACCCGCCCAACAGGCTAAAGAATCCAATACTCTTACAACTAAAAACACCCAAACAACAACAGAAAATAAAAAAGTATCAACCAATACCGAAAAAAATGCCGTCCTTTACGTCACTATTGATGGCTGGAAAGTGCGATCAAAACCATCCCTTAAAAGTGAAATCATCACAAAACTAAAATTAAACGAAGAAGTAATTTTTTTGAACAAAAAAAGCGAAAAACAAGAGGAAATTAGCCTTGGATATGAAAAAGTAACCGATTATTGGGTAAAAATACGAACAAAGACTGGCAAAGAAGGCTGGGTTTTTGGCGCAGGGTTACATTATTACAAGATGAAAAGGAAAGGCGTAATGGAGTAATCAACCAAAATATTGAAAAACATTTGTTTATAGCATCTGTATTGCAGTAAATAGTGTACCTTTGCGGCGCATTTTTGAACTTTAAAATTAATTAGCCTTCTAATATCTCGGACCCCATTTTGCGCAAAGCGCTATATTAGTCAAAATATTTTCAAATCAGGCCATCTCATTTTATTAGAATGGCCTTTGCTTTCTAAAAAAAGCAGGTTTAACACCATTGCATGGCATTAAAACTCATCAAGGTAGCAAAAGAACTCAACGTAGGTTTGCACACCATCGTCGAGACCCTTCAATCCAAAGGCTTCAATGGGGTAGAAGAGAAACCCACGGCTGAAATAACAGACGACATGCTCGCTGTGCTCCAAAAGGAGTTCCAGAAGGATCTTGCTATCAAACAAGAAGCGGACAAACTTGCACGTCCTGTTCTTAGAAAAGAAATTGTGGCAACGCCCACTACTCCAACCACTCCGGCAGCTCCACCCACCCAAAGACCATCTTTGCTTCCTCCGCGTAAGGAAACACCGGCATTAGCGCCAGCGCCACCTCCACCAGCTCCTGCTCCGCCACCAGTTGTGCCGGAGCCTGAACTCCCTGTGGAAAAGCCTATCTCTAAACCAGAAGAACCACAGCCTCTGATTACGCGAGAACGCCCCCAAACAGGGTTAAAAGTGGTTGGCAGGATTGACCTCGATCCCCCCAAGCCAGCTCCCAAGCCTAATCAGGGCAAGCCAGCAGCACCCGCTCCTCCAATACCCATTAAAGAGCCTACTGCTAAGCAAGAAGAGCCCCCAACACCTGAAAAAATACCTGTAGCGCCACCAGCGCTACCAATAGAAACGCCGCCACCACCGCCACCTGGTCCAGCGGATGAACCACCGGAATCCGATACCTATCGCGCTGATGCACCGCAACTGCGCGGCTTAAAAATATTGGGTAAAATCAACCTTGACACCCCTAAAAAAGAAGAAAACAGTGGCAATAGGCAAGGCGGCGACAATAGGCAAGGCGGCGGCCAACGCGGCGGAGGCAATCGCCAGGGAGGCCATAATCAACAACAAGGCCAAGGCGGTCAGCGAAGCGGCGATAATCGCGGAGGTGGAAATCGCCCGGGCGGAGGCCAAGGCCAAGGCGGTCAACGAAGCGGCGATAATCGCGGAGGTGGTAACCGTCAAGGTGGTGGACAAGGTCAAGGTGGAAATCAGGGACAAGGCGGTCAGCAACAAGGTCAGGGTGGAAATCAGGGCCAAGGCAACAACAACGATGCTAATAGGCGCAAACGAGCCCGCAGACGGGTTAATCAACCCATAACTGCCGAAAACCTACAAAATACAATCGCCAACAATCAAGGCGATAATAAAGGCCGAGGCCGCACCAATGAGCCTAAGGAGGTTTCGACAAAAGACATCGAAAACCAAATACGCCAAACCATGGCCCGCCTCGGGGCAGGAGCCAGCCGCAAACGCCAAAAAATACGCCGCGACAAACGCGACGTCATGCGTGAACGCGCAGAATTGGCTGAAATGCAACGGGGTGACAATGAAAAAATACTGCAAGTAGCAGAGTTTATTTCCGTATCCGACCTCGCCTCCCTGATCAATGTAAAACCAGCCGATATCATCAAGGCTTGTATGACTTTAGGCATATTTGTCTCCATAAACCAGCGATTGGATGCAGAAATCATTGAAGTGGTTTCCAGCGAGTTTGGTTATGAAGTCAAATTTATTTCCGCCGAAGAACAAGTGGAAGTGGAAGAGGATGAAGCCGATGACCCCAAAGACTTACGCCCTCGTCAGCCAATTGTAACAGTTATGGGCCACGTTGACCACGGTAAAACCTCTTTATTGGACTACATCCGTGATGCCAATGTAGCCAGTGGCGAAGCTGGCGGCATTACGCAGCACATCGGTGCATACGAAGTGGTAGTAGAAGGCAACAAAAAGATAACTTTTTTGGATACTCCAGGTCACGAAGCCTTTACAGCCATGCGTGCACGCGGTGCTAAAGTGACCGATATTGCCATTATCGTTATTGCTGCGGATGACAATATCATGCCCCAATCACGGGAAGCTATAAGCCACGCACAAGCCGCAGGCGTCCCCATTGTGTTTGCAATTAATAAAATTGATAAACCCGGCGCCGATCCGGAAAGGATCAAAAATGAATTGGCCCAAATGAACTTCCTCGTTGAAGAATGGGGAGGCAAATACCAAAGCCAGGATATTTCTGCTAAAAAGGGAACGAATATTGACAAATTGCTGGAAAAAGTATTGTTCGAGGCGGAATTGCTGGAGCTAAAGGCAAACCCCAACCGTCGGGCAGTAGGCACGGTATTGGAAGCTTCTCTGGACAAAGGCCGTGGCTACGTAACCAAAATGCTTGTTGAAAACGGCACTATCCATGATGGCGACCCCATTATAGCAGGCGAATTCTCAGGCAAGGTAAAAGCCATGTTCAACGAGCGCGGCAAAAAAATCAAAGAAGCCGGCCCCGCAGTACCTGTTTTGGTACTTGGTTTGGCCGGTGCGCCACAGGCTGGTGAAAAGATCAAGGTAGCCGCTTCTGAAAGCCAGGCAAAAGAAATAGCCAGCAAAAGGGCACAGATCATCCGTGAACAAGCCAACCGCGCCAACAAACGGATCTCGCTCGAGGAAATTGGTCGCCGCCTTGCTTTGGGTAACTTCAAAGAACTCAAACTCATCGTCAAAGGTGACTTTGATGGCTCTGTGGAGGCACTTAGTGATTCGCTCATCAAACTTTCGATGGAAAAAATCCAGGTGTCTGTCATTCACAAGGCTGTTGGACAGATTGTGGATAGTGATATTATGCTCGCATCAGCATCCGACGCTATTGTTATCGGGTTCCAGGTACGCCCATCACTCACAGCACGCAAGCTCGCAGAGCGTGAAGGTGTTGAAATCAAAACCTACTCCATTATTTACGAAGCCATTGAGGAAGTCAAGGCTGCTATGGAAGGTATGTTGGAGCCAACCAAGGAAGAAGAAATCATGGGACAAGTTGAAATCCGTGAGGTGTACAAAATCTCGAAAGTCGGCACTGTCGCAGGTTGTATCGTCCAAGAAGGTAAAATCAGCAGAAACTACAATGTTCGCGTTATTCGCGATGGCATCGTGGTATATCCAGCCAATGCCAACCAAAATGCCGAACTCGCTTCACTCAAACGCTTTAAGGAAGATGCCAAAGAAGTCAGGGCTGGTTTGGAATGCGGCTTGACCATTAAAAACTTCAATGATATCAAAGCAGGCGACGTGGTAGAAGCATATGTGATCAATGAAGTGAAAACCAAACTGTGATCAACCTAAGGATTTCCTTCTGGTAAGGAAAAGTCCTTTTGTTCAGTTAAGATTATATCCGAAAGAGCTATCCCGAACAAAACGGTGATGGCTCTTTTAGTTTAACCCCAAACTTACTGTGCGCTTATTTACTCATTTGCATGTTGTATAAAAACACTGAGAATCACCCCTTTACCAAGCGATTTACACCCTCTCATCTCGCTTTTGGCTCGGCTTGCCTGCTTGCCGCAGTCAACCTGCTTTCTCCGTTTTTATTATCCGTAAGTATGTGGGGTTTAGTAGCAGCAGCCTTGTGGCACCGTGCTGAACAATATGGCCTGTCCGGCAAAAAGGGAAATATTTGGTTAGGTGGCCTTGCTACAGGTTTTCACCATTTCTTCAGACAACCATCTTATTGGTTAATCTCTTTGCTGTTGTTGGTGCCAGCAACAAGCCTTTTTTGGTCACTTAATATTCCTTTCGGCCTGGATCAAGTCCGCGTGCGCATTCCTTTTTTTGTTGTGCCTTTTGCATTTGCCAATCTGCCCCCACTCACAGAGCGTCAGTTTAAACTTGTACTTTATTTTTTGGTATGGACCATGGTGTGCCTCTGTATCGGTGTCATGTTGAATACCATCATCAATTTTGACCTGGTGCTGCACAACCTTAAACATGGTCGCCCGGTTCCTGTACCGCGCAATCACATCAGGTTCAGCTTGCTTATTGCCACAGCCATTCTTTGTGGCAGCTGGCTCTGGCAACAACGCTTTACCTGGCATTGGCCATGGGAACGGAAGGCTCTCCTTGGCGCTCTGGTTTTTCTGACCCTCTGCCTTCATGTATTGGCCGTGAGAAGCGCCCTGGCTGCACTCTATGCCGCCCTCTTTTTTAGTGTGGCATACTTTATTATATACACTCGCCGTTGGCTATTGGGCTTTTTAGCTGCTATCTGCCTAACCCTTGCTCCTGTAGGAGCTTATTTCGCCCTGCCAAGCCTGCAACATCGCATTGCCTATATGGTGTACGACTGGCAGCAATACAAAAAAAATGAAGGAGGCTCCTACTCTGACGCCCAGCGCTGGGTTTCATTGGAAACAGGGCTGCAATTATGGAAAGCCAACCCCTTGTTAGGTGTAGGTGTAGGCGACCTGCCTATGGAAGTACAAAAAATCAGCAATGCGCGCTTCCCTAACTACACTTTAGAACCCAAATTGCCCCACAACCAATTTATTTATATTCTCTGTAGCACAGGAATAGTTGGTTTACTGCTCAGCCTCATTGCATTTCTGGCCCCTTTTACAAGACCTGGTACCCGCCGATTCTATTTGTTTTTGGCTTTTCAAGTTATGATTTTGATTTCCTTTTTGGTTGAATATACCATAGAGACCGCCATAGGCGTGGCTTTTTATTTGTTTTATACGCTTTGGCTTAGTCGCTATCCAAGCATTTTATACCAGGATTTAAGTGATTTTGAAGATTACCAGGATTGATTTACCTGATTTTTAAAGATTTACAGACGCGAGTAATTCAAAACCACTTTGTGCTGGCCATAAATGACCAAAAATCATAATAATTTGCAAAAACAGGGCTTTTTGAAAAAAAAATTTGCTTTTTTTTTTCAACAAAAAATCAAATTTTTTTCAACAAAACCCAATATAACACATCCATATACTCAAGTATCTACCCCCTTCTACAAGAAGATACAATTTAATACTTAGGTAAATAAAAATTATCATAAAATATTGATTATCTTTAAATTAAAGAGATAAATTTTAAAAATTTTTACTTTAACCATAAATTTAATAAAAGGGATATTACTGTGAATTTATCTAATTTTTTAAGCTAATTATTATTTAACAAAAGTCGTTTTTTGTTCTTTGCAACACTGTCGTGACGCCGCACTTTTGTATCGTCAAACAAAGCAAACGAGCAAACACAAAGATAAAGTGATAAACGTTTGACCATTCCACGCACAACTTTTCATGAGATTATATACGGGAAACCGACGCGCCGCAAAAGAGCGGCGCGTTTTTTTTGTGCCTATCCCTATTGCACACTCAAGATAAACTTCCCATCTTGCGGGGCTTTTCGACCACGCACAATTCCACATCGCGTTTGATCGTTAAGCGGCTTTCTCGTTGTATGAAATCCGTACCCGCTTTTATTCTTGTCTTTGTTTCAGTTTTTAATTATGCCTTTGCCCAATCTCCGGCAGAATTAGAAGCGCAGATCAAGCGCACCACCGACAAGCGCACCAAATTGAACCTATGCTATCAATTTGCCGAAAAATATAAACGCAACCAAGCGGCAAAATCTGCTGATTACGCTTTACAGGCTGCTCAATTGGCCGTTGAACTCGGTGACCGCCGAAAAGAGGGCGAATCTTTATACCTCAGCGCCGATGCCTTAAAATCCAGCAATCCCCGCCTTGCCGCAGAGCGCTTTATCCAGGCCTGGAACGCGGCCCGCAACCATGGCCTCCGTGATGTAGCACTTGGCTCTTCTGAAAAACTTCAAGAATTGGCACACAACCGCAATGACCTGAAAGAAGAATTAAAATGGAGCAGGGAGTTGGTCAATTACCTCAAAGACAACAGCGGTGGCGGGCGCGGTGGCGGCGAGGCCGTTAACCGTTTGCAGGAAGAACTGAGCCGCTTGCGCCTCGATAATCAGCGCCTAAGCGAACAGATTCGCCAATTGAGTGGCCAAAGTCAAACCATCGAGACCACCTATCAGACCCAAATCAAAGAAGTACAGGAAAAAACCCAACAGGAAATATCCCAAAAGGCTGCTGAATTAGAAAAGACCCAGCGGGCCATGTTGCGCTCGGATTCCGTCATTCAACTGAAAACCCGGTTGGTGGCCAACCTAACTGCCGAACAAATGGCGGATTCCATCGTGCGGGTTCAGCAAGAGCGCGAGCTGGCCGAACAAAAAGAATTATTAGCCGTAACTGAATTGGGCCGCACACGCGACAAAGCCCTCCGTAATGTCCTGGCCCTTTTGAGTGGTTTTGTCTTGATACTAGCCGGACTATTTTATGTACGGTATCGCGCCAAACGCAGAACCGCAGAGGAACTCACCCATAAAAACAGCGAGATTGAGGCGGAGAAACGGCGCAGTGATAACCTGCTGCTCAATATTTTGCCTCCTGCAATAGCCGAAGAACTCAAAACCCGCAACAAGGTGGCCGCCCGGAAGTATGATCAAGCCACGGTCATGTTTATTGATTTTGCCAAATTCACCTATGTGGCCGAACGGCTTAGCCCCGAATTGCTGGTGGAAGAATTGGACTATTGCTTCTCCAATTTTGATCAAATCATCACCAAATACCGTATCGAAAAAATCAAGACCATAGGCGATGCCTATATGTGTGCCAGCGGCTTGTCCGACAAGGCAAGTGCAGGCGATGTGGTGCGGGCAGCCCTTGAGATACAGGACTTTATGCTGCACATGAAAGCCGAGCGGCAACACAGGGGCATTCCTTTCTTTGAGGCTCGCATAGGCATTCACACTGGCCCTGTGGTAGCAGGTGTGGTAGGCTCCAAAAAATTCGCCTATGATATTTGGGGCGATACCGTAAACGTGGCCGCCCGTATGGAAGAAACCTGTGATGCCGGCCGCGTGAATGTGAGCGAAGACACGTATGATCAGGCCCGTTACGAATTCGAATGGCAGTCCCGTGGTAAAGTATCCGCCAAAAATAAGGGTATGATGGAAATGTTTTATGTGACGGGGATAAAGACGTATTGATGCGTTATTCCTACATCTTCAACATCCTCCGATATTCTTCTCTCATCTTTTCCGGAGCCTCTCCGCGCTTGAACATACCGAATACTTTGGCATTGGCTAATTGAACTTGCAACCACGAGTTTTTGGCGTATTTCCGTGCTGAAACGATGGCGTATTTGGGTATGGTACACATGCGATAGAGGGGCATGGCCCGGCGGAGAAAATCGTATTCTTCCATAATGGTGTAATATTCATCATAACCGCCCAGGGCAAAGAATTTTTCTTTTTGGATAAAAAAGGTTTTGTCGCCGCCCTGGCACCAAAGGAAAGGAAAGCGATTAAAAAAGGCGTTAATTTTCAGCAAAAAACTCGGTGAATCAAATTTATAGCGGTAACAGCCCATATCATACCCTGCGGCCAGGCGATCTTGTATATCCCGTGCAAAGGATGCTGGAGGGATAGTATCAGCATGCACAAAATAAAGTATCTTGCCCTTGGCAGCTTTTGCACCGTGGTTCATTTGTGCTGCCCTGCTGCGCGTGGCACATGGGAGCACTGTAGCTCCTGCTGTGGCTGCCTGCCGCGCAGTATCATCCTCACTTTGGGCATCAACAACCAATATCTCTAAAACAGCACTGCCACCATTCACGAGCATATAGCGAACGGTGGCAGCGATGGTGTTGCCCTCATTAAGTGTGGGAATAATGACAGACAATTGGGACATTTATACCCGGATTTAAATGATTTAGGGGGGGCAGGATTGATTTACCTGATTTTCAAAAATTTCCTGAATATTGATTTGGAAACCCCGAAAATCACCCTAAAAAGGGCAGTTTGGCCACTATGGCGTCCAATTTTTTGCCTCCTGCCACAATTTTGATTTTGGTGCCTGGTTCTGCAAATTTTGCTTTTACATATCCCATACCAATGGGCTTGTCCAAAGTAGGCGAGTGTGTACCGGAAGTCACCACGCCAATGGCTGCTCCGCGTACGCTCTCAATGGGGTAATCATGGCGGGGTACCCGGCGTTCGCCGTCCAGTACAAAGCCCACCAAGCGGCGTTTTACGCCATCGGCCTTTTGTTTGACAAACTTTGCCTTGGAGGGAAAGTCCGCACCCTTGCCCAACTTGGTAATCCAGCCCAAGCCTGCTTCCAGCGGGCTGGTGGCATCCGTGATATCATTGCCATAGAGGCAAAAGCCCATTTCGAGGCGGAGGGTATCCCGCGCGCCCAAGCCACAGGGCTTTATTTGGTACTTTTCACCACTTTTCATCACTTTGTCCCAAATTTTGACAAGGTCTTTATTTTTGGCATATATCTCGAAACCGCCTGCGCCGGTATATCCGGTAGCAGAAACAATAACATTGTTGCAAGATGCGAAACGGCCTCGTTTGAATTTGTAATAGGGTATGCTTTTTAGGTCAATATCCGTCAGTTTTTGCAGTGCATTGGCAGCCATTGGTCCTTGTACCGCTATCAGGCCTGTTTTGGCTGATATGTTTTGCATTTTTACATCAAACCCGCGAGCAAGTCGTTTGAGCCAACGCCAATCCTTGGTTTCATTACTGGCATTGACCACCAGCATGTAGGATTGCTCTCCGGCAACGGTCATTTCAGCCACATCATCCAAGCGATACACCAACAGGTCATCCACTATGCCCCCTTTTTTATTGGGAAGACAAGAATACTGTACGTCGCCAGGCTGGAGCTTACTTACGTCATTGCTGGTAACTGATTGCAAAAAAGCGAGGGCATCTTTACCCTTAACGATAAATTCACCCATGTGACTGACATCAAAAACCCCAACGCTATTGCGCACAGCATGGTGTTCATCCGTAATGGAGGAATAAGAAATGGGCATGTTGTACCCGGCAAACTCAGCCATTTTGGCTCCGAGCGCGAGGTGTCTTTCGGTGAGTGGCGTATTTTTCATGTGCGCAAATATCCTTCAAGCTTAGCAATTTTGTAAAAAATATTTTTTTATCGGGAACTTATTCTCCCAGCTCTTGCGTTGCATGCATATCGCCGCGAACTTTGCGCCCGCTTATAACAAACCATAATCACAATGGCCACTTTATTTACCCTATTCGAAGAGTCCGAGCACACACGCCGTGATCGCATTTTTCAGCGTGAATTTTATCCGCTGATGGATGCTGTTTACGCTTATGCGTACCGCCTCACGGGCGATGCGACTCGGGCGGAAGACCTGGTACAGGAAACCTACATGAAAGTGTGGCGCTTCTTGCACCAGTACACCGAAGATACCTTTGCGAAAGCATGGCTGTTCCGCATTTGCCGCCACGCTTTTATCAACGAGTATCGAACCAGAAAAAACGCTCCACGCGAGCGCGACTTTGATGAAATCGCAGCATTTCACCAAGAGGATGACCCCACTACGCCTCGTTATTTCAACCTCGCGGAAGAGATGGCTATTGGTCAAATGGGCGATGAAATGACACGTGCCATCAGCGCACTGAAAGAAGAATTTCGAACAGTTGTGCTGCTTGACCTTGAGGACTTTACGTACGAGGAAATCGCTGCTATTCTGGATATTCCGATCGGCACCGTACGTTCACGCCTGCACCGTGCGCGCAATGTATTGGCGGACAAACTTCGTGACTATGCGGAGTCAAAAGGTTACGCCGTGCAAGATAACGATAACTGTACTGATGATGCTGACGTCAATGGCGCCGGTGGTATAGATCAGCCACGCCCACAGTCAGCCTAAACAAAGGGGTTTGCACGATCCGCCAAAAGGGCGACGATGCAAACCCTTTTTTTACACCCACAGGCAAAAATTTAACCCTTTTTTTCACGGAACGCAATTGTGTAATACATTAAAAATCAATTGCTTAACGGGCTATAAACAATGATTTTTTCACAATTTTAAAAACTGAGACTTCAATGAGACGCACCACCAAACCGAGCGCCGAGGCCGCTGCACAGCAACGGACGGGCAGCACCCCACAACGCAATAAAAAGAATTTGAGTAGTGACCCTGATTTCCCCTCCTTCCCGGAATATTATGATCCAGAGTTCCCTACACCACGCATCATGCCTGTTTCAGATGAAAATTATTACCGTTCCTTTTTCCAACGAAGTCTTCCGCCCATTAAGGCACCAAAATCGCTTCGCGATCGGATTAAGCATGCCATAGAGCATAGCGATACCGCAGAATAGGTCGCCAATTCCCATTCGACGTCTCTCCTTTTATTGTTTTCATTAAATCTCGGTTGTTTTACACAAAACTACGGTAATTCCATTGCCGCGGTTATGTAGTAAGACAGCCGTTTTTTTTAAGTTTTGAAAACTTCTAAAATCTATTGCGCATACGCTACCTTTGCGTGTCTGGAATTTGTCTAAATCGTTATAAGCACATTTCAGCAGATAAACATGCAGCGACGATACCGAACTATAGTTGACTTAAAGAAGTACGAGAGTGCTGCCATTCTCACTTTTTCCGACAACGAATTGGCCAGTAAACTCACTGCCATGGGCGTAAGGCCCGGCGTTCTGGTAGAGATGGTCCGCAGAGCACCTTTCGGAGCGGCATATTATGTCAAAATAGATGGCGTTCGCTTGGCCTTTAGAGAAGAAGAAGCCGCCTGTATTCTTTTGGAAGTATGATTTCTTCTACACAAAGCCCCCACAGAATAGCCCTGATCGGCAACCCCAATAGTGGAAAATCCACTGTTTTCAATCATTTAACCGGCCTGCGCCAAAAAACAGGAAATTTCCCAGGGGTGACTGTTGAAATCAAGGAAGGGCCAATCAAACTAAGTCCAAGTTGCGAGGGCATATTAGTGGATTTACCCGGCACATACAGCTTGCATCCGACCTCCTCGGATGAAAAAATTGTCACCGCTATATTGACTAATCCCAACGATACAAACTACCCGGATGCTGTTTTGTATGTTGCGGACGTAACCCATTTGGAAAAACATTTGTTGCTGCTCACCCAAATCACAGATTTGGGCCTCCCTATTGTGCTCGCATTGAATATGTCCGATCTGGCAGCGGAGAAAGGCATGAAAATAAATGCCCCGAAATTAAGTGAACGATTGGGCTTGCCTGTAGTATCCATTAGTGCCAGGTCCGGAGAGGGCATGGGCAAGCTCAGCAGTGAACTGGAGCGTGTACTACACCTTGATCAAAACCCGAAAAGCGATAAGTTTATATATCAACTTACCGAAAATGAAAAACAAATAGCGGATACCGTAGCCCTAAACATTGGTAAAACCACCCCCTACAGAGCGCTTTTATTGGCTCATCACTATTCGTGGTTGCCTTTTTTAAGCGAAACGGAAAAAAATACTTTGGAGGCTATAGCACAAACCAAAGATTTTCAATCGCTTAGGGCGCAGATTGATGAAACTTTAGAGCGGTATGACCATTTTACGCCTATTGTAAAGGATGCCATTCAGCAGGCTCCATTTTACCCTGATACCATTACAGATCGCGTAGATGCTGTGTTGACCCATCGCTGGCTTGGGCCATTTGTTTTTTTCGGGGTAATGCTGTTGATTTTTCAAGCCATTTTTGACTGGAGCGACTATCCTATGACCATTATTGAAAGTGGTTTTGGAGCCTTAAATGATTGGCTAAAGGCGACTATGCCACAAGGTTGGTTTACGGACTTGTTGACGGACGGGGTGTTAACAGGGCTTAGTGGGATATTGGTCTTTATCCCTCAAATAGCCATTTTGTTCTTTTTAATTACCATTTTGGAGGAGTTGGGCTACATGGCGCGCGTTGTATTTATGTTTGACAAAACCATGCAACGCTTTGGCATGAATGGCCGCAGTGTCGTTTCCCTGATCAGCGGAAGTGCCTGTGCCGTACCAGCCATCATGAGTGCACGCACCATAGGCAATTGGCAGGAACGCCTGATTACGATCATGGTAACCCCCTTCATTTCCTGTAGTGCGCGTATCCCGGTATATTTGGTTTTGATTGGCTTGGCCGTGCCAGCAGTTAAAATTGGCGGCATTTTGGATGCCCGAACCCTGGTGTTTGGTAGTATGTATGCCATAGGCGTTATCACGGCCTTTTTAGCCGGATGGGCTATGAAAAAATGGCTAAGATCCCGTGACCGTTCATATTTGGCCATTGAATTGCCCGAATATCGTATCCCGCACTGGAAAAACGTTTGGCTAACAGTTTGGGAAAAAACGCTGGCCTTTATTACAGGGGCGGGCAAAATTATCCTTTATGTATCTGTGGGACTTTGGGCCTTGAGCAGGTTTGGGCCTGGCAATGCCATTGAGCATGCGGAACAAAAAGCCTTGGTTGAAGCCAATATTCGGCAGTTGGATACAGCCTCCACAGAAGATCTTGTGGCACAGAGCAAGCTGGAAGCATCCTGGGCCGGACGCATGGGCAAGTTTATAGAGCCAGTTATACGGCCATTGGGCTATGATTGGAAGATTGGTATTGCCTTGCTGACATCTTTTGCAGCTCGAGAGGTATTTACAGGCACTTTGGCTGTTTTGTACAATATGGGATCCGCAGAAGGCGATATCAATGACCGTTCGGAAAATGAATCCAAAGCCACTTTGCGCGAAAAAATGAAATCGGAAACCTTTTTTGATGGCACACCGGTATATTCCTTTGCTACAGCGCTATCACTTTTGGTATTTTATGCCTTAGCCATGCAGTGTTTTAGTACCACTGTCACCGTACGCCGCGAAACAGGCGGTTGGCGTTGGGCAGTTATTCAATTTGTTGTAATGAGCATTCTGGCTTACACCTGCGCATGGGCCGTTTACACCTGTTTGTCCTAAGAGCATGTCTTACCAAAACATCCAGGGTTTCCAGCGATAAGGGACAATACTAAAATGTTGTTTTACCTTAAAATCAGGGTTGATAAATACCATGGATGCCTCAAAAAAATCAATGCTTAGTAAAACCCGTGGATGCGCCTTGATGGCCTCCCAAGCCCTGACCATCTCATCTGAATGGTATATGTCATCCAATATAAAAACTGTTTTGTCATGTGCGTATGCTAAACATTGTTCAAAATAATCAAGTGTTGGCCTCATGCGATGGTTACCATCCAAAAAAACAAAATCAAGCTGCCGCAAATCCTCCAAGGCTTTTGGCAAGGTATCTTTAAATGGCCCTTCACGCAGCTCAACATGCCGTAGTTGAAGCGTATCCAAATTTGTTCGGGCCACATGTGCACAATCTGCACTGCCTTCTAAGGAAATCATTCGGGCGTTGTGTGCCGCAGAAGCCATATACATAGTACTTATACCAACAGAGGTCCCCAACTCAAGGATAGTTTTAGGCTGGAAATAATTTATCATCCTAAACAGGTATTGTCCCTGCCCTGATGAACTTGCCGATTGGCGAACCAAGGCACTTAGTTTTCGGGTGTATTGGGAAGGACTTCCGTCTGAATGGCCTCCAGCTCCATAATCCATGATATTCAACAGCAGTTCGCTATCTAACATACGATTGCGCAGCAGTTCTATATGCTCAAAAGCATAATACCACCGGTTATCATCCAGTGCTATCTGCGCGATCTCAAATACAAATGGGGAATGCAACTGATACTTCGTGACCGCAGCAGTATAAAAACGTAAAAAATGACGAATGGGCTGAATTTTCATTTCAGGGCGAAAAATAGGGCACTTAGCGTTAAAAAAAGCATAAAGCCATAAGCCTTTGGAAATAGGCCGATTCTGACTCCGTTTTGATGCGGAATTTTATCAACGAAAATCCTACTTTACAACATATGAACCTGTCACGTTCTGCCATAATCGCCCTTGCCCTCTTCGCCTTCAGCAGTGTCCCCGCCTTCGCTCAATCTTATAAAACCGCCGCAGGTGTTCGCATTGACAACGGTTTGAATCTTACCGTTCAGCAATATATCACTAAAGGATGGACTGCTGAAGGTATTGTGCATACCCCTTTTAATTCACAAGACCTTGGTTTCACCCTGCTTGCAGAAAAGCACCGTAAACTACTATTCCGTAACCTAAATTTTTATTCAGGGGCAGGTGCACACTACTACAGGGTAAACAATGATGACCAGATAGATGTGCCAAACTCAGCTGAAAATAAATATGGCTTATCCTTTATCGGCGGAGCAGAACTTTCTTTGGGCCGTTTAAATTTAGCCGTTGACTGGAAGCCTGAACTGCACCTTAATGGCGCTGCGCATCCTTTTAGTTGGAACGGAGCCTCTATTTCTGCGCGTTATATCATAGAAAAACGCGAACGGAAGCGCATTGGTGACTGGAAGCTGTGGGATCGTTTTGAGAAAAAAGGCAATAAGAAAAAACGCTAATTTGATTGTATGGTCAATGCAAAGTGGTTTTGAGTCTGCTCGCGTCTGTAAATCTTTAAAAATAAGGTAAATCAATCCTGCTAATCATCAAAATCACTTGAATCCAGGTATATACAGGTTTGTTCAAAGCGGTATGATAGGCTAAAAACCATCATACCGCTTTGAATTTTCATTCCACATCAAAGAATACTTGGTCTGTGTCGAAAAAGCCAGCTTACTCCATCAGCGTTGCTACCTTTGAGGTATTTATAAGCCATTCATTTGTATTCATTCCATGGGAGAAACCCTTAACTCTGCCGTTCCCCTAAAGCGTCGTTACAGCGCTGCCGAACAGGTACTTATTAACTACGTCTCTCATTTATGTTTGACAAAACCATGCAACGCTTTGGCATGAATGGCCGCAGTGTCGTTTCCCTGATCAGCGGAAGTGCCTGTGCCGTACCAGCCATCATGAGTGCACGCACCATAGGCAATTGGCAGGAACGCCTGATTACGATCATGGTAACCCCCTTCATTTCCTGTAGTGCGCGTATCCCGGTATATTTGGTTTTGATTGGCTTGGCCGTGCCAGCAGTTAAAATTGGCGGCATTTTGGATGCCCGAACCCTGGTGTTTGGTAGTATGTATGCCATAGGCGTTATCACGGCCTTTTTAGCCGGATGGGCTATGAAAAAATGGCTAAGATCCCGTGACCGTTCATATTTGGCCATTGAATTGCCCGAATATCGTATCCCGCACTGGAAAAACGTTTGGCTAACAGTTTGGGAAAAAACGCTGGCCTTTATTACAGGGGCGGGCAAAATTATCCTTTATGTATCTGTGGGACTTTGGGCCTTGAGCAGGTTTGGGCCTGGCAATGCCATTGAGCATGCGGAACAAAAAGCCTTGGTTGAAGCCAATATTCGGCAGTTGGATACAGCCTCCACAGAAGATCTTGTGGCACAGAGCAAGCTGGAAGCATCCTGGGCCGGACGCATGGGCAAGTTTATAGAGCCAGTTATACGGCCATTGGGCTATGATTGGAAGATTGGTATTGCCTTGCTGACATCTTTTGCAGCTCGAGAGGTATTTACAGGCACTTTGGCTGTTTTGTACAATATGGGATCCGCAGAAGGCGATATCAATGACCGTTCGGAAAATGAATCCAAAGCCACTTTGCGCGAAAAAATGAAATCGGAAACCTTTTTTGATGGCACACCGGTATATTCCTTTGCTACAGCGCTATCACTTTTGGTATTTTATGCCTTAGCCATGCAGTGTTTTAGTACCACTGTCACCGTACGCCGCGAAACAGGCGGTTGGCGTTGGGCAGTTATTCAATTTGTTGTAATGAGCATTCTGGCTTACACCTGCGCATGGGCCGTTTACACCTGTTTGTCCTAAGAGCATGTCTTACCAAAACATCCAGGGTTTCCAGCGATAAGGGACAATACTAAAATGTTGTTTTACCTTAAAATCAGGGTTGATAAATACCATGGATGCCTCAAAAAAATCAATGCTTAGTAAAACCCGTGGATGCGCCTTGATGGCCTCCCAAGCCCTGACCATCTCATCTGAATGGTATATGTCATCCAATATAAAAACTGTTTTGTCATGTGCGTATGCTAAACATTGTTCAAAATAATCAAGTGTTGGCCTCATGCGATGGTTACCATCCAAAAAAACAAAATCAAGCTGCCGCAAATCCTCCAAGGCTTTTGGCAAGGTATCTTTAAATGGCCCTTCACGCAGCTCAACATGCCGTAGTTGAAGCGTATCCAAATTTGTTCGGGCCACATGTGCACAATCTGCACTGCCTTCTAAGGAAATCATTCGGGCGTTGTGTGCCGCAGAAGCCATATACATAGTACTTATACCAACAGAGGTCCCCAACTCAAGGATAGTTTTAGGCTGGAAATAATTTATCATCCTAAACAGGTATTGTCCCTGCCCTGATGAACTTGCCGATTGGCGAACCAAGGCACTTAGTTTTCGGGTGTATTGGGAAGGACTTCCGTCTGAATGGCCTCCAGCTCCATAATCCATGATATTCAACAGCAGTTCGCTATCTAACATACGATTGCGCAGCAGTTCTATATGCTCAAAAGCATAATACCACCGGTTATCATCCAGTGCTATCTGCGCGATCTCAAATACAAATGGGGAATGCAACTGATACTTCGTGACCGCAGCAGTATAAAAACGTAAAAAATGACGAATGGGCTGAATTTTCATTTCAGGGCGAAAAATAGGGCACTTAGCGTTAAAAAAAGCATAAAGCCATAAGCCTTTGGAAATAGGCCGATTCTGACTCCGTTTTGATGCGGAATTTTATCAACGAAAATCCTACTTTACAACATATGAACCTGTCACGTTCTGCCATAATCGCCCTTGCCCTCTTCGCCTTCAGCAGTGTCCCCGCCTTCGCTCAATCTTATAAAACCGCCGCAGGTGTTCGCATTGACAACGGTTTGAATCTTACCGTTCAGCAATATATCACTAAAGGATGGACTGCTGAAGGTATTGTGCATACCCCTTTTAATTCACAAGACCTTGGTTTCACCCTGCTTGCAGAAAAGCACCGTAAACTACTATTCCGTAACCTAAATTTTTATTCAGGGGCAGGTGCACACTACTACAGGGTAAACAATGATGACCAGATAGATGTGCCAAACTCAGCTGAAAATAAATATGGCTTATCCTTTATCGGCGGAGCAGAACTTTCTTTGGGCCGTTTAAATTTAGCCGTTGACTGGAAGCCTGAACTGCACCTTAATGGCGCTGCGCATCCTTTTAGTTGGAACGGAGCCTCTATTTCTGCGCGTTATATCATAGAAAAACGCGAACGGAAGCGCATTGGTGACTGGAAGCTGTGGGATCGTTTTGAGAAAAAAGGCAATAAGAAAAAACGCTAATTTGATTGTATGGTCAATGCAAAGTGGTTTTGAGTCTGCTCGCGTCTGTAAATCTTTAAAAATAAGGTAAATCAATCCTGCTAATCATCAAAATCACTTGAATCCAGGTATATACAGGTTTGTTCAAAGCGGTATGATAGGCTAAAAACCATCATACCGCTTTGAATTTTCATTCCACATCAAAGAATACTTGGTCTGTGTCGAAAAAGCCAGCTTACTCCATCAGCGTTGCTACCTTTGAGGTATTTATAAGCCATTCATTTGTATTCATTCCATGGGAGAAACCCTTAACTCTGCCGTTCCCCTAAAGCGTCGTTACAGCGCTGCCGAACAGGTACTTATTAACTACGTCTCTCAGATCGCTCCGCTGAGCGATGCTGAAATCAATGCTATTTTTGATTTGATCAAGGTGAAATCATACAAAAAAGGCAAAATACTCCTAAAGGAGGGTCAGCGCCAAAACACCTGTTATTTTGTACTACAGGGATGTATCCGCCAGTATTACCTGATTGACGGAGAAGAAAAGACCACCCATTTTTTTACCGAAGGGCAGCCCGTAACATCCGTCGGGATGGTATTTGACAACAAACCATCCAAATCTTACTTAGTTTGCAACGAGGATTGCCTAGTCATTGAAGGGAAGCCGGAGGATGAAAAAATGTTCTTTGAAAAAATGCCCAAAATGGAGGCGCTCAACCGTATTGGAGTGGAAATGGAACTGCAAAAAAGCCAGGAAGCCTTTGCAGATTTTATTCTGTCAAGTCCGGAGGAGCGGTATCTTAATTTGCTGAAAACCCGCCCTGATCTGTTAGACAGGGTTCCACAATACCAATTGGCGAGCTATTTGGGTATCAAGCCGGAGTCCCTTAGCCGTATCAGAAAGCGCATTATGGAAAAATAATTGCCCTGCTCATTTACGGGGTACCCATGCTTACTATTTCTTCAAACTCGGCACTGCTTAAAGGCATCACGGACAGGCGTGGGTTACGCACCAAGCCTATTTGGGCCAAGAGTAGGTTGGCTTTTATTTCTGCCAAAGGAACAGGGCGGGCCAAGGGGCGAACAGGGCCAACATCCACACAGGACCAATCCCCTTTCTCGGCACTTGTATCCGGGTAATGCTCGCGCAGCACAGTGGCAATACCTACTGCTGCCAATCCGATGTTGCTATGATAGAAAATACATTGATCTCCTTCTTTCATGGCGCGTAAGTTGTTACGGGCCTGATAGTTGCGTACTCCATCCCAGCGGGTCTTGCCTTCTTTCACCAATTGTTCAAAACTAAAAACATCGGGTTCGGATTTGATAAGCCAGTATGCCATTTTTTTTAATGTGATAATTTGGGGAGTGTGATAATTAGCGTTCGATGCGTTTTTTTATAAAAGGATGGCTAAAAACGGCCACTAAAATAATGGCTACGCCCAGGTAAAAACCGGAGGGTAGTTCATGGTGTTCTCCAAAAATAACTGCGGCAAGCAATACGCCATAAACGGGCTCCAGATTAATGGTCAGGTTGGTCGCAAAAGCAGTGATATGGCGCATGGCCTGCAAGGTAAGATAATAGGGCAAAAGCGTACACACGACGGAAAGGATGGCCAACCACAACCAGTCACCGCCCTGAGGCCAAAGAGCCAAGGCCGGATCTTTGAGATAAGCAAATGGCAGTGCAATGCTACAAACCAAAACAGCAGCAAACAGCTCCATGAAACTCATGACCATTGGTGGCGGCGGGTTATGTTCCAGCACTTTTTTATTCATTGCCGAAAAAACAGCAGCCAAAAAAGCCCCCAAAATACCAACGGCAAAGCCCACGCGCATATCCCAATCCAGATTGCCTACTACAAGCGCCATACCTGGCAAAATCAGTAGTCCAAGGCCCAGTTCATACCATTTTATCTTGGTTTTTAGGAAAAATGGCTCTGTAAAGGCCGCGAAAAGTGACGTAGAAGCCATAGTGGCCACGGCAACAGAGGCGTTGGAGAGCTTGATAGCACCATAAAAACATAGCCAATGTATTCCTACCAATGCCCCTATACCGAACAGCTCTTTTAATCGTTTTCGTGGCAGTTGCAGGTACTTTGCTCTGGGCACAATAAACACCAGAATAAGGCAACATAGACTTACGCGCCACCAAACCAGAGGAAGGGCTTTCAGCTGAATGAGCTTGCCCAAAATAGCTGTAAACCCCCAAATAAAGACGCAAAAATGAAGGTACAGGTATGCGCGTAATTTGTCAGACAAATCAAAAATAATCTATTTATTGTACAAAACTTCCATGGCCCAATCCTGTCTTTCGCCCGCCTCCAATGAAATCAAGTTATCTTGATTATTAAATGCATCCACATTGCAACTCATAGGTTCCAGGGCTATACTCTGCCGATGCGGCGGTGTGAAAACCTGGAAATAAGGGCAGGTCTCAGCTGATGCACGCACCAATAACTGGGCTCCGTTAGCTTCTAAGAGCAGGTCGTAATCATCTTCCAGGTTTTTGCACAAAAAGGTATTATCCAAAATGGTATTGGCTACTTTTTGCTTTTTTTCAAAAACGGGGAATGGATTTGTCCCACCAATGGGGATCATCCGATCATTTATCTTTACTTGCTCACATGGAGGCAATTGCATCAAATGTGCATCTGCTGTTTCGGCTAATTTGAAGTAGGGATGCCAACCAAGGCCTACTGGAATGGGCTCATCATGCAGATTCTCTACTGAAAATTCAAAGTGGAAACTACGGTCGTCATAAATAGAAAATCCTACTTCTATGTGAAAAGGGAAAGGATAATAGGCTAAGCTGCCATTGTAGGTATAGGAACAGATAATAGAAGCAGAATCCTTGGTCAGCAATACACTATCCAACTCAAAGGACTGGCTGCGGACAAATCCATGAATAGCATTTCCTGTTGAGGCATTGTTCAGCGGGAACTGGTAGGTCTCCCCAAGCCAGCTGTACTTGCCCTGATCCAAACGATTGGGAAAAGGAAACAACAATGCACTTTTCCCCCATTTGGCCTCTGCCAGTTCCTCCGGTGTGTCATAACCATCCAGGACATTTTTACCATCAAAAAGCAGGGTCAGCAAATTGGCGCCACATTCCGGCACTATACTAAATCCATTGCCCGTCTCCCGGTTTTGCACGGTGTACCGTGTGTATGGCCCAAAGGCCGTTTTTTCAAGATCAAACATGTTACAAAACTATTTTTTTCCTGTTTCCTTCTTTTCTTTTAGGGCCATATAACGTTTGACCCTGGTATCCCACCTGTATTTTACTTCCCGAACGGACTCCTTAGCGGCTTTGTTTTTTGTTTTTTGAACCAACTTTTGAGTCAAAATCAAATCAGGTAAAGCTGATGCTCCGGCAGGAAATGAAGATTTTTCTGTTTTGAACTCCGTATAAACTTCAGGATTCTGTTCTTTACCACCTTCACGAGCAAGATCAAATTCGCCCGCTTTTTTCCCCGTAAATGGGTCATAAAGCAGCCATTTTGTAGTAGTAATACCAATAGCGTACCACATCTCCTCTATCGAAACAAAGGTTTTTCCCCCAATTACCTGAAAGCCGTATTTTAAGGGCGCATATTCTCCATGTGCTCCCTCATGCAAGTGATACCGAATATTTTTTAACTGCCATCCGCCTTTGACGGCCTCTAATCGGGCCATGCTGAACACGTGTCCTTCCACGGTAAACAGCACCCAAGTTTCCTTACCATCCCCAACATCTCTGGTTATGATGGTATCAACGCGCGCAAAAAGGCCTCCTTCCAAGTCCATAGCGAAGCTATCTTTAATAGCCTGAGTCCTTGGTAATGCCCACATTTTGTCTGATTTGCTGTATTTAGCCCCCATGACATCACGCAGAAAAGTAGTTTCTGTTACCGTCTTTACAGGTTTGGCTTGCTGCGCCATCACAACAATAGGCAGGAGCAACCACAGTAATAAGCATTTGATTTTCAGCATATTGAGCATTTTAGAGGTCAAATTTGATCCCTTGAGCCAATGGCACCGTTTCAGAGTAGTTTATAGTATTGGTTTGGCGGCGCATATAGGCCTTCCAGCTGTCTGAACCTGATTCACGACCTCCGCCCGTTTCTTTTTCCCCGCCAAATGCTCCACCGATTTCAGCACCGGAGGTTCCAATATTGACGTTTGCGATACCACAATCAGAGCCTGCCGCAGACAAGAAGCGCTCTGCCTCGCGCAGGTTTGTGGTCATAATGGCTGATGAAAGTCCTTGGGGTACTGCGTTTTGCAGGGCGATGGCTTCTTCTATCGTTTTGTATTTCAGCAAATACAGAATGGGGGCAAAGGTTTCGTGCTGCACAATATCCCAATGGTTTTCAACTTCTGCAATACAGGGTTTTACATAGCAACCACTTTCATAAGCCGGGCCAGACAACACTCCGCCCTCTACTACGAACTTACCTTTAGATTTTTTCACCTCACTGATGGCATGCAGATAATTTTCTACGGCAGCTTTGTCAATCAGCGGGCCTACATGCATTTCAGGATCCAGGGGGTTGCCAATGCGTAATTGGCTGTATGCTTTGGCCAGCGCTGTTTTAGCCTGCTCATAAACGCTTTCATGTATAATCAAACGGCGTGTCGTTGTGCAGCGTTGGCCGGCCGTACCTACAGCGCCAAAGACAGCCCCTGTCAAAACGATTTTCATATCGGCAGAAGGCGTGATGATGATGGCATTGTTACCGCCTAACTCGAGCAGTGATCGGCCCAGACGGGCTGCTACGGTTTGACCCACGATGCGCCCCATACGGGTACTGCCCGTAGCACTCAACAAGGGTACGCGGTGGTCTTTAGTCAGGTATTCTCCAACTTTATAGTCTCCATTGATAACGCAAGAGATACCCTCTGGCAAATCATTGGCTTTCAATACTTTTTGAAACAGGTTTTGGCATGCAATGGCACAAAGGGGCGTTTTTTCTGAAGGTTTCCATACACAAACATCGCCACAAACCCAAGCGATGCAGGCATTCCAGGACCACACCGCCACCGGAAAATTGAACGCGGAAATAATGCCAACTATACCCAATGGATGCCACTGCTCATACATACGGTGCCCGGGCCTTTCGGAGTGCATGGTTAGGCCATAAAGCTGGCGGGAAAGCCCTACGGCAAAATCACAGATATCAATCATCTCCTGTACTTCACCCCAACCTTCCTGAAGGCTTTTGCCCATTTCATAACTGACCAAGCGGCCAAGCGGATCTTTGTATTGGCGGAGCACCTCGCCATACTGACGCACAATTTCTCCGCGCTTTGGAGCTGGCATGTTGCGCCATATATGAAATGCTGACTCTGCACTTTGTATCACCTGTTCGTACTGTTCACGTGTGGTAATACTTACAGCACCAATAAACTCACCATCAACGGGTGAGTGGGAATCTATGTACCGACGGCTGCCGCTGATGTCATTTTGGCCCGTAGAAGCGCCTTGATTGCGCGTTTTGAGGCCAAGTTTTTTTAAAAATTCTTTCGGTTGCATGTGTTAGGACAAAATTTTAAAAGGGGTTTAGTGGGCTTTCAAATAGTATTTGACGGATTTGGCTGTTGCTTTTCCCATCTGGCTGCGTTGCTCGTCGGTTAAAATGTCCCGCATTTCGCCCTTCTCGCGCCTTGCCAAATAGAAAAATCATCTCGCCCTTACCCTGTCAAAACCTATTTGGAAGCCCACTAAAAAAAATAAGGGGCAAAAGTAGCAAAACTATTGTAAGGGTAGCGCAATCAAGACAGGGTATTTGACCTTATATACAGTACATATTCACGAAAGGGTTCGCCCCAAAATTTTCCAGAGGTACGCAAGGATGCATTATCGTCGCGCATGAGTGCATGTACCATACGGGTAAAGCCTGCTTCAATGGCCGTATTGACCCAAAGTGCTGCGAGGAATTCACCCAAGCCCTTGTAACGAGCATCGGGGAGGCGGGCAAGCGTTTTGACTATGGCTGTCCGTTTTTGGAGATCCAAGTAATCTGGAACTGCAAAAAAAAGACCACAGATCAGATCATTGTCTTCTGCAATCCAGATCAGATCGGGCCGCAACAGTGGTATTATTTTTTGATATTTGGCCATAAAAATGGCTTTTTCAATGGGCGTAATCAGGAAAGCATCATGAAAGGCAGCAAGGTTAAAGTCAGCGAGTTTGCTCAATTCTTCATCAGCCCTACTGATGTCAAAATGCCTGAATGTCAAACCCTTTTGCTCAAAATTTGCCTTTGCAACATTTAGATCTGTATAGTTTTCAGGGCCAAATTCTGCATGGTTGGACTGATATTTTTTCAACACCTGAAAACCCATTTTTTCCCATTGGTGAGGATACCAAGTTGGGTTCATGGGTTCCAACAGAAATGCTGCGGAACCAGAGGGTTGTGCAAAACGATAATTTTCCCAGGTGCTTCCATCCATAGGCCCGATCACATACCTGCATTCTGGCCATTGGTTCTGTATGCACCTGAGGGCTTCCTCAAGTAGGCTATGTGCTACGAGATCATCATCTTTGCAGGCGTATGCTCCCAGTGCAACCAGCGCTTTCCCTTCCCATTTTAGGCTTGGGTTTATATAGATACCCACACGAGCCGCGGGCTGACCATCTTGTTCTAAAATCAGCCCTTTAACCAAAAAAGTTTTGGCAAAATCATTCTTAAACGCTTGGATACCATCTATTTTTAAAACAGCTGCCTCAAATTGAGCTACTCCCTCCGGTGTTGGTTCGATATGAATAATTTGTTGCATAGCGTAATTATGAAACCATAAGTACCCCTAAGGCGCTTAAGGGAATGGTCAGATTATCAAAACCTTTTTGGGTTATTGCCTCTGCGATAGTACACGTCGCGGCTACGGCTATGCAACGCGGTAAAAACTCCTGCCAGTTACTTGGGTCTAAAAATGCAAAAGCGGCCACGCCCAACATGAAGGCTACCATAAAAAAGGCAAGAGAACCTCCGAGGCTCTTGCTTTTATACAATTTCATGATCGGATAGCGTCGCCCAACCAAGCAAGCTGCCGGATCGGCTAAGGCCATAATGAGGATAGGCAGGTAAAATAGCACAAGCGAGCCCTTCTGACTGTAAAGCCAAAAACAAATACAGACCACCACAGGAAACATGGTACTTCCATAGGTTTCTCGCTTTACGGCATGTATGGATCTCAGCCATTTTGAACGTTTGGTCAAGGCCAAAATCAATAGAAAAATACCACACAGTACTACAACAAATATGACCTCGCCAAACCAGTAGGGGAAGCTGAGGGCCATAATGCCCGAGCCGGCATGTGCTACTTTTCGGGTGTGTTCGGTATCCCAGTGGTGCTTGTGCCAGAGGTATTCGCACAAAGCAAACAATATGAGGTAGGCGGTGCCGAGCACCAATAGGTTGTAGATCTGAGCTGCCATTATTTGTTGTATGCGCGTTTGGCCGCTGCCACTATTTTTTGCGTAAATTCTATTTCGGGTCTTATCGGCTGGTAATCTGGATGCCCTTTAGCCAAATAGAGCAATGACTCTACTTCCTCATACTGTGCATGACTTAAGGCATACTCTATCTTGAATTGATTTTCGTGGCTAAACTGCTGAAAAACAAGCACATGCTTAGGTTGTGGTTTAAATACCAACAGGTAAATGTAACACAAAAGCAAGGCTGAAACAAAGCCACCTATGCCGGAAAAGAGCAGCATTTTAAACCCGAACCCTCCTTTTTGCAAACGCAAGGTCTCGTAGTCATGCAACAAACGATGATTTTCTTGTTTTAATTCATGATTTTGATCAATAAGCAAATCACGATCCTGTGCGTACTTTTGCGCTTGTCGGCTAACCTCGGCAAATGCCTTCTCCAAAGCGCTCAGGCGCAAGTGAAGGCTTTGATCCGCGCCATCCGGGTATGTAGGGCTTGTTTCCATATTATTACTTTTTTTTACAACTGTCATCAGCTTCAAAAACGAAGCAAACTTAGCACAATTATTACTTATGAAAAAAATTGATCTGCTTGCTATAGGAATTCATCCCGATGATGTGGAACTGAGTGCCTCGGGCACCTTACTGCACCATGCTGCACAAGGCAAAACTTTTGGTCTTTTGGACCTAAGCAAAGGTGAACTGGGCACACGCGGCACTGCTGAAATCAGGGCGCAGGAAGCTGAAGACTCCGCAAAAATATTGGGGGCGGCATTTCGCACGGCACTGGATATCCCTGATGGCCTATTTCATTACCATCCTGACCATTGGCTTCAGATAGTACGCGTTATTAGGGCCTGCAAGCCAGAAATTGTGCTCTGCAACGCACCAGACGATCGTCACCCTGACCACGGCAGAGCGGCCAAATTGGTTGTGGATGCCTGTTTTTACGCAGGTTTGGAAAAAATAGAGACCTTTGATGCCAATGGTCAATTGCAGCCGAAATGGCGGCCAAAAGCGGTGTACCATTACATTCAGGATAAGCACCTGAATCCTGACTTTATTGTAGATATCAGCCCTTGGTTTGAGACCAAAATGAAAGCGATCATGGCATTTCGCTCGCAGTTCTTTGATCCTGAAAGTGCTGAGCCGGCCACGCCTATCTCGGGTAAGGATTTTATTGATTTCATGCACGCCAAGGCCCGCGTGTTTGGCCGTCCCATTCAGGCAGAATACGCTGAAGGTTTCATCTTTTCGAGAACTCCGGGAGTCAACAATCTTTTTGACCTTAGGTAAATGCGGTCTGTGATCATTAATGTTTTTAAACCTTGTTTTCAAAACCTTATGACCGTTGAGGAGTTTTAAAACAGTCTGTAACCTTATGGCTCGGGTAATACCGCCCCAATAGTTAATCAATCAAAATAGAACACATGGGTCCATTTATCACACAGGTTGTTGTACAAACCATACTCAGGCACAAAAACAAACTAAAAGCTGCCCCTGAAGCAGTCGGGAAATATTCCAATTACCAATTAGCCAAGGGATTTTATGAGCTAAAAATTAACCTTGCCCGTGCGCTAAAAGATATAATTTTGGTGGGGGTTGGTATTTTTTCTGCATCGTTTGGGCTTAAAGGATTTTTGTTGCCCAACGAACTTGTGGATGGAGGAGCAACTGGTATTTCCCTGCTCATCACCGGCGTATTCTCCATACCGCTTTGGTTGGTATTGGTGTTGGTCAATGCTCCTTTTATTTTGTTGGGGACCAAAGTAATTGATTTCAGTTTTGCGCTCAAAACAGCACTTGCCATAGGAGGCCTTGCCGCAGCTACAGCCCTTCTCAGCTTTCCCCTGATTACCCAAGACAAAATGTTGATTGCCGTATTTGGTGGTTTTTTCCTTGGGGCTGGTATTGGCATGGCCGTCAGGGGTGGTGCCGTAATTGACGGCACCGAGGTGCTTGCCTTGTTTTTAAGCAGAAGGTTCGGGATTACTATGGGTGATGTCATCCTGATTTTCAACATTTTGATCTTTTTAGTAGCAGCCATGTTGCTCTCCGTAGAAACAGCCATGTATTCCATAGTTACCTATCTTGTAGCCGCCAAAACAGTGGATTTTTTTATAGAGGGTGTGGAGGAATATACCGGGGTTACCATTATTTCACACAAAACCCTGGAAATAAAAGCCGCCATTGTAGAGCGCCTTGGGAGAGGTGTAACCCTTTACGCGGGGAAAAAAGGGATTGGGAAAAGCGGAGCATGGGGCAACCAAGATATTTTGTTTACAGTGATCACCCGTCTTGAGATTGGCCGCCTACAGGCAGAAGTAGAAAAGATAGATCCACATGCTTTTGTGGTCATGCACAGTATTAAAGATATTAAGGGCGGGATGATCAAAAAAAGGCCGCTTAAGCACTAATCATCAGTGGGGCCCAAACACTTCGCTATCCGTGTTTGGGCCCCCTTAATTTTATGCACACGCCAACCTTAGTTTAGTTCTATGACCTGTACGGACATTGGCGGCACCTGCAACTGGTTCAAATTGTTGAGCATGGTATCATCCAAGATGTTTTTGCCTTTGGTGAAACCGCGCATTATTTCCGCATAACGTGCCGTGGAAATGGTTTTGGGTTGCTCATTTTGGCTCATCACCACCATCACGGTTTTTTGTTCGTTGTGCCGAAAATAAACATAGATGCCATCCTGAGGAATAAATTGCGTGTGTTTGCCTTCGTGCAGGGCTGTACATGTTTTGCGATATTGGGCTAATTTTTTGGTAAAATTAAAAGCTTCGTTCTCTTTTGCCGTACGGCCTGCTGCCAAAAATTTATTCTCCTTATCACCCTTCCAACCACCAGGAAAATCACGCCTCACCTCCGCATCTGAAGGGTTTTTGAAATTTTTCATCAAAATTTCTGTACCGTAGTATAATTGTGGCACTCCTCGTGCGGTAAGCAGGAAAGTGACGCCCATTTTGAACTTGTTCATGTCCTCGCCGATCATGGAGAAAAAGCGGTTTTGGTCATGGTTGTCCAAAAAGGTCAGGTTTAGGTTCGGATTTTCGTACACCACATCCTGTGCAAGCATGGTACACAGTTGGTTAAAGCCGCGCCCCCAGTCAAATTTTTCATTGAGTGCAGCATTGATGGCATTACCAAACACAAAATCATTGGGTGAAGGGCAATTGCTCTTAAAGGGCAAGTAGAGATTATTGCGTACAAAATACGCCTGGCTTACAGGAGTGTTTACCGCATTTTCGGCAGTAATGAACATTTTAGGATATTCTTTCAGGAGCGCATCATTGCAGCGATTCATGAATTCAAGGTCATTGTACTGATAGGTGTCCACGCGCCAGCCATCAACGCCGAAATATTCCACTGTCCAGAGAGCATGTTGAATTAAGTAATTGACTACAAATGCATTATGGTGATTAAGGTCAGGTAAAAAAGGTACAAACCAACCATTTTGATGCACTTTAAAGTCGCTCTGGCTACCGTGCCCTAAATCAATTACAGCTTCATCACGATATGATGTATTGGTGTAGTTATCCCATTGGTTAAGCCAACTTTTCATAGGAAGGTCGCGTAGGATCCAGTGATTGATACCGCAGTGGTTATATACCGCATCTTGCATAATTTTAATGCCACGGGCATGCGCTGCGTCAATCAATTTTTTATACGCTTCGTTACCTCCGAGGCGGCGGTCAATGGCATAATGGTCCGTAAAACCATAGCCGTGATAAGCAGAGCGCATGGCCCCGCCTTCATTGGTCTGAGGCTGATTGTTTTCGATAACCGGATTAAGCCACAGGGTGGTCACGCCCAATTCTGCGAAATAATCCAAATGGTTTTGGATACCTAAAAGGTCACCGCCATGACGCAGGAATGGGTTGTTGCGATCGGAGGCAGTATCTGCCATGTCGGCATATTTATCATTATTGGGGTCGCCGTTGGAAAAGCGATCCGGCATAATAAGGTAAACAAAGTCCTGTGCATTGATTTCCCGGGGGTGCTTGTCTCTTACCCTTAATTCATAGGTATGCACGGCCTTTACTGTTTCATTGACGGTATTTTTTTCGCGTTTTACAGCCACTGATTTGGTCACTTCAATATCAAATTTACCGGCCTTGGTATCCGGTGCTATTTCGAGGTCAACGAACAAATAGTTGGCATTTTCCACTTCGTGTACCTGCCGTACGGCCACACCTGGGTAATTGATTTTCAAATCTGAACCTTTCAGATTTTTGCCATAGATCAATAATTGCAAGTTGGGATTTTTCATCCCAACCCACCAGTTGCCTGGGTCAACACGTTGAATGGCTGGGTTTTGTGCAAATAACAAAAGTGATGTGAGGCAAAGTGCCAGCGGAATAAGCGATAATTTTTTCACAGTGTAAATATTTTTCACAAAGGAAACAATTCCCTGCTTATTTCTGAGTGCTATCCCAATTTTTCTTACCTATTCTCCATCAAAATCAAACATACCTCTTTTCTCTTCTTTCTTTTTCAAGCCGAAGTTATATCGGATGTTTAGCCCAACCCTACGGGTATCACTTTCGCGCATGCCAAAGGCTGTTATATTTCCCTGGTTGATGTTAAAATCATTGCGGTTAGTAAAGAACACATCATTTACATTGAGGGTTACGACAAGTTTTTTATCAAAAAACTGGCGGTTAATATTCATGCCCAGTCCCCCAAAATTGCTGAGCTCATAAAACTGTAATTGTCCGTTTAGGCGCATGAAGGCATTAAAACTAAAAGTAGAGCGCTTATCTATACGGAGCTGATGATAGGTAAAGAGGCTCCATGAAGCTCTGGTAAAAGTAAGCGGTTTGTCTTCATACAGGCCATTGTATTCGTTGAGGTTGTACTGGGCCCCCATCACGAAAAAATATTTGCCTCCCGGGGGTATTGCACCTGTAATCCGAAAGTAGGTTTCTTTGTTTTTGCCTAAGTTATCATAGGTTCGATAAGCAACGGCCTCCAGGTTGGGGTCTTCATAAATGACGCGGGTAAAAATATCCTGTACATAATTGCGTCCAACGGCAAAAATGGGGTAGTCCCCTGCACTGATATTAAACTCAAAGTTTTGGGTAAATTCGGGTCGAAGTGAAGGATTACCGGCCTCATACAGGTACTGGTCAACAAAACGTGCGAAGGGATTTAAGAGGTCATAGTTGGGCCGATTGATGGAGCGCCGGTAAATCAGGAAACCCCTCAGTTCAAAGCCTGCAATCTTGGTTACGGTTCGGCTTAGGTACACATAGGGAAACAGGTCAGTGCGCCGAATGCGGAATGACGTATCAGCGGGTATGGTTTGTCGCCCGGTCATGTTGGTGTTTTCCACACGTGCGCCCAATTTAACAATAAAAGCACCCATAGTCTTGGAGCCTTGCAGATAGGCCGCATGAATGCCATCGGTGTAGCGAAATGTATTGGTTCTGAATGGGTCAGTGCTTCGTTGACCATTAAGTATGGCAAAATAATTTGTGGCACTGTTAAAGCTTTGTACGGCTGACTTTAGGCCAGTTTCGAGTGTAAACTTGTTGGGAAACTTGTAACGAAGATCTGTTTGGGCAAAGAAAAAATGGCGTCTGTTATCAATATTGCCATCACCTCCAATGGTTTGCTCGCTGCTTGGTTTTACAAATTCGATATCAAAATCTTGTGTGCCTTTGTAATCTGTAAAATTGTAGGATGCGTCCACGGTCCATTCAGAGCCGAGTGTGTCAATTTTGTATTTTAATTGCGCTGATTGGTTTGCGAATAGGTTTTTCCCTTTGTTGCGCAAGTTGTTGATGTTATCAGTGGATACATCACCATTGCGAGTAATAATACTCTCATTTCGCGAGGTGGGGCGGTTTTCATTATAGGAACAGCGCCCATCAACATTTAATTCCCAGTCCTTTTTAGGCTCAAAGCCGAGGCTGTAGCTGCCAAAAAACCCTTGACCTGGTTGGCGGGTATATGACTCCTGGCGGAGTGTTTCTTCATCATTGAGCAAACGGGTAGTAATGAGCTTATCATAATTATTGCGCTGATTGACGCTGATATTCAGGTTGGAAGTTCGTCCGCCATCACTGTTGTTCAAGGTAAAACCAGCATATTGGTTGCCATAAACTCCTTGGTTCAGGCCGGCATTAACGCTACCCGTACGCCCAATCTTGATCCCCTTTTTCAAAACGACATTCACAACGCCGCCACTCCCGCTGGCGTCGTATTTTGCTGATGGGGTGCGCAATATTTCCAATTTTTCAATGCTGTTGGGAGGTAGGTTTTTTAAAATATTGGCAATATCTGATGCGCTCATGCGCTGTTCGCGGCCATTGATGTAAATAGTGGCAGGGGTAGCACTATTGAGGTAAACATTTCCATCCTGATCAATAAAAAGTCCGGGCGTTTTTTCAATGATCTCATAAGCATTGGTGCTGGTAGCGGCAATAGGTTCTGGATCAACAATGGTTTTGTCATCTTCCTGCCGCAATAGCGGTTTTCGCGCAGTTACCGTCACGCCTTCCAAATTTTTAGCATCTGGCTCTAAAGTAAAGGTAAATATTTTTTTATCTTTGAGGATGCGCAATGTTTTATCCAAAGGTTTAAAGCCCATTGCGCTGGCTTGAAGCCGGTACAATTTATTGATTTCCACCCTAAAACGGGCTATTCCGGCGGTATCTGTAGCATTGGGTTGTATTTTTGTGCTGTCTGCCATTTCTGACAACCGGAGCGTGGCCCCAATCATTGGAATTTGATTTAATTCAAGTATTTTTATCTGAATATCAATGGTTTGCGCACTTAATCCTGAGGCAAGAAATAAGAATAAGAAGGGGTAAATTTTAGAATACATACATGAAAATTTGTGCAAATGGAGCACAAATTTTCAATATTGGTTGCATACCCTCTTGTTATGGTTTTCCTAAACTTAAGCATTGGGCAATGGCCGCTCTGGAAATTTTTTGAAAATGGCTTTGGCAGCCTCTATGATTCTGGCATCTACTTCTTCTGGTTTGAGGTGATTCAATATGCCGATGGCCACTCCGCGCCACACCTGATTTCCTGTTTTGGTATCCATAAAATCAATGATTAAGGTACCTTCATGGTAGTTGACTGGCTTTACCCTGTTGCAACGCCCGTACAACGAGCCGCCTTCGCCCGGGCTGCCACAGGTCCAATCCGGCTGATACATGATCTGATTTTTGATCACCACATGGTAGTGCAGCATCAGATCGGGTTTTTCATCACAGGGCTTGTAGCCATAGCGAGCCATTTGTATTGCTATGGCACTGCGGATTTTTTCCTGTGTTTGTCTGGTTAGCCATTCTGGCCCGGAATCCCCATCGTGAATGGTTTCTGTGTTTTGCCAATTATAGGTATGATAGCGGTAGAGATTTACCCCCGGCTCCTCTTCTGAGTAAACTTTAACAAAGGGTGAGCAGCTCCAAAAATTGGCCATTACAACACCCAATATGAACCCTATCAAAGCTATTTGCTTTTTCATAGTCTTGTTTTTGATGCAAAAGTGCAGGCCTATCCAAAGATGTCTGCTGATGTTCGTCAACAACGGAGATTATTTTGGTCATGCACATCATGGTTTTTCCGGTACTTTGTGCTTTTGAATTACAGCCTACATGAATCATCAAGAACGGTTAATCCTCATCATACTGGCAGCAGTCAATTTTACCCACATCATGGACTTTATGATTATGATGCCATTGGGGCCACAATTGATGCAATTATTCCAGATCAATCCGCAACAGTTTGGTTGGGCCGTTTCGGCCTACTCCATCACTGCGGGTATTTCGGGATTTACTGCCGCCTTTTTTGTGGACCGTTTTGATCGCAAAAAAGTTCTGTTTTTTGCTTATATTGGGTTTGTTATTGGTACTTTCTCTTGTGCTTTTGCACCTACTTATTTGTTTTTGGTGGCAGCACGCATATTGGCGGGGTTATTTGGTGGCATGATTGGGGCGCAGGTACTTTCCATTGTTGGCGATGCTGTGCCTTACGAGCGCCGCGGCCAGGCCATGGGTGTTGTGATGACGGCATTTTCCCTGGCGTCGGTGGCTGGCGTGCCGGCAGGGTTATGGTTAGCATCAAAATTCAGTTGGCATGCACCTTTTTTGGTGGTTGGTGGAGTAGGTTTGTTGGTTATCGCCTTTATATATTGGTATATGCCCTCATTTACCAGGCACTTGGAGGATGCCAAGGAACGGCCGCGCCAAACACCCCTTCATGTGCTGACGGATATTTGGGGCAATGCCAACCAGCGTCGGGCCATTTTGCTTTCCGTGGTACTGATGTTGGGACATTTTAGTATTATTCCTTACATCGCACCTTCCTTGGTGGGCAACGCAGGGTACAGTCAGGAACATATTTTTCTGATTTATTTTGTTGGAGGGCTACTCACTATTTTCAGTTCTCCTTTGGTTGGGCGTTTTGCCGATATGCATGGCAAATACCGAATTTTTGCACTTTTTTGTTTCCTTTCACTGTTGCCAATTTGGCTGATTACCAATCTTTGGCCCGTACCCATGTGGGTTGTTTTATGCATTGCCGGCATGTTTTTTATTTTTGTAAATGGGCGTATGGTGCCTGTACAGGCCATGGTGAGCAGCGTAGCGCCCCCGCAGCAAAGAGGCGGCTTTATGGGTATCAATTCATCCATGCAACAATTAGCCTCCGGAGCCGCCTCTGCTATTGGAGGGGCCATTGTTGTACAGGATGCTGATGGACATTTGCTTAACTATCCCTTAGTGGGTTATTTTTCCATAGCCTTGATCTTGTTAGCCGTTTATTTGGCAAAAGACCTTAAGCCCAACAGTTGATTGCCCTGCTGGCAAAGCAATCAGAAACCTGACTAATGCGAAAATTTTGTTTTGCGCTATTTTATATTGCCTTGACCTTTGTTGCAAATTTTTAGCTGCATGACAAAAACATTAATCAGTTCAATGTTATTAGCCTCCGCTTTTGCGTTGCAGGCACAATCGCCCATCAGCGCGATACTAAATACCAATCGGGTAGCCGCTACCGTGCTAAATGATGGTCGTTTTTTTACCGATGGCACAACAGGAAAATTCCTTGTTCCTTACCAAAACAGCACAACTACCTTAATGCGCTCGGCCGGGCTTTGGATTGGTGGCCTTGATGCTGATGGTAAATTGCGCATCGCTGCTACCAATGAGAAGAACAGCGATTTCATGCCCGGATTATGGGGTACAGGCCAGTTAGCCGATAAAATATGGCGGGTGAGTGCGGATCAGATTGAAGCTCATAAAGCTGATTTTGCCGACAATCAGAAGATTGACAACCCTATAGCAGCCATTTATGCCTGGCCCGCAAATGGCAACCTTTTTTTCTCACAGTACAATGATGGGGCACAGATACCTTTCCCAAGTGCGGGCTTAGCTGATTTTTTTGATACGGATGGTAACGCATCTTACAACCCGGATCAGGGTGATTATCCGGCATTTTTTCTTAGGGGCTGCCCAGCCAACAACTTTGATGAAATGCTTTGGTATGTTTTTCACAATAAAAACACCGCAACCAATCCTGTAGGTGCTACTCAGGGTATGAATATTGAGGTACGCGCTACTATTCTTGCCCAAAAATGCCTTGAAAATTCCCCATTCGGTAATGCTGTCACTACCCATCTGAAAATATTAAATACGGAGGAAAAAACTTTAGAAAAACTCTATTTTGGTTTGTACAATGACTATCAAATTGGAAGTGGTGCCGAGGAATTTGTTGGCTGTGACTCCTTGCGCTATTTATCCTTTGCATACACAGGTGACCCCAAAAAATCCGATTTGCCATCCATCGCGGTAGATATCATGCGTGGGCCATTAGACACTGATCCTTTTGTTGGCAACAATGAAGTGCCGCTTACCTCTATTAAGGCATTTGATGCTCAAAATACGCTTTCTACAGCCTTGATTTACAACATTTTATCTGGCAAAAATGCAAACGGCAGTTCTTCCAATGATCGCGGTTTTTCCTTCCCTGATAACCCTCTTGACCCCAATGGCGTATCAGAAATTAGTTTGGGGAACATCCCGGGCGATAGGGCTGCAGTTATGTCATACGGTCCGTTGTCTTTGCTACCCGGTGCCTATAATGAAATGGTATTTATCCATAGTTTCGCAGACAATGGCCTGCTGAACAGTCCGGCAAGAAACATCCCTAAAATATACACCTTGTCAAACACGCTACAAAGGTATTTTGACAACTGTTTTGAGGCTGAGCCTGGCGAAAATTATTGTGATCCTCGTTTACTTCCAGTGGCCGAGCCTAATTTAGCCAACTTGTTCAAGGCATACCCATCACCAGCTTCTGACCACGTATGGATAGAAAGCAAATTGGCTGATATTCAAAATATTGCGATATATGATGCGCTGGGCAGACTGTGCTTGACACAAAGTTTTGACTTGACACAAAGCAAGCAACAGGTATCCGTGCAAAACCTGCCCAAGGGGCTATACTTTGTTCAGGTAAAAAATACAGCGCAAATGATGAGCAACGTGCGGATAGTAAAGGAATAATCAGGCTTTCAGTTTTTCGGTCAATATAGCAGTGGCTGCTGATGGGTCGGCCTTCCCTTTGCTGGCCTTCATTAGCTCGCCCATAAATAGCCCCAACAAACCTTTTTTGCCTTTGCGATACTCAGCCACTTTGTCTGGCATTCGGGCCAAAACATCATCAGCCAATTGGCTAAGCCAATCGGTATCTGTTTCTTGTAGCAAATTCATACCAGCAGCGAGTGCTGCAGGATCAGCGGTTGGTTGTTCCATAAGTGCCGGGAAAAGCCTTTGATATGCAGTTGAGGCACTCAAAATTTTTTGTTCTATCAGTTGGAGAAATGAGTACCATTGGTTGGGTGCCACAGGGCATTCAGCCAATGGCTTTTTTGACTCAGAGGCCCAGGGTAAAAGTTTGTTGATCAATAGGTTAGCAATAGATTTAGCAGAAAGTTGCGCTTGTTTTTCGGACAACATCTCCTCAAAATAAGTGGCCGTATCCCGCTCTTGCGACAACAGGGCTGCATCATAGGCGGGTATGCCATGCTGGTTTTGCCATGCATCCTCCAACACCCATGGCAAAGGGGGTTGATCCTGCTTTATCTGCGATAATTCCTGCGCACTGATACGTATTGGGGGAAGGTCAGGTTCCGGGAAATAGCGATAATCATGAGCATCTTCTTTTTCCCTTAACTCGAAGGTTTTCCCGCTGGCCACATCAAAGCCGCGGGTTTGCTGCTCTACCTTGCCCCCGGACTCAAGCAAGGCGATTTGGCGAGCTACTTCATATTCTATGGCCCGTTTGGCGAAGCGCATGGAGTTCATATTTTTGATTTCGCAGCGATTGCCAAATCGGGTTTCCCCTTTTTTGCGCACCGATATATTTACATCGCAACGCAAAGAGCCTTCTTCCATGTTACCATCAGAGATACCCAGCCAACGCACTAACCGTCGGATTTCCTCCATATAAGCGGCTACTTCATCGGCACTGCGAAGATCAGGTTCGCTTACAATCTCGAGCAGTGGCACACCTGCGCGATTGAAATCAAGCAAAGAATCCGTCGGATCCTGGTCATGTATGCTTTTTCCGGCATCTTCTTCTAAGTGAATATGGTGTATTCGGATCTCTTTTTGGGGTGCATCTTTAGCGGCACGCACCCTAATTTTCCCACCGATACAAATAGGCGATTTATCCTGGGTTGTCTGGAAGCCTTTGGGCAGGTCTGCGTAGAAATAATTTTTCCGGTCGAAAGTACTGCGCATATTGATATCACATCCTAGTGCCAAGCCCAGTTTAACGGCATAGATCACGGCCTCCTTATTCAAGTGAGGCAGGGTACCCGGGTGAGCAAGGCTGATAGCACTGATCTGAGTATTGGGGGAGGCACCAAAGCTGGCGGCATCCGCACAAAAGGCCTTGCTTTTGGTGCTGAGCTGGACATGCGTTTCCAGTCCGATGACGGTTTCATAATTACTTGACATAGGCTATGGCCATATAAAAAAACGCCACTTTTACTTGTCGTCACCGAAGAATGTGATGATTCGGTCTGCCAATTCCATACCAATATAGGACTGAGCCTCTAAGGTACTTGCACCTATGTGCGGCGTGCAGGAAACACCGGGATGGCGCAGTAAATTTTCTCGCGGATTGGGCTCGTTTTCAAATACGTCAAGGCCGGCGCCAGCCACTTTACCGCTTTCAAGTGCGGCAATTAGCGCGTCCTCGTCAATAACACCGCCGCGAGCAGTATTGATCAAATAGACCCCTTTGCGCATTTTGGCTATTTCATCGGCCCCAATCATTGGTTTGCCAGTACCCGGAATATGCAAGGTGATAAAATCAGACTCCCGCAGTACTTTGTCCAATGATTCTGTACGGATATTTACTTTAATTTTCAGGTCATCAAAACCGTGTATCTGAATGGCCACTTCTGCCTCATTTACAAAGGGATCATGTGCTCGTACGGCCATGCCCAGTCCTAAAGCCATTTTGGCAACTTCTTGCCCGATTCGGCCAAAACCAACAATACCAACGGTTTTTCCGCGCATTTGCACACCTGACTCGTAGTGCTTTTTCAGTTTTTTGAAATCTCCGCCAGTAGCAAAATCCCTATTGCTGTGGTTGAGCATGCGCGCCAATGAAAACATGTGCCCTATGGCCAGCTCTGCCACAGCACGGGAAGAAGCCATGGGGGTATTATACACCTCTATACCTTTGCTTTGGGCATATTCCAAATCAATATTGTCCAAGCCAACGCCTCCACGGCCTATGATTTTCAGGTTTTTCCCGGCGTCTATCACCGCTTTATCCACTTTGGTAGCACTACGCACGATGAGTACATCATATTCACCAATGCGTGAGGCGAGTTCTTCTTGTGCTATTTTATTGTCATCAACGATGTAGTTGGCTTCTTCCAAAAGCAAGCGGCCATCAGGGTGGATGCCATCGTTTGCGAGAATTTTAATCATGGTATGGGTTTGTGTTTATTTGAAAATACGCAGCAAAGATAGTTCTATTTTGGGTTAAAAAACGGGTTGAAAACCAAATAAAATTACGAACGTTAAAAGCAGCGAAAATCTATTTGGCTGTGTCTATCAAAACACGTAACTTCGGGTGCAACTTTTTACCCGTTCCCAAGTAAGATTGTTATCCATTGAACGAAGAGTCCATCATCCGGGGTTGCCTGCGCGGTTCCGCGCAAAGTCAGCAGCAGTTGTACCAACTGTTCGCACCCAAAATGTATGTGGTGTGCATGCGGTATGCTCGCACACCAGCTGACGCTGCGGATATTTTGCAAGAAGGTTTTGTAAAAGTTTTTACGAAACTGAATCAATTTCAGTTTCAGGGATCATTTGAGGGATGGATACGTCGGATCATGGTCAATACTGCTTTAAGGACATATCAAAGACAGCGTTTTGACTTTGAACATGCCGGTCTGGAACATATCCCGGAGAAACCTGTTGACCCCGATGCCATTGCCAGCCTTTCGGAGAAAGAATTGCTGCGTTTGATTGAAAAATTGCCCGAAGGCTATCGGGTTGTGTTCAATTTGGTAGCCATAGAAGGATATTCACATGCAGAAGCAGCGGATATGCTCGGTATTCAGGAAAGCACCTCAAGATCTCAACTGACAAAGGCCCGCCGATGGCTCAGCGAGCAATTGGAGGCCCTTAAAGTGGTATAAAAAATGTCTAAACAACCCGAAATAGATCAAATTTTTCAAAGCCGGCTTTATGATGCACAAGCCGAGCCTCCTGCATTCGTGTGGGCAAACGTAGAAAAAGCGCTGCACCGCAAGCGCAGGCGTGCCGTTTTTTGGATATTGAGCAGCTTTCTGTTGCTCGGATCTGCTGGCCTTTGGGCCTGGTGGAATGGTCGTGTGCATTCATCCAATACCATAAGCCTCCCACAGCCCTCCACACCCGTAGCAACAACCAGCGCGTCATCTTCAAATACAAATGCCGCCATATTAGCATCCCCAGCAACAGGCCACGAAAACACCCAGTTGACCTCGGGAGCAGCCGTAAGCCCTGAAGCAAACCATGGCAGTGCCGCCAAAGTCATATCCTCTGTAGCGCGCAAATCAAACAGGCAGGCCTCGCTTTTGCCTGATCAGCACCAAACAGGCACAAACTCTCCCGCTTCAAAGAAGGGAGCCCAAACTACAACGTCACTTGAGACAGGTAACATGCCTACGACAGAAGGGGAGCCTTCTTTACCCATCGGGACAATACCGAATCAGGATGCTGTAGCCACAGAGACTCCACCACAAACAGTCTCCGCAACACAAACTTTGACATCACTCTCCGTATTAGAGCCAGAGTGGCTACAGACAAAGCAAGCAAATGCGCAGATCAAGCAAATCAAAATTGCTCGCGGTAAACGCACCAAAAAATACAAAAACTGCTATGACTTTGCCTCACACTCCAAAGTTTTTCTTTTGGATGGCTATGTCGGGCTTTCTGCTGTGCGAAAAGACCTGCGCATTGGACTTCCGGAGAGTACGCCCTACCGCGACCAGCGCGAGGCAACTGAAAGAAACAGCTGGGCCTTCAATGGCGGGATGCGCGGCTCCATGTTGTTCAATCAGAACTTTTTGGTGCGGGGCGGAATTCACTATGACCAGTTGACGGAGATATTTGAATATAAAGATCCAAATTACAAAAAGGTCGAGTATATATTCATCAACGGCGTATTTGTTGATTCATTAACCACTTATGGCAGCAATTTCATCAAAACCTACAACCGCTTCGGCATGCTCGAGATCCCCTTGGAAGCAGGTTTTGAGATGCGCAAGCTGCGCAGTGGCATTAGCATCCAGCTTGGTGCTTCTTTTAATGTGCTTTTCTGGAAAAGAGGAAAAATCATGACTCCTTCGGATATCCCGGCAAGTATTGATCCTGATGACAATGCCTACAATACGTTCAAAAGCAATCTTGGCGTGAGCGTAATAGGCAGCGTTCAGTGGTTTTATCACATCAGACCAACATTGCGGGTTTTTGCTGAGCCTTACTACCGGCACATATTGCGTCCGGTAACCATTTCTTCACATCCATTGGAGCAGCGTTATGGTATTGGCGGCGTTCGGTTGGGATTGACAAAGATTTTGAACTAATGCAGGCAGCGATTTATACTCCGATAGCATCTAAACTTCACCCACTTCAAAACCATTTTATACATCATGTTTCGGCTTAAATACATATCTTTATATAGATACACATTACTAATCACGCTTGCGCTGGCAGGTGTTTGGGGATGCCGTAAGGATGAGGAAGTTTTAACACCTTACCCCAACACTATTGAGGACATCAAACTTCTGTTAAAGGAAGTTCCTGGCCCTACCACTAAATCCGTTTTTACATTCAAAGGAGCTATTCAAGATACCTTGGTCTCCACTTCTTCTGGCGTTCGCGTTTTATTGGCTGACACTGAAGCATTATTTGAAGATGAAAATAACAATGCGGTACCCTGTAGCACCTGCCAAAGCTTTAGCCTTGAAATCACAGAGGCTACCCAAAAAAGTGACTTTGCCTCTTATGATATTCCCAACGCAACAACTGATGGCGCCTGGTTCGAAAGCATTGGTGCTGTAAAAATAAGTGCAATGTGTGATGGAAAGTCGCTCAAGCTCATTCCATCCAGAAAATTAAAAGTTCAGTACCCCTCAAATACGCTTAAGAACGGACAAAAACTTTTGCTCGCACAGGAAAGCAAGGGCAAGTTCAAAGGATGGAGCGCAAGTACTGACACTATTTACAAAGCAGATTGGTTTGTAAACAACCAACAGGTAAAAGGGTATGAACTTCTCAGCAATACATTAGGCTGGATCTCCGGCGGAGAATTAAAAACAGGAGGCAGCAGTTTCTGTGTCACTATGCCCGATGTGCACACCCCACAGAACACCGTGGTTTTTTTGAGCTTCAAAAATTCCAAAACCTTATTAACGCTACAGGCAGATCAAAATGGAAACTTTTGCTTTCCATCAAATATACCCTTGGGATCCTCACTTAAAGTTTTGACTATAAGCAAGTTGGGCGAACAATATATGGTATTTACCCAAGAACTGACGGACACAGGAAGCAATACCGTTGTGGATGCCAAGCCAACAGAAAGGACAGCGCAAGAAGTTATTGCGGCCATAAAAGGATTGTAAAAACAGGCTTTTTGCCTTTTAAGAATACCCGTGTTTAGTAATTTTGTAGTAGTCGGGCTGGTAAAGACCAGTCCGGCTTTTTTTTAATAGCAAGCGGCGCGGCATTCCTGTGAATACCGCGCCGCTCCATTTTTTTATCGCCTTTTCCGTGGGCTTAGCTCAAAAACAATCAACGATCAGCGCGCAGGTTGAGGAACAATTTGAAGCCAAAATTCGCCTGAACCACTTTCTGTTTGGTCAGGTACACACCGTTTAGGACAATCTCATAGTTTTTAAAAATATCACGGATAAAGAAATACCCAAACTCTGCGCCTACAGCCAGATCCGTGACCCCTGTGTTTTCTGACGTACGAAGATCCCCTGTGTAAAAAGTGTGCCGAACGCCCGCTTTTGCCATTGCTGTGAAAGCATTATGCTTGGTTTTGGCACATTGGTTCCCGTTGGTGCGATATTTACCGACCCCCACTTCAAAATTTACAAATGGAAGATTCTGAACTGATTTACCAACGTCTTCGGCCTTGGGAGCCACGGTGAATGTGGCACCGCCACCAATACGGGCTACGCTCCAGTGCGTACCAACATTAAATGCAGCATCAATCCCGGCTCCCATACGGTCACCGATTTTTTCTGCATCTGGCACATGGAAATAAATACTTGGAATGTCAAGAAACAGTCGCGGCCCCCCGTATTGAGCACTTAAAAAGCCCAAATTAAGAAGGAAAAGACACAATAAGAGTGCTGATTTTTTCATGGAAAACAAACAAATTAATGGTGAACGTTAAATTTTGTAAAGGTAAAGAAAGATACTTTTAGCGGTTCATGTGCTGCTTTCACAGTTTTTTTGGCAAATAAGATAAAATTTAAGGAATTAGCACCAAAGCTTCATTAGTTTATGTTTTGGTACTTATAAAGTGCATGCCCTAAAAATATATGCCCAAATACGCCGTTCCCTGTCAACCATTAAACCTCATATTGCGTCTTGTAGTTTGGATGTTTTAAACTGTTCTGCCATGAAATTTTTTGTACGATTTTGCCCCATTCTCCTTTTTTTACTGCTTTGTACTGCAAAAGCGGAAGCCACGCACAACCGTGCGGGTGAAATACGGATCCGTCAAATTAATGCGCTAACGATAGAAGCAACCATTATTACATGGACCAAAACAAGTAGCGTGCAAGCTGATCGGGATACCCTGACCATTAATTGGGGCGATGGCAGTTTTCAGGCCGTAAAACGGGTAAACGGTAAAGGTGAAATTTTGCCCAACGACATCAAGCGCAACATATATGTAGCCACCCACACTTATGCAGGCCCAGCTACCTATGTGGTTTCAATGACCGACCCCAACCGAAATGCCGGTATTCTTAATGTGAACGCCCCCTCCTCAGATAATGTCCCTTTTCACCTCGAAACAGTTTATAAATTCCAGGACCCTCAATTTGGTGGCACCAATAACACCCCAGAACTGCTTCAACCCCCAATAGACGTGGCTTGTGTGGGCCAACCTTTCAGACATAACCCGAATGCATCTGACCCCGAAGGCGATAGCTTAAGTTTTCACCTCATTGTCCCTTTGCAAAGTCGCAATCAAAAAGTGCCCAATTACCGTTTCCCGGACGAGATACTTCCCGGGCCTAACAACAAAATCAGTCTTGATGAACGTACCGGGCAATTTGAGTGGAATTCACCCCAGGTACAAGGTGAATACAACATTGCATTTGTAGTGGTCAGCTACAGGAATGGCCGGCCTATTGATTCCACCATACGCGACATGCAGGTTTTGGTGGAAAAATGCAACAATCGCCCTCCAGTGGTTACAGCACCTACCAAGTTTTGCGTCATTGCGGGCGACAGCTTAGTTTTTAAGGTTAGCGCAACTGATCCTGATTCTGCCAATTTGGTGCAACTGACCGCTCTTGGTGCCCCATTTAACAGCAAATACAGTCCCGCCACTTTTACGGTACCCTCTGGATTCAGAGAACCTGTTGTCACGGGTACTTTCCGATGGAAAACCTCTTGTGAGCACATCTCCAATCAGCCCTATTCTGTGGTTTTCAAAGCCCTTGACTCCTTAAAAGGCAAGAATATTTCCAAATTGGCTGATCTCAAAAATGTAAGCATCAAAGTGGTAGGCCCTCCTCCCAAAAACGTAGCCGCCAAAGCCCAGTTAGGCGAGGTTGAAATTACGTGGGAAAAACCCTACCGCTGTGAGGACGCTGCCGAAAAATACTTCTTCACGTTTTCGGTGTGGCGCCGTGAGGGAAGCAATCCCTTTTCTATAGATACCTGTGAGCCTGGCCTTGCAGGCAAAGGTTATATGATGATTGCTAACTCCGCTTTGGAGGAAAAAAATGGGCGCTATTATTACAAAGATGCCAAGGTAGAACGCGGCCGTACCTATTGTTACCGCATATTGGCGCGTTTTGGTCGCATATCAACAGGTGGATACAGGTATAATCTGGTTGAAAGTTTGGCCTCAGACGAAGTATGTGTCCAACTACCCCGTGATTTGCCCTTGATAACCAATGTTTCCGTAGAAAAAACAGATGCCAACAATGGCCTGATGATGGTACGTTGGACCAAGCCTTTGGCCAAGGATTTGGACACCCTGCTCAATCCCGGGCCATACCGCTATCAGTTGTTCAAAGCCAATGGCTTAAGCGGCGGCACCCTTCAGGAAGTACCCGGAGCATCCTTTGTTTCCCAATGGTTCAAAACGGCTAATGATACAATGTTCACGGATCAGGTATTGGATACCAAAAATCAGGCATATCGCTATCAGGTTGGCTTTTACATACGTGGCGATGGAATACCTGTTGGCAAAACCAACCCCGCTTCTTCTGTTTTCCTTAGCATCAAATCAACAGACAAAACTAATATCCTGAGTTGGCAGGAAAATGTCCCTTGGAATAATTACGACTATGAAATATACCGAAAAAACGCTGCTGGCCAATTTGAACTTATCGGCAACTCTAACACAAAAGAGTATTATGACCGCGGCTTGACCAACCTAAAAGAATATTGTTACTACGTACGTAGCGTTGGCACTTACAGCATCAATGGTGTGCCAGACCCACTGCTAAACAAATCACAAGAGACCTGTGGTATTCCTATTGACACCATCCCTCCCTGCGTACCCGTGCTTACAGTAAGAAATGCCTGTGATGAGCCTGGGGCCGCAATTGAACCACCCTATGAAAACAACCTGAAGTGGAACAATCCCAACCTGAATTGCGGGTTCAATGCTGATGCTGTGGGGTATAAGATTTGGTATGCCCCTTCTGAAAACCAGCCTTTGGTACTGTTGGAAACCATTGAAGGGGCCAACAATACGGGATTTATTCATCGCTTAACTGATGGCCTGGCTGGTTGTTATGCCGTATCGGCCATTGACTCCGTTGGCAATGAAAGTGCCAAAAGCAGCCCTTTGGTATGCAAAGACAACTGCCCACTATATGAACTACCCAATGTTTTTACCCCAAATGGCGATAATCAGAATGATCTGTACACGCCATTCCCCAACTGGCGTTTTATTGAAAAGGTGGATTTCAAGGTATTTAATCGCTGGGGTAACTTAGTCTTTAGCGCAACTGACCCACAATTAAACTGGACAGGAAAAGACTCTGCTGGCAATGACCTGAGCGAAGGCACTTATTTTTATACCTGTAGGGTGTTTGAAAAGCGGGTTAGCGGTGCGGCATTACGCCCTGATGTATTGAGTGGGTATATTGAATTAGTGCGCGGCGGAAGATGAGATCCAACATCCTGTTTTCCAATGCCTATTTCTATCGGTTTGATGACAAACAATGGAAGGCACGACAACCGTATCCTCCCTACGGCACCATTTGTGCAGCGTCTTTTTTGCGCGAATGTGGTTTCCCCATTCATTTGTTTGATGCCAATTTACAGGAAAGCCCTTTGGCCGTACAGCCAAAGCTGGCTACTATTTCACCCAAATATTTTGTTATATATGAAGATGGTTTCAACTACCTGACCAAAATGTGCCTCACGCGCATGCGCGAGGCCGCCTTTGATCTGATCCGATTGGCAAAAAAACAAGGCTGCACTGTAATCGTTAACAGTAGTGACAGTACTGATCATTTTGTTAAATACTTAGATGTCGGAGCGGATTTTATCCTTCTTGGAGAAGGGGAGTGGACGCTTCGTGAGCTTCTTTTGCACCTGGAAGCGGGTGGCATTAATCCTGAGCAAATCAATGGTTTAGCCTATAAAACTGGCACATGCGATATACACCAAACAGCCCCAAGGTCGGTATCCCATTACTTGGATGAATTACCCCTACCTGCCTGGGATTTGATAGACATTGAGGCATATCGCCATATTTGGTTAAAAAATCACGGTTATTTCTCCCTCAATCTTGCTACTACTCGCGGATGTCCCTACAAGTGCAATTGGTGTGCAAAACCTATTTACGGCAACCGTTACAATACCCGAAGCCCGGAACATGTGGTAGGCGAGATTGAAATGCTGATCTCCCAATTTGATGTTCGGCATTTTTGGATGTCCGATGACATTTTTGGTCTGAAACCTGGGTGGGTGCAGCGTTTCAATGCCTTGGTACAGGAGCGAAACCTGCATTTCTCCTACAAGATACAAAGCCGCGTGGATTTATTGCTGAAAGAAGACACTATTGACGCGCTTGCCGCCTCCGGCCTGCGGCAAGTGTGGGTGGGGGCAGAAAGTGGCGCACAAAAAATTCTGGACGCCATGGATAAAGGCACAAGCGTACAAGAGATACATGATGCCACAGCATTATTGAAAAAAAAGGGTATTGAAGTATGCTTCTTTCTTCAATTTGGGTATTTGGGGGAAACCAAAGAGGATATTCAGGATACGATACGCATGGTGGAGCATTTGCTTCCGCACGATATTGGCATCTCGGTATCATACCCTTTGCCTGGCACCAAATTTTATGAAAAAGTAAAAGATCTGTTGGGTAAAAAACAAAATTGGGAGCAAAGTGATGACCTTGCTATGATGTATCCGACTACTTTTAAGCCCGAATATTATCGTCGTTTGCACCGCTATGTGCATAAGCGATTCCGGCTAAAGCAGGGCCTGGCACAAATCCGGCGATTTTTCCTCACAGGCCAGACCAATTGGCGAAGCGTCTTGCTCACTGCATATTACGCTCCAGCCGCCCGATTAGATGCCTGGCGGCTGGAACGTTTAGCGCGTAATTAGTTTACATATTCCTGCGGTATTGGCCGCCTACCTCATAAAGGGCATGGGTGATTTGGCCTAAGGAACATACCTTCACGGCTTCCATCAACTCCGCAAAAATATTACCGTTTTCTACCGCTACTTTTTGCAATTTCCGGAGTGCTGCATCGGCTTGCAGGGCATTGGCCTGATGGAGGTTTTGCAGAGTGGTAATCTGGGCCTCTTTTTCCCATTCCTCTGCTCGTATGACTTCAGCGGGCAGTATCGTTGGTGATCCTTCTTTGCTCAAAAAAGTATTCACGCCAATGAGTGGCAGTTCTCCTGTGTGCTTCAGCGTTTCGTAATACAAACTTTCCTCTTGTATTTTGCCACGCTGATACATAGTCTCCATAGCACCCAGTACACCACCCCGCTCCGTGATGCGGTCAAACTCCATGAGCACAGCCTCTTCAACCAGATCCGTCAGTTCTTCAATAATAAAGGAGCCTTGCAGTGGGTTTTCATTTTTGGCTAATCCCAATTCCTTGTTGATAATCAATTGGATAGCCATAGCTCGCCGCACCGATTCCTCTGTTGGGGTAGTAATGGCCTCGTCGTAGGCATTGGTATGTAGCGAATTGCAGTTGTCATAAATAGCATACAAAGCCTGCAAAGTGGTTCGGATATCATTAAAAGCAATTTCCTGTGCGTGAAGGCTTCGTCCACTGGTCTGGATATGGTATTTCAGCATTTGGCTGCGCTCATTGGCACCATAAAGCCGCTTCATGGCTTTGGCCCAAATGCGCCGCGCCACGCGGCCAATTACAGCATACTCGGGATCAACTCCATTGGAAAAAAAGAAGGACAGGTTGGGGGCAAAATCATCCACGTTCATACCCCGTGAGCGATAATATTCCACAAAAGTAAACCCGTTGGACAGCGTGAAGGCCAATTGTGAAATGGGATTTGCACCCGCTTCTGCGATGTGATAGCCCGAAATAGAGACGGAGTAGAAGTTGCGAACTTTGTTTTGGATAAAATATTCCTGCACATCACCCATAACCCGAAGCGAGAACTCCGTGCTAAAAATACAAGTGTTTTGTGCCTGATCTTCCTTCAGAATATCTGCCTGTACCGTGCCTCGTACAGATTGTAAAGCTTTGGCTTTCAGTTCGTTGTACAGTTCTTTTTCAAGCACTTCAGCGCCGGTGATACCCAATAGCAGCAGTCCCAATCCGTTGTTGCCTTCGGGTAGTGCGGGCGCATGGCCGGAGGATGTACTCGGATCAAAACCGGTATAGGATGGTCTCTTAAGGCCACGGTCCTCATATTTTTCTTTTAACTTAACTTCTACCAAATGCTCCAATTGGTGCTCACGGATATATTTTTCACATTGTTGATCAATAGCCGCATTCATAAAAAATGCTGCTATGGTGGCGGCTGGGCCATTGATGGTCATAGAGACCGAGGTTTTCGGATCACAGAGGTCAAAACCGGAGTACAATTTTTTGGCATCATCCAAACAGCACACGGAAACGCCCGAGTTGCCAATTTTACCATAAATATCAGGCCGGCGATCCGGGTCTTCGCCATACAAAGTCACCGAATCAAAAGCTGTACTGAGCCTTGCGGCAGGCAGCCCTGCAGACACATAGTGGAAACGGCGGTTGGTACGCTCAGGCCCGCCCTCGCCCGCAAACATGCGCGTAGGGTCCTCGCCCTCGCGTTTGAAGGGGAAAACTCCAGCGGTATATGGAAATTCTCCCGGTACGTTTTCTTGCAAGGCCCAGCGGAGAATTTCGCCCCAATCAGCCCATTTGGGCAAGCAAACCTTGGGTATTTTTAGATGGCTGAGGCTTTCGGTATGGGTTTCAACCTTGATTTCTTTGCCCCGAACCAAGTAAATATACTGTTCGTCAGCATAACGTTTTTTCTTGTTTTCCCAGCCTTCAAGGATACGGAGGCATTCCCCATCAAGGTCTTTTTTCAATTCCGTGATGAGGGCTGATTGATGTGCCATCAGGGTATCACGTACTTCGGATGCGGGTTGTGTCTCGTACACCTTGAGCGAAGTATTCAATGCGAACAGTCGCCTTGCAATATCCACTTGCTTGTTTACCCATTCATCATACTTGCGGTTGTTTTCCGCAATTTCACTCAGATAGCGCACTCGCGCGGGAGGGATGATGTATATTTTTTCAGAAAGCCCAGCGCTGGTGGCAAAGTTTGAACGAAGTGTAGAAGTGCGTTCGGCTATCAGTTCCATGATTCGGCGGTACAACTGGTTTACACCGGGGTCATTGAACTGACTGGCGATGCAGCCAAAAACAGGCATCTCATCCGTGGGTTTATCCCAGGCATTGCGGTTGCGCTGCACCTGTTTGCGCACGTCGCGTAGGGCATCTTGCGCACCGCGTTTGTCAAATTTATTAATGGCGATTACGTCAGCGAAATCCAGCATGTCAATTTTTTCTAATTGCGTTGCTGCTCCAAATTCGGGTGTCATAATGTAAAGCGACACATCAGAATGGTCAATAATCTCTGTATCGCTTTGGCCTATCCCACTGGTTTCCAGAATAATGAGGTCAAAATGTGCAGATTTTAGAATATCCACTGCGGCGTGCACATATTTTGAAAGCGCAAGGTTGCTTTGGCGCGTAGCCAAAGAACGCATATATACCCTTGGGTTGTTGATAGCGTTCATTCGGATGCGATCACCCAAAAGCGCACCACCTGTTTTCCGTTTTGAAGGATCAACGGACACGATGGCAACTGTTTTGTCTTCAAAATCAAGCAAAAACCGCCTGACCAATTCATCTACCATACTGGATTTGCCTGCGCCGCCCGTACCCGTTATACCTAATACTGGTGCTTCGGTGGTGTTTTGCCCAGAAGCAGCCTTCTTTTGGGCCATTAAGGGTGCTATCTCCCGTTCGTACAGCTCTGGATTGTTTTCTGCAATGGAAATCAATCGGGCGACATCTGACTTGATTTTTTCATTTTTCTGGGTCTTTGATGAACCTACTCGGGTCAATTCCCCATTGACCGAAAAGCCAATGGGAAAATCACATTGGCGCAATACATCATTGATCATGCCCTGCAAGCCCATAGCGCGGCCATCATCGGGGTGATAGATACGTGTTATGCCGTAATCGTGCAGTTCCTTGATTTCGGAGGGCAAGATAGTGCCGCCGCCACCGCCAAAAATCTTGATATGGCCTGCTCCCTGTTGTCGCAGCAGGTCATACATATACTTAAAATACTCATTGTGGCCACCCTGATAACTCGTAATGGCTATGCCCTGGACATCCTCCTGAATGGCACAGTCCACAATTTCCTGTACGGATCGGTTATGACCAAGGTGAATGATTTCTGCGCCGCTGCTTTGCATAATACGACGCATAATGTTGATGGCGGCATCGTGCCCGTCAAACAAAGAGGCTGCGGTGACGATGCGGATTTTGTGGTGAGGCTGATATGGTGTGGGCTGTTGCATTTAAACGCTTTTTTCTTTCGATACGCGCCGCAAAACTACACAATAGTCCCCAACTGTGTTTTGTTCAATTTAAACTCCGAATTGTGTAAGATGGTGGTTTAAATGATTGGATTGGAGGGCATCCCATTCCTGGGGTGTCAGCTTGCCAAAGAAAGGATGTGGATCTGATGTAACGGCTGCTGGGCCATCCGTGGAAAAGCGACGCACTAATGTAATCAACTTTTGTTTTTCTGTTTCTAAGTGATGACCGGTAGCAGCAATTTTAAAATGGCTGTCCGTTGGCATATTCCGATCCCAGGGTTTTTCCTGAGCGAGTTTGCGCTTGGCCATGCCGCCAAAGAGCATTCCAATGAGCGTTTTTCTCAATTTTAATTCTCCAAAAGCCACCTCAAGCGGTCGTTGACAATGTACCACCATTTGGCCAACATTCATTTTTCCCCATTGAGGCGTATGGGCAGCGGTAAGGGATTCAATTCGGGCAATAAAAGCAGCATTGTCTGCTGCATTGAATAAACTTTTCATTGCGTTGTAAATTTAAGGTGCAAAGAAATGGTGCGCTGCCTATTGTATTTCAAAGCAAAAATAGCATAAATGCCAAAAATATAGATGTTTTAATTTTTTTAAATCAACTATCTTATTTGGATAGCCATAAACAGGTGCTGAACACAGATGACGCAGATTTTCAAACACAGATGAACGCAGATTTTTGAAATCCCTTTAATCTGTGTCCCGCTATAAACCTACAAATTTACTTTTATCCGCCAGCGCGCCTACTTCCTCCCATTTGATCAGGATTTCGGTCATGCCAATGGCATAAGCAGCCACCTCATAAGGGTTGTAGGCAAAGTGCAGCCCTTTGTCACTGATGCAAAAATTATGGGCGGGAACGGGCAGGTGCTTAAACTCGGGGAAAAGCAGGTCGGCCAATTGATATTGCTCGCCTGATGCCTCGTTTTTGGCCGCGACAAAGGCTTTTTCCAAAAACGGAACCAGGGCAGCGGTGTCTTTCACCACCTCGGTCAGCTCCAATGACTTGCCGGTATTGAGGTTGTAAGTAGCATAGCCCACACCACCATAGCCATGTGCGCCACCGGTGTAGCCATAAAAATCAAGGTTGACGGAGAGGTAATTTGCACTCTGCCAGATGGTTCGGCTTTTTGATTCACGAACCATACTGCCGCTCCAATCCGGGGCCATTTTGATCTGTTCGGCCAACATTCCGCTCAAATCAGCTTTAGAGGAGTCAAAAGCTTGCTGAACGGGCAATTTAGGATTTCCCTCTATGCCCATGATGGCCAAATGCACTAAGGAATCATTGACAGCGGCTATGGCTGCCGCGTTGTTGCCGCCGCTGATCTGCAAGTACTCCATGCTGATCTCGGCACAGATAGTGTCCTTTGCACATTCTTTGGCTGTCAATTTGGTGCTATTGACTTGGGTGTCTTTTTTGATTTGGGGGGCACTTGGCTGGCAAGCAAAAAAAGCCAGGCCAGAAATGGCCAAAAACGTAAGTAAATAGGTGTTTTTCATATTATTAGGTAATGTTTACCCGGATTAAAGTGATTTCCAAAGGTTTACGGACAAGTGAGCCATTTAAAACCACTTTGATTGGGCGGGAAAGGCTTCAAGCCATGTTTCGCAGGGCTTTGATGTCATCCATGATCTTTCGGGCCAAATTTTCAGCCACTACGATGGAACTGCTTTCTGAATAAATACGAATAATAGGCTCAGTATTTGAGGGGCGAAGGTGTACCCAGCCTTGGTCAAAATCAATTTTTAGGCCATCCTCTTCATTGATCTGCTCGTTGCGGTATTTTTCGCGGAGCGTCACAAATATTTTGTCCAAATCAAAATTGGGTGAGCGCTCGATTTTGGTTTTGGCCATTTGATAATCAGGGTACATTTTCCGGAGCGTGGAAATTTGCCGGCCTGATTTGGCTAAATGGGTAAGAAACAGGGCTATTCCCACCAAGGCATCGCGGCCATAGTGAAGGGGTGGGTAGATGATGCCACCGTTGCCCTCGCCTCCGATCACGGCTCTGGTTTCCTTCATTTTGGCCACCACATGCACTTCGCCAACAGCGGAGGCGGCATAATGGCCGCCGTATTTTGTTGTTACATCGCGCAGTGCGCGAGTACTGGAAAGGTTGGAAACGGTGTTGCCGCCGGGGTTGTTGGCCAGAACATAGTCTGCTACGGCCACGAGGGTATATTCTTCACCAAAGAGCTCACCATCTTCACACATAAAAACCAAGCGATCTACGTCTGGGTCAACCGCTATACCCAAATGGGCTTTTTGTTGGCGCACCTCAGTACTCAGTTGTCCGAGATGGGCTTTAAGTGGTTCGGGGTTATGGGCAAAATTGCCATGTAATTCGCCATTTAACACAATTACTTCACAGCCCAATGCTTCTAACAACAGAGGAACGGCTATTGCCCCGCTGGAATTAATGGCATCCACTACAATTTTATATTTTTTCCCCTGTACGGTAGCTACGTCCACCAAGGGCAAGGCCAAAATCTGGTCAATATGTTTGTGCAAATAGGAACCGTCAGTCCGATAGCTGCCCAATCTGTCCACAGGGGCATATTCAACCTGGTTGGCATCGGCAAGGGCCAACACAGCCTGTCCATCTGCGCCATTGATGAACTCGCCTTTGTCATTGAGCAGTTTCAAGGCATTCCATTCCTTGGGGTTATGACTGGCCGTCAGGATAATACCTCCACCTGCCTTTTCCATGGGAACAGCAATTTCAACTGTTGGCGTGGTGCTGAGGCCTAAATCAATTACGGAGATTCCCATGGCGCGCAAGGTATTGGCTACCAATGCACTGACGATCTCTCCCGAGATGCGGCCATCGCGACCGATCACGATTTTGGGATTACCCGTGGTTTGTAGTACCCACTGACCAAAGGCGGCAGTGCACGATACAATATCCTGGGGGGTGAGGTTTTCACCGGGGCTACCGCCAATAGTTCCCCTAAAGCCTGAAATAGATTTGATAAATGGCATTTGTGTTATTATGAAGGCAAGCGGGCAATGATGGTTTTATTGCCCTTTACCTGTTGATTCATCGTCACTTCTATTTTTGCATCTAAGGGCAGGTATAGATCAACTCTTGAGCCAAATTTGATGAAGCCCATATCTCGACCCTGCTGTACCTGATCGCCTTCATGGATGTACCATTTGATCCGCTTGGCCAATGCGCCCGCAATCTGACGCATCAGGATTTCGGTTTCGCCTAAACCGTACACCACCGTAGTACGCTCATTTTCCGTACTGCTCTTAGGGTGCCAGGCCACCAAGTATTTGCCCGGGTGATACTTAAAGTAATTGACGATACCACTTACAGGATTACGGTTTACATGTACATTGAATGGAGACATAAAGATGGACACCTGCAAGCGTTTGTCATTAAAGTATTCATTTTCAATTACTTCTTCTATGACACAAACGCGACCATCAGCGGGTGCGTACACCACATTATTGTCTGCAATATAAACTTCCCGAACCGGATTACGGAAAAACTGCAAAATAATGCCGTAAAATACAAGGGAAATAAAGAGCAGGGGCAGGAAGGCCACCGCAGCATACTTCCATACCACCATGTTAAGGATCAACAGTAGGGCGGCTGAGATAAGGAGTAGCATTCGCCCTTCTTTGTGTATTCTGAATTTCATAGTATTTTGTGTGATGTGCTAAATCCGCACAAAGGTAAACAAATTATGCCCGCTCTGCCAATTCCAACCAGCGCATTTCCTTCATATCCAGATCATCTTGTATCTGGCCCAATTCTGTGGACAGTTTGGAGGCCATGGCTGCCTCAAGGTCTGCGGCATTAAATTTATCCATGATTTCTGCTTTTTTCTTTTCCAAGGCAGCAATTTCTTTTTCTAATTTTTTCAGTTCGTTTCGTTCTGTATTCGATAGGCTTGAGTTACTTTTTACCGCTTGCGCAACAGGGTTTGCCAAAGGAGCAGAGGCTCGTTTTTCGGCCTCTTCGGTTCGTTTTAAGGCGCGGTATTCAGCATAGGAGCCGTTAAAATCTTTAATTTTACCTTGTCCTTCGAAAACAAAAACGTGTTCCACTAATTTGTCCATAAAATAGCGGTCGTGCGTGACCACCACAAGGCATCCCGGATAACCCTCCAAAAAATCCTCCAAAACTTGTAAAGTAAGAACATCCAAGTCATTGGTCGGTTCATCCAGAATCAAAAAGTTGGGATTACGCATGAGGGTGGTGAGCAGATACAACCGACGGCGTTCGCCACCGGAGAGCTGACTGGCATACACCTGTTGTTGCGCCCTGCTGAAAAGAAAGTGCTCCAATAACTGCGCCGCACTGAGTTCTTTACCTTTTTCTAATGGAATATAGTCCGCAATATCCCGCACCACATCTATAACTCGCTTATCTTCATTGAGTTGCAGTCCTTCTTGCCGATAATGTCCAAAGGTAATGGTCTCACCAATGACCACTTTGCCGGTATCTGGTGGCAATACTCCGGTCATGAGTTGCAAAAAAGTACTTTTACCTGCACCATTCATGCCTACTATGCCCACTCGCTCACCGCGTTTGAACTTGTAGGTAAAATTGTCAACTACTTTTTTAGGCCCAAAATTTTTGCTTATGTTGTGCAATTCCAGCACTTTGGATCCCATCCAGTTTTCCTTGATCTGCATGGTCATCTCATCCTTTTGGGGCTTCAGGGTATCGTTGGATTCTTTGCGATCATAATAGGCATCCACACGGGCCTTGGCTTTTGTTGTACGGGCCTGTGGTGATTTGCGTACCCAATCCAGCTCCCGCTTGAGAAGCTTTTTCTGACGTTCGTAAGTGGTGGATTCCACTTCTTCACGTGTTGCCTTTTTTTCCAAATAATCGGCATAATTCCCCTTGTAGCGATAAAGCTGTCCGCCTTCGAGTTCAATGATGCTATCACATACATTTTCAAGGAAATAACGATCGTGGGTAACCATAAACAAAGTGATTCCCGGTTGTTGCAGGTATTCCTCCAACCACTCAATCATCTCTACATCCAAGTGATTGGTAGGCTCGTCCAAGATCAAAAAATCGGGCTCATCCAACAATATTTTGACCAAGGCCAAGCGCTTAACCTGCCCGCCTGACAAAGTGCCGACTTTTTGCTCCAGGTTATCCATACGGAAGCGGAAAAGGGTTTCTTTGACCTTGCTTTCAAAAGTCCAGGCTTGGAATTCATCCATTTCTGCCATAGCCTCTTCCATTTCAACGGTGTTTTCCGGGTGTGCCAGTGCTTTTTCATAGCGCTGCACCACGCGCACCAATGGATTGGCCGGATCAAGCACCGCACTCAGGACATCTAATGATGGATGAAACTCTGGTTCTTGATCTAACCATCCAATGCGGATATCCTTGCGTATGGTAATACGAGCATTCTCGCCTTCAGAGCCTTCTTTCCCGGCAATTACGCGCATGAGGGTGGTTTTGCCTGTGCCATTTTTGGCAATCAGGCCAATTTTTTGCCCTTTATCAATATTAAGGCTGATGTTCTGAAAAAGTACTTTTTCGCCGTAACTTTTGGTTACATTTTCGAGGGTCAGGAAATTCACGATGTATGGAATAGCGGTTTATTCACCGCACAAATACTTGATAAACAATTTTTTACAGAAGCATTGATTTCGTTTTGGATTCTTTGGGCCGCGAAGATACACAAGTTGAGGGAGTTATGAGTGATGAGTTATGAGTGATGAGATTTCATCAGCAACAGAAAATAGTTTGCGTACTTGATATGGAAGTTGTCCGAGGTAGTGATTGATCCACAATCTTAAGCTTTATAAATACTACTTAAAAAAACGCATCCTCAATGTGCCTGATCTCTTGCAAGGTACCGTTTTTCAGGATAACAGAAATAATATCAAAGCGAATTTCCCAGTCATACCCAATTTGCTCCATATAATAGCCAGCTGTCCGGGCAAGACGGTCTTGCTTTTTGAGGGTAACAGCCTCTTCTGGTCCACCAAAGCCGTCGGAATTCCTGGTTTTCACCTCCACAAATACCAAAAGTCGGTCATGTGGCCAAGCAATAATATCCACTTCTCCGCGCCCTGCACGGTAGTTGCGCGCTGCAATACGCCACCCTTTTTCTAATAAATAGCGTTCTGCAATTGTTTCGCCTTGTTTTCCGGTTTCAATATGCTGCATGGGCCAAAGATACGAACTACTTTTGCCGCCTATGATGGATTATTGGAAATATGACCTGCAATGTACCCAGGAGACCGCTGAGCTCCTGAT
>CAZIKN010000001.1:73373-148749 GCA_964539805.1 uncultured Saprospiraceae bacterium | reverse complement strand
ACACAAAGTATAGTTTTATGTGTTCTATTGTGCCTTATGTGGTAAGCATTAAATTATTTATGAACCACAAAAGGCACAAAAGGACACAAAGTATAGTCTTATGTGTTCTATTGTGCCTTATGTGGTAAGCATTAAATTGTTTTTGAACCACAAAAGGCACAAAAGGACACAAAGTATAGTTTTATGTGTTCTATTGTGCCTTATGTGGTAAGCATTAAATTGTTTTTGAACCACAAAAGGCACAAAAGGACACAAAGTATAGTTTTATGTGTTCTATTGTGCCTTTTGTGGTAAAAAAATTTTATGGTAAACCCTTAAAACTTCTCCAATTTCCCACTGCCGATCAATTGTCCGGCATCAAAAATCTGGAAGAAATAGAAGCCTGTCGGCAGTTTGTTGCCATTCAGGATGGCCTGATTTCCGCGGAATATTTGCGATTGTACTTCCCTGCCTTGAGCATCCAGGATGCGTAATGTGCCATCTTTTGCTTCATAGCCGCTCATTTGCAGTACGGCTTCGCCCATAAATGGATTAGGTTGGACGATGACTTGCACATCAGGCAATTCCGGCTTAAAGGTAGAGACCATAACATAAGGTGCTCCTATGGTATGGAATGCCTCGTTGGTGATGATAGGGGCATTTTTGTCAAAGTAAATTGCTGCCTTGTTTTTGAGCACCGTGCCATTGGGCAAATTGGGCTTTTGGGCAATGCGGAACTTCAAAAAGCCATTGGAGCCGTCTTTGTTTACATTACTGTCCGGCAACATGATATTGTCGAAAACAAAGTGCAGGATGCCTCCCGGATACACATCCAAACGATACTTATGACTTGATGCGCCGGCTTCCAATGTCCTGAAATCCAGCAAATCAGATAAAGAATCTACAACAACCACGGTAAATGCCGTGTCGGTACCCGTGTTTTGGAAGCGGATTTTGTACTCTATATCGGTATTGGCTGTGATGATGTGCGCCGCATTGTAGCCTGTTGGCACGCCGATTTTGTCGTTCGGGTCATAAGAGCCGCGTACTTCTGCACAATCGTTGTCAATATAGATAGGATCATCATTGAAGGCAAAGGCATTGACCAAGCCGGGAATATTGATGCCATTGCAGCCCTCAAGGGAAACGGAAGGGCGATCAATGCCCGGGTAGCCATCCACTTGTTGGGCCTCAAGGCGCCAGGTAGCTCCGTTGGCGGGATAGCTAAGGGTTTGTTTGCCACCTTTAACAAGTTTGAATTTGCCGCCGTCGCGCATCAGAATATCTTCTACCACGATGAAATCAAGGCTTTCCGGCATATCCTCGTCACCTGTGTTTTCCAAGATCAAATTAACGGTGGTTCCACTTTCACAACGGGCTTTCACGGATACCTTGGGCCCTGTCCATGTTTGGCCTCCACAAGGATCATGTGGATAAATAATGGCTTCCCCGCACAATGTTTGGCCCAGTACAGCGTCGCAATCCGTTTCAATGGTAAAATTGATGGATCCTGTGGAAAGTCGGGGCACCGTGCCTAATTGGAAGGTGTACAAATTGCCATTTTGGACAAAGGGTACAGATGCACTGGTAATGCTCAGCAAAGGATCCAGTTCCAAGTTGATATAAGCATTGTTTGCGGGCATAAAGCTGTGGTTACTGTACACAATGTTGTTCCAGGAAGAAGTTAAACAACGCCGGATCAAGTTCATATTCAGGGAAACGCTCAACAAGGGGCAGTTTTCCTCTGACACCAAACCCACATTGAAAATATGGTTGACCTGCGGCCCAAGAGCTGGCACCACAATCACGTTTGGGCAGGCCGTGGATATGCCATTGGGCAACTGCAAACGCAACTCGATGACGGAGTCCTTGCCATTAACCGGAATATCGGCAGAATATAGGCCCAAACTGTTAGGTGTTATCGTAAATTGCTCGTTTCCAGGCAGTTTTGTGGCAAGCAGTTTGAAAAATCCTGTCCCTTTTTCACTTGCGTCCGGTTCGCAATTGATGATAGAATCCAGGAATATTTTTCCGCTGAAGTTGAACATACGTGATGACGGGAATGTAATCAATTGATCGCATTTTCCAAGGGGCACACCCCCAACGCTCACCGTCCAACGGCGCTTAAACCAACTGAATCCGGCTGATTCCGGGGTATAGGTCACCGTGTAGCTGGTATCCTCCAATGGGCAGGCGGCTGTGTTGAATACAGGATAACCGTAAGCATCAAAAGGGGCGAGGTTGTTGGATTGTAGTGCGGGCAAAAGCACATTGATCGCCTGGTCAAAAGTGACAATTTCTGAGGCCGGGCAATCCGTTACACAAGTGCCATTGCAATTTCCCGTTGGGTCATTCACAATTACGGTGGCTATGCAGGAGGCGGTATTGCCGGAGCCATCCTTGGCCACGAGGGTCAATAAATTGGCACCTTTGTTGGCACAATCAAAATTGACTGAGGTCTGGTTGTTGGACAGTGTTACTGTAGCTTGCCCACAGGCATCAGTAGCCACCACCTGCATATTGCTGATCTGTACACTGGCTTCTCCATTGGCATCCAGATTTACCGTTGTAGCATTGGTACAGTTCAAATCAGGCGGGTTTTTATCCTCTACTTTTATGTTGCCCCAGCATTTGTTGTTTGGTACAGGATCGGTCACCCGAACCTGATAGGTTTTGCCAATGTCCGCATTGGTAAGTATGGCCGGCACCCAAGGGCCGTTGCCAAAAGGGGCTACCTTGTCTATTTCAACGATATAGGTATCATGGCAGCAATAAGTGCCTTCCAGTACCATTTGTGATTTGACCGTTACATTACAGTCCTCATCAAGGCTTATAAATACCAGGTCATTACAGATCAAGGTGGTTTGCGCGAGCAGTTGAAACTGCATGGTTGTAAGCAGCAGCAACAGCAGGTAAAATCGATTTTTCTTCATGAGATGAAGTCTTTTTTAGTGGTGATGACATGAGTGTTCAAAGGCAAAGGATATTGGTTGCGGATGTAAGGTACGGTCGGTCAAAATGTCTTTCATAACCCATATCCTTTGCCAATATTGAATTCTGATGCAAAAGTGGGGCGCTATTGTTGGCAGTACAAAATCATTTTCTTACTTTTGTAGAGTGCTTTTTAATACTAAAATTGTTTAAATATTTGATTTTAATAATTTTAGGTAAAGAATAAAAAAAAGAAATGACAAAAATTGAGTACACTTTAAAGGCAATGGGCAAGGTAGAATTGCGCCTTTTTCGCTTTTTTTTGGAGTCACCCTTGTTCAATACCCGTACAGACGTAATCCGTTTATATGAATGGTTGGGCCATAACCCATTGGAGCCACGCCAAGATACCTATGCTTATGTGTATCCTGACACAGCCTTTGACGGGCAAAAGATGCGTTTGGTCATGAGCTACCTACAGCAGGCAGCTGAGCAGTTTTTGGCATTTCAGCAGTGGCAAAAAACGCTGGCAGCACCGCAATGCCACCTGCTCAGGGCGGTCAGGGAACGCAATTTGGAAACCCACTTTAACGAAGCACTCAAAACAGCCAAATCTGCTCTCGAAAAACAAGCCCTCCGAAATCCCGATTATTACACGACCATGGGGCAGGTGCTTTGGGAAGAAGCTCGCTTCATGAGCGTTCGTAATCCGGGAGACGGGCATTATCTTTCAGCGCTCTCCCAAAATGCTGATGTGCTTTGGGCGACTCAAAAGCTCCGTCTTTTTTGCCTCCAGCGTGCCCAAAAAAACGTTTACAAGTCTGAAGGGGCTTTGCCTTTTCGGGAAGAGGTGGAAGCGGTGGTTTTGCGTGATGCACTATTGAGCATTCCTGCCGTTGCTATTTGGTATTATTGCCTGAAAATGTTGGAAGCGCCACAGGTATTGGATTATTTCAATGCATTCAAACAATTGTTATTAGCACAAGACAGGCAATTTGATACGGAAGAGATCCGGGACCTGCACCTGTTTGCCATCAATTATTGTATCAAAAGAGCAAACGAGGGGCATGGTATTTTCTATCAGGATATTATGGATTTCTATAAAGATGGGCTTCAAAAAGAGTATTTATTGGAAAATGGTGTTTTATCGCGCTTTACTTTTCACAATATTGTAGGAGCGGGCATCACCATACAGGAATATGATTGGGTAGAGCAATTTATCAGCCAATATCGCACTACGCTGGAACGCACTTACCGTGAGGCGACCTACAGTTTTAACCTGGCCCGATTGGAGTTTGCCCGCAAACGTTATGATGTATTGTTGCCCTTGTTGCAAAGCGCGAATTACCACGACCCTCTTATCAGTTTAGCCGCCAAGTCCATGGCCTTGAAAATATACTATGAAACCCGCGAGTATGATCTGCTGGAGTCGCATCTGGAAGCGATGAAAAACTACATTCGCCGCAAGACCACCTTAGGTTATCACCGTACCTATTACTTGAATTTGGTCAAATATACTCAAAAATTAATGGCGCTTAATTGGTTGGATGCCCAGGAAGTGGAAAAAATAAGGGCCAAAATCGGTAATGAAACGATGTTGATCGGCAGGGAATGGCTATTGGAGCAATTTGGGCCGCACCATGGTGGTTGAGTTTTTTTGAACCAAAAAAGGCACAAAAGTACACATAAGGCCTATTTTGTGTTCTATTGTGCCTTTTGTGGTGAGCATTAGATTGTCTTTTGTGGTTCAAATAAAGATCACATTTTATCCACTTCCCCCACTACTTCCAGCCCGGCGTTAGTGCCCTTGCCTTCAAAAATCAATTTCCCCTTTTCCCGTAGTTCCACCTGTAAAACGGCTTGTAAACTTTCATTTATTTTGCCCGTCATGGCACCCGAAAGCGGGGAAATCAGGGCCGTGCCAGCAGCCTGCCGTGCCAAGATGCGGAGCTCTGTTTTAGGATTTATAAGGATGAGTTCCAATTGTTCGTCCCTGATACTCAGGTGTTTGCGTGCACCTGTGTAAGTAGCAAAACGAAACAGTCGGCCTTCTATCCAAAAACCGCTGATAAAACCAATAAAATAACTGCCCAACCACGGTATATGAGCCACTGAGGCCATTAATGATGCCCGATCAAAGCTATCGAAATGATTGCTTTGCATCCAGGTATATGCCTTGGGGAACGAGCTGCCCCAGTCTTTTTCAATATAGCCCTTGCCACCACCCACGGTTACTTCTTCTCCATTTAAGTGCAAATAACCTTTCAATCCGTGATTCATGCTCACTATACCGTGGTTGCATTGCATAAAAGGCACAAAAGAATACCAGCCCATGATACCTGGCGCACCCAACATTTTAGGCCACGTAATAGTATTTTCAAATAATACTTCCCCCTTAAGGCCCGGCAGGTCAAGGGAGATCCGTTGTGCTGAAAAATAATTTTTCCCAACCCAAACCTCAAAATTACGCGCTGTGGCCCGAAAATCTGCCAGTGCAAACTTATGATAATATGCTTTGCAGGCTTTGCCATCCATCACCTGGATAAAAGCATGGCCACGCCCTTCTGCATCCAGGGAAATGCCCGGAATAACCGCTATGGCGTGCCGCATATCTGCGCTGACCATTTTAAAATACCAGCCCTCAAAATAGTTGCTGGTGCGGCCTTCACCTTGAAAGGCATCCGGGTAGAACAGGTTGTGGAATCGTTTGAATGGGGACATATTCATATATATTGTCTGTTGATCTTATGGTTTGTAAAGTAATCGCATTAGGACTCATCAACCTTCAAAAAAGCCAATAAATGATCGCGTAGAAAGGAAGTTTCGATTAAAAAACCGTCATGTCCATAAGGCGAATCAAGGGTGACCAACTGGCCATTGGGCAGATACTTTGTCAACAATTGCTGCTCAAATGGGGGGATGAGCAAGTCTTTTTCAATGGAAAAAACAAAAGCTGGCATGGTCAGTTGCTGAAGGGCCGATTCCAGGCCCGCTCGTCCACGCCCGATGTGGTGTGTGTCCAAGGTACGTGTGAGGTGATAATAGCACTGTGCATAAAAGCGTCGCACTAATTTTTCGCCCTGGTGTTGCTGGTACCCCGCAGCCCTAAAACCCTCGAGCCTGCCATCCTCGTCGTTTTGGGTAGTCCTGTAGGCTTCTATGGTGCGGTAACTCAACAAACCTATGGCGCGTGCGGCACGCAATCCTGCTTCTCCTGCCTGATCAGAGGAATAGTCCCAGAGCGTGGGGTCGGCAGTGAGGGCCATGCGTTGGGCTTCATGGATGCCAATCGCCCATGCTGATTCGCGGGCAGCGCACACCAAAAGGGCCATTTTTTTTATTTTTTCAGGAATGAGGCAGGCAAATTCCAGTACCTGATGGCCTCCGCAAGAGCCTCCAATACAAAGGGCTATTGCTGATATGCCCAGATGCTCGCGCAACAGATCGTGAGCTTTGGCCTGATCCCGTATGCTGACCAAAGGGAAATCCTTGCCATACACACGACCAGTGGCAGGGTTAAGGCTCCGTGCGCCTGTACTTCCATAGCAGGAGCCTATGATGTTGGCGCAAACAATAAAATATTTCTCCGGGTCAAATACATTGCCTGCGCCAAACAGTCCCGACCACCAATCCGATACGTCCGAATTGGCTGTAAGGGCATGGCAAACCCAGATGACATTATCGCGTGTCGCATTGAGCTGGCCAAAGCTGTGGTAAGCAATGGTTAGTTCGGATAAAACACCTCCGTTTTCAAGCGGAAAGGCCTGTTTGGACTTGAAATATTGTAGCTTATTGATGTTAACAGGAATGGTATAATCGCCTGTTTCGAGGGCTTGCCCAATGTCTTGCAGAATGTCATTTACGTCTTCAAGGCCCACAGATATGCGGATAAGGCCATCGGTGATCCCGGCCTCCTGCCTGGCTTCGGGTGTAAGGCGCGCATGGGTGGTGGATGCCGGGTGTGTGGCTATGCTTCGGGTGTCGCCAAGGTTGGCGGAGAGCGACAACATTTTTAGTTTGTCCAAAAAACGCCGCCCTGCGGCAATGCCGCCTTTAACTTCAAAAGCCACTAAGCCACCGCCTTTTTTCATCTGCTTCTTAGCGGTATTATAATCGGGGTGCGTTGGGGAAAACGGATAAATGACGCGCTCCACAGCAGGGTGTTTTTCCAAATAATCGGCCACCTGAACAGCATTGTCACAGTGGCGATCCATGCGGACGGCAAGTGTCTCGAGGCTCTTGCTCAATACCCAGGCATTGAATGGCGAAAGGGTTGGCCCAGTGGAGCGGCAAAATTTGCGCACTTCGGCGATCAAATCGCGTTGACCACAAATTATTCCCCCGAGTACCCTGCCTTGTCCGTCAATAAATTTTGTGGCGGAATGTGTGATGATATGCGCCCCCCAGCGGGCTGGTTGTTGCAAATAGGGCGTGGCAAAGCAGTTGTCCACGTTCAGGATGAGGCCGTTTTCATGCGCAAATTTGCCCGCAAATTCGAGGTCAACCAGTTCGAGTCCCGGATTGGTGGGTGTTTCTAAAAAAATCATGCGTGTATTGGGTCGCAGGGCCGCCTGCCAGTTCTCTGGCCTGGAAGGGTCAATCAGGGTGGTTTCAATGCCCCATTTGGGCAAAAATTGGCCCACGATGGTGTGTGTAGAGCCAAAAACGGCGCGTGAACAGATTAAATGATCACCTTTTTGGAGCAAAGCCATAAAAGAAGCATATACGGCAGCCATGCCTGTGGCTGTGGCAAAGGCATCATCCACTCCTTCGAGTTTTGCTATTTTTTCCTCAAATTCACGAACCGTCGGATTGGTAAATCGGCTGTAAATATTGCCTTCTTGCTCATCGGCGAAAAGTGCGCGCATCTGTTCGGCATCCTCAAAAACAAAACTGGAGGTGGGAAATATAGGCGTGCTGTGCTCGCGGTGCTGACTGCGCTCTGTTTGGAGGCGTATGGCTTGGGTTTCAAAATTCATGCTTGGGCTGGATTTATGATGGCTAAAGACCAGGTGATTTCAGCAGACTTGGACAACATTACACCCACAGAACAGTATTTTTCCACAGAAAGCGCAATGGCTTTTTCGGCCTTTTCGCGCTCAATATGGCCCGTCAGGATATAGTGCAGGTGAATTTTTTTAAAAATGGCCGGTACTTGTGTGGTATCCCGTTCCCCATCCACTTCCACGCGGATGTCCTCGAGCGGCTGCCGCATTTTTTGCAGCAACGTCACGACATCAATGCTGCTGCAAGCGGCGTGGCTCATCAGGAGCAATTGCATGGGGCGCGGCCCTCTGCCTTCACCGCCAATTTCTGGCGAGCCATCGGTATGTATGGTCAGGCCTTCCTCGTTGCGGCATTCAAAGTGCACGGCCTTGTTGAGGCGTTTAAGTTCAATTTTCATAAATAATATTATTAAGTGCTACATTAAATTTAGTTTATAGTATTATGTGAACTAATGCGTTGAAAATCAGCAGATTAGCACATTGTACTTAACCGGATGGTCTCCCACCGCAACAAGTCTTTTGTACAAATAAAATGGGTTCCCCCCGGATGAACCAGAAGGAACCCATTTTCTTGCGAAGTGAAGAAATCCGTGCCTCTGATCCATCTGTCGAAATCTGTTGATCGCGACGGAATTGGCACCTTAAAAACGACGGAATTGGTCGCTATCAGGTTGCCAAGGCTTCACAGGGCCGTTCCCTCTGCCTTTCTTGATGAACCTGCCCCAAGAGGGACAATCTTAATGAACTGGCACAAAGGTAAAACAAAAGTTATGAAATGGGCATGCCATTTATCCCAAACAGTTGTCAGGAAAAGCAACAAGTCTAATTCATACTACCCACCCTGAGTATTCAATCACAAAGGCACTTCGCGTCGGACAAAGATGTTGCCGAAAGGGCAACTGTGCCCACTGGTGTACCTGTGGGCGGACATACAACGATTGTTCCCGTGTTGGAGGAAAAGGTTTGGGTTTGGGTCAGCCAATTGCCTGCGGTATAAGTGAGGGTAAAAGGCGGAATGCCAGTGAGCGTCACATCTACGTTGATGCAGCCACCCGAGCAGACTTCCTGGTTCGCAACAGCAAAAGCCACCGAAGGCTGTTGGTACCAGACCACGGTCAAGGCATTGGAAAAATCAAGGCAAGGATCGTTCAAATCCACATTGCCATTCAGGTTGTTGCCCGCCATAGCAGCGATGTAGTAGGTGATGCCTGTCTGCATGGTGGCGGGGTTGAAAGCGAATGTTGGTGTGTTGCTGATGGCGATGATGCTGCCTTCAGGGTCATTAGCATCAGCGTATAAAACATACTGAAGCAAATCGTTTGATTCGAGGTTTGTCTGGGTGGCAGGCGCAAAGGAAACTGCTTGTGGAAGGCAGATTTGAAATGGACCTCCTGCAAGCACGCCTGCATTGGTAGGGCAGCATACTTCACAAAACCTAAGCGTAAACACAAAACCCACAGGAAAGCCTGCCGTGACCACATTTTCTACTTTGAGCGTAGTAATGTTTTCCGTTATTTGCTGGTTTACCCAAGAGCTGGTTCCTGCAGGAGAGCCTAACCTGCCATTTGGCAGAATGATCAGTGTGTTAACGCCACAGCCACCCGGGAAACCTGGAACTGTGATCGGGTAAAAATTGCCATTTATTTCAAATGATACCTCCTCATTGAAACTACTCAAATTATTATCTACGCCGGTTATGTCAAGATTCACACCGGACACCGGAGGAGAAAATGTAAACAAATAACTCCCTGGTGGGGAATCACCGGCTAAATAAGGGCCTATACCGCAAAAAGTCAGTTCATCTGTTTGGCCTTGGGGCACTACCGTCACTTGTGTGCATCCAATCTGAACTGTCCCGGACTGGTGTGTCACCAACGAGGTGCATTGAGCAAAAACGCTCTGCCAGTTGATCATACTGATGAGTAGTACAGCAATTTTGGCAGCAGTAGAAATGGGGTTTAGTACGCACCTCTTCGAATTGTACATGATTAATATTTAAAAGTAGATTTATGTTTAATATCTTAGCACCAGCTGTATCGCTACCTTTTCTCCGTCCGAAACCTTTACAAAAAACGAGTTAGGTGCCATTGTCATGGGGCGACTCAACGTCAGTCCCTCACTTGCTTTTTCCGTATAAAACGTCTCCAACACCCGCCCATCCAAGCTCAATACCTCAAATTTGACCGTGCCGGTGAAATCATTTTCCAATGTGATTTGTAGCGGCTGGTTATCGGAAACAGGGTTGGGGAAAACCCTGAGCGCTGATGGAACAAAAATCTCATGGGCAGTAACAGTGAGCTGGTACATTTTGCTTACCAGCACAAGGCTATCGCCTGATGCTGGATTGGAAAGTAAACTGTTGAAAACGCGGCAAAAATAGTGGCCTGGCTCATCCGCTATAAAAGTTGAATCACCCGCTTTTTCTGCTACCAGTACACTGTCTCTGTACCAATAGTAACGGTTGTTGGCCAATGTGCCGCCTGCATTGACCCAAAGCAACTTGCCTGTAACATGTAAGGGAATATTGGCTTGCGGGGCAATTTTGAACGTATAACGGTTGGTATCTATCCATTCTTCCAGATTCTCAAAATTGAACCAATTGTTATTAAGGCGCATAAATGTAATCAATCCAGCGGCCCCTAAATCTGGGACATGGCCGCTCAACTGGTTGTTGGAAAGATCCAGATCATTCAGTTTGGGCAAATTCATTGTAGGAATAGGACCGTTTAACTGATTATTCGAAAGATTCAGGAATGCCAGTACGGGGAAATCCATAAAGGGGATTTTTCCACTAAACTGATTATTTGAAAGATTCAAGTTAAACATTTTGGGCAATATCATGCCCGGAATTTCGCCCTGCAACTGGTTGTTGCGCAAGTCTAAAGACTGCAAATTGGGCAGATTGAACTTTGGCAAATTGCCACTAAATTGGTTATGGCTTAAACGAACAGATTTCAGTTTGGGTAATTGAAAATCGGGGATATTACCCGTTAGCTGATTATTGGAAAGGTAAAGCCATTCCAAACTGCTTAATTGACTAAAGCTTGGTAAATTGCCGCTCAACTGATTAAAGTCACCTACCAGCCATTGCAGTTTGGGCATATTTTGGAAATCAGGAATGCTGCCCGTCAGTTGGTTGTGTTCCAAATGCAGTCCGCCGAGCAAAGGCGTATCAAAGGCTGGGATTTCGCCCGTCAGTTGGTTGTGGTTAAGAGAGAGGAAAATCAAAAAGGGAAGCTTGAATTTTGGGATGTTGCCCGTTAGTTGGTTATGGTTCAGTTCAAGGTCTTGCAAAAAGGGTTGATTATAATTAGGTATATTGCCTGTCAGTCGGTTGTTCGGCAGTTCCAACTCCCGTAGGTTAGGCAATAATTCAAACTTTGGGAGTGTTCCCCCAATCTTGTTGTTTCCCAATCCCAACAAGGTCAAATTAGGTAAATTGAGGTCGGCAGGCAATTCGCCGCTCAAGTTTTTGCCGATAAGCCAAAGCGATTTCACACGGCCTTGAGGGGTCAATGCAACCCATTCCCAGCTGCTCACCGGTTGGGAAAGTTTCCAGTTTAGCGTTGAGTTTTGACCGTTTACGGCAATGTAAAATTTGACAAGTTCGAGCGAGTCCTTCGGGTGGCAATACTGTGCTTGCAGTGATGGAGTAGATAATGAAAATACTGCCAAAAAGTAAAATAAATACCTCATTTTTTATTCTTTGTTGAAAAAGTGATATCCGGGGGGATGTTAATATGTGATGACCAAACGCGTAGCCGATCTTTTCCCATCCGAAACGCGCAGGAAAAACGCCGCGCGATCAACATAGGCAGGATTCAAAACCCTGCTTACGTTTAATACCCGCGCTGTTTTTTCTTCCCCAAACGCCGCCAACACCCGCCCATCCAAGCTCAATACCTCAAATTTGACCGTGCCGGTGAAATCATTTTCCAAAGTGATTTGGAGCGGCTGACCTTCGGAAACAGGATTCGGAAATACTTGAAAATCAGTGTTTTGAAAAGGTTCAAAACCGAAACTTAAACCCGTGCCACCGAGCCACGAAAGCGCGTTTTTGCCCCCGTTTTGTGCGTTGGCATTGCCAAAAACGAGGTCGAGCCGACCGTCGCCGTCCACATCGTAATTTGAAATTGCATCAAAACCACTAAAACCGCTCGGGTCATCCACAACATCTTTCGCTGACGCAAAAACGCCGTTGCCAAGGTTTTTCAAAAACACAATTTTTCTGGCATAATCCTGTGATACCACTACATCCAATCTATTATCGCCATCCGTATCCAAAACAGTGAAAAACAGCCCGCCTGCTGAAGCATTCTGACTGATGTTCAGCAAGATTTTTCGGTCTGAAAACGCGCCATCGCCCAGATTCTGGTACCAATAAACCGACACGATGCCGTAATCGCGGGTGCAGCAAATGAGATCGGAGCGGCCATCGCTGTTGAGGTCAATGAGCATTTTTTGGTTCAAATTGCCGTCAGGTTCGAGGGTTCCGGCAGCCCAAAAATTTTGAGCCGTCGAAAAATTTCCTCCGCCCCAATTTTTAAACCATAGGTCAGAATCGGGCGCGCCGCGCATGAAAACGAGATCCATTCGCCCATCTTCATTGAAATCAAGTGGAAATACATTATTACAAAATTTGATGCCCTGCCCCAATTCGAATCCCGAAAAATGGCCTGCACCATCGTTTTTGTACCAACGGGCAACGGCGGTTCCATTCGGCGCGTCGGTTCCACAGGCCGCAAAAAGGTCGAGGTCGCCGTCGTTGTCAAGGTCGGAAATGCCCACGTCTTTAGCCAAAAAAATGAGTTCGTCGAGTTTGATTTGGGTGTCAAATTGAAAATTTCCCAGGTTCCGTTGCCATGCAATTGAGTTGCCAAAGGGATAAACTGCATCGGGCAAGGTATCGCCGTTAAGGTCAGCAAATTGCACTTTTTGGTTGGGCATATTGAGTCGCCGGCGCGGAGCAAGTTGCCCGATTCCAGTACGTTCAAGCAGAAAATTGGCGGCCACCAGGTCGCTGTCGCCGTCCAAATCCAGGTCCACTGAATGTATTTGACGGATGTTTCCGATTGGTAAGCCCGCCAAAACCAACGGTTGAAAACTCCCTGCAATAGAACCATTAAACGAGATAGATACGCCATTTTCTTTGATGGATGAGCCGACAGCGAGGTCAATTTCCCCGTTCCCATTGAGGTCGCCAAGCGCACAAATATTCAGGTTGTAGCCATCAGGGTAAGCCGCGATACCGCCCGTTGCGGTGGTCGAAAACAGTCCGTTTGGCTGCATCAAAAACCAGCGCAGACGGCTGTTAGAGTTGTCGCTTAAATCGCCGGCCACCAAATCCCGGTCGCCGTCGCCGTCCGAATCACCGACCGCCAGCCCGCCCTGAAATGTCGAAACCGTAATGGCCTGATGCAGCGTCCAGGCCCCAAGCGAATCGAATTTCAGCCAGCGTATTTGATTGCCAAAACCAGCCAGCAAATCCACCCGCCCGTCACCGTCCAAGTCTTCGGTGATGGCCTCTTTTGGGAAACTTGCGTCAAGTTGAATGCCCTCGAAAGTGCCGTTTTTCAAATTTTTGTACCAATAAAACCGGAAATTCCGGCTCAAAACTAAATCCTGAAACCCATCGGAATTGAGGTCTGCCACGGCCCAAAGCTGCCAGTTTGCACCCGAACCGATATTGGTTGAAAAAGGAGAAAACGTGCCGTTTTGGGTGTTTTTTTGCCAAAAAAGATTGCTTGCATTATGGTGGATTGCATCGGGAAAACCGTCGCCGTCCACATCGCATAGCGCGGCGAGCGGATTTTTAAAAACTTCGACAGGCGTGGAGAATTGTCCCTTGCCTACATTTTTTCGCCACGATTTATTGACCGCCAAATCAGGCAGTGTATCGCCGTCCAAATCGGCAAAACGCGCCGGCCTGCGCCCGCCCGTCAGCGGCAGATCAAAAACAAACTGATTTTTTTCACCTGAAAAATTAGCTGCGCTTTTGTTTTCCAACAAGATCACACCGTCCGGGAACGTCGCCAGGATGTCCAAATCGCCGTCCGCATCGAGGTCATGGAGCGAAATACCGTGCATTTTTGCGCTGCTGTACTCCGTCAGGTTTTGGATTGTTGACGAAAATTGGGCTTCAGTTTTTGTGCAAAAATTAATGAGTAAAAATAGGCAAATTGATATTCGCATTGTGTTAAATTTTTGTTTTTCAACTTCTTACATTTTTATAACTAATTGCGTAGCCGATCTTTTTCCATCCGAAACGCGCAGGAAAAACGCCGCGCCATCAACATAGGCAGGATTCAAAACCCTGCTTACGTTTAATACCCGCGCTGTTTTTTCTTCCCCAAACGACGCCAACACCCGCCCATCCAAGCTCAACAGGTCAAATTTGACCGTGCCGGTGAAATCATTTTCCAAAGTGATTTGGAGCGGCTGGTTATCGGAAACAGGGTTGGGGAAAATTTTCAAGGATAAATGTTGAATAAAATCGGCAGTCGAGGACGTGCAGGCATCTAAAATTTCTGTAGTTGAATTGCAGCCCAGCAGGTTGTCGCTCACGGTTGCTTTGCCACCGCTGCCCAGATAGGCACAGATATTGGCCTGTACACAGCCCGAAAGCAGCTCTGAATTGGTGATTTCAAGATTTTGGAGCCTCGAAAAATCCATATTTTTGAGGCTGTTGAGGTTGGTGAGCGCATCATTGTTTCGGAGCAAAAGGTTTTCCAATTTGGCTGATTTTATGCTTGCCAGCGCATCCATATTATCGAGTAAAGGATTGTCAAATAGCCTGATATCCAAGCGAATAGTATCCAGATTGACCACTCCGGAGAGATTTTTCAAGCCAGTGTTTTTTTGCAAAAGCAGTGCGGAGATGGATTTTAATTTTTCCAAACCAGTCAAATTTTCCAACAAAGGACAGTCGGCAATAACTATTTGGCCAGAAAAGGGATCGCCTGCCGTACCTATGTTTTCCAAATGTTGCAAGCCTGTCAGTGAAGCTAAGGCATCGCAGCCTGTTATCCAAAGCGAACCGGGTACATTGGTCAGGTTTTGTAGGGCATCCAATGACTTCAAAGCAGGCAGACTTTGCAGGCTAAGTCCGATTCCGAGATGCTTTAAGGCATCTAATCCATTTAGGTTCTCCAAGATAGGCGCGTTGCTTATCCAAATACTGCCGCCTACCGATTTTAGGCTATTTATGCCTTGCAAGCGTTGCAAACCCGGGTTTTCATACAAGAAAAAATTGCCGCCGAGTGAGTCCAAATGTTGAAAACCCTGTAAATCTTGAAGTTGTGTTCTTTCTATTTCCAGGTTACCCCGGATGATGTCAAGGTTTGCAAAACCGTCCAGGTTTTTGATTGGCACAGCCCCCGGGAGCGTACTTTGTTTTAAAATTACCGAACCTTCTATGATCCGACAAGTTGGGTAAGTCAGCGGGAAAAGGTCAATCTGGCTTTGTTTGGTGTACAAAATATCTCTTGGACAAGGTGGCGGTGTAGTGGCACAGGTTCCGGGATTTTCAATAAACAAGTGTTTGATAACGCTTGTGTCCAACTGGTGGCGCAAGGTCAAATGCAGTTTCCCCGGTACGGTGGCACTGCCTTCTGGCAACAAAAACACTTCCGGGAAAGTGTAAAACCCGATGTTCGTTTCGTCAAAAATGTTGGCTGGTAAACCGAGGTTAGCATAGATTGTGTAATAATTTTGTCCAGGCAAGCCGTTGTATAACCCTGCGCTGACCTCGATTCGGACACGATCGTCGGTTGGATCAGCGGGGGTTCCGGTATCGTCGCAGGAAGTTTTTAAGGTATGGATCCCGATTCCGGGCGGTGCGGCGGGCGAACAATTGCCCACGCTAACCGGGTAAAATACTTTTTTCAAATCAGGATTTGCCAAATCACGGAACGAGTACGCCTCGAAAATGGAAAAACCTGCCGAACCAGGTGATAGGGCATAATTTGTCAAGACATTATAAGAAAAGGTGTCAAGCGGTGTCGGGCTGCTCTCTTTGAACAAAACATATTGGTTGGAAGCCATTGCATTGCCAATAGGTACAACTTTGAAATTCAAAACCTGACTGTCGTCGGTGGCATCAAGCGGGGTATCATTGTCGTAGCAACTGCTTGAATTGAAGGCTATTTGCAGCCCTGGAGCAGGAGTTGGATGCAGGTTTTTCAGCCACGAAAGACGGTTGTAGCCATTGAAATTGCCAAGGTAATCGGTGTCGGAGCCGTAAACGATGTCCAATTTCCCGTCACCGTCAACGTCATGCGCGGCTACGCCGTAAAAATTTCCGAAGTTAGGCTCATCATAAACGGTTGTGGCAGAGGCAAATGCACTGTTGCCCAGACCTTTGACAAATAAAAAGCGGTTCCAATAATTGTCGCTTACCACCACGTCGGTGATGCCATCCAAATTGGCATCAAACACACAAAAACGCGGCACGGCATAAACCGCTTGATGCGCCATGGTCGCCAGTGATTTTTCCGCGCTGAAGCCTGCCGCGCCCAAATTTTGGTACCAAGCCACTTTGGTTAGCCCCCAATCGCGGGTGCAATAAACATAGTCCAGCCGCCCGTCACCGTCCAGATCCGTCAGCAAATCCTGATTTACATTATTTGGTGAGGGTGTTCCGGCGGGAAACAAACCCGTTGGCGGCGCGAAATTTCCTTTGCCTAAATTAAGGTATAAACGTGGTGAATACCCATTGAAAAACAACAGCCCTATGTCCATAAGTCCGTCCTCATTGGCATCCAAAGCGAGGGCTGCGGCGCAAAACTGAAGGCCTGTTTCGAGCAAATGTCCTTTGAAGTTGCCTTTTCCATCATTTTCAAACCAATAAAATCGGGCGTTTGCCACCACCGCATCGGTTCCGTTGGCGGCAAAAAGATCGAGGTCTCCGTCATTGTCGAGGTCAGCTCCTCCTACTTGTTTACAGGAGGTGACAAGGCCAGGGAGGAGTTTGGGTGCTGAAAATTGGCCATTGCCCAAGCCTTTTCGCCAGGAAATGGAGTCTCCGAGCGGCAAAGCCAAATCTTTCAGCCCATCACCGTCGAGGTCACCGGAGAAGGCGCGGCTGCCTGAACTGGGTGTTGCGGGGCGTTTTTCGGCATATTGGCCGCCGCCGAGGTTTTCGAGCACGATGCCTACGGTAAAAATATCCATGTCGCCGTCGTTTTCGAGGTCGGCAATTTCTATTTCGTAGGGCAAGTCGAATTTGCGGTTGATGTTGTTAAAATTGGAGAAACTGCCCGGTGCGAGGTTTTTCAACCAACCCAGCTGCCTGCCACCGCCAACATCACCGACCAAAATATCGGGTTGGGTATCGCCGTTTACATCCAGAACCTCTGCGTAATAGTGGTCGTTCAGGTAAATGTTGTGGTTTTTCGGTGCAAGATCAAACAGTCCTTTAGAAGAGTCGAAGGTGAAATATTTGGCTCGATGCCCGTTCACCGTGCCCACACTGCCCACAAAAAGGTCTCGATCGCCGTCGGCATCGAGGTCGCCGAAACTGATTTCTCCGCTGTAATATTGAGTTAAGGTTTGCCGAAGCGTTGGCTTCCCTGCTGCATCGTATTCATACCACAAAAGTTGTCCGCCAGTGCCAAGCAGAAGATCGGTTTTGCCGTTGCCTTCAACATCGGTGGCCGACACGGCCCCAGGGAAGGTGGAGAGCAGCCGGACGGTGTCAAACTGGCTGTTTCCCCTGTTTTTATACCAGAAAAAAGCATTGTTGTGCCGCGCAAAAAAGTCCTGCCGCCCGTCGGCATCCAAATCAACTTTAAGGTTGTAAACATCTGCACCGTTTACTATGCGCAACGTTTGGCGGGTGGCAAAGCTGCCATTGCCGAGGTTGCGCTGCCAATAAAATTTGGTATATTCTATGGTGATGGCGTCAGGCAATCCATCCGAGTTTACATCACACAATGTAGCCAGCGTATTGGTCAGGATTGTGGCCTGTGGAGCGAACTGACCGTTACCAAGGTTGCGCCGCCAGGCGCGGTCGAAAACAAGATCGGGTAGTCCGTCAGTGTTGATATCTTCAAAAGCCCCGGTAAGAAAACCGATGGAATTGGACATGTCGGCGGTCATGATCTCGAGGTCATTCGAGAAGTTGCCCGTTCCGTCATTTTTATACCAGATCAAGCTGTTTAATTGCGCACTCAGTAAGTCGGTATCTCCGTCGCTATCAAGGTCAGCGGTCCAAATGCCGAGTTGGTTGGCGTTGGTGCTTTGGGTGAGTACTTGGGGCGTATTACCGAATTGGGCGTATAAATATTGTATGGGTACAACAAAAAAACAGGTCAAGAATAGGCAAATTGATATTCGCATTGTGTTAAATTTTTGTTTTTCAACTTCTTACATTTTTATAACTAATTGCGTAGCCGATCTTTTCCCATCCGAAACGCGCAGGAAAAACGCCGCGCTATCAACATAGGCAGGATTCAAAACCCTGCTTACGCTTAATACCCGCGCTGTTTTTTCTTCACAAAACGACGCCAACACCCGCCCATCCAAGCTCAACAGGTCAAATTTGACCGTGCCTGTGAAATCATTTTCCAAAGTGATTTGGAGCGGCTGGTTATCGGAAACAGGGTTGGGGAAAATTTTCAAGGATAAATGTTGAATAAAATCGGCAGTCGAGGACGTGCAGGCATCTAAAATTTCTGTAGTTGAATTGCAGCCCAGCAGGTTGTCGGTAATTGTGGTTAATTGCGGATCATGGTTTTTCAAATACTGGCAAATGGCTTTTACGGCACAAAGGCTCAATTTGGGGTTGTCCTCTATCTGTACGGCCTCGATAAACATGTCGTGATTCAGGGACGAAATGTCGTCCAGCAGCGGGTTTTTGACCAATAGTAATAGAGATAGGGGGCCGCCCGATATTGTTTTTAGGTTTTCCAGGCCTTTCAGGGTCTTCAAAGAGGTATTGTCCTGCATGGCAATGGCTGTGGCCTGATCCAGGTTCTCAAGGCCCTCTAAGCTTTCAAGGGCATCGCATTGGTAGGTCCAGATACCAGCAGTTTTCAATTTTTCCATCCCTTTAAAGTTTTTTATTCCCCTCATTTGGAAAAGCGTCAGGTCTCTGCCAATGCTGTCTAAATGGTCAAGGCCATCGAGATGCTTCAATGTATTTATAGTGTCAGAAAGCCACAAGTCTTGCCCGATGCTGCGCAGTTGGTTAAGCCCATTTAGTGAATTTAGTTCGGGACTGTTAAAAAACAAGACAGATAAACTGCGTCCGATGAGCCGCAGGGAATCAAGGCCCTTCAGGTTTTTCAGATGGGTGTGGCTGATGTTCAAGTCACCACGCAGCTCTATGATTTCCTTAAAACCCAACAGGTTTTCGATGCTTGGTGCATCAGCCGCAGGCAACACCTCGTTTAGGGTGAGGTCGCCTTCCAGCACACGACACCCCGGGTATTTGATTGGAAAGGAGTCAATTTCAGTTTGGCTGTGGTAATTGACAGAAAAAGGACATGGCAGGGGGGCGCCAGAACAAGTACCGGGTACTTTACTGAGAAAATGTTTGATTATTGTCAAGTTTTTGCTATCCTGTATAGTCAGGATTAGTTTGCCTTCAACGGCTGCACTGCCATCGGGCAGTTCAAAATAGTTTTCTTGATTATATTTACCCGACGGATTAAATTTTGCCGTGTCAATGGGCCAGCCAAGATTTGAGTTGATGTTGAATTGGGTACTTGCAACAGGCGGATTGATGATCCGTGGCGTGAACCATATCACCAATTTGTCATCTTTGGCGTTGTTGGGCGTGTTATTGTCACGGCATTCTACCCGGAAGTTTAGCAGTGATATTTCGGTTGGGGCAGACACCGAGCAAGGGCTGCCACTTTCAAACGTCAGTACCAGAAAGCTATCTTTTACCAAGAGGTCTTGCAGTTTGAATTTTTTCAGGACTCCATCGCCTGCGCTTCCGGGAGGCAAAACGAAAGAAATGTTTTTGTCATAATCAAAGGTGTCAACCACGGTGTTGTTGTTCAGGTCGGTCACGACAAACCGGGTGGAACTATTATCCAATCCCTTGATTTTTAGGGAAATAGTCAGGAAATCATCATTGGCATTGGCGGGAGTTTGATTATCTGAGCAGGTGGCGGATTTTTCATGTACGGAAAATGGCACCACCGGCTTTGGGTGCAGATTGCCCAGCCAGGAAAGTTGGTAAAAGCCCTGTGTGTTAATGCTCTCCGTGCGGTTGCCAAATACGAGATCCAGGCGCCCGTCACCGTCCACATCATGCCCTGCCACGCCAAAAAAAGCACCATAACCATCTGCATCAAACACCACTTTGCCTGCTCCAAACTTGCCGCCTCCCGCGCTGGGCACCAAGTGAAAACGGTTCCAATAGTTGTCAGAAACAATGAGGTCAGGCAGCCCATCCAAGGTGGCATCAAAAACAGCAAAATAAGGCGTTGCATAGGAGCCTTGATGATTCATGGTTACGAGCGATTGCTCTGGCGCAAAAGTTGAGTTGCCGAGGTTTCGGAACCAGGCTACCTTGCTTTGGGTGGTGATTTGGTTGGAATACAAATAGTCAAGGCGCCCATCTGCATCCAGGTCTGTGACCATTGATTGATTAACATTTGTCGGCGAGGGCAGATTGCCCAAAAGTGGGCGGTAAGTGTCAAAATTGCCATTGCCGAGATTGGGGTACCAACGAGTAGCCTTACCGTTGAAAAAGGTCAAAACCATGTCTGATTTGCCATCTTCGTTCACATCTAATGAAAAGGCTCCTGAGCAGAGTTGGATGTCCGTTTCGAGCAGATGGGCCGTGAAATTACCTTTTCCATCATTTTCAAACCAATAAAACCGCGCGTTCACGGCAATGGCGTCCGTTCCATTGGCTGCAAAAAGGTCAATATCCCCATCCTGGTCGAGGTCGCCGCCGCCGATCTGCTTGCAGGAGGTAACCAAGCCGGGCAGCAAAACCGCAGGCCCGTATTGTCCGCTGCCCATGTTTTTGCGCCATGAAATGGAATCGCCAAGGGGACGGGCGAGGTCTTTCCGTTCATCACCGTCCAGGTCAGCATAAAAAGTACGGCTACCGGAAGAGGTTGTTCTGGCTTTTTCTGCGTAGTTACCATTGCCCAAATGCCGTAACACGAAACCATTGGTAAACAGATCCATATCGCCATCGTTTTCAAAGTCGGAGGATTCGATTGCTTTTGGCAGGCCCAAATTTTGAGTGATATTGAACACGGCAGAGAACTGCGTGGGCGATAATTTTTTCATCCAACCAAAGCCATAGGTGGTAGCAGCCAAAATATCGGGCTCAGGGTCATTGTCAATATTGGTGAATGTCGCCCAACCATGACGAATCAGATACGTGTTGTGGCTAACTGGTGTGCCGGAGAATCTGCCAGTAGCCGGAATGAAGGGAAAATACTGTGCCCGATTGGCGGAACCGCCTGTATTGCCTGCAAAAATATCAGCAAATCCGTCAGCGTTCATGTCGCCTATGAGGAGTGCGCCGCCGTCAAATTGAGTGGTGGTAACGGTTTGGATGAGGGACAATTTTCCATCTGCTTCGAGTTCGTGCCAATAAATGGAGCTGCCTGCTGAGGAAAAAACATCGTATTTACCATCAGTGTCAATGTCCAAAAACTTGATATTGTTGGGCTGGAACGACAACAGCCGAAGGGTGTCAAACTGATTGGTTCCCAGGTTTTTATACCAAAAGCAGCCACTAATCTGATTGACTACAAAATCCATTTTGCCATCAAAATTGAGGTCTTTGGCCTCAAAAATATTGGCAGAAGCGGCATTTTTGATGGTGACCCTTGCGGCAAAACTGCCATTACCGAGGTTGCGTTGCCAGTATATTTTGGATGCATCATGGTTAATGGCATCGGGTAAGTTGTCGCCGTTTACATCACACAGCGCATCAAGGCTGCTGCTAAAGGCTGTGGCGCGTGGTGCGAAGTTGCCGCCCCCAAGGTTTTTTCGCCAATAACGGTCAGCCGCCACATCGAGCCGGCCATCGGCATCCAAATCCTGGAACACTGTGCGGAGGTAAATAGAGGTAAAAACCTGAAAATCCGCATCCATCCAAACCCTGTCATTTGAAAAAGTGCCCTTTCCGTCCAGATTTTCATAATAAACAATAGCGTTTTCATGGGTGGCGAGCATATCGGTATCTCCGTCATCATCCAGATCGGCAGGGGTTACGCTGAAGAGTGAAGCATTGGTGCTGCGGCTGATGATTATTGGCGTGTTCCCAAACTGGGCGTATAAAACGGGTAAATGCACCAAAAATAAACAGGTAAAAAACAGGCTTCTCATCGTTAGTTGTTTGTTTTAAGGTAATTGTGCTTGGAAGGCACCAATCCACAAAGGTACGTTAATGAGGAGCCAATATATATCGTCTGCAACGCAGCCTATTTGCGTTGTGCAAGAAATAGGCAAAAAAAGAAGGCCACACCGTATAAACGGCATGGCCTTCACTTCGCAGTGTTGCTCTGTTGTATGGTGGGTTATTACGGCGTAACCACGCAAGTAGCACTCACATTGGCGTTGGATGACGCAACATCAGGCGTTGCAGCCGGACCGATTTGGACATGATGTGACCAACTTACATCAGCATGGGTCAATGGGTCAATCTGCACCAGAATATTGTCGGAGAAGAACACATAAGTATTCTCGTTGAACGTATTGGTCGGGTCAACAACAGTGTCAAACTCTACATAGTATTGACCGCCGTTAGGTACTACAAGTGACAAATTGTTGCCCGTTGAAGTAGATGTCCCTGAACCGAAATACCCGCTTGCAGGAAATATCTGGGTAATGACACCTCCATTGTTACGCATTACACGAAAAAAGCGGTTACAAGGCAAAAGATCTGCCGCTAACCCTGAGTAAGTTGCTGTCTTGCGGAAAGCAATCTTCATATACAAATTGCAGGTGCTGCGATCCGTGGTACCATCTGTGGAAGGGACAACATACGAAATGTGCTCTTCCTGGGCATTCAAAACATTTTCGTTAGCGGGGATAATGTTGCTGTCTTTGGAACAGGCAGCAAACAGTAACATAAGCACGAAAGGAACAAAAAATAATTTTTTCATAATGAAAAGTATTAAAAAAATGAAACGGTTTAGGGATGAGATCACTTTGTAAAAAGCACTATACATATTTACGCTGTGGGCTTCATCCGGTGATGATTAATGTGCAACAGTAGCAACATTGCGGTGCAAAGGTGGGCTGCCTGAAATTAATAATTTTGGACGGGTTTTAGCATACAAATTTTAATATATTTTAATGTTTTGTTAAAAGCATACCAAGAAGATAGATGAAACATAGTTAAAAAAAGTAATTTTTGATGTTTTTGGTTATTCCTTACCTTGAAATTGCTTGCCGTTTTTTGGACACTTTTTTTTGATTTTCCAAAAACGGTCTTTTATATTGTGATAAATTTTAACATAAATGAGTAAAAAAAGGGCGCGTTGGGTGAAACGCGCCCTGAAAAGCGGGAAATGAAAAGGAGCATTGCTTGAGCTGTCTCCCCATCTGTGCCTATATTTTTTCAAATTTGACCACATCGGTATCGCCGTTGCCGCCGCTGGTATGTTCGAAGTGCATGAAATTGTCTTTCATGCTGATGATGAGCCAATCTTCTTCCAATTCTTCCAGTTCGGATGGGATGGAACCGTTAAAATCGAGGATGATTTTCTCTTTGCTGTCATCAATGCCCGTTTGCCAAGTGCCGGCCCAGTTTTGGCCATTTTTGCTTGCTGTCAGAGCGCCGTTGCTGCCAAAATCAAAAGTGTAATTGGTGTAGTAGTTGGTTTCGTCCTCTTTGTCCCAGAAGTACGTTAGCTTCCATTTGCCTGTATTGGGTGATACGAGGTTCCCGTTGTTTTTGTTGCAGGCCATAAAAGGCAGGGTGAGAAAACAGTAAAGCACAAAAATCATGAATCGGTTTGTCATAATCGAAAAGTTGAATGGATGGTGAAATTTAATGTATCGCAAAGGTGAAGGCCCTTTTTTGGGGGGGCAAAATAGTTTGGCTGAATAGGAAAAACGTGTGGCTGAACGGGATTTTGGGTCGCCTATTTGGCTTGTATCAAGTTTTAAGTGCAGCATTTAGCGCTTAAATTGCACCTTTATCTTCGCACAAATACATCATCACATTTTATAAATTATCACATTATCACATTTCATAAATTATCACATTCCCTATGAAGCATCCCATATTGTTTCTTTTGCTTGCGTGCCGCGCCATGCTTTTGCCAGCCCAATCTGTCTTTGATTCTTTGTACAACTCACAAGCGTCAGAAATTTATTTTGCAACGGGCAAATACGATTTGGATAGAGCCGCTATATCTACCCTTGACGAAATCGTGCGCCTGTTTAACCAAATCAGTACGGCCAAAGCGGTGCGCATTACCGCACATACCGATTCCGTTGGTCAAACGGATCGCAATGAGGTATTGGCGCGCAACAGGGCCGCAGCTGTGAGCCAGTACCTTCAGAAACAGGGCATACCCGCTGCTACTATTATAGATGTAAAAACCTTTGGTGAGCGTCGGCCCGCAGCAACAAATGCCACCGAGGAAGGCCGCCAACGGAACCGAAGGGCCACCGTAGAAGTCGCGCGTACCGTGCCCATGGCCACCCTGAGCGGGCGTGTTACGGATAAAAGCACGGGCAATGGTGTGCAGTCCTGGGTGAGTTTCCGGAACAAAACGCGCAAAGATTCCGTGCAAACAGATACTTCGGGACATTACCGCGTTCGTTTGCCCAAGGATACGGTGGTCAAAATAGAGGCCGTGGCTAAGGATTTTTTCTTTGAGTCCTTTGCCCTAAAAGTACTGGGCAGTCCCGAATTATATGCAAAATACAAGTTGTCGCCCAATATCGAACTTCCGCCTGCCAAAGTGGGCGCAAAAGCGGTGTTGCGTGATCTGTTTTTTGTTGGCGATGCGGCCATTTTGCTGAAATCTTCGGAAGGAGAGTTGCCTAAAGTGTTGAAATTTATGCAGTTAAACCCAAAACTGAAAATAGAAATAGGCGGCCATGTCAATGTGCCATACCCCAAGGGCATGCAGTACCCCAAAATGAAAGGCCTGACCCCTGAGCAATACGTTATGGAAAAGGAGCCGATGTGGAAGCAGGGATTATCACAACAGCGTGCCGAGACCGTATTTTCGTATTTAGTTCAAAATGGTATTGACAGCCTTCGGATGAGTACTATTGGCTATAAAAACAATCATATGCTGTTTCCCAATGCTGTGTCAGGCAAAGAGCAGGAACAAAACAGACGGGTAGAAATAAAAATCACAGAGTGAGTTCACCGCGCAATAACCAAACGCAAGGCACAGGTAAACGTCGGCTGTGTGCGATAATGGCTGTATTTGCGATCCCATGCCCCGGAAGCCAATTCATCGGCGAGGTTTTGTACCAACCGGGCTTCAACTTCAGGGGATAAAAAGCCCCAGGCGGATTGTGACATGCGGACTTCTTTTTGCAAAAAGGCTTCCGGGCGGCCATAATAAGCCTCCTGAAAGCCATCTACGCAGTCTAAAGGGATGGGCACAGGCACCACTTCACTTTGGCCACCCAGCGCCTGACAGATAAAATCAAGGGTAGGGTAGCGAGACTTTTCTACAGCGATCAATTCAGGAAAGTACCGGGCATTCCAAAACAGGTCCAGCGCATCTGGGTCAAAAGTCATGATGACGACCTGATTTTTTGTTACCCGGCGCAATTCCTTCAATCCTTTGACCATATCGGGCCAGTGGTGCACAGTTACCATGGCCATAGTGGCATCAAATGCGCCCTCATCAAACGGAAGTGCATCTGCTTTGGCGTTGATGGCGGGGACTTTTTGATTGGCCATACGTTGGGCGCGCATCGTTGCCGAAGGCTCTACGGCCACCACATAACGGTCTTCCGGTTCGTAGGAGCCTGCGCCGGCCCCCACGTTCAGGATGGTTTGGGCATCACCTAAAGCGGCCATGACGTATGCTGCAATGCGCGGGTCGGTGCGGCGCTGGCCGGAATATTTTTGCCCAAAACGATCATAATCAAAAGCGGGGTTGTCAATTTTCATATTTATGCTTAAAAATTTGTATGTTGTCGTTGTTATTGCCTACGAGGATCCAACTTGCGCCACCTTTTCCCGTAATCATAGCCATGCGCCGCGCATCCCTGTTGGCCAAAAAACCACTTTGTGCCGCAGGGATTGGCAAAAACGATCCGTTGCCCTGCCCCAGCAGCAAGCAACCATTGAAGGCATCATGGCGATAAGTTTCAATATCAGGGCCATAATCATTGCCGATGGCCAGCAAATCTTTTTTCCCGTCTTGGTTAAAATCGGTCATTAAGCAGTCATGGATTGGGGCTAGCTGCAATTGCCAGGGGAAAACATGGGCTTCCCAGCCATTCCCTTTGTTTTCAAACCATTGGGAGTCAAAGGTTTGTGCTGACAAAGAGATGGCCTTTTCCAAGTCTTTTTCCGGCACTATATCCGTTATTGAGGCTTGGGCATAAGCATTGTAACGGGGAAATTTTTTCTTTACAAAAGGCATTTGGGACACCAGCAAATCCCTTTGGGCCACAGGGCGGTATTTCCCTTGATCTGCTATACAAAGTATGGGGTCTATACTGGCGTTCTGGTCAAAATCCTTGGCCCAGAGGCGCAACGGGGCAGCAGCGGAGGCTTGAAGGCGGGTGTTTCGGCCCTCATTGCCAGCCACCAGATCGAGGTCGCCATCAGCATCCATGTCGGTCGCAAGGAGACAATTCCACCAGCCCGAAGATTGCGGAATGGTCAGTTTTGGCTGAATTTTACCCTCTTTTATGGTATAAAAACCAATAGGCAGCCAATCCCCGCAGATAACCAATTCCTGGCTTCCATCGCCGTCAAAATCACCTACGCTGAGGTCTGTGAGCAAGCCTGCCTTGGCATATTCAGGTGCAACGGCGTTGGTGACATCCTTAAAAACACCTTGTTCGTTTTTCCAGACGGTATTTCCGGCGGCTTCGGGATAGCGTCCCGGTACAGCACCATTCCCAATAAATAAATCTGTCCAGCCATCGCCATCATAGTCGTGTGCAGCAGCACAAGTGCCTGATTTTGTTTCTGTTGGAAGGTTTTTTTCCGCACGAATAAATTGGCCTTTTCCATCGTTTAGGTAAAGCCGATCCTGATAAACGGATGAATTGGCAGGTGCTTCATTGCCGCCACTGAGTACTAAAAGATCGAGATCGCCGTCTTTGTCGGCATCAAAAGCAACAGCTCCGGTATCTTCGTGAGCCTTGTCTTTTTCTAGCGCCACTTGGTTTGTTTTTTGGAAGTTACCCTCTTTTTTTTGTAAAAACAAGCCACCTGCTTGCCCTGATGCGCCTCCTACAAACAGATCTTCCAAACCATCGCCGTTCCAATCCCCCTGCGCCATGCAAGGCCCCCTGCGAGAAAGGCGATAGGGGAGCAGTTTTTCACGGTCAAAATCTTCAAATTCATTTTCAATGTGTTTGAAATTCAGGCCGGATTGTTGTGTAATATCCTGAAAAACAGTTTTTTGTGTTGAATTGGAGTTGGGGCAATGGCCAGCGCTTGCGGCACTGATATCCAAGGTAACACGTTGGTTGGCTGCTACATTTTCCAATATCTGGCAGCGTCCTTCGAACCAATCTATTTCAATCCTTTTTACGCTGGAGAACGAGCCTAATCCAATTTGGAAAATGGGTTCCACAGAGGAATAAAACCCGCGAATATTGGTCATGTCCTGTGTGAAAATAGAGCTCATATTGCCTTCATTGTCAGATACATATACCCGAATCTTTGCACCAATCCCCATCGGGTTGAGTGCAGTGCCCTTGCATTTTATCTGTAGCCAATGGTTGGTGTTGAAGTTCGTCGCTTTATTTTCATACAAGCTCGGGGCAGCTTCTAAATTGTTGGTAATCAGGTCAAGATCGCCGTCGTTGTCTAAGTCGGCGTATGCTGCACCGTTGCTAAATCCCTTTTGGGTAAATCCCCAACTGTCCGAAACATCTGCGTAGGGCAAGCTTCCTGTGTTTTGAAACATATAATTGTGAACGGGATGAGAGGGCATCAATTTGACATAGTCTTCAAAAGAGGCAAAGCGTTTTTCATTCACTCCTCCGGTTTTGTTGATGCTGTCGGCTGTGTACAGGAAAAAATCGAGGTCGTTCAGGTCGCGTTTGATGCCATTGGAAATAAATATGTCCCGCCAGCCATCGTTGTCAAAATCAGCAATGAGGGGTGCCCAGCTCCAATCGGTTGCCGCAATGCCGGCCAACTGGCCCAGTTCGCTCATATTTCCGGGTCCATCAGAGAGTTGCAATACATTGCGCATCACCTGTCGTCCGTAGCCCTGTGCCTGCATTTGGCGGTCACGGGGCAGTTGCATGGTGCTCATAAGGCGTTGTCGGCGCCCCCAGGGTTCGGCCAGCATATCCAAAGTGACCAGATCTGGCAGACCATCTCGGTTAAGGTCGGCGGCATCCGCGCCCATGGTGTGATTGGAACTGTGGCGAAAGAGATTTCTACTTTCCAATGTGGCTAAATTGATGAATTTATTGTCAGCGCCACTTTGGTATAAGAAATCGGGCATTACAAAATCATTGCCCACGAACAATTCGGAGCGGCCATCTGCATCAAAATCGGTGAAAAGAGTACTCAAACCATAAGCGCGATTGTATATACCTGCCTTTTGGCTTATATCGGTAAAGTGGGGTAGGGCAGGGCCATTGTTTTGGAACAAACGATCACTTTCATATTCGTTTCTGGGAGGCTGAACCGCTGCGTTTCCTGCCGAGTAATCCAAATTGTTCATGGTTTTAAAATCCGTGGGATGGTTCAACACATAACAGTCCAAATCCCCGTCGCCATCGTAATCAAAGAAATTGGCATGCTGGGATGCGGAAATGTCATCTAAGCCATAGGCGGCAGCCTGTTCGCTAAAAGTATTATCCTTATTGTTGATAAACAGCAAGTTACGCCTTTCAGGTATAGGCTCAAACCAGGTGCGCGTAACATACACATCCTGCCAGCCATCCGCATTGATGTCCACTATGACAATGCCCGTTTTAAGGCCAATATGCTTGCTCAGGCCCGCTTTTTCGCTGATATCTTCAAAATGCATTCCCCCTTTGTTCAGGTACAACCGGCATGGCTGCAATCTGGCAGTAAAGAACAAATCTTGCAAGCCGTCATTGTTAACATCCAGTATCCCGACGCCGCCACCGTTATAAATATATGGATCTGCTATAAAATTATAACGGTACTCATCTGTTATACTTGGTACAAATTGAATACCTGTACGCTCGGGAGCAAGCAACTCAAACTGGGTTGTAGCAGCTGTTGCCTTTTTTACCGGGTTAGCAGGTGAGAAATCAGCGTTTGATGCTGTATTTTGACATGCAAAAAAAACAATAGGGGTGATAATATACAGCAAAAGAATTGAAAAATGCTGAAGCTTGAACTGGTGCATCTTTTTTGGGCGGAAAGTTAGATGAAAATCGGCTTCAAACCATAAAAAAGCAATCTTGTATGGGCGGACAGGCCCGCCCTTTATGGTCGGACAGGCCCGCTGAGGAGGCAGGTTTTATCACAGATATGCTCTTATGTCGTTTGAAAAACCATTTTGGTCTAATATGAATGGAAATACAATGTCAAAAATCCACTTATGCAACATGATGCATGCAAAAATCCAAGATTATTTTGTCTTAGTTGCCCGATTTTTATTGGGATGGACATTCCTTAGCTATGGTTATGCCAAACTGACAGAAGGCCAATTTGGCATAACAGAATCGGAGTTGATAACACCGTTGAATCAGGTGGATTTATTCCGTTTATCATGGTATTTGTTTGACCATGAGCCTTTTAAGTCTTTCATCGGGGTATCACAGATCATTTGTGGCCTGATGCTAATCTTTCACCAAACGGCAATACTTGGCGCGTTTATCTTCCTGCCCATTGTCAGCACCATACTTGTCATTGATCTGAGTTTTATGCCCCCTCATCTGAAAGAAGGATTTACCTGGCGCCTTTCTTTTTATATATTATTAGATTTTTTCATTCTGTGGCACTACAAAGATCGCTTGTTGCTGATCTGGAAGGCAGCATGGGAAGGAGTAAGTACAAAGTTTGGGTATCCTGTCTGGGCATATCTGGCCTTACCTGTTCTTGCCGTGATTTTGGAGTTTGGTTTGGCCATTCCAAGGGTGATATTCCAGCTCTTTCGGTAAAGAAGGATGGGCTGCCAAGGAAATGAACTATATTTGTGCCTGATTTCACCCAAAACACTACCCTCGCAAACAACGGTTTAGGGGAATCTGACCGAGCATGAAAGTCCTACTCACCACCCTCAATGCCAAGTATATCCACACCAATTTGGCCATACGACTGTTGTATGCCCAAAACCATCAGGCGCATCCTGGTCTGGAATGGAAAGAGTTTACCATAAAGCAGGACAAAGATGAAACAGCACATTATTGCGCTCAATATGACATCGTTGCCTTTAGTTGTTACATCTGGAACATTACCCAAACGCTTGATGTGGCAGCACGGATAAAAGCCAAAAACCCGGCGACCAAAATACTACTCGGCGGCCCCGAAGTAAGTTATGATTGGCAAGAAATTATCACAACAGATCAGGTTGATTACATCATTACAGGAGAAGGTGAAATTCCTTTTCAACGTTTTTTGTTGTCATATCCCTACCTCGGCGAAGTGCCCAATCTCGTGCACAAAGAGCATGGTGAGGTATTGTACAATCCACAAAATGTAACATTTGACCTGAAAGAATACCAAGATATCAACCCTTATGCCTACGAGCCAGCTGAAGATTTGGCCCATAAGGTTGTTTACATTGAGACCTCAAGAGGTTGTCCGTACAAATGTGAGTTTTGTTTGGCCAGCCTTGACAACAAAGTGCGCTACCTGCCCAATGACACCATCAAAAAACAATTGTTGTTCGTGATGCAACATGGTCGGGTGATCAAGTTTTTGGATCGCACCTTTAATGTCAAGCGCGATTTTTCATTGGATATTTTTCAATACATTCTATCGCACCACAAGCCCGGCAACGTATTCCAGTTTGAAATAACCGCAGATATTTTGCACCCTGATCTTATACGATACATTGAGGACCATGTACCTGCCGGATTGTTCCGCTTTGAAATCGGTATCCAGTCAGTAAGTCGGGAAGTTAACCTGGCGGTTAGCCGCAAACAGCACTTTCATAAAATACAGGCTGTGGTAGAAACACTTAGGCACAAGATCGAAATGCACTTGGATCTGATCGTCGGTTTGCCTTTAGAATATTGGGATGATGTAAAATATAGTTTTGAAACGGTGTTTGCCTTGCACCCGCCAGAGCTTCAGTTGGGTTTCCTAAAGTTTCTTAAAGGCACCCCTATGCGAAGTAAACATGCGCAGCACGGTTATGTATTTGACAGCAACCCGCCTTATCAAATCATTAAAAGCCAATATCTTAGTCGTGAAGAACTGCGTAAGATAGAAGAGGTAGAGCACGCGCTCGAGATACTTTGGAACAAAAAAAGATGCCCTCGAATGCTCAAATATGTATCCATAACATACGGAGTATTTGACTTCCTGCTACATTTCGGGGATTACTGGGGCAAGCGGCATGATTTTCATCGGTATTCCTTGAATAATGTATTTGACAGCTTGACCGATTTCGTTCAAAGTTATTACCCTGACGACCCCATAATGCACCAATTATTGGCCATTGACTACCATCTTTCATACAAAACCAGACCCAAAGCCAGTGTTGTTCCGGAAATAGACAAAGTGAGCAAAAGTGGCTACATAAGCCAAACAAGCTTGGATGCGAGGGTTTACCGATTCATAGGCCTGCCCTTAACTTTTGATCTGGCTATTTTTGATTCAGAGAACCGTATTGAAGCCCAAAATGCCGTTATACTGTTTGCTTATAATGGCGTGAATCAACCACTTATGCTTAATTTTTTTGAAAGCATGCCCGAAACAAGGGTTAATAGCTTGCCTGAAGTACTTCTGTCTGACCCACAGCTTTAGTCCTTACAATAAACAGTTTATCGTATTCATAATCACCCAGATTATAGTACCTGACATCTCCCAGCAGGTAGTTCAAAAGCTCGGGTATTGTATTCTGATGCCCCACAATAAGGTATCGCTTTCCTCCGCCACCTGCTAATAAGGATGATACAAATACCTCTTGTGCGTCAGGCGGATAGGTTTCCAATGATATTTTGTTGCCCGCTGCTTCCCGCACGGCCATTGCCGTTTGTTGGGTGCGTTTATATGGTGTGGCACTTACTCTTGTCAGTTGAGCATCGGCCAATATTCTCCCCAATTGGGCTGCTCTGGCCTGTCCCTCAGCTGTCAGATTGGGGTCTTTGGTTCCATCTTTTTCCTTTTCGCAGTGGCGCACGCAAAAAAGAATAATCAAGCTGCTATCCTCAGCACCGGGCAAGGCTATAACTTGGCCATCCTTTTGGATGATCTGATTGGCCGTAATACGGCTAACAGGTTGAGCAATCATATTATTTTTGGTATTTGCGGTACAGTTCAGCAGTGCAAAAACACAGATCAGGAGATTTAGATTTAAAATCTTGGGCATCAAAAAGTGCTTTATATAATGTATGGAAATAGCGGTTGAAAAACAAGAGCCATCACCGGAAAACGGGATGGCTCTGTTTTATTGGTCAATATCTTTTCGGTGTTTGAGCAAGCAGGCTTTAAGCCGCGAGCAATTCTTCTACAACTTGTGAAATCTGGCCCAAACGGCTTTTGTTCAACGAATAGTAGATGAATTTACCATTGCGTTCCGTAATAACCACGCCTGCACGACGCAAAATAGCGAGATGTTGACTTGCCACACTTTGTTCCAGCCGCATTTTTACGTAAATATCAGTTACCGTCATGCGCTGGTTTTCATCTAATAAATCAATCATCGTTTGTCTAAGTTTGTGGTTTACGGCACGCAATACCAGTACAGCTTTGCGTAATTCAGTGTAATCCAATTGAAGATCTTCTGAACCATTTTTCAATACGACCTTCTCTAGTTTTGCCTTTCTCATATAAAATGTTTGAAATTAAAAAAATCAGTTTTTGAACCAGCAAATAACATTACAGATATTATGCCAATTTTTCAATATATAAAAGGCAGGAAGAAAAGTGTAAACGATTAAAAAAATAGCAAACAAATATCGGGGGCAAATGTACAACTTATTGAAATTCAGTCCAAAAAAATTCCAATCTTTATAATACATTAACAGGTTTTGTAATATTCGGGGCTTTCATGTAAAACGGCGTCCAAGTAGCAATATCTTGATAATCAGCACTCTGAAAAGCAGCCTCAGCTAATACAGCTAAAAATTCAGCGCTACATTTTTTTATGCTACTAAATGCCGCTTTCTGTATATCCATAGCATTTTCAGCCTTAAACATACCGTTCCCTGACAATACAGACCTTACCGGCCTTACGCCGTTGTCCGGCCCAAACGCGCGCAAAAGGTCATTATCAAATAAATTGTTGGCAATTATCAAGGGCTGTGCAGGTATCAAAACCTTAAAATCAGTATCATATACCGCCAGCCATACTTCTTGACGGCGTGCATCAATCATGGGGATATATACCTGCTTTGTATCAGGGGAATTTGGCAGCTCAAGGCCTGAGGCCATGGCCATGCTCAATAGGGTATCTACAGTGATCAAAGGCTTGTCCAAGGCATAGCAAATGCCTTTTGCCACGGAGGCGCCTACACGTAATGATGTATAGGACCCAGGCCCACTACTGACCGCAATTGCATCCAACTCGGCCAGGGAAATTTCACTTTGCACACAGCAATCTTGTATCTGCATCGTAAGCAGTGCCGCATGGTTGGAGCTGTTGGTTACTTCTGCCATGGCCATGATCTGCCCTTCTTGCGCAATAGCGGCTGAGCAAACCTCTGTGGCTGTTTCAATTAATAATATCTTGGCCAAATTTGATCAGTTGTTCTCTTCTTGTGGTTTCACGTCTCGATCCGTCGGCATGGTGCGGGGGTTTGCAGCGCGTGGTTTAATGGCCCGAATACTTCCGGGCTGTATCACTTTAGCCGGGTCCGACCCCTTATTATCCATTTGTACTGGTGATATGGTTGCATCTGGCGATGGTTTAAGTATCTTGACACGCAGATCAGCAGGAATTGCATTTTTGTGCAGGGTAAACGAGATGGTATTCAAACGCATATAGGCTTCTGAGACATATACGTAGCCTTTGTTGTCCGACACTTCGCCCCATGAATTTTTCACCACGTAAAAATTGCCGCTGTGTGATTCATCCATCATACCTGTTATGTGCATCAAATGATCATCCATTGTTATTTGTTGGTCAAACAACTGTTGGCGATATTGTTGATTGACTTCTTTTTCAGGACTCCAATATTTGAACACCGCAGCCATATCATCTTCTTTTTTGCCATCCAATTGAGGCACCAACGCAAGGCCGTTGCGCGCTGAAAAGCCCGCATTGCTGACATCGGCATCCCACTCCACCGTATAACCCTGGCCAAGTGAATATTCCAAACAGCGCATCATTTCACCCAAGGGCAAATTGTAAAATTGTCCGTTTGAAAAATTGTCGGGTACTTCCAAAATAAACCAGGTATGAAAGGGATGATGTGTAAATGAGGTAATATTGACATAGTCATCCGCATTGATGCCTAAGTAATCCCGATAGCTGATGGGTGAAAACTGGGTGCCTTTGACCTCAAAAGTAAGTGGAAGTTTGCCAAACTCAATGTCTAAAAGGCTGTCAATACCAGACAACCAGTTCATAGGCAATTTACCTTCCTTTCCCAATTGAACCAGCTCATCACATGCCTTTTTAAGGTCTTTTTCCAACTGGGTATGGTTAAATGGCTTGTCGGCGCTTTTACGCCCGGGGTATGCGCTCTCAGGCATTAAGCCATATTGGCGAACGATATTCAGATTGTCATGTGCCAAGCCGCCTTGGCTCAACTGGGCACTGCCCTGCCTACGGACATAGTTCTCACATTTATTCCGATAAATATGACGAACCGTAAACATTTCTGACAAATCAACCTCACCTTTACCTAAGCGAATGATCTCACTTTCCAAAAAAGAGGTAGTGGAAAAACTCCAGCAGGTACCTGTGTTTTGCTGATTTTTTACAGGTGTTGCGGCCAAACGTTTGTGCTCCTTAAAACTATATGGCTCTTGCTTTTGCGCTACTATGGAAGCCCCTGAAAGCGCAAGGAGCAAAAATATAAATATTTTTTTCATAATATATTTTGTGTTGAAATGTTATGTTTTGTGCAATTATCCCTTTAAAAACTGAACTTCTACGCGCCGATTGAGCTGGCGTCCTTCTTCTGTTTTGTTATCTGCTACCGGATTGGCCTCGCCATAACCCTTTGCCGTAATTTTATCTGCTGATACCCCCAGGTCAATAAGGGCCTGTCGGGCGGCATTGCTGCGGCGCTGGGAAAGTTCAGTATTATAGGCAGGGCCACCGGCATTGTCCGAATAACCCAACAAATTGATGCGGTAATTGTTCTTTTGTGCCAATTCTGCTACCTTTTGCAGTTCTGGCATAGATTCGGGGCGAAGCGTTGATTTGTCATAGTCAAAAAAGATGTTCAATACCTCTGTTTTGCCTTTTTCCAGCATTTCAGGGAGGCTCACCGGCTTCCATACTATATCCAACTTGGCCGAGGCTTTTTCTTGCTTGGGCAAAGGCATACTTTTCGGGTAATATCCTTCTTTTTGGAGGCGCAGGGTGTAGCTTTTATCATTTGGCACCGTGATAAATGTTTTTCCGTTGGTAGGATCTGTACGGAAAAGGCCAACTTTTTGCCCAGTGAGTGGGTCTTCCAACACTACCTCAGCCTCCAATGCCACGCCTTGATTGTCCTTCACCTGCAACTCCACAACACGGACGGATTGCGGGCGCATATTCTCGGGCAGTGTTATGGTGAATATATCCTGGTTGGTACTGGTTTTTCTATTTGAAAACCAGGCAGTTATGCCATCAGTTGTTACTTTGTAGGCCCAGTCATCGCTCATGGTATTGACCTCCTTGCCCAAGTTCACGGGCTTGCTCCAACGCAGCCACGTATCGTCCAAGCGGGTGGTTTTGAATACATCCATACCGCCTAAGCCGTTGTGGCCGGCACTGCTGAAGTAAAGGGTACGCATATCAGGATGCAAATAGGCGCTGCGGTCTTCTTGATTGGTGTTGATGGTAGTATCCAAACGAATGGGATCCTTCCAAGAGCCATCAGGCTGGCGAAGGGAAATATACAGGTCAGTTGCGGACATATTGTCGCCACGAGCCTCAAGGATCATTACCTGGTTGTTTGGCGCTATTTGTACCAAGCCCACCCAGCCGAACATAGAGGTGTTCAGTTCCAACGGTTTAGCCTCAGCCCACCCGGTAGCTGTTTTATCCGAATAAAACGGTTTGCCATCATCAAAAATGATCATCCTGTTGCCATCTGCCGTGATAGAAAGTGGTGCCTGATTGCCAAAACCGCTTAGTTCTTTGATAAGACTTGGCTTGCTCCACTGTCCGTTCTCAAAAGTGCTGACAAAAATGTCTTCGCCATTTTCATTGTCCGCTCTATTGGAACCACAGAAATACAAATATTTGCCATCCGCACTCGGGACGGGTACGTATTCAGATCCGGCGGCGTTGATATTGGGCCCTGCATCCTGGGGGGCTATACCGCTATCCGGCGCATCTACCAAAGGGATTAATGTGCCAAACCATTTCTTTTTGTCTGGGAAAAGTGATTCATGTTCATGCAAAAGTGTAGAGGACATTTTCCAGTCCCGTTTGTTCATGTAATGTTCAAACAGCTTTTCAAATGCCTGCCAACCGCGGTATGTGGGAGCCGTGCGCTTTATAAATGTTTTCCAATCATTTAATTCACTTTCGTTAAAAGGTCGGCGCGTGTTAATGCTTACCCCGCTTGCCTCTAATTCAAGGTCAACCAGCACATTGCGCTCCTCCTGCGGGTACTTGGCGCGATCTGCATCGGAAAGGGGCTTTTTCTTAAGGATATCAAGCGCTTTTTGGCGTGCCATGGTGGCAAATGCACTCCGAGGCGCATCATTGATAAAAGTCACCAAAGGGCGCAGCTCTGTAGCCTTGTACACATCGGCAAAACGCTCGCGTTGGCGATCTTTTGAAATGGGGTGGTTGGATACCTCCTTAAAAAATTGGCCGATTTTATCTATTCCATTGCTTTCCAGAAACAAAGTGATTGCCTTGTCATCAATGTTTTCCAGAGCGGAAGGGAATTTTTCAGGTATGCTTTTCCTATGGTTCTGGCTCAAGTAGGCATAATCCTGATAGGTTTTTGCCTCATAAATGGCCCTTTCCAAAACGGATTCCTGCATTTCACGGGCTTTTTGATCCCGATCAGGGTTAAGAGAGGGGAATGCATTAATGTATTCATCCACTTCCTTAATTGTTGATTTATCCTTGTTCAAAGTTTTCCACACCGCATTGGCCGTTTGAGTGCGCAGTTTGTCAATATCTATCCCTTTCACATCCCAGTCTTTGGTCAGCTCATTGCGCTGACTGGGCTTTAGTGATTTCCAGGCAACTTTGGCTGCAGTTTGGTAGTACATACCACGGCGAAGGTTTTTGTTGGGATTGTTAAGGTCGCTCAAGGTTTTGGCCATACCGAACAGGGCTACCGGCTTAAGTTCCTGATGGGCAGAGTCAAGGGCAAAGGCTGCAAAGGCTTCGTCCCATTTTTGTTTGTCAAGAGCCTTGAAGCCTTTTTTCGTTTGGCCAGCTATGGGCAAGGAAAGCGCACAAACCGCCAGCAGTACAAGCAAACGGATGGGCAGGAAAACAACTTTGTTCATGGAAATAAGTAAAAATATTTGACAATATGAGGATAAAGCCGCAAAGATGTGACTTATCTGTAAAATTGGCCCAACTAACGCAAATCTGCTCGCTGGATTATATGTTTTTCGATGAAAATTGATAAAATTAGCCACAATCGGACCTTTTACTTGACCGTAATCCACGGTTGTATATTCTAACTTGGTCCTCCCTTACCCTTTCCGCACTGACATGGCTGGCATCCAGCAACAAGGGTGCTGCTATGCCGTCACCTATTACTTTAGCACTTTGAATGACCCTTGCTTCATCCCATAGCCCTGAGTGAATGAATTGTTGCAGCAGCATTGCGCCGCCTTCTACAAACAAAATGGCTTTATTGTGTTGATATAATTTTTCCAATAAAGCAGAGGTCTCCACCATGCTGTCGGCTGGGAAAAAACTTGTATGTCGCCAATGTCCGCCCTCCCTTGCCGGGCCTATAATCCAGGTTGGGGTGCTATCATTCAAAATATGATGGCTCAAGGGTATCCGCATGTGCCGATCAAAGCTGATGCGCAGGGGTAATTTACCAGGATAATAACGGGTATCCAGGCGCGGATTGTCAACAACTGCAGTATTGGTACCTACTAAGATGGCATCACTTTCTGATCGCCAACGGTGTACCAATCGTTGCACCAAAGGTCCACTTATGGCGGTGCGCTCTCCGTGTATGGCCAAAAAACCGTCTGCGCTTTGTGCCCATTTTAAAATGACATAAGGCCGTTTTTGGGTAATCCAGGTAAAAAAAGCCCGATTCATTACAGCACCTTCTTCTTCCAGGATTGCTTCTGTGACACTTACCCCTGCGGCACGCAATTTGGCAATGCTCTTGCCAGCCGTAAGAGGATTGGGATCAGTGTTGGCAATCACAACGTGTGGTATTTTTTTTTCTAAGATCAGATCCACGCAAGGCGGTGTCTTGCCATAATGAAAACACGGCTCCAAAGAACAATATAGTGTGGATTTGGGAATAAGGTGCTGTAGCTCGGGAGGAACGGAGCGTATGCAGTTGACTTCTGCATGTGGGCCACCATATTTTTGATGCCAAGCTTCACCGATGATCCTGTTTTCGTGCACCAGCAGCGCTCCCACCAAAGGGTTGGGGCTGACCTGACCACCACCTAAGCGGGCCAGATCAAAACATCGCTGCATATATATATGGTGTAGGGGGATGGACAAGGACTTGGGTTTGTTGAACTGCAAGAAGAAGTAGTCCCGACGGGAATCGAACCCATATCTAAGGTTTAGGAAACCTCTATTCTATCCATTGAACTACGGGACCTTTGCTTTTGGCGCCGCAAAGATAGGGAATATGCACAAGAGTTTTCGCAGCTGTTCTCATTAATTTGATAATTTTGCCGCCCTCAACAATAAGCTGAATTGTAACAGATGATCAATTCAGGCAGTTCCTAACCCAACCGTACAGCACTATGCAATACATTGAATTTGAAATAAAAAACCAGGTTGCCTATTTGCGCTTCAATCGCCCACAGGTATTCAATTCCATGAATCATCCTATGCGCCAGGAGATATTGAATGTCCTGGAAACCTGTGAAAACGAAACGGATATAAGGGCCGTTTATATCACAGGTGTAGGCAAAGCTTTTTGTGCGGGGCAGGATTTGCAAGAAGTTATTGACCCCAACGGCCCATCCCTGACGGAAATCATTTCAAGCGGATACAACCCTATTGTTTTGAAAATCAGATCATTGGCCAAGCCCGTTATAGCGGCTGTCAACGGCGTGGCGGCAGGCGCAGGCGCCAACATTGCCTTGGCATGTGATATTACAATAGCTACAGCCTCTGCCAGCTTCACCCAGGCATTCTCCAAAATAGGCCTTATCCCCGACTCCGGCGGCAGCTGGACGCTGCCAAGATTAGTAGGGCTGCAGCGCGCAACCGCCCTTATGATGCTTTCTGATAAAATCAGTGCTGCTGAAGCAGCTGGCATGGGCATGATCTGGAAAGTATTCTCCGATGAAAGTTTTGGGGAAGAGTCTGTTAAAATAGCCGAGACCTTGGCCCAAATGCCTACTCGCGGTCTCGCACTGACCAAAATGGCCCTAAATGAGAGTTATGGCAACAGCTTTTACCAACAGGTCAGTTTGGAGGACAAATACCAAACGGAAGCAGGCTCCACTCGTGATTATCAGGAAGGCGTATCCGCCTTTTTAGAAAAAAGAAAACCGATATTTATTGGTGTATAATCCCGATCATGCGCATTATTCCCAAAAATTACGCTCTGAGGAAAACGCCATCTTTTCGTCGCTTTGCCGCATTGGCACTGGCCGTTTTTTTTATTGCGCTGGGCTTGAGCGAGGAGTTCAGGTATTACGTACGCTCCTGGTTAGAGTACCCCATTCACTACAAAGAATACAAACAATTTGGTATCCGCATACCCGGCAATTATATCATTCATGGCATAGATGTCAGTAAATGGCAACAAAGGGTGGATTGGAGCCGGATCCGAAAGATGCGTGTGGGAAACATCCGCATTCATTTTGCTTTTATGAAAGCCTGTGAAGGGTCATGGCAAGTTGACCCGCAGTTTGCCAGAAACTGGGAAAATGCCAAACGAAATGGCATCATCAGAGGGGCATACCATTTCTTTCTGCCCGATATTAGCCCCAAAATGCAGGCCGTTCGATTTACCAATACCGTTAAATTAAGCCCCGGCGACTTGCCTCCTGTGGTGGATGTAGAAGAAACAAGAGGTATGAGCCGTGCGCAAATACAGCGTTATACAAAGGCTTTTATGGATTTATTGGAAAAATATTACAAAGCAAAACCCATCCTGTACACCAACCGCGACTTTTACAAGAACTACTTTGCCGGGGTTAAAGAATTTGAAGATTATCCGCTTTGGATTGCACATTATCATGTCAGTGACTTAAATATGCCCAATGACGAAAAATGGCATTTTTGGCAGCACAGTGACCGTGGCCATGTAAATGGGATCAACGAAAAAGTGGATTTTAATGTTTTCTATGGCGACAGCCTTGCTTTGCGCAAATTTTGTTTGCGTTGAATTCTTAAAGACAGGTTAAACCTGTACAATTATCATTCTAAACGCGCTACTTTTGGGCTTCTTTTCGTATCAGGTACGATATGTTGCCCACGAAAGCCATACCTGTTTCACACCTGTCACTAACTAACATTCAACAAGTAATACTAATGAAAAAAACGCTGATTGCCTTTGCGGCCGTACTCTTTGCTTTTGCCGCTTCGGCCCAAAACAAAACCCTCGCCTCTGCTACGGTGAAAACCCTTGAAGGGCAAGCCATCAATGTACAGGAACTTGGCAAAACCGGAAAAATCACGGTCATCAGTTTCTGGGCTACCTGGTGCTCACCTTGCAAAAAAGAATTGGATGCCATTAAAGATTATTATGAGGAATGGCGTGAAAAATACGGTATGGAACTCATTGCCATCAGTGTGGACGATGCTCGAACCGCCGCCAAAATACCTGCCATGGTAAAAGAAAAAGGATGGGATTACCGCATCTTGGTAGATACCAACAAGGAATTTCAACAAACTGCCAATGTGAACTCCGTACCACATACCATTGTGCTGGATGCCACTGGCAACATCGTGTTTGAGCATTCCGGCTATGCCCCCGGCGACGAGCTGGAACTGGAAGAAAAACTAAAAGAATTGAAGAAGTAAATACAGAAAAAAGCCCTCCAGACATCATTGCGCTGGAGGGCTTTTTTATTTTAATAACCTTTCTTGTACTCCCCACTCAAGATATGGGACAGCCATTCGTCATTTTGTAAATACCATAACGCTGTTTCCCTAAAGCCCTCTTCTGCCTTGATGGAAGGTTCCCAGCCCAGTTCGTCGCGTAATTTGGAGGCATCAATGGCATAGCGCTGGTCATGGCCAGGGCGGTCTTTGACAAACGTGATCAACTGGCGGGCAGTACCTTGCGGGCGCCCGAGCAGTTCATCCATGATGTCACATATTTTTTCTACCAGATCAATATTGCGCCACTCATTATTGCCGCCAATGTTATAGGTTTCTCCAAGGCGGCCTGTGTGGAAAATAGTGTGAATGGCCGTTGCATGATCTTTTACCCAGAGCCAGTCGCGCACGTTTTTGCCATCTCCATACACAGGAAGCGGCTTTCCATGTCGTATATTGCTGATCATCAGCGGAATAAGTTTTTCCGGGAAATGATTTGGGCCGTAGTTGTTGCTACAGTTGGACATGACCACAGGCAAGTGATAGGTATGCCAATAGGCCCGCACGAAATGATCGCTGGAAGCTTTTGAGGCGGAGTAAGGAGAGCGAGGATCATAAGCTGTTTGTTCTGTAAAAAAGCCTTCTTCGCCCAAAGAGCCATACACCTCATCTGTGCTGACGTGATAAAAACGCTTGCCTCCCTCTACGCCTTTCCAATGATTGCGCGCTGCATTGAGCAAAGTAACCGTGCCCATGACATTGGTTCGGACAAAAGACAGCGGATCGGTAATGCTCCGATCCACATGGCTTTCTGCTGCGAGATGGATCACCCCTTCAATATCGTATTTTTTGAACAGCTGCTCCAAAAACGGAGCGTCACAAATATCTCCATGCTCAAATACATAATTGGGTGCATCCGCCAGGTCCTTAAGGTTTTCAAGGTTCCCGGCGTAAGTAAGTGCATCCAAATTGATAACTTTGTATTCGGGATGCTGCCGCACAAAAAGCCTTACCACATGAGAGCCGATAAATCCGGCTCCGCCAGTGATTAGTATGGTTTGCATAGTGTAAGTATTTATAATAAAATGGTTGGGAATCAGGATTTTACTGCCACCTTGAAATATTCATACGTCAATTTTAAGCCCGTTGCACGGTCAAATTTTGGTTCCCAGCCAAGGATGTCACGGGCCTTGGTAATATTTGGTTGGCGCTGTTTGGGATCGTCCTGCGGCAGTGGGCGGTAATCAATGTAAGCCTTGGGATTGTTGACTAAAGCCAGAATTTCATGGGCAAACTGCATCATGGTGATTTCTGAGGGATTTCCCATATTCATGGGCATAAAATAATCACTCAGCAACAAGCGGTAAATCCCTTCCACTAGATCATCCACGTAGCAAAAAGAGCGGGTCTGTGAGCCGTCTCCAAACACCGTAAGTCCTTCACCACGAATAGCTTGTGAAAAAAAAGCAGGCAATACACGGCCATCATTCACGCGCATGCGCGGGCCATAAGTATTGAAAATACGCACTATTCGGGTATCCACATTGTGAAAAGTACGGTAAGCCATGGTAATGGCCTCCATATAACGCTTGGCTTCATCATAAACGCCGCGTGGGCCAATAGGATTGACATTGCCCCAATATTCCTCCACTTGAGGGTGCACCAGCGGATCACCATACACCTCGGAGGTGGAGGCCACCAAGATGCGGGCGCCTTTGTCCTTGGCCAAGCCAAGCAGGTTGTGGGTGCCCAGCGCACCCACTTTTAGGGTTTGGATGGGCATTTGCAAGTAATCAATCGGGCTTGCAGGTGAGGCAAAGTGCATGATATAATCCAGTTCACCCGGCACATGAACGAACTTGGTTACATCGTGGTGATAGTATTCAAAGTCTTTTTCCTTAAAAAGATGCTCTATGTTGGCCAAATCACCTGTGAGCAGGTTATCCATAGCCACTACAGTACAGCCTTCAGCCAAAAAGCGATCGCAGAGATGCGATCCAATAAAACCGGCAGCGCCGGTGACAAGTACACGTTTTTTGCGCATTTTGTGAAAATCGGAGTTTGTTATGATCCGCGCAAAGTTAGACAATGAGCATGCCAATTAACTCGCTTTACCTAATTTGCTCATCACATATTCTTTATGGCTGCGGCCAATGGGCAAAATACGGCCCCCAATTTCGACTTCTGCCGCTGAAAAAGATTCAATTTTATCCATTGATACCAAAAAAGAGCGATGAATACGAAGGAAGTTGTGTTGGCGCATCCATTCTTCCAGTTCGCCTAATTGGTAGTGGGTCGCGTATGATTTTCCGGGGGTATGAATGGTTACGGCATCTTTGAGGCTTTCAATGAAAAGGATTTCATCCAAAAATATCTTCACCGAACGCTTGTTGACCGTGAAAAAGTAAAAGGGGCGCTGGGCAGCTTCCTGTTTAGGCTCTGTCTGGGCGCGCAATTGAGGAGAGAGCAGTTTTTTGCATGCCCGCTCAAAGCGGCTAAACTCAATTGGTTTGAGGAGATAATCCGTTACCCTCAGGTCAAAACCCTCCACGGCATACTCCGGATAGGCCGAGGTAATAATAATTTTGGGCGCTTTGTGCAGTGTTTTGAGAAATGCCATACCATTAAGTTTGGGCATTTGTATGTCCAAAAATATAACATCAACCGGGTGGTTGCGCACCACATCCAATGCTTGTATAGCATCATTACAGGTGTGCGTAAGCTGCAAAAAGGGTATCTGACCGATATACTCAGCTATCAGTTCCGCTGCCAATGGCTCGTCTTCAACAATAATACAGTTCAACATGACTACAATTTTGACAATTCGTTTTTTATGGAAAAGCGCAACATCGGGAAACAAGTAAACAGACTACGCAAGTTTCGACCAAAAACAGTAAAAAACAAAAAAAAGATGAAAAATACCGGACATTCGCAGACAAACAGCCGCTTTATTTCAGTGCATTTACCATAGCCTGCGCCTTTAACATACACTCCGCGTACTCGCTTTCAGGATCAGAATCATAAACTATGGCACCTCCAGCCTGTACGGACAGATAGGCATCCGAAGCGTTATACAAAATACTGCGGATCACCACGTTGAAATCAAAATCATCATTGGGCGCAAAATAACCAATCGTCCCGGCATAAAGCCCCCGACGCGTACATTCATACTTTTCAATCAATTGCATGGCCATTACTTTCGGTGCGCCCGTCATACTACCCATGGGAAAAGCATCCCTAAGCAGCTGCAAAGTATCTGTACCCGGTTTGATCTGACCACAAACTGTAGTTATCATTTGGTGCACCGTATTAAAGGTGTAAATACCAAACAGATCCTCCACTCGTACGGTACCCGGCACACAATGCTTTGCAAGATCATTGCGGACCAAATCCACAATCATGACATTTTCGGCTCTGTCCTTTGGGCTTTGAGCCAATTCGTGCCGAATGGCTTCATCCTCTTTCGTGCTATTGCCCCGTTTTCGGGTACCTTTTATGGGCTGTGAAATGACTTTTTGTCCTGTTTTTTTTAAAAAACGCTCGGGGCTTGCGGATAAAAGAAACTTGTCGCGCCAACGCATAAAAGCAGAAAAAGGGGCTTTGGCCAATGCATTCAGGCGCTCAAAAACAGCAACAGGATCAATGATGGCTTGCGCCGCGTAAAACTCCTGGCACAAATTCATCTCATACAGATCACCAGCAACTATATGCTCCCGTATGGCTTCCACAGTTGTGGTATATTGGTTCTTTGACATTCTGGGGCTTAAATAAACAGGCATCCCTTTGACCTCATTTTCATGTACACAATAGTCCTTTACCTGTTGCCAAACTGCCTCCGGATCCGCATCCAAAGTTTGAACTTCTATATGTTTTTGACGAATAGCAATGACGATATCGGGTTGAAAAAAGGCTAAATCGGGCAATTTGATCCCATCCCAATGATCAGAGCGTAAAGTTTCCAATTCGTTTTTCAAATCGTATGCCATAAAACCAAAATGCCAATCCGATCCAATTTCTTTTCTCCATCTGGCCAATGCTTCAAAAGCTTGCCCCACAGGGCATTCCAATACATTTTTGCTCCCCATCGCCACCAAACAATCCCAGTCTGTTTCCACAGGCATCTTTTGGCTGCCCGCATCTACGGTATTGCTGTCCAAATACACACAAACAGGGAAAGTGGCAGCCCAGTGCAAGAGTTTGTTTTTCCAAATTGCGGTGTCTATAATTGGAATATTTGCCGCAAATGTCCGCCGTGTTGTGGGCTTGAGCATATTTCTTTTCGCTCAAAGGTAGAAATACGTCGTATATATAAACTATTAACCGAAAAAATGCTTTTACTTCGCCCCACTAACTTTTCCCCAAACTGTGTATTATCAAATATGTTCGAAGTTACTACCATAAAAGCACCAATAAAATTTAAAACAGTTCCAGGTGATCCAATTCAGGTTAAAATGCACACCCTTGCCAATGGCCTGAAGCTATTTCTGACGATCAACAAAAATGAGCCTCGCGTATTTACGGAAATAGCCGTAAGGGCAGGCAGCAAACATGATCCTGCTGACAGTACCGGGCTGGCACATTATTTTGAACACATGATGTTCAAGGGCACTGACCAATTAGGTTCTTTGGATTGGGTCAAGGAAAAAGCGTTATTGGATAAGATTGAAGCCCTCTTTGAGACCCATCGAAACGAACCTAACCCAATCATAAAGAAAGAGTTATATGCAGAAATAGATCGCCTTTCCTTTGAAGCGGCCAAATATGCCGCAGCCAATGAATATGACAAATTGGTCAGCTCAATGGGGGCAAAAAACACCAATGCCTATACTTGGGTAGAACAAACGGTGTACGTCAATGATATTCCTTCAAATGAATTGGAACGATGGTTCCGCTTGGAAAGCGAGCGTTTTCGCAGGCCTGTATTGCGCTTGTTCCATACGGAATTGGAAACGGTATTTGAAGAGTTCAACATCAGCCAGGATAAGGATTTCCGAAAGGTGCTGAAAGCCGCCCAGGAAGTGCTTACGCCCTCACACCCTTATGGTACTCAGACTACCCTCGGGCGGGGAGAAGACCTCAAAAATCCGTCACAAACCAATATTTATCAATTTTTTGACCGCTACTATGTGCCCAATAACATGGCCATATCTATCAGTGGCGACTTTGACCCACAAGAGGCCGTTCGTTTGGCGGAGCAATATTTTGGCAAATTTGAGGCTAAAAAAATCCCAACGTTCCAATACGAACCGCAACCCGAACTTCAACAGCGTACACAGCGCGATGTGTACGGCAATGAGGCCCCTTGGGTAGAAATGGCCTGGCGCTGCGGCAATGTCAACAGTGATGAGGCTAAGATCATGCCGTTGGTTTCAGCTTTACTTTACAACGGCCAAGCCGGCCTTTTTGACCTGAACATTGTTCAGCAGCAAAAACTGTTGGATGCATACGCTCATTCGTACCAATATGAAGATTTTGGCCAATTGATCCTGCATGGAAACCCTCGCGAGGGCCAAACTCATGCCGATGTTGAACAATTGATGCTGGAACAGGTCCGTAAATTACAACATGGAGAATTTGAGGACTGGTTACTGGATGCGGTTCGAAAAGACATGAAACTCAGTGAAATCAAATCATTTCAAAAAAACAGCGGTCGCACCTCCGTGCTGACAAGCGCTTTTATCTTGGGTATCAATTGGACCGATTTTGTGCGCCGATGGGATTTCTGGGCCAATGTCGGCAAAGCAGATATTATGGCCTTTGCCCAAAAGCACCTGCGCCCCGACAACTATGTAGTGGTGTACAAGCATAGCGGTGAGGACAAATCCGTCATGAAAGTGGAAAAACCACCCATAACCCCTATAGAAGTCAACCGTACGGATACATCCCTGTTTGCCTCCAATTTTTTGAGCCAAAAAACGCCGGACATCGCGCCCGAGTTTTTGGACTACAAAAAATCCATTAAAAAAAGTACCCTATCTAAAGACCTCAAATTGTTTGCTGTACAAGACAAAACAGCCAAAATTTTTAGGCTGCATTACACCTTTGATATGGGAAAAAACAGTGATCAAAGGCTGAGCATTGCAGCAGGCTACCTGAACTATCTTGGCACGAGCACTCAAAGCCCGGTACAAATACAGCAGGCTTTTTATCGTATCGGCGCACAGCTTTATGCCTCTTGCAATGACGACCATTTTTACCTCACGCTCAGCGGTCTCGAAGAGTCATTTGACGAAGCCCTGGCGCTGATGCACGAGTTTCTTTCCGATCTGCAGCCCAACACGGATGCCTTGCACAACATGGTAGCTGACGTACTCCAGCGGAGAGAAAACAACAAAAAAAACAAACAAGAGGTACTGAACAAAGCCATGTTGTCCTATGCTATGTATGGCCACCGATCCCCGATGAAAGATCGCTTAAGCAAAGAACAATTACTGGCTCTGACTCCTCAAGAAATAACAGATTTGTTGCGCAAGCTGTTGACTTTCAAGCATGAAGCCTTTTATTATGGCAGCCGCTCTCCTCGTACCGTTGGGTCAATTTTGAAAAATACTCATCCGGTTGGCAAGCAAAATGCCTCGCTGCAGAAGGTATTGAAAAACAAAAAATACAAGGAAATAGCGGTCACAAAGGACAAGGTGGTTTTCGTGCATTTCCCAACCGTACAGGTAGAGCTTATGCTGGTATCCAAAGGCACACCATATTTCAATATGGAGGAATACATCATGAGCGAATGGTACAACCAATATTTTGGATACGGGCTTTCATCCATCGTGTTTCAGGAAATTCGGGAATCCAAGGCTTTGGCTTATTCGGCCTACGCCATTGCAGCCAACCCCGCCCGTAAGGACAGTGCGCACTTCTTGCGCGCGTACGTGGGCACGCAACCGGACAAATTGCGCGATGCCGTTGATGCCTTCCGCAACATTATGGAAAACATGCCGATATCCATCCCTCAAATGGAAAGTGCTCGTTTGAGCGTGATCAAACAGATCGCGGCAGGCCGGATCATCAATGCCGATATTTACTGGAATTGGCGCAGCAATATTCAAAAAGGATTCAAAAACAAGGACTTACGAGAAGAAATATTCCGAAAAATGGAAAGTGTCAGCCCAGAAGCCCTGATAGCATACCATCAGAAATACCTGAAAGGAAGAAAGTTTACCTGGCTTGTTCTGGGCGATCGGGAACGCATGGATTTCAAATTTTTGAAAAAAATAGGTAAAGTGGAAGAACTGAGTATTGAAGAGGTCTTTGGTTATTGAACACAAAATTTTTTTTTGTGTTTTTTCTTGCAAATGATTTGTCAATGCCTGTACCTTAGGGAGACTTTTTAAGGGTAATTCCTTGAACATTCAAATTTTTATTGCTCACCAAAACAAAAGGGTTATGAACATTACATTCGATGAACTCCGCCGTATCAAACACGCTTTACCACATGGCAGTGTGTCCAAAATCGCCCAAGACCTGAATCTGGAAGAACAAACCGTTCGAAACTATTTCGGAGCGCATAATTATGCGGAAGGTCAAGTCGTAGAATTTCACTTGGAGCCAGGCCCAAACGGCGGCATAGTGCATCTGGAAGACACCACAATCCTTAATCACGCGCTGAGCATTCTGGATCAGCACAACATTTCGCACTAAAAAATCTAAACCACAAAAAAAATTACTCCCTTACACAAAAAAAATAGCCATCAGACCTATGTTGATGGCTATTTTTTTTGTGTAAGCACAAGAACGTGCAGATATTGGATGTCATTTATGCAAAAATCAGAAAACAACTGCTCCAGAGCGGTTATTTGATGGGAGACGAAACGACAATCAGGGTATAGAAAGCGCGATAAAAAGGGAGCACACTTGCCCTTGCTGCTCTCCTACACATAAAGACCTCTGTTTGTTTTGTGATTCAAGACCACCCTAATACAGGAGGTTCTTCTTTTGAACCAAACAACATGAGCCACCCCTAATTTTCGGGATGACTCATGTTTAAAATTTGCATTGCTCAAAATTATTTCAGCAATGTCACATTTCCTTTCTTTTCATAAAATGCGCCATTGCCACAACGCGCTTTAAAATAAAACGCATACGAATCAGGGGTTAGGCTGTTGCCGCGGTAACTACCATCCCAACCCAGGTCATTTACGTCAGTGGTTTCATAAACCTTTTCACCCCAACGGTCCCATACAATGAATTCAACCTCGGTCAAGTTGACCCCCCTAAATACAAAGCGGTCGTTGTTGCCATCCCCATTGGGGGTAAATGCCTTGGGAACAAAAATAAAGGGTTCAACACACTGATCTGTACGCACGAACAAGGTTACCTGATCCTCTACGGGACAAAGTTCATCGTCATAGGTAACCCTCACAGTGTAGGTTGTGGTTTCCTGTGGCTTCGCTATCGGTGTTGCTGTGTTGGCACCCGTCAGTGTATTTGCTGGTGTCCAGGCTATTTGCACAGGGGTTTTATTGCTGGTGATTGTAGCGATCAATTTTGCAGTTTCCCCGATACAAATGGTATCTTTACCGTCAATGGAAGCCACCACATCTACAGCAATAACATCTACGTTAAACTCTGCTGTAGCAGTACAACCAAACTGATTGGTAACCACAACGCCATACTTGGTCTCCGTGGTAGGTTTTACTTCCGGTTGGGCAGGTGGTGTCACCTCTGGAGTCCATTTGTAGGTTAATATATCAGATGGATCCAAATTGCTAAGGTTTAGGATAGCCGTTTCTCCAAGGCAAATACGCTGATCTTTAGACCCGGGATCCATGTTTACTGAACCATCATTGACAATAATACTGTCTAACAAAGGGCAATCTGATTGATTGGTGGCCTTTACATAATAGACGCCATTTTTCTCAGGATTAATCGTGACACTATTGCCAGTACCAATCACCGGATCAAATTGTTTGTTGCCAGACCAGATGATATTAGTGGCGTTGTTGGAGATCAAATTAATGGTGAAAGGATTGGCATTGCATAGTACGGTATCTTTTGGCAATGCGCCACTTACCGTAGGAATCACAATGGCTTCTGCACTGAAATCCACGGAGCATGCACTATCCGGTGTCATTATAGTCAAATTATAAGTCGTTGTTGTGACCGGTGATACCTTAGGATTCGGCAAATTGCTAACCAAGGTAGGATCAGCAGGGTTTGACGTCCATGTATAGATATCCGTGACTACAGCACCATCTTTATTCAGTTCAATTGAGTCACCGGGGCAGAATTTGAATTCTTTGTCAATTTTGTCCGCGATGAAATCCACTTTTACCTCTTTCAGCAAGGTATCCAAACATCCATTATTGTCTTTTACGATCAATCGCACCTTAATAGTGTCCTCTTTGGTGAAAGTAATGGTTGGATTTTGAAGCGATGAGCTTTGCTGTGGTGGATCAAAGGTCCATTCCCATGATACGCCCACAGCAGCAAACTTAGTGGCGTCATTGAATTGTATTTCGGCTTTGTCAGAGCAGTCTTTATACTTAATATTAAAATCGGTTTGGACGGCCTCTACATCAATAACTTTAATCTCCTTACTGAATTTTTTTACACAATCTTCTGCTGCGGCAAAAGTTACGGTATAGTTTCCGGCTTTTTCATACAGGTGTGTTGGACTTGGTTCCGTACTGGATTTGCCGTCACCAAATGTCCAGGTGCCGTTTTTGCCACTATTGTTCTCAAATTTAACCAAAAGCCCATTGCAGGGATTGACAACTAATGTTGGATCAATGTTTTGTACGGAATCGAACGTGACATTTATAGTCTTGACATCAATACAATTGAACTGATTTTTGGTCGTCAAAGTAATGATATAAGTGCCCGGTTCGGTTGCTTTGACGATTGGGCTATCACCGTTGGACGGAGTTATCGTGATATTAGTGCTATTGGCAGTCCATTCGAATATAAGCAAATCCTTTGGATCTAAGTTATTGATTTTTAGTTGTATAGTGCTGTCAATGCAAGCCTTTACATCACTTGTGGGTAAAAGAGTGATATCCACTGGACCGCCTTTTATCGTAGTAGAGGCTGTGCTGGAGCATCCGTTGGCATCCGTGACCGTTACAGTATAGGTATTGGCTTCCAATTCAATGATCGTGAACGGAAATTGGTTGGTATTTACGCCACTAATACTTCCTGTATTCCAACCTATAGCATAGGGGGCTGTTTTTGGATTGCTAATTGCAACAGTGATTTTACCATCTTTACCATTGCCTGTGCACAATAGATCTGTCGGAGCGAGGGATACCTGCATCATGGTGTCTCCTTTGATCGTTGCCATCGCAAGCCCTGAGCAGCCATTTTTGTCGGTTAAAATAACAGTGTATTTACCGGGCTGAAGTCCTTGTATTGTGTCTGGCAAAGAAGGCACATTTAATTTGGTGCCACTCGTTGGCCCTTGAAGCTCGATTTTATACGGTGCCATACCTTGAAAACCGATAACATCTACGATCAAACTTCCCCCGCCACAAAGTTGTGTGCCTTCAATAACCGTTAATTTAACATCTAAAGCAAACTTGACGGTTGCGCAAGCCGTTGCGGTACAACCATTGGCATCGGTCACTGTAAAGCAATATTCACCAGGTTTCAGATCATTAAATTTGAATGGGAAAGTTGCGTTTGGCACAGCCGTGCCACCTGTCCATGTTATCGTGTATGGGGCAGTGCCCGGGCTAAGCATTGTCAATGTAATCATTCCGTCATCCAAACCACAACTTACCTGTGTACCTACTGCTGCAATAATCATAGGCTCATTGCCCGCTTTTACATCCAGGGTTTCTGTGCCTGAGCACCCTGTGGCATCTGTTATGGTCACATGGTAAGTACCCGATGGTACGTTTTTGAGCACAAAAGGAAGCGTAGTCACTCCCGATTGCATGCCGTCAAAGCTGCCTGGACCATCCCATGTGATTTTATAAGGAAGAGTGCCTTTAAAACCATTAATGTCAATCTCCAAATCAACACCTCCACAATTAACTAAAACCGGAGTTTTGGCTGTTAGGGTGACGTCGAGGGCGGTTTCCACCCTTGCGCAGGCAGTGGCGGTGCAGCCGTTGGCATCGGTAACCGTGAAGCAGTAGTTGCCAGGCGCGAGGTTGTTTATTGTTAGGGGTAGTAGTGCCCCTGTTATTTCATTGCCTGACCAAGAGACCCGGTACGGCGCAGTTCCGGGGAACACTGTGGTTAGTGTAACTGTACCATCCTTATCATTTTGGCAAGAGACCTGGGTTCCAGTTGCTATAATTAGCAGCGGCTCCTTAGTGTTTTTGATTTCAATTGTTTCTGTACCAGTACATCCTGTAACATCAGTTACCGTAATGGTGTAGGTTCCGGAAGGTACGTTTTTCAGGGTAAAGGGCAGGTTGATATCGTTGGCGGTGCCGTCAAACTGTCCCGGGCCGTCCCATGCGAGGTCATAAGGGGCGGTGCCCTTGAAACCGTTCAGGTCAATTTTTAAATCAGATCCTCCACAAAGTGGATTGGAGGGGGCGGAAGCTACGAGTACCACATCCAGAGCGCTTTCTACCTTAGTTGTGGTGGTTGCTGTGCAACCCTTTGAATCCGTTATAGTTATCACATAAGTGGCTGCAGATAAGCCACTGATGGTGAAAGGCAAATTGCTTAAGGCCTGAGAACCGCCTGACCATGAAAGGGTATAGTTTGGATTGCCAGGCGTGATAAAATTGACCGTGATTGTACCCGCTTTTGAATCCGTACAACTAACGGGCGTTGCTGTTGCGGTGATCTGCATAACCGGATTGCCTCCGGTTGTCGTGGTTTCCACGCCAGTACATCCTGTTGCATCTGTAACTTTTACAGTATAATTTCCGGGAGGAACATTTTTTAATACAACCGGAAACGTATTGGTTGTTGTGCTTCCCACAAAACCATTTGGCCCTTCCCAAGACACAAGATAAGGTGCAATGCCGCTATTGCCAAGGTTGATGCTAAGGTCTTGTCCTCCACAAACAGGGTTAGAGGGTGCCGTAGCGGTAAGGACCACATCAAGGGCGGTTTCTACTTTGCTGCTTACCGTTCCAGTGCATCCGTTGGCATCAGTTACGGTGAGGGTATAGTTTCCTGCTGTCAGATTGCTAATGGAAAACGGGAATGTAGAAGTGGTAATAGCAGCAGGGCCAGCACCGGAAATGGTGTAAGGCGCTGTTCCACCAGGAGTACCAATGTTGAGGGTAATTTTACCCGCATTGGGATTGGTACAGGTAACAGGTGATGAGGTGGCGGTTACCACAAGCCCAGCCTTGATTTCTGCTTTTATGGTGTCACGGCAATACCGTTCGTCTGTTACTACAATCGTGTAGCTGCCTGGAGCCAAATTGCTGATAACAAAAGGCGAGCTCTGGTCATTTTTTATATTGGTATTATTAGGATTGGTGTACCATTTCACGTCATAAGGAGCGGTACCGCCGTTCATGGTTAAGGTAACTGAACCTGTGGCCCCGGATGTGCAAGCGCCCCCGTTTATGACGGCCGAAACACTCAGGTTGGTAGCGGGTGCTGTAGGTACTACCACACTACCAATAGCCTTCAATCCTTTGGCATCTGTTACCGTTGCAGTGTATGTGCCCGGCAGGACGTTTAAGATTTCCGCACTGATGGTACCATTGCTCCATTGATAACTGAAAGGCAAGGTGCCACAGTTGGGAATTACTTTTGCGTTGGCTCCAGGGTTGTCACATCCCAGATAAGACACTGAGAAGTAGATTGTCAACGGGCCATCGCAAGGAGGCGGCGATGAAACCTGGGCCGCCATTTGTGCAGATATGGTGATTATCAGCAAGAAAGAAAGCACCAGCCGGTAAGTGTGTTTGATACCGTTTTTCATAATTAAAATATGTTGCATCCGGGATGGATTATTTTTTAAGTCAAGAATGAATTTCTTTTTGTAAAACATTGATTTTTAGTCAAGTTACTTTCTTGGAGCCGTAGTCTTTCGCAGATCGTACTTAACTTTGTTCACCTCAACGCCAATGATTTCAAGCCGCCTTTCACGGGAGGCTTCTACGCTGAACACGGACCGTTTTTGGTCGCCAATAACATCACTTACTCCGGGAGGGTTGGTTTCACCGCGTGGCTCCAATTCAATGGCCAACTGGCCATTTTCCTGGAATTTCCGATATATGCTACCATCAAAAAGTTTGAAGTGGTTGTTTACGCTCGATACACGCCGCGAGGTCAAGGCCATGTTGTAGTTACTTGCTGCACGAGGTGAGGCAAAGCCGCGTAAGGTGAGCACTACTGAGTCACCGCGTTCCATCATTTTATATAGTGCCTCGGAGAAGGCAAAAAGGCGGTTCCAGCCTTCACGCACTTCTTTCTCAAAGAAATTGTCAATGGCCACCAAGGCATCTTCTTTTGCTTTGCCCTCTGGCATGTCTGCCGTGTAGTTTTTCTGGAATTCTTGTTTGCGGCGGATATAATCTACATATGTCGGCTGATATTGTCGCTGTGTGGTTGTCGCAAGGGTGCGTTTGTCAGGTTCATCATTGTCAAAAAAGAGTTTGATCGGCAGATATGCATCTAAAGACAAAGGCAACAACTGAAGTTCGCGAACGATCTTTTGGAACTCTACCTTGGGCAGGTTCACGGTGTTGAAGCGAACCGTATCAGAGCTCCAGTTTTCTTTTTGCGCAATCAGCATATATCTTTTTTCAAAAGCCAAAACCGTTTGATATGATTTTACAGGCACCGGGTTGACAAAAACCTTTTCTGGCTCATTTGACCTCAGGTCTATCAGTCTAAATGTTACATCGTGCAAGGTGTCACGCGTCAGCTTATTCACCGCATAACCTTTGAAAGAGACGCCTCGCTGGAGGTACAATTTTCGTTCAATCACGCCATTGATGGCCTTTTCTGTTGGGTTGATGATTTCTGTTGAGTCAACAGTGTAACCAATTTTATTGGCCGAAACCCGATAATACTGATCGGACTCAAGCATATATTCATAGCGGTTATCAGCGGGATGTGATTCGTCACGATACAGGTAACGATATGATTTTGAACCGATTATGCCTAGATTTACAAATCGGGAAGCGGCACCGTTTATGGCCTCTTTGGTATCTTTGTCAAATACGGTAACGATCAGGCGCACTTTGGGTGGCTTGAGTTCGAGTTGCTTGATGATGGTCTGGAAAGACAATGGGTCAAGGCCATTGGTATTGAACATTACGGTGTCCGGCTCAAAACCCTCCTTTTTGGCAATCAGGCGATATTCGCGATTGGGCTGAAGCCCGGTGATAAAATATTTGTTGCCCAAAGGATTGACATAGGTCTTGGGTGCTGTACCACCTGTAAGGTCAACCAACTCATAATTGACCTGATACATGGTATCACGATTGGCGCGGTTGATGGTGTGCGCTTGTAATGCAAGGCCATTGCGCAGGAAAAGTTGGCGCTGAATCAGCGAGGGTGTTTTAAGGCCAATAGTTGAGATAATGTCGGTTGAATCCGTAGAGTACCCATTTTTTGAAGCAAAAACACGGTACCGGTGCTCGTAGTCCAAATTATAGCGATAGGAGTTGTCCAAAGGATGCACATCCGTTTTGATGACAGGGCGAGGAGGCTCAACACTAACGGGGCCCAGGTCAATAAAGCGCAGCGTGGCGCCCATGATTGGCTCGCGTGTCAGTTGGTCAAATATGGTCGCCACTAAGACAGGGGTCTGCTGGCCGAGGTATAACTTTTTGACCATCAGGTCTTTCCAAGGCTTTGCAGGGGTTTGGAAGCGAAGGGTGTCATTGTAGTAGTTTTCCTTGGCACCCACCAGCATATAGCTTTTGCCGGGCTGAAGGTCAAATGCCCATTTGGCACCTATTACCTCTACTTTTGTTCCCTGGTCCTCAGGACTGCCATCAGGTTTGAGGGCATACAGCCACACCGAGGAACGGCGCAGGGAATCTTTAGTCGTTTTGTCCAAAATGACCACTTCCATTTTGGGCTTGAACAGGTTGACCTTGTAGATGTCATAACAGCAGGCTTCTTCTGACAAGTTTCTGGAGCCTTCGCGGTTGCTGGCCAATAAGCCTATACTGCTATCATCATTTTGAAAATAGAATACATCGTTGTCTCCAGAATTGATCGGGATGCCCATGTGATCAGGTGCGCCCCAATTCGTGCGCATACCACGGGCTTGATATACATCATAACCACCAATGGTACGAAGTCCATTTGTGCTATAAAACAAGGTTCCTGATTTGGAATGATAAAAAGGCGTAACATCCTCACCAGCCGTGTTCAAAGACCCAATATTGACCGGATGCGAAAAACTGTCCGCAAGTATGTTGCTGTACCATATATCACGGCCTCCTTTTCCGCCCGGGCGGTCACTTACAAAATACAATACTTCTTTGCCAGGGTCACTGATGGAGTGGCCAATGGATGGTTCGGTGGTTGTATAGCCTGCCATATTGATACTGGCAGGAAGGGGAGTGGGGTCTCCCCATACATTGCCATTGCGCTTGCGCATGAACAAGCGGCATTCTATCTTGGAAGCATCCGTATATTTGCCTACCGCGTAAATAAGAAGCGTCTTGTTGCGGTTAAATGCCACGTGCGCACTGTGCTGCTGCTCGCCATTGACAGGCGCATTAAATTCCGCAGTGCCAATAGCAAGGGTATCTTTGTCTGGAATGCCCGTCATAATTTTAATGACGTTGCGTTTGGGAATATGTTTATCTTTCTGATTTTCAAAACGATAGGAAGAAAAATAAAGTGTATCACCATAAAGGTAAGGCGAGTACTCTGAGTGTTCGCTATTGACCTCGCGAATAGCAGTGGCGGGTGAAGTCACATCCGAATTGTCCGCAACACTTTCCGCCCATTGGCAGTTGATGAGTTGTTTTTGGGCTTCTGCCAGTGCTTCCTGGCTTACTCCTGCTGGTTTTTCTGCCAAAAGCCTTTCATAGATCAGTTTAGCTTCTACAAAATTGTACCTACGGTATTTCAGTTCTGCCAGTTTGAGTATGGGGGCGGCATCGCTGCCAATCTGATTGATGTTGATAAGGTGTTGAAATGCGTTTTCGGCCTCTTCATACGCTGCGAAATGCATGGCTGCATCACCTATTCCCCGCCAGGCTTTCACATTGCTGCTGTCAAATCGTACTACTCGTTTGTAGTACTGCATGGCCGCATAATAATCTCCCTCGGCCATGGCTTTTTCGGCTGCTTTTTCTATTGAGTTAAGGGGCGCGCGGTCAAATTCTTCATTCACACGATCGGTTACAACGGTATTTTTACCATCAACCTGAGCCGTTAGCACTTGCGTAAGGCCAATAAAAAATACAAATAGAAAGGACTTGAAATGCCTCATTATATAAAAAAGGTGAGTTTTTGGAACGGTGGATTACATGATAGGGCAGGTCTTGAACACCGGCAACGGTTTTACCCGATACAAACGGTGGATCAAGGAGAGTTCCGGGCCGCCGCGTCCTCTGGTTACGCGTTCAACGTCAGTCCATACATTGGCGTCATAGCTGAGGCCCAACTGCCAGGTTTTGTACAGCACGGTTATGGATGGTATGAGAGCGTCATTGTTGCGCCGGTTGTTGCGCATGTCCACACCTACCTGAAGGGCCAATTCTTTGTAAGGATTTCGGTTGAGGTGCAGGCGTGCCGCAACACCGTAAACGAATTCGCGATAGGTACCCTGGCTTTGGTGCACAGCCTGGCCAATGAAATCCATGTTGGCCGTAGCCTGAATCAGGGCTTGGCCCTGAAGGGTGAGTTTATTGTACAAGCGTATCTGGCCTGGATCGGTCAAGGAGGCGGACCAAAAATCATGGTGCGGGCGGTTGATATGATGCATGGCTGCCCCAAAATTGAGGCGTGTGCGAGAGGATTGAGCCTGGAGCCGATAATTTAAGCCGGCACTGAGGTCAAAATATCGGATAGCATCATTGGCAACCAATTGGTTCTCACGTATGGGGGCACCAGGATTGTACATGCAGTCAAACCATTGTGCGTCAAAACTCCATTGGTCGCTGTTGACTGCCCTTTGCGCAAACATAGGGGTGACCCCAAAAGTCAGGAAATGGCCGCTGGCTACAGGCAGGGTAAGGCTAATTGGGAAGCCTATCTGAAGGGAGGTGAGGCGCAGATCACCTTGGCGGTCATAATTGAACAAAATGGAGCCGGTGAGAAACCGGTCATAACGGCCCGGATTGAAGTAGATTTTGTTCTCCAAACTTCCTGAAAAAGTCAGGTAAGGCACCAAAGGCTGGTTTCTGTCAGAGCGCCATTGGTCACGATAGTTACCTACAAAGCGCATGTCACCTCCAAATACGCCCGCTTGTGCAGGGTTGAGGTTTAGTGGCGAATTGCCAAACTGGGAAAAATGGATGTCCTGAGCATACGAGGCCACATTTTGCCAAATGAACAGGCAAATCAGGAAAAGAAAACGCGGGGTTGTGAAAACTTTTATCACAGGCGTCTAAAATTTATTATTTATGGAAAAAACGTTTGCTCTATTTTCGGAAAACAAACGGTTAAAGTTTTATTGGTAACCAAATTGGGGTTTGATTTGATATAAATTAACCATATATGGGTAGGCGCTTATACCATATGTTAAAAAGGCAAAAAGCATACCAATGGCGATTAACCAGTGCACACAGGTCAACGCTTTTCACAAGAACAACACGGAGTGGCAGGAAAAACAGCGCAATCGGGATTGGAGGTGATTTTGCCGTTAGTGTTTGGAGTAAAATAAATAATCGCCGTAAAGGTAACATTTTCAGGAATTGTAAACATATTTATCCTTCTTTTTATTGGTAAATTCTTTCGGTGCAATGACGTGTTTCTTTTGTTAGTGCGCCAATTGTTCCACAAACATGAGAGGATCTGTATGCTTGACGCAAAAACAGATTTTCTTGTTTGTCGTTGCTTTATTTTTTTATTTAATTGAAAATCAATTAAATAATATGTTTTTTGTGCAAAATAATATTGTTGTATTTTCAAAAAATAAATCAGAATTATTCAGAATTGCCTTATCCACAACCAATTTTTGATGAACTAATAAAAATATTATTTCCTTTGCAGCCGATATTTCGGCTAAAAATCCCGCTATTATACTTTTATTAAATGGACAACGCATCGGTTGCATCACCTATCTTAACAGCACATTCAGAGGCTTTCCTTCGCCGCTATCTCAACAACTTCAGCCCCACTGGATTCGAAGCTCCAGGCCAAAAATTATGGCTTGAATACCTTAAACCATATATACACGACTGGCAATTAGATAATTATGGTACTGCTTATGGCATTATCAACCCCGGTAAAGACTTTAAGGTGGTCATAGAAGGCCATGCCGACGAGATTTCCTGGTTTGTTCATTATATCACGGACGATGGTTTTATCCACATCATACGCAATGGCGGAAGTGATTACCTCATCGCACCCAGTATGCGCGTATGGATACACCTGCGTCAGGGGGGCAAGGTTCAAGGCGTATTTGGCTGGCCTGCCATACATACCCGTAGCGATAAAGACTCCAACGTGGCGCCCGCCCAGGACAACCTGACTATTGATGTAGGTGCAAAAGATCGGGAAGAGGTGCTCAAAATGGGTATTCACGTAGGTTGCGTGGTTACCTTTCAAGATGAGTTTACTACGCTGAACGACCGCTATTACGCCTGCCGTGCCATTGACAACCGCGTGGGCGGTTTTTGTATAGCGGAAGTAGCCAGACTGATTAACGAACAAAAAGTGGAGTTGCCCTACACCCTTTATGTGGTCAATTCCGTGCAAGAAGAAGTTGGGCTGCGCGGTGCCGAAATGATAGCCCAAACCATAAAGCCCAACGTGGCCATCGTAACGGATGTGACCCATGATACTCACACCCCAATGATGAGTTCTAAAAAGCATGGAGATGTGCGCTGCGGCAATGGCCCTACCGTAACCTATGCGCCCGCTGTACATCAAAAACTGTTGGACCTGATCATTGAAGCTGCCACGGATAACCAGATCCCTTTCCAGCGCGAGGCTGCCAGCCGATTTACCGGTACGGACACCGATGCATTTGCCTACTCTAACGGTGGTGTACCCTCGGCTTTGATCTCGCTGCCCTTGCGCTACATGCACACCACGGTGGAAATGGTGCACAAAGACGATGTCAACAACTTGATTCGCCTGATTTTTGAAAGCCTCAAGCGCATCAAAGCCAACCATGACTTCCGTTATTTTAAAGAAATTTAACTCATCACTCATAATTCATCACTCAAATGTCCCCCTACGCCGTTTGCGCTGTGTCTATTGCGCCTTTGCGTGCTCAGCCTTCTGATAAAAGCGAGATGGTATCCCAGTTGCTGTTTGGTGAAACCGTGCAGATACAGGAGTCAAAGGATAACTGGCGCATGGTCAGCTGCGCTTGGGATGGTTACATCGGTTGGGTGGATGCCAAGCAACTTAAAACACTGAGTGCAGGAGAATATGAAGCCTATACAGCACAGCATGCTGTTTCCCTTTCTTTGGTGGAAGGCCTGATGGCCGCTGATCATTTTATGCCCATTACCTTAGGGGCATCATTGCCCTGTTATGATGGACTGCGCTGTCAGCTGGGAGAGCAGTTTTTTCAGTTTTCGGGGCCTGTGGTCACCCCTGGCCATTCGCCGGGTACAGCCGATTGGGTGATCAAAGTAGCCCGCCGTTATTTGAATGCACCCTATCTGTGGGGCGGACGCTCTCCATTTGGCATTGATTGCTCTGGTTTTACCCAAATGGTGTTCAAGATAGCGGGCATCCGCCTCCTCCGCGATGCCTCACAACAGGTGACGCAGGGCCGCCCGGTTGATTTTATGGAGCAATGCCAGACGGGAGACCTGGCCTTTTTTGACAACGGCAAGGGCCAAATTACCCATGTCGGCCTTATCTTGCCTGATTGCCACATTATACACGCCTCAGGTAAAGTACGCATTGATAAATTGGACCATTTCGGTATTTTCAATAAAGACCTGAACCGTTATACCCACCAATTGCGTATTGTCAAGCGCTTACTGCCCGACACTCCCCTTGAGACCTATGATAATATAGAAACAGAAAGTATAGAATTGGATGAAGTGATGAGCCAAGGCGCTTTATTTTGATTTAGTTAAAATCATGTTAGGAACTGCAACCCTCGTGTAACGTTTTTGTCCGTTCAACCGTCGTATCATTTTCTGCAACAAGCATTTTTTAACCTGACAAACTGTTCACGTATGAAGTTCGCAAAGTCTTTTCTGTTTATTTTATTTTCCTTTATTTTGCTCAATACTGCCATGGCCCAGCGTGAAGAAACCCTGATCGGGGAGCGCGGTTGGGGTTTCAGCGGTATTTGGGGCGGATACTCCCATCAACTGACTAATTATGATGCTACCGAAGGCTGGAACCGCGGTGGTTTTTTTGGTTTTGAATTTGGCAAATCCCTCAGCATCGGTTGGAGCAACTACCGCCTGCGCGATGATATTTTGCTTCGCAACAACGAAACCCGCCGTTTTGATATCACGCGCTACAACGGCGCCAAAATCAGTTATGCCTTTATACCTTACAGGGCCATTCACCCCGTGCTGAACTTTGAGATCGGTCGTGCCCGAACCAAACTTCAAAACGAAGGCACGGATGAAATGCTCTTTATGCACCCTTCCGGTGGCTTGGAAATCAATGTGTTCCGCTGGTTTCGCGTTGGCCTGGAAGGCGGATACCGCTTTGTTAACAACAGCGATTATGTATCCTTAAGCAATGAACAGCTCAGTGGTGCCTATGGTCAATTGAGCCTCAAATTTGGATTTTCCTGGGGCCGTTACCACAAGCGCTACTCCGACAGTGGCAATCGCGACAAACGGATTCGAACCGAGCGCGATTAATAGGCTCTTGCTCAATGCCGTTGACTTAAGCCTGGCCGATGATTACCTGAGATGTCCGGCCGAAGCCGCCATTATCACATTCCCCAATTTATCACTACAGCACCTGATCATTGATTCCTTTGGATAGCATGCGGTACATCTGCTGCCAATCAGGGTGATGTTCCAAAAGGCTCAGGTGTTTGAGTAGCGTATCGGTGTCGCCGCGAAGGGCAGGCCCCGTTTGCATCCGCTCTGGAGAATCCAGCAAGGCCTTGGCCACGGTTTCTTCCATGAGCGGATGCAGCATTTCAAAGGGCAGGTCTTTTTCATCCAATATTTTTTCGGCGATGGCAAAGCAATGGTTGGCAAAATTATTGGCAAACACTGCTGCTACATGTAGGAAGGCCCTTTGCTCATCATTGACCTGATACACCAAATTGCCTATGATTTTAGCCACTTTTTTCAAGTGAAGCAGATCTTCATGTCGGCTTGCGTCCACACAAAAGGGTATTTTGGACCAAATGGGCGAACGATCAAAGGAGAAGGACTGCAAGGGGTAAAACACACCGTATCGCTCAAAATAAGGCTTCAGAATAGCGCCGGGCGTGGCACCAGAAGTGTGGGTAACCAAGGCTGACGGCACATGTGGCGACAAGGCAGCGGCTACTTCCTCAATGACATCATCGCGCACGGCCACCAAGAGCCAATCCGTGTCAGGATGCACTGCCGACCAATCTGTGGCCCAGTTGGCACCCAACGCCTGCCCAAGCGCACGTGCGTGCTCCTCGGTGCGACTAATGACCTGCTGCACGCGCAAGCCCTTGCCTTTCAGGCGTTTGCCAAGGTGATAGGCGATGCGGCCTGCCCCTATGATCCCTATTTTTTGCATAGGCTATATTGATGAATAAAAGCAAAGGTCAGGTATTTTTTGATCAACCATATCAGTTGCTTAGAAAAATACAATGGCCCTGAGCGGGAAAATTCCAGCCATGCTTTTCTTCACGATGGAAATAATCAAAAGGAGAAGGAGGAAACAACGGAAGAAAGGGACATTTTAACCGCCGGGCAACGAAAAGAAGGGAAAAAGCGGCCACTCGGATTAGTGGGGCACTCGCCGGACGTGGCACTTAGCTATGGTACACTTTTTGACATGATACCCATTTTGCCTTAATTATGTCACCCATATATCATTGTGTATGTTTACTCCTTTTTGCGGTCTCCCTAAAGGCGCAAAATAATCCCTTGTATAAAAATAAGGATCAGCCAATAGAAAAACGGGTATCAGACTTGCTCCGGCGGATGACACCTGAAGAGAAATTCTGGCAACTTTTTATGGTGCCCGGCGATCTGGATCAAGCAGAAGCAGATCAATACAAGCACGGAATTTTTGGCTTGCAGGTCAGCGCCGGTAACAGGGGCGATGTGGGCGGTCAGATGCTGAGCTATAATACCAGCGAACCAGCAACGGCATTGGCCAGGAAAATCAATAGTATCCAAAAACATTTTATAGAAAAAACAAGGCTGGGCATCCCCATTATTCCCTTTGATGAGGCACTCCATGGCTTGGTCAGGGATGGTGGCACCACTTTCCCGCAATCCATCGCCTTGGCTGCCAGCTGGGACACGGCTATGATGGGGCGCGTGGCCAACGCCATTGCCGTAGAAACCAAACAAAGGGGCATACGGCAAATACTTTCCCCCGTGGTTAACATCGCCAGCGATGTACGCTGGGGCCGAACAGAGGAAACCTACGGAGAAGACCCCTTTTTATCCGCTGCCATGGGCGTCGCCTTTGTGCGTGCATTTGAACAAAAGGGCATCATTACCACGCCCAAACATTTCGTGGCCAATGTGGGTGACGGTGGCCGGGATAGTTACCCTATCCACAGCAATGAAAGATACCTTGAAGAAATCCATTTTCCGCCTTTCAAAGCCTGCATTGAAAAAGGAGGCAGCCGCTCTATTATGACAGCTTATAATGCAGTGGATGGCGTTGCTGCCTCATCCAACCATTGGCTGTTAATGGAAAAACTGAAAAAGCAATGGGGGTTCAAAGGTTTTGTGATCTCGGATGCCAATGCAGTTGGCGGCGAATTGGTGCTGCACAATACCGCCAAAGACTATGCGGAAAGCGGCCAACATGCCATCAGCGGCGGCCTTGATGTCATTTTCCAAACCGAATACAAGCACCATCTCTTGTTTGATCCGCCATTTTTGGATGGCCGTATAGACAGTAACAGGATCAATGATGCCGTGGCCAGGGTGTTGAGGGCAAAGTTTGAACTCGGCCTTTTTGAGAACCCGTACATTTCTGAAGACATCCAAACGATCCCTTCGCACAAGCAAATCGCCAGGCAGGCCGCATTGGAATCATTTGTTTTGCTCAAAAACAAGGATAAAACCTTGCCTTTTTCAAAAAATATCCGCCGTATTGCCGTGATCGGTTCGGATGCCACAGAGGCAAGGCTGGGTGGCTACAGCGGGCCGGGCAACAACAAAGTGAGCGTCCTCGAGGGTCTGCAACAAAGGGCCGGAAAGGCCGTAGAAGTAGGGTACGCGCCGGGCTGTGGTCGCCTCACGGAGGATTATGTGGTCATTCCATCCGTGCAATTGAGCACCGGAAAAACGGAGGGTCTTCTTGCGGAATATTTCAACAATGTAACACTCCGCGGAAAGCCATTTACGGCGCGCACCGATAAAAAGATTGATTTTCACTGGACGCTCTACGGCCCTGCTGCTGGCATGGATGCCGATTTTTATTCTGTTCGATGGAGCGGAAAACTGACCGCGCCGGTAACAGGGAAATACAACATCGGTATAGAAGGCAATGATGGTTTTCGACTGTACCTTAACCATAAACTGATTATAGATCATTGGGAAAAACTATCCTACAACACTGTATTGGCTGATTACACCTTTGAAAAAGGCCAACAATATGACATCAAGGTTGAATTCTATGAACCCAAAGGAAATGCCACCATTAAATTGGTCTGGAATATAGGTGTAAACAACCCTTGGCAACAGAAAATCAAGGAAGCCGTGGCCATTGCAAAACAAGCCGATATAGCCGTCGTAACAGTGGGCATTACAGAAGGTGAATTTCAGGACAGGGCCTTGCTTTCCTTGCCCGGCCATCAGGAAGAAATGATCCGTGCGGTGGCCGCTACCGGCAAACCCGTGGTGGTTCTGCTAGTGGGCGGAAGCGCCATTACCATGAACAATTGGATTGAGCAAGTGAATGCCATTGGCGCCGTTTGGTATCCGGGTGAAGAGGGCGGACATGCTATTGCGGATATTTTGTTTGGCGATTATAACCCTGCCGGGAGGCTGCCAATTAGCTTCCCACTGCACGAGGGGCAAGTTCCCTTAGTGTACAACCACAAGCCCACGGGGCGTGGGGATGATTACAACAACCTATCCGGCCTGCCGCTTTTCCCGTTTGGGTATGGCCTGAGTTATAGCGATTTTGAATACAACGATATCAAATTGTCCCGAAATACGATCAAAACCGATGAATCAGCGACCGTTTCTTTTACCCTGAAAAACACAAGCAATACAGATGGCGACGAAGTGGTGCAACTGTACATCCGCGATATGCTGTCCTCCGTATCACGACCGGTGATGGAACTGAAAGGTTTTCAGCGCGTGCACCTGCGAGCAGGCGAATCCCAAACCCTTTCCTTTGAAATACAACCCGAAATGCTCACGATGTTGGATCTCCACCTGAACAGGATTATAGAACCCGGCACCTTTAAAGTGATGATCGGGGCGTCGGCAGCGGATATTCGGTTGCGGGAAATATTGAGGGTGGAGTAGGGTAGAGTAGGGGGTAAATTTGTTAGGATTTGCAGCGTGAAAACCGGTATATTGTTTTTTGTTAAGGCATTGATTATCAATTTTATATCAAAAAATATTAAAATTATATGCTGCTAAATGTGCACAAATATACACACATTCAGCAGCATTAAAAAAAATATACGCTGCTAAATGTGCTTATTTTTTGCACATTTAGCAGCGTATAATACGCCCAGATAAGGTGCCGGACATTTTAAGACAACGCTTTCACATCGTTCCTGAACCGTTCGAGCAGGTCATTCGTAAAGCCCTGGATGACCTGTTCTTCCTCCGCACTTTTGCCTGCGTGGATGGCGGCTACTTTTTCCAATACTTCTATCAAAAACACATATTCGGGGTCGGGGCCGACTTCCTGACAGGCATCTATCACCGCCTCGTACACTTTTTCTACCGGGCGTTGTTTGCGCGCCTCATAGTTGAACGACCACTGAATGGCTTCCCCGCTGGGGTGTTGTTGCAGCATTTGTTTGATTTGTTCTATTTCCTCTGGTTGAATGGAATGGTCCGCCATGGAAATTACATAAAGGAGTTCTCCAAAAGCGTCATAAAGACGTTCTTTATTTGTCATATTTTGAATAATGGTTTGGTGTCGAATTTTTGATGATATAAAACAGAGCAGTTGTAAAACCACACCCATAGCCCCACAAAGATAGGGCTTTTACGTTTCGCTGCGTGCCGGGATGTACGATTTTAGCAGGAAGGTGTAACAATCCAGCCCTATTCGCTTATCAAGGCTGCTATCTGCTCCTCCGTCCAGCCGTTTTCGAGCATTTTGTTGGTAATATGATTTGACCACTCATACGCATTTTTAGTATTTGGGTGGTCTTTGTCCAAATATTGCATATAAATAGCACAGGTTTTTTGAATATACAAAAATGCATTTTTGTAATCTTCTAATTCTACACAAAGGGCGGCTAAATTAAAATAAATGGTGGCGGTTGTAGGGTGCTTTTTGCCAAAGTTTATCTCTGTGACTTGCATAGCCTTTTCTAAAAACACCTTTGCAACTGTATAATCTCGAGAGTATATTAGTGATGTTGCCAAATTATTATAACGAGTTGCGGTTATAGGGTGATTTTCTACGAAGTTCGTCTCATCATAGTACAAGGCCTTTTCAAACAAATACTTTGCGCTAGGATAATCGCCAAGTGCTTGAAGAACTACGGCTAAATTTGAATAACTAACAGTTGTCATAGGATGATTTTCACCAAAATTAGCTTTGTTACTCAACATTACTTTTTCTAACAAAACTTTGGCACTTGTATAGTCACCAATAGTATATAAAATATTAGCTAAATTTGAATAACTAATCATTGTGCTCGGATGGTTTTCACCATTGTTTTCTTCATCACTAATAATCGCCTTTTCCAATAAATTCTTGGCCCCTTTGTAATCGCCAAGGTCTCTGAGAACTAATGCCAAATTGGAGTAACGGACTGCGGTATTTGGATGCTTTTCACCAAAATTGGCCTCATCACTACGCATAGATTTTTCTAACAAATCTTTGGCGCTGGAGTAATCACCAAGGGCTTTAAAAACAGTTGCTAGATTATTTTGCAAAACACTCATTTCGGGCTCTGTCGCATCGGGAAAAAGCGCCAAAACCGCCTCACCGAAAGGAATAAAAGGGAATTTATCTACCGGATTGTCTTTGTTTTGATCTATATTAAATAAATCACCTACTCGCAGAATCAACTCAGAGAGTTCTCCTATATTAGGCGGTAGTTTCCGCTTCACCACTTCCTGAATGATCCGGTGTATTTTATAGGCTTCGTGATCGCTACTGTACATCAGCCAGCCTTTGTCGCTGAGGTCTTGCAGGGTGGCAGCTATGCTTTTTTCTTGTTCCGGTATCAAATATTTTATGCCCTCATAAGGTATAAACACCGTCGGCATAGCCGTAAAATGCTGTAATAGACGCTGCTCCTCTGCGCTGAGGGGGGCGAGGTCGAAAATGGATAAGAGATAAGAAGTAACTTTCCCAATTTTATCGCCTTTGTGCGGAATATAGACTTCGGCTTTCAGGTCGCGTTCGATAGCCTCTTGCAGGATAGTAAGCGGCGTATCGTGACGCTGCGCCGTCTTGGCCAAAATCTCAATGGTCAGGGTGTGGTAATCAATGGTTTTGAGCAGCGACCTGATCTGCGCCTCATCACTGATGCGTTGACAATGCTGTCGGAACAAAAGCACAGCATCTGCCTCGCTCAAAAAATCCAGATCTTTGACGTAAAAACGCTCTATTTTCTCTCGCGAAGTGGCCAAAGTATGCCAGTAGGGTGGTTTGGGCAGGTACTCAAAATATCGCTGCAAAGTAGTATTGGCATTGTCTATCACCAATAAGTTGGGCCTTTCAGCAGAGAGGCTTTTGAGTTGGGCGATGATCTCGGTAAAAATCGTCTGCGTGTCTTTGCCCTTGGTGTCTATATTCAAGTTGTGGGTCAGGCCAGGGGCGGTGATTACGTCAAGCACAAAATTATCCCCCTCGCTTTGTGCTATCTAAAGCAGGTGGGCGTATTCGCCACCATATTGTGTGAGATATGCCTGTGCCAAGGTGGTCTTACCAATACCACCAAGGCCATTGACTACTACTACCTTTAGTTTTTGCTGCAATAGTTCCCGCAGTTGCTCTAAGTCCTTTTCACGCCCGATTATTTTGCTGAGGTCTTCTACTTTGGGGAGGTTGATGGTGAGTTCGGTGGGAAGTGCTTGTTTACTGGCATTGATAATGGTTTGATTTTCAATAATTGTCTCAAGTTGTTTGGGACCTATATGAATATCACGCCCTGCTGCGATTTTGCTATCCGCAATAACATTTTCCGAACCATCTATTTTAATTCCAAAATTAGCCTCATTAATTTGGTCAATATTGTATTGTTTTTCGGTATTTTGGACGATGCCTGCTTTCACCGTGGTAGTGATGGCTTGACTCCAAGTCAGGCCATCACTACTGTCCAGACCATAATTGTCATCCAAACGATCAATCACCGCCAACACCGCCGCATTGATTTTATTCCGCTCAATACCAAGGGCTTCCTGCGCAAGCGTGCCTGCGTGCTGCTGTCGCTCCATCTCTGCAAACCGGGCAGAAATTTGGATAATGGAATGGGAAAGATCGCTGTCCGTCAGGGACAGTTTGCGAAGTTCGGCGAGGGCTTGGGCGGTTTTGCCTTCGGCGAGCAGGGTTTTTAGGGCTTGTTTCATCTTAGAATGGTTGCGACAGGGGCAACGCTGCAAAAATAGTCGTTTTTAACCATTTCCTAAAAATGCCACCGCTTAAAGGCCTCCATCGCCTCATACTCCGCCAGACCGAGACTGCGATACAGGCGGGCGGTCTCGCGGTTGCGCTCTTCGGCGCGCTGCCAAAATTCGCGGCTGTCATCGCCGGGGAAAGGTGGGCGATCCTTTTGGCTTTGGTGCATAAAAATGGCCCTGCGCTTTTTCTCCAATTGTTTGGGACTGATGGGCACTGCCATTTCAATTTCATCTAGGGCATACTCGTGCCAGGCACCACGATAGAGCCAAAGCCAGCAATCCTTCATCCACGGGCGGTCCGACAGGCGCTTGCATGCCTCCAGAATACCATCAAGGCATACGCGGTGGGTGCCGTGCGGATCGGCCAAGTCACCTGCGGCAAATATCTGGTGGGGCTTTACCCGCTCGATCAAATCCATGATAATGGCAATGTCCTCTTCACCAATAGGCTTTTTGCGCTGGCGGCCTGTTTCGTAAAATGGCAGATCTAAAAAGTGGATATTGTTATCTTTTAGCCCTGTGAAACGCGCGCCAGCCCTTGCTTCACCCCTGCGAACCAGGCCCTTGATAAGGCGTATGGTATCCGAGTCATTGCCTGATTTTCCTTTGGTCGTGAAGTAGGCCATGTTTTTTTTGATGATTTTGTCAATAACTTCTTGACTTTCAAGGCCTATTGTTTTGGTAAATTCATCGAAAAACTCCAAAAAACGGCGAGCATCATGGTCGTGCACGGCAATATTGCCCGAAGTTTGGTAGGCCACATGTACCTGATGCCCCTGCTCCACCAAGCGCTCAAAAGTGGCTCCCATAGAGATCACATCATCATCAGGGTGCGGGCTGAATAAAATAACCCTTTTGCTGGCCGGCATGGCGCGCTCAGGGCGGTTGCTGTCATCGGCATTGGGTTTTCCGCCTGGCCATCCCGTGATGGTGTGCTGCAGGCGATTGAACACCTTAATGTTTATATTGTAAGCAAAATCATATTCCATGATCATATCACTGAGGTGGTTTTCAGAATAATCCTCCTCTGTAAGTTTGAGAATAGGTTTGTTGGTGATTTGAGAAAGCCAAACCACTGCTTTGCACACCAAGTCATCGTCCCATTTACAAATGCCTGACAACCAGGGCGTTTTGATGCGGGTAAATTCTGCCGCAGCTGCTTCATCCACATAAACCTTTACATTGGGGTGCTTTTGCAGAAAACTCGCGGGCACTTTGGGCGTTATTTCACCCTCCACCGCTTCTTTAATAATGTTCGCCTTGTGGCCGCCCCAGGCCATGAGGTACACCATGCGCGCTTTTTTGATGCTGGCAATGCCCATGGTGATGGCACGGTAGGGTATAGTGTCTTCCTCGTCAAAATCCTTGGTTGCATCTAAACGGGTAATGGCATCCAAGCGCACCATGCGCGTGGCGGATGATTCCCACGAACCCGGCTCATTGAAACCAATATGGCCGCTGCGACCAATGCCAAGCAACTGGATGTCAATACCGCCATACTGATCAATTAGTTTTTCATATTTCTGGCAAAAAACGTCCACTTCTTCCATGGCTATGGTGCCATCAGGAATGTGTATGTTTTCGCGCTTGATGTCCACGTGATCAAAGAGATATTCATTCATAAAACGCACATAACTCTGTGGTGCTGTGGGCATCATGGGGTAGTATTCATCCAAGTTGAAGGTGATTACATTCTTGAAGCTTAATCCTTCTTCCTTGTGCAGCCGAACCAACTCGTCATAGATTTTAATGGGGGAAGAACCCGTGGCTAAACCCAGTACGATGTTCTCGCCATCCTGTTGTTTCTGTCGAATAGCCAAGGCTATGGAACGCGCAATATGAACAGAACCTTCTACGGAATCGCGACAAATCCTGACCGGCAGCTTTTCAAAAGATTCAAGTTGATACTTTAGTGAATTGCTCATAAATTTTAGACTATATGATAAATATATGTGGATGGATTTTGGGACAAAATTATATACTTTATTGAAATTGTGTGCGCACACGGTAAGTTTTTTTTGATCCAAAAGGTATAAAACACCATATTTTGTCAGCATGATCAATTAAATGGAGATCACCGACCTGAAAAATCCCTATATGCTTGTTGGCGGGGCCAAAGCCGTGTACATTTGCCCATTTGAACATCAGTTGTCATGAAAAACAGCCGCGTTAGAATCAAGGATATAGCCTTAAAAGCAGGAGTGTCAACGGGCACAGTGGATCGTGTGCTGCACAACAGGGGCAATGTGGCCGAAGCGGTGCGCAACAAGGTTTTGGCGGTTATGGACGAACTTGGCTACGAGCGCAACCTGATTGCCAGTGCTTTAGCTTTCAACAAGCAAATCCGTATAGTAGCGTTACTGCCCGACCACAAGTTTGATCCATATTGGGAGCAGCCCTTCAGAGGAGTACAGCAGGCTTATCAGTCGGTCAAGCACTATGGCATCGCGGTGGAAATCGTTTTTTTTGACCTCTTCAGCCCGGATGATTTTATCGAAAAATCAGCGCAGGTACTTCGCCAGCCGCCCGATGGGCTGTTGTTCCCGCCATTGTTCGGGCGCGAGGGCAGTTTGGTATTGGATAATTGTGAAAAGATAAAACTGCCGGTAGTGCTCATCAATACCTTTTTGGAGCATCCGCACCTAACAGCCTATATTGGTCAGGATAGTTTTCAGAGCGGGGTGCTGGCGGCACGCCTCCTCAACTTTGCCTTGCGCGCTGGCGAGCCTGCCTTAGTGCTCAACTTGGAAAAAGGCGTGACCAATGCCCGTCACCTGATGGAAAAAGAGCGCGGTTTCCGCTACTATTTTGCCAATCATCCCCACCAAGATATAGCAGTGTTTTCCAGCAACTTTGATGATTTTGACAATAGAAGCAAACTCAAAGCTTATCTTTCTGCTTTTACCAAAGGCCCCTCGCAAGTTGGCGGCATATTTGTCACCAACTCCAGGGCTTATAAAGTGATAGACTGCCTTGATGAAGAAGAACTTCACAAGTTTGTTATTGTGGGCTTTGACCTCATTCCGGCCAATATCCAGCATCTAAGTGCTAACAAGATCAATTTTTTGATCAATCAAAACCCGATTGAACAAGGTTATCAAGGTATTATTAGTTTGTATAAATTACTGTTTCTCAAAGAAATACCGTCCAAAACCCAGTTTTTACCCCTGGATATTGTAGTAGCGGAAAATATGAATTACTACCTGAAACAGCAGCAAGTGGCCATGAAAATGATCTAGAATATTATCACATTCCCAAAATTATCACATTATCACATTATCACATTATCACATTATCACATTATCACATTTACCCATGAATGATTTACCCTTAGATGCGTTCCCGCTTATAACGTTTGAAAAAATCCGCTACGCAGATACCGACAGGCAGGGACATGTGAACAATGCCGTATTTGCTACTTTTTTGGAGACCGGCCGGGTAGAATTTCTTTATCACCCTGATTTTCCTTCGTTCACGGAGCATTCCAGTTTTGTGCTTGCCTCCCTGACGCTTCATTTGAAAAAGGAAATAATGTGGCCTGGTCGGGTGGATATAGGCACAGGAATCCTAAAAATTGGGAATAGTTCCATTAAAGTTTACCAAAAATTATTTCAAAAGGGTGCCTGTGTAGCCGATGCCGAAAGCACCATTGTACAAGTGGCCGATGGCCAGCCTATGCCATTGTCTGAGCAAGCCAAGGCGGTGCTGCGGCGGTGGTTGATGCCTGAAAAGAAGGAATGATTCTAATTACGCTATTAACTTTTTATGAGGCTACCATAATGATCTACAAGGCCATTATGGCCAACATATCCACAATTTTGATCCCAATTTCTGTCTTTCCACTTATGTCTATCTCTTTTAGTGCCTCCTCGCGAGCAATGCCCTTGGTAAAAATGCGCCAGGCAATGTCGCCGTTGATTTGTACTACACTGCTTGGTTCATTGGCTACTGTCTCTTTTAAGACCCATTTTTGACCATCTGATTGTAAAAACCAGTGGTAGGTTTCATCGGCAGTGATGATACTGAACTGTATGCTTTCCTGCTTTTCGCCTTTTACGCCTTGGTAATGATGGGGCAAAGCCCGCATTGAAGTATCCAAATAAGGGAAATAGAATTCCTTTGAATAAAGTGCTTCAGTTTTACCTACAGCCAACCTGATCTGTTGCTGGTGATGCCATTTTTCCGTATATTCCCTCGCTATGTGAAACCAATTGGCGGACGTATCCTCTCCTGCCCAGGCAACGGCAAACATTGCAGGAGCATTTGGGTCCAACGCCTCTAACAGCGCAACATAGGACTTGCCCGTATGCTCCAATAGGTCAATCAACATCTTCGGGCTTACCCTTTTAAGGGCATGCACCCAGTCGGCATTCAAGTTGTTTAAGTATTGCACCAAGTCCCGGTAGTTATGGATCGCTTCGGGCTTTACTCCAAAATAATGGTCTCTTAACATGGAAATTGCCCTGATATTTCCGTCCAACAAATGCGCTGCAATATCCTTGACCGTCCATAGAGGGGCAATGCTTTGTTTTTCCCAATCATTAGCGGTCAAAGATTGGAGCAGTTCAATCAGTTTCGCATCTATTTTAGGGAAAAGATGTATGACGGGTATCATATATTGTCAATTGATAATGGCCGACAAAGGTATCATGGTTTCATCATAGCATCCACCAATGCCTTTCTAAAATCATAAAAAGACTGGCGCAATTCACTTTTGGCATCTGTGCCATAGTTGACCAAGTAGGTAATGGTATAGTCCTGGTTCGGGAACCAGTACATATCGGCCGTATAGCCAAGGTCGCGGCCGCGGTGGCCGTACGCAAACTGATCGGGAGCGCGCTCAAGGAAATCCTTAAAAATGCCCAGCCCGTTTGCGCGGTTGGATTCTCCCTCGGGCGCGGTGAACGTCAGCATTTGATCCATGCTTTTGGGGGAAAGCACTGTTTTGTTGCGCACCAAAGCCTCTATAAATGTTTGTAAATCAAACACATTGGAGTAGAGCCCGCCGTAGCCATTGCCACTGCCCGTGTTGTAATTGGTCATGTTCAGGATCGTTCCATTGTTGTAAAGGTCAAAATAGCCCTGTGCCGTAGTGGCCGGCACATCATCATGCCAGTAGTAAAACGTCTGATCGAGCCGGAGGGGGAGCAGCACTTTTTCGCGCAACAGACGCCCGTGGTCTTGCCCCGTGGCCTTGTTGATGACCATAGCCAGCAACAAAAAATTGGTGTTGGAGTAGGAGATACCCTTGCCTGATTCAAAAGTAGGCTCGTCACCATACACAAATGGGATCAACTCCTCGGGCGACCATTTTTTGTCGGGGTCGTTCAGCACCGCGAGGTAAAACTTGTTGTCGTCAATCACGTCCGCGATGCCTGTGGTATGGTTGAGCAATTGGCGGACGCTGCAGGATTTGGCATTTTTCACCCGATCCAGCACTTCGGAGGGGAGCCATTGGGTCAGTGGGTCGTCAAGGCCAAATTTACCTTCTTCCACCAATTTCAGGGCGAGTGTGGCCACAAAGGTTTTGGTCAGACTGGCCGCTTTGGATACCGTACAGGGGGCCATATCCACATTTTTTGAGATGTCGGCTTTGCCAGAGGCGCCCGTCCAGACTCCGTTTGCATCGCGGATCAGGGCCGAGATGCCGGGCAGTCCTTTGGCGGTGTACTCCTCCAAAACGGCCTGGTACAAGGCTGCCTTGGGGTGGGCCTTTCCGGGTGTGCCGTTGCACATTTCGGTATGACCGATGTCCGCTTTGCGGCAAGAAAAGGGCAACAATAGGGCTGCAACAACAAGCAGCAGCACAGATTTCAGTTTTGTCATGGTATTTAATTTTTAACCACAAAAGCCACAAAAGGGCACCAAGGTGCACGTTGCGATTTTTGTGTCCTTTTGTGGTTCATTATCCTGCAATTAATTTTTATGTCCTTTTGTG
>CAZIKN010000001.1:68547-73273 GCA_964539805.1 uncultured Saprospiraceae bacterium | reverse complement strand
TGCAATTAATTTTTGTGTCCTTTTGTGTCCTTTTGTGGTTCATTATCCTGCAATTAATTTTTGTGTCCTTTCGTGGTTCATTATCCTGCAATTAATTTTTGTGTCCTTTTGTGACTTTTGTGGTTTATTACCTGCTTAATCACCCTGTGTGGTAAATAGCACGGGTTTAAAAAATGGAAAGTGGTGCGGCTACGCCCGCGTGCAACAAGGTGTTGGGCAGCAGGGTGACATACTGTTTGACAAAGGGCAATTGCAGGTAAAACTGGTAATCCAGCATAAAACGGAGCGGTTTTTCGCGCTTTTGCCGGGTGTAACTCAGCCCCAATGCGCCACCTGTCATCAATTGAGGTCGCCCGAAATTGCGTTTTTTCTCATAGGCATTGCCCTTCAAGGTAAATATCTCGGTGGCCGGGATGGCGTGCAGGTAACCGCCACCGAGGCGCAGTTCAGCCCCGATGCCGCGCCAAATGGATCGCCGATAACCCAATTCCGAATACAACTGGATGCTGCTTTGCACGTAGCGGTGATGCGAAAAGCCCAATTTAGCCGTCTGAAACCACTGGTTGCTTGCATGGCGGTTGTATCGGAACTCCATACCCGCCACAGCACCGAGGTGCATGGGCCTTGAGAAAAATTGGCCTAAAGGCAGTTGTGTAGCGGCATTAAAGACCGATAAAGTAGCATACCGCGCTTTAGGCACTTGTTGTGCGGATACAGGCGCAAGGGCAAAAAGGCAGCCCGTCAGTAACACTGTAAGATGGTAAAAAATGCGTTGTATTTGCATAAATAAAAGGTTTGTAGGACAAATAAAGGTATCTTATCAGGGGAAAAAAATGACATCCGTCATGTGGGGGAATGATTCAATTTATACCCGGATTGATGGTCAAAGAAACGGGAACAGAAAAGAAGATGGAATACCATTTGCAACATATATTTGTGGCAATCGAAAAGCCAAGCGTGGATAATATAATCAAAATTCTTTTTCCAACTAATCCGCTCATGTCTGAATACAACCAAAACTGGACCGCCCTTGTCCGAAACATCCATAACGGCCGAACCATACTTGTACTCGGTCCAGCAGCGATCACCATGATGCGCAACGGGCAGCGCATTTCGCTCCAAAATCTCCTCCGTGATCATTTGGCGGAAGAACTCCACCGTCGCGACCCGCAATTAACCTTGCTGCCCGATCCGAGCCTTGCCTATATTGCCGAGAAACTGGAAGACACCATTTTTGTGCAAGAGCGGCAAAAAAGGGCTTCCTTTTCAGACGAAAATGCCCGGACGGAACTCTACAACCTCATCGCCGGGTTTTACGACCAATACGCCTTCACCGATTTTCCCGTGTATCGGCAGTTGGCCAAAATGCCCTTCCATTTTATCATAGAGACTGATCACGCGCCCTATTTGGAATATGCCTTTAATGACGAAAACAAGTTGGATACCAAGCGTTTTTATTACCACTACGCCAACCCGACGCATAACAACAGCATTCAATTCAAGGACGAGGAGATACGCGCCGACGCGCCGCTGATTTATCAATTGTTCGGGTCGGCGGAACAACCGGACTCCATGATCGTCACTGAACGCGACCAGCTGGCCTTTCTGGATGCCATTTTGCAGCAGGAAAATACGGCGGGTATCCCGAATAAGGTGGCCATCCATTTTACCTCGGTCAAGGGCAAAAATACCGCCCAGCAGTTTGACAAAACCTTTATTTTCCTTGGTTTTGATTTCAATGAATGGCACCTGCGCCTGATCATGCACCTCATTGGGCGATACCAACGGCAAAAAGAAACCTACGCCCTGCAAAACCCCGGGGACATCGGCGCACTGACCCGCTTTTTTTACAGCAACAATTTTGATGTGCGCTTCGTGGATACGCCCGCCGAACAGTTTTTGAGCGAAATACAGGCCGCCCTTGCACAACCTGAAACCGTGACCGCCCCGACATCGGGCAAACTCAAAGTTTTTCTGATGTACGCCCCCGAAGACGAAGCGGTAAAAACGGCCTTGGATGTGCAACTCAACCCCATAAGACGCACGGAATTTATAGAAACCTGGGACGAGAGCCAACTCCTGCCCGGTACCGACACAGAGCAGGAAATCGCCCAACGCATCGAGGCCGCCGACATTATTTTGCCCCTGATTACGGACAGTTTTTTTGGTTCTGACCGGATTTATGAGTGTCAACTCCAGCTTGCGCTCCGCCGGCACGAAGCAAAAGAAGCAACCGTTATCCCTCTGCTGATGCGCTCCTGCCCCTGGGAAGGCACTTTGCCCGACGAACTCAAGGCCACCACCCTGCCGCGCAACCTGACAGCCATGGATAAGCAGGACAACCCCGACACCGCCCTCGCCGACACCGTAAAACAATTGAGCGGCTGGTGCAAAAAGATATATAACCGTAAAAAACTCGCCAAATGATGCACCGCTACCCAGGCTCGCGCTCTTTTACGAGCGATTACCGGCATTTGTTTTTTGGCCGCGACGACGAAAGACAGGAACTCTTCCGCCTTATCGTGCTCAACGATTTGGTGGTGCTGTTTGGCGATTCGGGTTCGGGCAAAACCTCTCTGTTGCAGGCGGGTGTCTGCCCCGAATTGGAGGAAAACCAGTACAAACCCGTGTTTATTCGCCTCAATAACCCCGCCGAAAGCCCCGAACTACAGGTCTGTCACCAACTCAAAGCGGGCGGTTACATCCCAGCCGATATGCCTGAAGACCGCAGCCTGTGGGAATATTTCAGCCGCTTTTGGTATGTGGACTTGGGAGATGTGTTCAAGCCCATCATCGTGTTCGACCAGTTTGAGGAATTGTTTACGCTATACACGCCCGAACAGCGCACGGCTTTCATCACCCAGTTTGCCGCCATCGTCAACCGCCGCCCGCCGGCAGGGCTTTCTCCGCAAGCGGTGACCCCGCTGCAGGCCAAGTTTGTGTTCGGCCTCCGTTCCGATTTTCTCTACTTCTTAGACGAACTTTCGGCGGACATCCCGGCCATCCTGCGCTGCCGTTTCCAATTGCGACCGCTCGACCGCGACCGCGCCGTGGCCGCCATTACCCGCCCCGCTGGCATGTCCGGCGAGTATGCCTCGCCCGTGTTCGGGTACAGCCCCGATGCGCTCGAAGGCATTTTGGAGGCTTTGGGGCGCAAAGGCCAATCCAGCCTCGGCAACCCGGCCCCGTCCGCGCCGGACACCACCCCTGCCGACGTGCATTTGGGCGAAATCGCCGCTTTTCAGTTGCAAATGGTCTGCCAGTATATGGAAGGCGAGATTATCCGGCAAAAACATGCGGCGGGTTTTCAGATTACGCCCGCTTTTTACGGCTACGCCGAAGGCATTGAGCGGATCATCAATGAATTTTACCACGGCGTGCTCGAAAAAATCCCCGCCGCCGAGCAGGAAGCCGTGCAAAAATTGCTGGCCCGCGGCCTGATCCGCAATGGCCGCCGCATTATGATGGAAGCCTCCACCATGCGGGAAGCATACGGCGTATCACAGGCTGCGCTCGAACTGCTGCACACCGAGCGATTGTTGAAGCGCGAGACGCGGAAGGGGGAGTTGTATTATGAAATCAGCCACGATACCTTAGTGGGGCCAGTGTTGGAGCGGTTTAAAGCGGTGGAGGCGGCGGAGTTGTTGGCGGCGCAAAAGGCGGAAGCGGAGCGGCTGCGCTTGGAGGCGGAGGAGAGGGAACGGGAATTGGTGGAGGAGCGGCGAAGGGCGGAGGAGGCGGAACGACTGAAAAATTCGGCCATTGCTGCCCAGCAACTCGCGGAGCAGGAAAAGCGCAAAGCCCAGAAAATGACCCGCTTCGCTATTGGCTTTGCGGCCTTGGCGAGTTTGGCGAGTTTGTGGGCGAGGGAGTTGTATATCCAATCGCAAAAGCAAAATAAAGAGATACAGGCTGCTAAAACCGATGCAGACACCAAACTCCGCACTGCTCTCCAGGAAAAACAACAACGCCTTGACTTCACCATGCAGGATTTGCAGCGCAAAAAGCAGGTCTATCAAGATGCAGAGAACGACTACCTCATCCGTGAAACCTCCTCAAAAATAGACTCCATCGCCCGCCTGCAAAAAGAAAATAAGCAGGCGATTGACACACTAAACAATCAATAAGTCATGCGCCTGATCATAATTGTGTTTTTGCTCGCCCAGGCCTTCTACGCCTCGCTTGCCGCGCAGAACTGTCTGCAATATGCCACCCTGATGCAAAACGCCCGCAACTACTGGAGCAATGGCGAGTTTGATAAAGCCCTGAAACAACTCACTGCTGCCCGTGAACACTGCCCCGATAGGAGCAAGGAAATTGACGAGCAGTTCATTGCTTTTACCCGCGAGATATCCGATAAATATAAGGAAGCCACACGCCAAACCAAACGCGCCAATCACGAAGCCGATGCTGCGCGCAAGGCAACCGCCCGCGCCGATGCTATCGCCGATGCCAATCTCCGTGCCGCCCGCCGCGCCTACGCCAACGACCTCGCCTACAAATCCCAGACCGCCCTGCGCGACGGTTTACGCACCGAAGCCTACCGCCTCGCCGAGTTCGCCCACCGCTATGTGGACGACGACAACCTGCAAGTGACCCGCGCTCTCGTAGATGCCTTATATTACAATGACAACCCCGCCCACACACCCCTTCCTTGGGTCTCGAACTTGCTCGGGCATACCGCCGAAGTCAAGTGTGTTGCCTTTTCGCCGGATGGCAAACGCCT
>CAZIKN010000001.1:0-68447 GCA_964539805.1 uncultured Saprospiraceae bacterium | reverse complement strand
GGCAAATCGAGCCTCATCCTTGAAGGGCATAAGAACTCGGTCTTGAGCGTTGCCTTTTCGCCGGATGGCAAACGCCTCGCCACGGGTTCTTCCGACAGTACGGCGAAAATCTGGGATTTGGAAAGCGGAAAATCGAACCTCACGCTCGAAGGGCATACGGACGATGTCATTAGCGTTGCCTTTTCGCCGGACGGCAAACGCCTCGCCACGGGGTCTAGGGACAGTACGGCGAAAATCTGGGATTTGGAAAGTGGCAAATCGAGTCTCAACCTAGAAGGTCATAAGTACTCGGTCAATAGCGTTGCTTTTTCGCCGGACGGCAAACGCCTGGCCACGGGGGGTGGGGACAATACGGCGAAAATCTGGGATTTGGAAAGTGGCAAATCGAGCCTCATCCTTGAAGGGCATAAGAACTCGGTCTTGAGCGTTGCCTTTTCGCCGGATGGCAAACGCCTCGCCACGGGTTCTTCCGACAGTACGGCGAAAATCTGGGATTTGGAAAGCGGCAAATCGAGCCTCATCCTTGAAGGGCATAAGAACTCGGTCTTGAGCGTTGCCTTTTCGCCGGATGGCAAACGCCTCGCCACGGGTTCTTCCGACAGTACGGCGAAAATCTGGGATTTGGAAAGCGGAAAATCGAACCTCACGCTCGAAGGGCATACGGACGAGGTCATTAGCGTTGCCTTTTCGCCGGACGGCAAACACCTCGCCACGGGTTCTTCCGACAATACGGCGAAAATCTGGGATTTGGAAGGCGACAAAGAGAGCCTCACGCTCGAAGTGGATACGGACGGGGCCATTAGCGTTGCCTTTTCGCCGGACGGCAAGCGCCTTGCCACGGGGGATTGGTACGGTACGGCGAAAATCTGGGATTTGGAAAGCGGAAAATCGAGCCTCACGCTCCAAGGGCATTCGGACGGGGTCAGTAGCGTTGCCTTTTCGTCGGACGGCAAACGCCTCGCCGCGGGGTCTGAAGATAACACGGCGAAAATTTGGGATTTGGAAAGCGGCAAACAGAGCCTTTCGCTCGAAGGGCATACGGACGGGGTCAGTAGCGTTGCCTTTTCGCCGGATGGCAAACGCTTAGCCACGGGGTCTTACGATAACACGGTGAAAATTTGGGATTTGGAACCCTCAACAGGGCAGGTCGGCAAAGCGAGTCTCACCCTCGTGGGGCATACTTCCAGTGTCTTGAGTGTTGCCTTTTCGCCGGACGGCAAATGCCTGGCCACGGGGTCTGAAGATAATACGGCGAAAATCTGGGATTTGGAAAGCGGCAAAGCGAACCTCACCCTCGAAGGGCATACGGACGAGGTCATTAGCGTTGCCTTTTCGCCGGACGGCAAACGCCTGGCCACGGGGGCTTTGTACGATATGGCGAAAATTTGGGATTTGGAAAGCGGAAAATCGAGCCTCACCCTCGGAGGGCATACGGACGGGGTCATTGACGTTGCCTTTTCGCCGGACGGCAAACGCTTAGCCACGGGGTCTTGGGACAATACGGCAAAAATTTGGGATTTGGAAAGCGGCAAATCGATCGTCACCCTCGTAGGGCATAAGTTCTGTGTCATTAGCGTTGCCTTTTCGCCGGACGGCAAACGCCTCGCCACGGGGGCTTGGGACGGCACGGCGAAAATCTGGGATTTGGCTCCTCCAAGCGGCTTTGGGGTGGTTGGGCGCGTAAAAGGGCTTGCCGGGCTTATGCAGCCCCAACTGAGTGCATACGGCCTTGAAAACCTCCTAGATGCGCAGCCCGATAACGAAAATATCCTCTTGGCCTCCGGCGACGTCTGGCAAATCGCAGCCTTTGCCGAACTATATTCCCAAAACACCCGCAACAGCCAGCAACTCGAACGCACCGCATGTTTCTATGCCCGTGCCGAACGGCTCTACCGGGCGGCACGGAACATTTCGGACGACAGTACTTTTGCCCTTCGGCTTGGGCAGTTGTATCAAAACTGGGCGAAGGACATCCTCGAATCTGGCAGGCCGGACACGGCGGAGCGGTATGTGGAACGGGCTTGTGGGCTTGGCCTTGAACGGAGCGAATGCGAAACTTTGAGGTGGCTTTTTCAGGTAAAAACGCGGTCGCTTGCGCAAATTTTGGCTTCCGAAAACCCCTGGGAGTTGAAATTCTACGGCGACTATTTTTTTGAAAAAGAAAAATGGGACGAGGCGAGGCAACTTTATGAAAAGGCAGAAAGCAAGAAACGCGACGCCGCTGTTTTGCAAAATCTGTATACCATTGCGGAAAAGACAGGGCAAGTATTCGACTTCGGCAGGTTTTTGGTCTTGGAAAATTTCTGGGAGTTGAAATTCTCCGGCGACTATTTTTTCAAAAAAGAAAAATGGGATGAGGCGCGGCAACTTTATGAAAAGGCAGAAAGCAAGAAACACGACGCCGCTGTTTTGCAAAATCTGTATACCATTGCGGAAAAGACAGGGCAAGTATTCGACTTTGAACGGCTTTTCCGGGTCGCCAATGCTCCGGAATTGGGCCGTTTCGCCCGAGAAATAACCCAAGAAGCCACGAAACTACCCAACTACAAAGACCGAATCCCCGGCTACCAAACCGCCCTCCGCCTCCGCGAGCGCCAACTTGCCCTCGACACGACGGCGGCCCTGCGCGTCGCCGCCTCCAAAGAATACAACAGCCTCGGCTTTTTCCAACTCTTCGCCCCGGACGGCAAAGGAGCCGAGGCCAGTATCCGCCGCGCCCTCGAACTCGACCCAACAAACGCCTTTGCTCCTACCAACCTCGCCCCTGCCTTGCTGCTGCAAGGCAGGCAAAAGGAAGCCGAATCCGAGTACAAAAAATGGAAAGACCAGCCCTTCAACCAGCAAAATCTGCCCACCTACCGCGATGCTTTTCTCGGCGACCTGAAAGCATTGGAGGTCGCTGGGGTGCCGGGGATTGATTTTGCACTCGTACGAAAGTGGTTGGAGTGAAGGGGTGTTTTCTATGGAAATTTGGGTGTTATCCGGGCTTTTGAGTGCAATTTTTTTCTTCGCTGATGGAAACTTGGTCATTATGCTCACCCTCGGCGATATCAGGCAAATAGCCGACTTCGCCCCGCACTCTATTGTTAAAACCCACAAACAGTGTTTGTGCGCGGAGCGAATTAAGATCCCACAAACTATTTCCCCAAATCCGCACCGCTTTTTCTACTTTTGCCGCCTATGGCACGACCCAAAAAAGACGACAACGGACAAGGTACCCTGAATATGCCCGGAGGCGGCACCGTGACGCCCCTCATGGCCCAATACGCACAGGTAAAGGCCAAATATCCCGAAGCGATACTGTTGTTTCGCGTGGGCGATTTTTACGAAACTTTTAGCGAGGATGCCGTAAAGGCCTCCCGTGCATTGGGCATTACCCTTACGAGCCGTAACAATGGCGGCTCTGATGTGGAACTGGCGGGTTTTCCCCACCATGCCATGGACATGTACCTGCCGCGCTTGGTGCGGGCGGGGTATCGCGTGGCGATCTGCGAGCAAATGGAAAAACCTGTGCCGGGCAAGGTCGTGCGCCGCGCTGTCACAGAAGTGGTCACGCCGGGCATCACCACGGACGATGCGCTGCTGGAGCACAATGCCAACAATTTCCTGGCCACGCTGGCTTACGGCCCCAACGAACGCATGGGGGCAGCGTTCTTGGACATCAGCACGGGTGAGTTTTTTGTCTCGGAAGGTGATGCGGCCACTATGGACAAACTGCTGCAAAGTTTCAGGCCCGCCGAAGTGGTGCTGCCCAAAAGCCGGATGAAGGAGTTTGCGGCCACTTATGGCGACAAATTCTATCTTTCCACCTTGGAAGACTGGATTTTTACCCGTGATTTTGCCCGTGAAAAACTGCTGACCCATTTCCAGACCCAAAGCCTGAAAGGATTCGGCATTGAAGAATTGGATTACGGCCAAACGGCCGCGGGAGCCATTCTTCATTACCTCGCCGCCACCGAAAACACGCGGTTGGCCCATATCCTTTCCATCAGCCGTCTGCAAACAGATCAGTATGTGTGGTTGGACCGCTTCACCATCCGCAACCTCGAATTGGTCAACAGCAACCACGAAAACGGCACGCCCCTGCTCTCCGTCCTGGACCACACCATTAGCCCAATGGGGGCCCGTTTGCTCCGCAAATGGGTGCTGCTGCCGCTGACGCAATTGATCCAGATCAGGGAACGCCATGAGGCGGTCGGTTTTTTTGTGGAACAACAGGAATTTGCTCAGGACATAGCCCCGCAGATCCGCCAAATCGGCGACCTCGAACGCCTGATGAGCAAAACAGCCGTCGGCAAAATCAACCCTCGCGAGGTGATGCAAATCCGACGGGCCTTGCTGGCCATCGGGCAACTGAAACACGCCATTCAGCCTCAGGCTCCCAGTCTCCTGATCCGGGTCAAAGAGGGCCTCAACGAATGCCGATCCATGCTTGCCCGCATCGAACGCGATCTGGCTCCTGACCCGCCCGCCGATGTGCGCAAGGGCGGTGCCATCGCCGATGGCTGTGATGCCGAATTGGATGAACTGCGCAACATTGCCCGCAACAGCCGCGATATTTTGTTGCAAATTCAACAACGTGAAATAGAACGAACGGGCATACCCAGCCTAAAGGTGGCCTTTAACAACGTTTTCGGCTATTACATAGAGGTAACGGCCAAATGGAAGGATCAGGTGCCGCCCGAGTGGACGCGCAAACAGACCATTGCCAATGGCGAACGCTATATTACCGAGGAACTTAAAATATTGGAAGCCAAGATATTGGGCGCGGAAGAAAAGATTTTGGAATTGGAAGATAGGTTGTTCAAATCCTTGGTGGAATCTATCGGTCAATACATTCAGCCCATACAGCACAATGCCTACCTGATCGCGCAGTTGGACTGCCTCCTCTCCTTTGCCACTGTTGCCCTCAAGCGGCATTACCATCAGCCCGAATTAGATGAAACGTATGTGCTGGACATTCGTGATGGTCGGCATCCGGTGATCGAGACGCAATTGCCTGCTGGCGATCCTTTTGTTCCCAATGATGTGTATTTGGACAATGAGTCAGTACAGGTCATGCTCATCACTGGCCCTAATATGGCGGGTAAGTCGGCTTTGCTCCGCCAGACCGCCCTTATAGCCCTCATGGCCCAGATGGGCAGTTATGTGCCGGCAAAAAGTGCGCGTATTGGCTTGATAGACAAGGTGTTCACTCGCGTTGGCGCCAGCGACAACATCAGCGGCGGCGAGAGTACATTTATGGTGGAAATGAACGAGACTTCGCTGATTATGAACAATATCAGCGAACGGTCGCTCATTTTGCTGGACGAAATAGGGCGCGGAACCAGCACTTATGACGGCATCAGCATCGCCTGGAGCCTTGCGGAATATTTGCATGACAATGGCAAGGCACGGCCCAAAACCCTGTTTGCCACTCATTACCATGAGTTGAATGAATTGGCGGAAACCCACGAACGCATCCATAATTTTCATGTGAGTACTAAAGAAGTGGGACATAAGGTCATTTTCCTGCGCAAACTTAGCCCCGGCGGCTCCAACCACTCTTTTGGGATCCATGTGGCCCGAATGGCTGGTATGCCGCAATCCATCATCGAACGCGCCAATGTTATCCTTAAAACCCTGGAGGAAAAATCCGTGGAAAGCAATGTTCCCCAGAACCAGGCCAACAAGGCGGGCCAGCAGCCACAGAGTGCCAACTTGAAGGAAAAAGTTAAGAATATAGGAGCGCCGATACAGCTCCGCATTTTTGATGTGGATGATTACACTCTGAAAATCAAAGAAGAGTTGCTCAATCTCGACCTGAACACAATGACACCCATGGATGCCCTGTGGAAACTGAATGAATTGAGAAAAATAGCGGAGAAGAAATAACGCCTTATCGGGTAAGCCCCGGGCAGCGGATATAGCCGAAATAATATTGCAGGCCAATACTCAAAAAGGCATAGCTGTCATTGCGTTTGCCATTGCCGCGCTGCCGGCCCGGCTCACCTATTTTGGGCTCAATGGAGCGGTCCACCAAGCGGGCCGCCGTTTCGCCCCGCTGAGCGCGCACATCGCGGGTGTCTGGGTAGGTTTTGCTCACATCATCCAGGTAATCTGTAAAAACCCGGCGACCGCTTAGCTCAACGTTTATGCTCCAACGGTAGGAAAGGTCATATTTAAAGCCTATGCCGTAAGCGATACCGCCTTGGAGGGTGTTGTACTCCTCGCCCCGGAATTGGCCTTCTGTTCCCTGTTCTTGCAAATTGATCCAGTCTCCGTCCAGCTCTGCCTGCGGATTGAAGCGGAAAAATGTTGGGCCTGCAAACAGGTATGGGGTGTAGTAATATTCGCGGTGCCCATGTACATAAGGTAAGAAATTGAATTCAAACTGGGCGGTAGCATCCACGATCAGGCTGCGGAAATGCAGGTTTCGGCGTTGCTCAAACACGTTTTTGGAGTCGGAATCATAAGCGCTGATCTTGCCCACGGACAAACCAAAACGTGCTGCCAAACGGTCATTGAAATTGTATCGGGTGCCTATGCCGCCTGCAAGGTGCGCACGATTCAGCCGCCAGGAGGTATTGAGGTCTCCAAAATAATTGGAAGCACCGGCCCAGCCGCCTAATTCCCAGCCGCGCATTTGGCCAAATACAATATTAGTGCAAACCAACAGGCTGCAACATAGTACATAGGTTTTGATTTTGTTCATATTAAAATTGACGAATGGCCGGTATTTTTGGTTGTCCGGCATTTAAATCGAAATTCTTGGATAACGAAAAAGGGACGCAAAGGTATTGACAATTCACATCAAAAAAGCCTTTTTTTACCATGGTCTAATGGAGTCCCCAAAACGCTCAAACCCGTCTGAAAATTTTTTTCTTAATTTTTTTCCTAAAAATAAAATCAGAATCAAGACCTTTGCGCATGGAACAGCACTTTTCCCCATCGCCGGACCCGAAGTTTTTCGGTGAGTCCTTCACTTATGACGACGTTCTGCTCGTCCCCGCTTACAGCGAAGTTTTACCCAGAGAAGTTGACATCAGCACGCAACTGACGCGAAATATTCGCCTGAATGTCCCCATTGTGTCCGCAGCTATGGATACCGTGACGGACAAAAACCTCGCCATTGCCATCGCCCGACAGGGGGGCATCGGAATTATTCACAAAAATATGAGCATCGAAGACCAAGCCGAGCAGGTGCGGGCCGTAAAGCGCTCCGAGGCGGGTATGATCATTGATCCCGTGACGCTTTACCCTGAAGCCACTGTGGCAGAAGCGCTTGATCTGATGCGAAAAAACAGCATCGGAGGTATCCCGATCACGAATCAAAACGGCCTATTGGTGGGTATTCTCACCAATAGGGATTTGCGTTTTGAAACAGATAAGTCGCGCTTGGTAAGCGAGTTGATGACGACTGGCCGCTTGGTGACCGCTCCTTTGGGTACTACTTTAGAGCAGGCGCGTGATATTTTGCAACGGCATAAAATCGAAAAACTGCCCGTTGTAGATGACAATAACCTGCTTGTTGGTCTCATCACCTACAAGGATATTATGAAAGGAGTAAATTTTCCCTATGCCTGCAAGGATTCCTTTGGCCGTCTGGTCGTTGGTGCCGCTGTTGGGGTTACCCCTGATGTAGAAGAAAGGGTGGCCGCTTTGGCTGCCGTGGGTGTGGACGTGGTTTGCGTGGATACTGCTCACGGGCATTCCCGTGGGGTATTGGAGACTATTAAACACCTGAAACTGAAATTTTCCAAATTGCAGATTGTAGGGGGTAACGTGGCCACAGGTGCTGGCGCAAAAGCCTTGGTAGATGCTGGTGTGGATGCTGTGAAAGTGGGCGTTGGCCCTGGCAGCATTTGTACTACCCGTATTGTGGCTGGCGTAGGTGTCGCCCAATTATCGGCTATTTTGAATGCTTCAAGGGGTATTCAAGGCTCTGGTGTGCCTATTATCGGTGATGGCGGTATCCGTTACACGGGAGATATCGTCAAGGCCATTGCGGCAGGGGCCAGTACTATTATGGCAGGCTCATTGTTTGCGGGCGTGGAAGAGGCCCCCGGTGAAACCATCCTGTTTGATGGTCGAAAATTTAAGGCTTACCGCGGCATGGGCAGTCTTGGCGCTATGGAAAAAGGTTCCAAAGACCGCTATTTTCAGGACGTAGAAGACGATATTAAAAAATTGGTACCCGAAGGCATTGAAGGACGTGTGCCCTACAAAGGCACCCTTCAAGAGGTGATGAACCAATATATAGGCGGATTACGTGCGGGCATGGGTTATTGCGGCGCGGGCACGGTGGCAGAATTGCAGGAGAAAGCGCAATTCGTACGGATCACTAATGCTGGCATGAATGAGAGTCATCCGCATAATATCATCATCACCAAGGAATCACCCAATTATACAAGAGGCTGATCCCTCATTATCCTGACCATTCGTCAGGCCTACCGCTCATTACTCGTCATTCCCATTCAATCGTTGCAGGTGGTTTGGTGGAAATATCATAAACCACACGGTTGATGCCTTTTACATTGTTTATAATTTCGCTGCTGACCTCGGCGAGGAACTCGTGTGGCAGATGACTCCATTCGGCGGTCATACCGTCGGTGGAGTTCACGGCACGCAGTGCAATGGCTTGTTCATAAGTTCGCTCATCGCCCATAACCCCAACGGAGTAAACGGGTAAAAGAATGGTGCCGGCCTGCCAAACCTTGTCGTAAAGTCCATGTTGCTTTAGCTTGCCGATATAAATTGCGTCGGCCTCTTGCAGGATACGCACTTTTTCGGGATTTATATCACCCAGAATACGGATGGCCAAACCCGGACCGGGGAAGGGATGGCGATCCAATATGTTGGTACTAACCCCCAATTCCCGGCCTACTCGCCTGACTTCATCTTTGAAGAGGGATCGCAACGGTTCCACAATTTTTAGTTTCAGTTTTTCGGGCAAACCGCCTACGTTGTGGTGGCTTTTGATGGTCACTGACGGACCGTGTACGCTGATGGATTCAATGACATCAGGATAGATGGTTCCTTGTCCAAGCCATTGAAAATCAGGGTGTGCTTCACTTTCTTCCTCAAACAGGTCAATGAATAGTTTGCCAATAATTTTGCGTTTTTGCTCCGGATTGCTTACGCCAGCCAATGCTGTGTAGAAGCGTTCGCGTGCATCTATGCCCTCTATGTTAAGGCCCATGCCTTTGTAGGAATCCAGCACTTCCTGAAACTCGTTTTTGCGTAGCAGTCCGTTGTCAATAAAAAAGCAAAAAAGCCGATCACCTATGGCGCGATGGAGTAGGGTAGCGGCCACTGTGCTGTCAACCCCTCCTGATAAGGCCATAATAACTTTCTCGTTGCCAATTTTTTGTCTTAATTCTGCTATGGTTTCATCTACAAAATGGGCAGCCGTCCAGTCCGCTGCACATCCACAGATGTCCTGTACAAAATTTTTCAATATTTCAAAACCTTCCAAGCTGTGGAATACCTCAGGGTGGAACTGTATGCCATATACTGGTTGGTCATATTTGCCCTCAATAGAGCGGAAAGCCGCATAGGGGATCGTATCTGAGCTGCCCAGCACCTCAAAGCCTTCGGGCATTCGGATTATGGTGTCACTATGGCTCATCCATACCTGCGAACGCTTGGATATGCCACTAAAAAAGGGATCGTGAGGGGCATGATGCTGGAGCATTACCTTCCCGTATTCCCTTTTTTCGGAGCGCCCAACCTCGCCGCCAAAAAAATCGGCCATCAGTTGTGCGCCATAACATATACCAAGGAGGGGTTTTTGCCCGGCAATAATATTTAAGTCAAGGCGAAGCGCATCAGGCTGGCGCACTGAGAATGGACTTCCTGAAAGGATAACGCCCTGAATATCAGCAGTGAGCTCGGGCATTTTGTTGTAGGGTACTATTTCGCAGTACACATTCATCTCACGCACCCTACGGGCAATGAGCTGCGTATATTGAGAACCGAAATCGAGAATTAGTATTTTTTTCATGGCGCGCAAAGGTAGTGCAGGCTTTGAATTTTGGATGAAGGACTTTAGGCTTTATTCCCTGTCTTTTTGCCTAAAACGCATAAACATTCCCAGCAAACCTATGATGAACAATACAATGGATAGTATTTCGGCTTGCGTAAGCTTCATGCCTAAGACATCGTGTATCACGTTGACACGGATTTTTTCAATGATGAAACGCTCAATGCCTGTGAGCATAAGGTAAATACAAAAAATTACCCCTACTACTTTGATACGCTTGCGCAGGTACCACAAGATACCGAAGACAACGAGCATCATGGCCACCTCGTACAACGGCGTGGGATACACCGGCTCACTCAACTGCATACAATAGTCCCAGGTACATCCCTCAATGGGCACGCTGGGTACCGGATCGGTACGTGGGGTGTTTAATACGTTGTGCGGATAAGTTGTAGCCCAAAAACTATCCGGCAGCCAGGAAAGCCAATCGGGTTTGGGCGCACTGTTGACGATGCCCCAATCTCCATCACCACTCATTTGGCAGCCTATTCGCCCTGTGCCATAGCCTGCGGCAAGGGCTGGTGCCACAGCATCAGCGGTTGGCCAAAAGGGAATATTATTGCGGTACATATAGGTGACAACAGCTATAAAGCCAAGGATTAGGCCTCCAAGAAAAGCAAGCCCCCCCGCCCGATAACAAAGCGCCCAGAGGGTTTTCCAGAAAGGAATCCCAGTTGTCAAAAATATCAAATAACTTGGCTCCCACAATGCCGCCAACGGCTGCCCATGTAGTGAGTTCTGTAATACGATCATGTGGAAAAACCTTTACACTCCGCTCAATGGGGTTTTCCAATTGTCGGCGGCGCGCATCCCACCAGGTCATGCCGCCCAAGAGTATTGCGCCAATAATGGCTGATGGCCAATGTAATGCGCCAGATAGGATAGTCGCTGCAGGATCCGTCCGAAAGGTCTCAAAGTTTTGAAAGGCAAAATAGCCCTTGCCGCCCAAGATCAATCCCAAAAGGGCATTGGCCAAAATTTCTGTGAGGGAGGCTGGCTTGCCTTCCCAATACTTAACAGTAGCGGGTTCGTACATGCCTGCTCCTGCCTTGCGTTTAAGCTCGGCATAGAAGACCATGGCACTGACTAAAAAGGCTATGGCCAAAAAGAAGCCGAAGGTTTTGAACATGGATAGCCAATTATCAGGTGCAGTGCCGATAATGGCATGGAAAAGGTAAGATAAATCAGGGTACATATTGATGTATGTGCTAAGAGCGGCTCAAAGGTCATAAATTCTCTTCAATTTTAGGCGCTAATACGATACTTTTCTTCCCAGGTGGAAAACCGTTTCCGAACCTGTCTGCAAGTTTTCCCAAAATAATTCATTGTTGAGGGTGTCGGACAAAGGCGTGGCGTCGTGCCTCATTTCCGACCTTGAAAGCCATGCGCTATCAATGATATAATCGTCCGCCAAGGTATTCCCTATGTGGGGTTCCCCAACTGGATGATGGCATTCAATGAACAAATTGATCATCAGGACCGGGTTTTGTCCTTTGTCCAAATATTCACTGATCATCAACAAGCGGCTGGCCTGTACCTGTACGCCGGTTTCTTCTAATACCTCGCGTTCCACGCCCGCAAAGATGTGTTCATCGGTAGGCTCAAACCCTCCACCTGGCAAGGCCCAGCGCGTGTATCCATTCTCAGGGTTTTGCTGCTTGACCAAAAGCAGCCGATCGTCTTTTTGTACTATGCCTATCAAGCGAATACGGTGTTTCATGTGTTTATGGTGTTTATTGACGATGAAAAGGCCTACAAAGCAAATATGTTACAGGTTTTCAATTTTATTTTTCCGTTGTTACAATAAAGATAGAGAGGGTTAAAGTCCTGCGTAGGGAAAAAAATATCTGTAAGGCAACTGGCGCCCTCATCCGCAAAAAGTTCTGCGGAGGCAAGATCCAGAAAAATGTGCATTTTGATGGTATTGCCTGTTGATATACGCGGCGCCTTGTGTATGCTTGGGGCAAATTTGTCCGAAAAACCGTGCTTTCCCGCTTTAGTTCTGTCACTGTAATACTGTTTATTTTTGGCGTCATAGCCCATTCTGAAATATTCTCCCTGCTCATTGCGCCATTCAATGCCAAAATCAGGATTTTCACCTCTTGCCATCTCTGCTTCCAGTATAATTTCATAACAGGAGCTTTTGAGTTCAATGGCTTTTTCCCCGGAAAGTTCCTGACCGGATAAAGTATGGTTTTTCCCTCTTAATATCGCCAACTCCTGCGCCGGCTGTGAAAAAAGCCTGTAACCGACAGGCGTTTGGTGCAGGGTCAGCGCTCTTGGCAGAGTCATGGCACTCCTCCAGACGCTTGTGGGCACCACTTGTGCATAATCCCAATTGCTCATCCAGCCCATAAAAAGCCTTCGGCCATCGGATGGTGGAATGTCCGACCAGCTTACCCCGGCATAATTGTCCCGGCCATAATCTAACCACACGGCCTGGCCGTTTTGGGTTGATTTGATAAAATCGGTATCCGGTACAAAACGTTGACCGTCAAACGCTCCAACGAAATATTGGGTTCCCGAGCCACCATTTGGCGCACCTGGATTTATGCTGACCAATAAAGCCCACTTGGTTTCCTGGCTGCCTTCAACCTTTATGGGGAATAGATCAGGGCATTCCCATACACCGCCATGAGCACCGTATTCCCGACCAAAATCGCTCAGGTGCTTCCAATGCTTCAGATCGCTGGATGCCCAAAATTTAACATGGTTTTGGGCCGCAAAAACCATAATCCACTGTTGGGAAGGCTCATGCCAAATGACTTTTGGGTCTCTGAAATCGCGAATTTTTTGGGTGTTTGGAATAATGGGGTTGCCCTCATACTTGACCCAGCTTCGCCCTTTGTCATTGCTGTAGGCCATACCCTGGTATTGAAAATCTGAGCGACCGGCTTTTTCCCCTTCCATGTCATGATAGGTAAAGATGGCAATTATAGGCGCCCGGCCATTCTCTCCCAGTCCGCTGCTGTTTTTCCAATCCACTACAGCACTGCCGGAAAAAATATAGCCCAATTTGTCCGGGTAAAGTGCAATGGGCAAGTGTTGCCAGTGTACCATATCCTTGCTTATAGCATGCCCCCAATGCATTGGCCCCCAAACATTAGAATCTGGATAATGCTGATAAAAAAGGTGGTATTCCCCATCATAATAAAACATGCCATTGGGGTCATTCATCCACTGCTCTTTTGGGGTGAAATGAAAGCGAGGGCGGTGTTGTTCGGAGCCAGAGGCTGATTTTTGGCTCACAACAGGCACTGCCTTGTTATGACAGGAGCAAAAAGAGAGCAGTGCGAAAAAAAGAAAAAACAATCTGATGGTGGCCATAGTCATGAAGTAGTGATGATTAGTGCATTCTGATTTGCCCTTCCATATCTTCTAATGATACCCCCTTGGTTTCAGGCATTATGCGCCAGGTAAATATCAATTGGAATACCATCATAATGGCAAAGACTGAAAAAACCTTGGCAGCACCAATGGTTGTAAACAAAACCGGAACCATGGCCGGGATGATGGCCGCCAAAACCCAGTGCACCGAACTGCCAAATGCTTGCCCGCTTGCCCTCAGGTGCGTGGGGAATATTTCGGCAATAAATACCCAGATCACCGCGCCTTGCCCAATGGCGTGCGAGGCGATAAACAAGAACAATAAGAGGGGAATTGTCATTCCTTTTATGCCCGTAGCCAAAGCAAAGGCCACCAAAGACAATGAGATGATATAACCAACGGAGCCCACGTACATCAATTGACGGCGGCCAAATCGGTCAATCAGTGTGACTCCTATCAAAGTAAAGATCAAATTGGTGACCCCAATGCCCACGCTGCTTAACAATGCCGAACTTTTCTCAAGGCCTGCAAGTTCAAAAATACGAGGTGCATAATACAAAAAGGCATTAATACCAGAAAATTGATTGAAAAATGCGATCAAAAAGGCCAAAAGCAGCGGGAAACGATACTTGGGAGTAAAAATCGTTTCTCGGTGATCCGCGCCGTGGTGATCCGCCAAAATACGTTGTATCTCTGCTTCGGTATCCATTTCCGGATTAGCCAGTTTCATGGTCTTAACGGCCCCGTCCCGATCATTTTTTTGAATCAGTAACCAGCGTGGACTTTCCGGCACTCCAATAACCATTATCATGTAGAGCAACGATGGGAATGCTTGCACGCCTATCATCCAACGCCAGGCGTTTTCACCCAAACCACTGAGCAAATAATTGGATAAAAAGGCAACGAGAATACCCAATACAATATTGAATTGATAAAGTGCCACTAATTTTCCCCTGTCTTTTGCCGGTGCTATTTCAGAAATATAGGCAGGTGCGGCCACGGTAGAAGCACCAATTCCCAAGCCTCCAATGAATCGGAAAAAAGCAAAGATCCAGGGATCATTGGCCACGGCCGCTCCTACTGCGGATAGCAGGTAAAAAACTCCGATCCAAATCAGCGTTTTCCTCCGGCCTATCTTGTCTGTTGGTATGCCCCCAAACATGGCACCTATTACTGTACCCCAAAGTGCTGAAGCCATTACGACAAAGCCGTGGAACCATTCACCCCGAGGCCAAAGTGCTTTAAGTGACAGGTCCGCACCTGAAATGACAACGGTATCAAAACCAAAGAGGAAACCTGCTAATGCGACCGTTATGGACCAGTAAAAAATATTGCGTTGTTGCATGTCGTTTTGTGTTTTGTGCGGCAAATCTATTCAAAAAAACAGGTAAAAATTTAGTCAGCGATTTCGAGGCAAAAAAAGTAAATACTTTTTGGGCCATACGCGACGGCATTTTGCTTTAGTTGATAGACGTGAAACAGATCGGATACCTTACATTTACGCGCTAAATTGTAACTTTATATGTATATTAAACAGATAGGCTTTTTATGCTTGCTGATCTTGGCAGGGCGCGGTGCAAAAACACAGGACTACACCACGTATTTTACTGGAAACCAGCAAGATAAAATTGCTTTTCCAAAAGGTGGCGTCTGCCTGATGGGCGGCTCTACGGAAGTAGATGAGGCGATGAAATGGTTTTTGAGGCAATGCAACGGAGGGGATGTCCTGGTGCTGCGGCACAGCGGCAGCAATGGCTACAATGATTATCTGTTCAGTGAATTGGGGGTAGCGATCAATTCGGTTGAGAGTATCGTATGCCACAATGCCAAAGCATCCAATGCTGCTTACATTCAGGATAGGATAAAAAAAGCGGAAGGGATCTGGTTTGCAGGCGGCGACCAATGGAAATATGTGTCCTATTGGCGAGGTACACGCATAGATACCTTGATCAATCAAGCCATTAGGGATCGAAACATTGTGATAGGAGGCACCAGCGCGGGCATGGCTATTCAAGGAGGGGTATATTTTTCTGCTCAAAATGGCAGTGTAAGCAGTGCAACGGCTTTGGCCAATCCTTATGCTTCCCAGGTAATAGTGGATACTGTGCCATTTTTACACAACAAATACCTCGAAAACCTTATTACGGATACGCACTACGACAACCCCGACCGCCGAGGCCGTCAAGTCGCCTTCATGGCCAGGGCCATGAAGGATTGGAAAAAGAGGCTACGCGGGATCGCCTGTGATGAACGCACGGCCGTATGTATTGAACCCTCAGGCCTGGCAAGGGTGTACGGGACAAATAGTGATGATTTTGCCTATTTTCTTCAAATAAATTGCGAAATCAATGAAAATACGCCGGAAGTTTGTCAGCCTTCACTGCCCTTGCAATGGCAACGCGATGACAAGGCCATAAAAGTTTGTGTCATCAGTGGTAATTCACTTGGTAATCGCACTTTTGACCTGAACCAGTGGAGCACAAGCGTTGGAGGGGACTGGCAACATTGGTCTGTTACCAATGGCATGTTACAAACCACTACAGGAATAGCCCCGGAATGCCTTAGTGGAACACAATATGCTGAAACTGGAAAACGAGCAAAATTGGAATTGTTTCCCAATCCGGTCAAAGGATCCATCGTGCAAGCACAGGTACAAGGCGAAACCATCGTAAAGATCTTTGTTTTGGATGAATTGGGTAGAATAGTCTTTAACCAGGCTTACTCAGGGCCGGAACACCAACCGCAGGTCATAGATATTGCTTCATGGCCGAGTGGTATTTATTCCGTAAGGGTGTTCACCAAATCCGATGAATCAGGTTTTGTGGAACGTTTGGTGCTGCCTAAATAATTCGTATCAGCGCATATACTCCCAAGCGGATTGATAAGAACCGTTTTTTTCGCAATATTCCAAAAATTGGGCATAAAAAGGATTGTTGCCTATGGTGGCCGAATCGCCAATAACTACCAACAACTTACGCGCACGGGTCATGGCGACATTCATACGCCGATAGTCGCTCAAAAAACCGATTTCATTTTTGTCATTGGAGCGCACCAAACTGATGTAAACGATGTCTCTTTCTTGTCCCTGAAAACCATCTATTGTATTGATAGAAAGGCTTTTATCGGGAAAATCAGGGCGCAATATTTCTTCTAAATAATTCACTTGCTCACGATAAGGGGAAAGTATGCCTATACTCGGCATTAGCGCTGCGTCCGTAAAGTATGGCAGGAGTTGAATCAGGTGCTCACGTAGTAAAACGGCCTCATCGGGGTTGTATTTACTTAAAAAACGATGGCTGTTTTTGCCTTGTGATTTGTTTACTTTTTCTTCAAAGCCAGTGCCAGCGGTATCAATAAATACAACAGGTTCAAAAACCGTGAGTGTTTCACCATCTATTTCCAATACCAATAGCCGCCTTTCGCCTACACTTTCATGTGCGCTTAGTGCGCCTTTGTAAAAATACTGGTTGGAGAAGTCCATGATGGCACGGTGCATACGGTACTGTACCGTCAGCAAGTGTACCTGATCAGGCAATAAATCCAAACAGCGCTCAATAAGTGTTCTGGATAAACCGTTGCGGGCCGCTTCAAGGCTCTTGACCGTAGGCGGGAGTTGAAATGGATCACCTGCCAGTACCACGCGACTACATTTGAGTATGGGAATCCAACACGCTGGCTCCAAGGCCTGGGCAGCCTCGTCAATCACACAGGTTCGGAATCGGTATTTTTCCAACACGGGATGGGCAGCCCCTACCAAGGTGCAAATGATGGCCTGTGCACCGGACAAAACCTGATCCACCAAGCGTTGTTCCAGATCATAGGCCCAGGATTCCAGTTCGCGCGCCTGATGTTTAAGGTGTTCCCGTTCACGGCGATCCTCTGCATTGAAACTGCGCTTGTGTTTTTTGGCTTGACGGCGATATTCTGCTGCCTGGAGTTTTACCTTTCGTATATTTTTGCTCTCCGGGTGGCGGGATAAAATGGCATCGAGGGTATGCATCATCACGCTATCATCTACGCGGCTAATATTGCCAATTCTTACCACATTGAGGCTGGCTTGGGCTAAGCGCTCTGTGAGCAGGTCAGCAGCGGTGTTACTGGGCGCAGTAACCAAAACCGTGCTTTCTTGTTGCACCAATTGTGCAATGGCGGCTACTAAAGTGGTTGTTTTTCCCGTGCCGGGAGGTCCGTGTACAATGGTGACCAATGGCGCTGAAATGATGTGCTGTATCGCCTCGTTTTGGGAGTCATTAAGCCCGGCCAATGGCGAGTAGGAGTCGTCGCCGGTGGTGTTTTGCAGCTTCCATTTTTGTTTGGGCACGGAAGGGTCAAAGAGCTGCCTGAGTTCAGCCACACGATCACCTTTGGCGGCTATCACCTTTTGAAGTGCGCGATCCATTTCCTGATAACTGCGATCATCAAACAATTGATCCACGCCGAGTTGACCAAAGGCAATCCAGTCCGGAACATCGCGGGCATTTAGGATAATCTTCATTCTGTTGCGATCCACAAAATGAATAACACCTTGTTTTTCAGGTGTTTTGACATGTGGAGCCTGGGTGAACAAATTGACGGATTGCCCGCTTTTAAACTGATGGGGCTCGTTCAGCCGACTTGTCCGCTCTACGATCAGCCATGCTTTTTCTCCCAGTGCAAAACCAGTTTGTACTACTTGAAGTGGATACCAAGTGTAGCCTTGTTCAACGCGTTCACTTAGGGGGCGTTGCCGAACATCGCGAAGATACAGCGCCAGATCCTCTTCCCTTTCTTTTTGTAAAAGGTTTACAAGGTGCTGATAATGAGATATTTCACTCATAAAACTCCTCCGCGGTCATATATGAATCGGGGTACTAGCCGAAGCATAAAAGCTACTAATCCCCAACGTTTGGTGACATACGCCACACGTTTTTTAGCCGCTATGGCTTCTCGCATTTGACGGGCAGCACGGGCTGGACTGGCTACCCAAAACATTTTTTTGTTTTGTTGCGTCATGGGAGTATCCACAAAACCGGGGCGGATATCAGTTATGGTAATACCTTTTTTATCGTGATGTGCTTTTTGCCTTAGTCCTTCCATGTAACTTGCCATAAAGGCCTTACTGGCAGAATAGGCAGGTGCCAACCCCGATCCGCGTATAGCAGCCACAGAGGAAACACCCACGATTTGCCCACCACCATTTTCCCTGAAATAGCGGTAAGCCCAGGTTGCTGTTTCCACAAAACCCTGAACATTGACCAGGATAGTATCTTTTTCCGGGCCAAATGCTAATTTTTTATTGTAAAGGCCTACACCGGAATTGTAAACCAAAATATTTACGCCGCCCATATCGCGCACAAGATGCTCTACAATGGCAATCTGGTCGGGTGCTGTGACATCATGCTGCCGCACTATAATTTGGGCAGGTGCGCTCGCGCGCAAGGTTTCCAACAATTCCATCCGGCGTCCCGTGGCACCAACCAACCAGCCCTGTTGAGCATATTCTTGGGCTAAAGCGTAACCTATGCCTGATGTAGCACCTATAATTAATATTTTTTTCACCGCTTTACTTGTTTGATGATGGCGCTAAGGTACAGCTGTTTTGATGGCTTTTTTATGGTTAAAGCAATGCTGAAAATGGGTAAATCAGGGACTGTTAAGGTTTGTTGCACTGTCATGCCATGACAAAATGGGCCAAATTAACCCCCACTTTCCTTTTGATCTCATATCTTTGTCACCCCTTTTTTAGGGTTAACCATTCATATCCAACTAATTACGTTTAAACATGAAGTTTACACACACCATTTGCTTGCTGTTGTTTGCGCTCCTTTTAGGTAATGCGACAGCGCAGGCACAGAATGTTTTTTATGCACAAGATTTTGCCTCCGGTACCCCACAGGGATGGACTACAGCGGATGCTTCTGGCCAAAATGTGGTTTGGTCCTGGTGCAATGACCCATTGGCAGGTCGTACATCTACCAATGGATGTTCTCCTTTGTTTAGTGACCCGATCAACCGCCAAAAACCCTTTGCCTCTACTACGGCTGCCAATGGTTTTATGACAATGGATTCTGATAAGCCCGAGGCTTTGCCCAAGAATCATATTGCACAACTGACTACCGCTGCCATCAACTGCACGGGCAAAAAGGATGTTTGGGTCAATTTTCAGTCTCACATAGGTGTTTATGACGTTGCTGCAGAAACAGGAGCTATCCTGCGCGTGAGCACCAACAAGACCAACTGGACCAATTTTACCTTGTTCCCGGGCTTGGATGCTGATGTGCGTTGGTCTGACAATCCTGTAGAATCTTTTGTTGACATATCGGCTGTCGCTGACGGCCAGGCTACGGTTTACCTTCAATGGCAATGGACAGGTAACTATGAGTATTTCTGGAACGTGGATGATGTAGTATTGTCAGAAGGCAACCCGGCACCACGCAACAACCTGGTCATCAGTGATTTTTTCTATCCCGCATCTAATTACAAGACTCCTGTTGCGGCCATGGCCAAAGATACCTTTGCTTTCTATGCCTACTTGTCCAATCCCGGCCTCAACAAAGCAACAAATATTAAATTGACGGCCTATGTTGAGGATGCCAACAAAAAAGAGCTTTTCAAGGATGAATTGATTATCCCTGAATTGGAAGCTGGCGTAGTGGATTCTGCCTTTTTTCTGAATAAGACCTATGCCCCGGAATTGCCCGTTGGCACATACACGATTCGGTACACGGTGAGTTCCGATTCCGTTGATCAACGCCCCGTTAACAATACAGGTTCAAGCCCATTTGTGGTAAGCAGCGATAATGTTTTTGCAAAGGAAGATGGCAATGCGTTCTTTACGAGAACCAGTCAAGATCTTCAGTGGACAGCAGGCAATCTGTATGTTATACCAAGTGGTACAAAAGATAAGTTCAAAGCAACGGAGGTGGAGTTTGCCTATGAAACAGATGAGGATCTATATCCAGCTGATGAAGTAAAGGCTGCCATTTCCTTCCTTCAGGTAAAAGATGAAATTCCTGCTGATTTCTCCGGATTTGATCGCGTTGATTTCCCTGGCAGCAGCGTTGACGAAATTGGTCTTGCAGATTTTGATGCGGTGGATAGCGTGGAGAACGGTGATCTGCAACGGGTGGCATTGATCAACCTTGCAACAGGTGAAAATGGCATTCCGTTGGAAGCCGGAAAACGCTACATGGCCTCTATCACTTATCCAACGGAGTACAAGGAAACCAATCACGCTTTTGTCGGTGACATCAAATATATTGACGTAGTTAGCACATTTGTGTACACTGACCAATGGTATTTGGCTGGATTTGGGCCTGAGTTTGCTGCTGTTATGCGCCTGTACTTTGATCTTACCTCAAAAACAGACGAGCAGCCATTGCCAGCTACGGTATTGACTATAGCTCCCAACCCAATTTCGGATGTGTTGAATCTTATGGTTCAATTTGAGCAACCCACTGATGCAACCATTACCCTTGCTGAAATGAGTGGACGGGTGATTCGTTTTGAAAACCGTCGCGGTTTAGTGAACGAAACCATTCGCTATCAGGATTTGAACCTGCCTGCTGGTACGTATTTGGCGCGCATCGCAACTGATGAAGGCACCCGTACGGTTAAGTTCAGTGTAGCAAGATAAATATTAAGAGGTTTCGGCGCGATATATAGCACCGAAACCTCTTAAATCCTTATAAATTCAACAGAAAACCAATAGTAAAGTTGGCATCCCAATCAAACACAAATTGCTTGCAGCCTGTAGCCTCGGCAATGGCTGCATAAATGTTCAGACCAGCCTTCTGTTTTTCACCATCGGCTTTATAAGCAGCAGGCGCTTTTAACACGGTGTAGCGTTCTTTCCCATTGCGGCTTTGTTTGGCCAATTCGTAAGGTACGCCACCGATAATAAAGCAGGTGCCGCGAAGATTGGAGGGAACTTGGCTGGCCAAAGCTTTGGTTTGTTGAAAAACATCCCCATCTTTCAAACCATTTTGAAAATACTTGGCTCCGGGGCCTTCAAGAGCACCACTCGGCAACCATGAAATTTTGGTGTTCCCGGAACCGATGTCCACCACAAAACCCTTGTTGTTGTAGGCTGATGGAAGGCAGGAGCGCAAGGCCAGCTTACCCTCCTGTTGCGGGGTCACTTCATTGACGAAAAAGCCCATTTTTTTGAGTTCATCGCTTATTTTTTGTGTGGCGGGTACCTTTCTAGCGCCAGAACTGATCACAAAATGGATGTCCTTGCTGCTTACCCCAAAACCAAGCATGTCTGCGATATAGCGTTTCAGGCCACTTTTTACATCATCGTCCGTGACTAAATTTTCATACACCAGGCTTGCCCCGTATTCAGCCTTCTCCAATTTCCAGTTTTTTTGCGCATCTATTTTGATAATAAATGAGTTGAAACCCGTGGCACCCAGTTCAACAACCCCCTTAAGTTTGCCGCCAGAGGGTGGGGTAGGGGTGAAATTAAATGCTGTCGGTGAAAAGTTGGCACCCGCAGATTTTCCCCAGGTAGAAGTTGATTCACCGGATGGAGTGTCGCCCGATTGCTGGGCTTTTTCCTCCTGATCATTGGTTCCTTCCGTTGGTGTATTGGCACTTTGCTCTGTTGATACAGAACCACTACCAATTTTTTCCTTCAGACCGGGCAAAAAGGTGCGAACACCAAAGAATACTCCCAATACAATGAGTAAAGTAATGAGCAGACGAGAAAACGTTGTTAGCCTTGCCATAAATTTTTAGAAATTCGATTTGATGAAAATGATTTGTGGTTAAACACGGTTGTGAAGCGCCCAAATATTAAGGCGCTTATCAAAGACGGGGCAAAATTGGACTAAATTAAGAATGCAGTGCCAAAAAAGAACGAGCAAACCGCTGTTTATATAGACGACGGCCCTATTTTAGATCCATAACATCAAAAACGCCGGCATCAATCCAGGCGCGATTTTTATCTGTACCATCTATAAAGGTGCTTCCCATAAAATGCTCGCGTTCGGGAGAGTGATCATTGTCGCAATAGGCCAATGCAAAACCCAATTGTTTGTTTAATTGCAGCATCCGGGGGATATTTCCGGCATCATCCACGTATTTTTTTCCACTAAAGATCCGAATAGCCACTTCCCAGGTGCTCAAATTGCCATTGGTAAGTCTTCGGGTGACACAGTGCTCGTTGTAATACCGATATGAGCTATCGGGTGCAATATCAACCACATTGCCGTCCAATGCAATGTGATAGGCAAAAGCATTGTAACTGTATTGATGAAGACCGCCAGAGGCATCATCATCAATAAACACTTCAAGACAATCATCGTCCCAGTATTTTTTCAGACCATCCGGATGGGTATCCACTAAGGCATCATCCGTAATTTCTGCCAGTACATACAAGAAATTTTCATCCCAGCTTACTTTATAACGCCCGGAAAAATCATTGGGCTGCGGTGCCGTACCAGACCATAATTGATCTAAGTTGCGCCATTCAATCCCCTGCCATGAATCATCGGTGCTAATACCATCAATAAGGGGTGTGCCATACTTGGCAGCAAATTTTGCCTCTTTTGGGGCTACAGCAACCTGTTCCGCTGTAGGCGCTTCTGCCTTTTTGGGGCGTTGAAAAAAAACAAACAAAATAGCCATTAGCGCTATGGCCAAACCAATAATTGAGTTGCGATCAAGCATTTTTATAAATGATGAATGATGAATGATGAATGATAAGTTACAGCGAACCAATAACCAATAACCAATAACCAATAACCAAAAACAAACAACCAATAACCAATAACAAACAACTAACCCTCTGCCCTAAACTTGCCAAACTCCTCAATGACATAACGGCTTTTCTTCTCTTCGTAAATTTGTTCAATATTGACAAGGATCCCTGTTTCCTCCACCGCGCCGAAATCATCGTTCACACAGGTGCCAAAGGTACGCATACTGGGGCTAAGGTTCATGTAAGAATTGATGAGTGGGGGTATGTTTTCACCCAATTGCCGCACTTTTTGGTTAAGTACCTTGTGGCCTTCTTTGTAGTCCAAGCCTTCAAATAGTTGCCGGAAAGCCTCCATATCATGCTGGTACTGTAGTGGCCTGATGGGCCATACCAAGCGCTCCTTGTCCGGGAAATAATGGTGCATAAACGCCATGAGCAGGTCGCGCGCCTCTGTATTATAGTGCGGGTACATGGTCACTTTTCCAAAAAAGTATTTCATACTGGGATTGAGTTGCAACAATGCCCCAAGGCCATCCCATAAGTTATCCAAAGAAAACACTCCCCTGCGGTTGCCAACGCCTGGCTGAAAAGCCGGCTGCACCCATGAGCGGCCCAACTCAATAGTGTAAGGCAAATACTCTCGAACAAATTGCTCGCTAAAGTGAAAATAGTGGGCTGTGGACAGGTTTACAGAGCCGTCTTCCATGACTGCATCCTTACACAAAATAAAACGGTAACCGCCCACGATTTCCTCCTCTGCATCGCTCCACACGATCAATTGTTCATAGCAGGCTTTGTCTTGTGTATCGTGTTCGTCAATATCCAAAGGCTCGCCAGTGCCGCCACCGGCACCGCGAAAACTCCATTCGCGCAGGCGCCCTATTTCCTGCATGATATTGGGCGAGTTGTGCGCATTGATAATGTAAATTTTGTTGCCACCATACTTGGTCATTCGGACAAACCGATCGGGACTAAGTTCGGCTTTGATGGCTTCACGACTAACAGGAGCTATAATTGGCTTCATAATGTATATTTCAATGTGAACTGCCAAGTGCGTACACTTGATCTTTCATGCGATTGGCCCATTCCTGATGGCTTACGTTTTTGGTAAGGCTCTCAGGCAAAATGGGCTTCCCAAAAACAAATTTTAGGGTTTTATTTTTTTGTTTAAACATTTCATCTACAAGAAACAACATTTCAATATTTGCCTTAATACCAAGGCGTTTGCGCCATTGGGCAAGCGTATAGAAAAAGTTGGAGTTTTGGCCACCAATATAAGCAGGTATGATAGGCTTGTTGTATTGTATGGCCTTGCTCACATAGCTTTTCTGCCAGTCCAGGTCACGGATAAGCCCTCCCTGCTTTCGGGATACTAAGCCAGCAGGGAAATACAACACACAATGATCCGATGCAAAAACCTCGTCCATCAGCTTAAGGTTTTCGCGAGGGTTTTTTCCATGCTTGTTTACTCCGACAAATATGGAACCGAAATTTTGCATGTTTAATAAAATGTCATTGACAAAAAAACGGATATCGGAGCGGTGGCCACCTACAACTTTCATCAGTGCTATGCCATCCAAACCACCCAACGGATGATTGGCGGCTATGATGCAGCCCCCCGTTTGGGGTATGTTCTCCAAGCCTGAAACCTCGGTTTTGGCGCCTAAAAAAGCAAAACATGCACTTACAAACTCATGGTCATTCAAGTGCCCGTATTGTGCAATAAAATTGTTGATCTCGTCCTCATGAATAATTTTTTTTAGCCAACTAAGGACAAAACCGGGCAGCAGATTGGCCAATGTTTGGCTTTTGCTGCGTATAACTTTCTCTAAATCAATGAATTTTTCCTGATGGGTATCCATACTTATCAGTTTCAGGGCGGAAGATAGACAAAAGCCCTAACTTTGTGTCCGTTTTGAAAAATTGCGTATCAATGCGCGTTCACCAATACTATCATTTTACTATTCAATGAAAAAATTTAAAAATTTGATTTTTGCGGCTTTGGCCATCGTTACATTGAGCATGAGCTCTTGCTTGCATATCGTAGAAGAATTGACCTTCCGCAAAAATGGAAAAGGCTCTTACAAGATGTCGCTTGACATGGGCGAAATGAAAAGCATGATGGAAATGTTCAAAAATATGGCCCCTGATTCTGCTCAAACTGAAACCCCGGAATCCCCCATGGGAGGCGCTGATATGAGCGGCGGCATGTCACAAATGGGAAAGGAAATTTCAGGCGTAGCAGCCAGTCTGAAAGGGCTTAACGGTATAGCCAACGTTGTTGAAATAAACGACACCACCAACTTGCTTTTTGGCTATTCCTTTGATTTTGATAATGTTAAGGCACTAAATGAAGCCCTAAAAATCATCAACAAAGAAAAATACCAGAGCAAAAGTGAAGAGTTTTTCAAATTCAGCGGCAAATCCTTTGAGCGCACATCCGCTGGCGACATGGGCGAAGAAATGAAAAAAGCGCTGAGTCAGGGCGGTGAAGGAGAAGATGGCGGAGGCGACATGGAAATGATGAAAAATTTCTTTTCTGATATGAGCTACAAGCAGATCTATCATTTCCCCGATCAGGAAATCAAAAAGAACAACAACGAACTCGGTCAGATCAGCGAGGACAAACACTCGTTAACGGTTACGCTCAAACCTTTTGACGAAGACATGCAAAAGAAAAAAATGACGATTGCCACAGCACTGAAACTGAAGTAAGTGAAAATTCTCGTTATCCGCTTTTCCTCGATCGGTGATATTGTGCTGAGTTCTCCCGTTTTGCGTTGCCTTAAACAACAGACCGGGGCAGAAGTCCACTTTCTCACCAAATCAGCATTCCAGAATATCTTGTCCGCAAACCCCTTTGTGGACAAGATATTTGCTTTTCAGGACCATGTGAAGGAGGTGCTGACGGCCTTACAGGCACAACATTATGATTATGTGGTTGATTTGCACCACAACCTGCGCAGTTTACAGGTAAAACTCGCATTGCGTTCTGCCTCCTCTTCATTTAACAAACTTAATGTACAAAAATGGCTATTGGTCAATGCCGGCATCAACCTTATGCCAGATCAGCATATCGTACATCGCTACATGAATACGCTTGCTCATTTAGGTGTTGAATATGATGGAAAAGGGCTTGACTTTTTTATCCCTCATGGTGCGGATCAAATGCCCGAAAACCTAAACCTTCCCCAACCTTATGTGGCTTTTGTTTTGGGCGCAACCCATGCCACCAAACGTATGCCCACAGCGCAAATTGCCGCTCTCTGTAGCCAAATCAAGTATCCTGTTGTGCTGTTGGGCGGCAAGGCAGAGTCAGAAGCAGGAGCGCTGACGGCCAAAATTGGGGGCGCACACATACATGATTTATCAGGTAAGCTTAATCTGTTCCAATCAGCAGCAATAGTACGCGATGCGGCTATGGTACTCACCCATGACACGGGTCTCATGCATATTGCCGCCGCATTCCACAAGCGTATAGTAGCCATTTGGGGAAATACCGTTCCAGCCTTTGGTATGTATCCATTTTACCCTGATGGCATGTCTCTGAATACTAATTTTGAAGTGACTGGCCTTCGCTGTCGCCCTTGCTCCAAGATCGGGCATCAACAATGCCCCAAAGGCCATTTTAAGTGCATGAAAAACATGGATAGCCCGGGTATAGTGGCAGCAGTGGATCAATATATGAAACAAATTTAACCCTATTGGCGAACAACTTCCACATAAGTTGTACATTTGAGCGGCACTAACCATCCTTTCACCATCACCCACCACCTAAACTTTTCACCAATATGCCTCAAGCGAGTATTACTGCCATTGGGATGGCTGTGCCTTCAAAAAAAATTGACAACCATTATTTTGAACAGTTTGTAGAAACAAATGACGAATGGATTACTTCCCGAACCGGCATCAAAACGAGATACCATAGCGGGCCTTATGAGTTCACCAGTCATTTGTGTGTACGCGCAGTGCAGGATTTGGTGCAGAAATATGGCAAAGACATCTCGGATGTTGACTTAATCATGGTGGCTACCGTGTCACCGGATCAACCGATGCCGGGCATGGCCTGTCAAGTGCAATACAAACTCAACCTGACCAAGGCTGGGGCATTTGACATTTCAGCTGCCTGTGCCGGTTTTGCGTATGGCCTGGTCATGGCAAAAGGTTTGATCGCGGGGGGTACACACCGAAAGATATTGGTACTTGGAGGCGAAACCCTTTCCAAGATAACGGATTTTACGGATAGAACTTCCTGTGTGTTGTTTGGTGACGGTGCCGGTGCCGTGTTGGTCGAAGCGGTGGAAGAGGGAAATATCGGGGCCTGCGTTACTGGTGCCAATGGGGAGGGAGGCATAGACCTCTACATGTCAGGTTTTGCGCAAACAATTGACAGTCAGCCTATTGTTATGAATGGTAAAATCATTCAAAACGGACGTAAAGTGTTCAAGTGGGCCGTTAATACCGTAGCAGAACAAATGCATGTGCTTGCTGCAAAAAATGGCCTGAGCTTGGATCAAATTGACTGGTTTGTGCCACACAGTGCCAACCTTCGCATCATAGAGGCAATATGCAAGGAAGCAGGTTTTCCTGTTGAAAAGACATTGGAAAGCGTGATCAACTATGGCAATACCTCCTCCGCTTCTATCCCCCTTGCCTTGTACGGGGGCATTCAGAGTGGTAAGGTTAAGCCGGGTGACAAGGTAATGCTGATAGGCTTTGGCGGTGGCTTGACTTTTGCAGGCACGGTTTTTACCTGGACACCCTAAACCCTAAACTAACTTAAATTATCTACACAAATATGAATCTACAATTTTGCAGCCGGATTATTGTCCTGTTTCTGGGATTGATCATAGGGCAGAAAGGGCAGGTTTTGGCCCAGTCCATGATTCAAAGCGCAGAATGGTGCGCCGAAGGCCGCAAGGTCCAGCACCCTTTTTTGCCGCCACAACCTGACTACAGGAGCGATTCTGTGGATATTCTGCACACGCAGGTATTGCTCAATATCATGTTGGCCCCTCAACTCAGTGGTAATTGCCGTTTAACCCTGAAAGCAAAAGCCACAGGTATAAAAACGATAATGCTTGATTTGGAAAAATTGGTGGCAGATTCCGTCTTCCTGAATGGCTCAAGCGTTCCCTTTACCCAAAATGGAGTGAGCCTGCGCGCTGTTTTTCCTAATGCCTTGCCCCAAGCCACGAATTCCGAGCTTAGGGTGGTGTACAAAGGCCAACCCAAACTGGATGATAGCGGATGGGGCGGCGTGTACAATACCTCTGGCTACACCTTTAATCTCGGCGTTGGTTTTGCAGCTGACCCACATTCCTTCGGACGGGCCTGGATACCCTGTTTTGATAATTTTGTGGAGCGCAGTACCTATGAAGTAACCATTGTTTCACCCGTTGGCAAACCCGGATACAGCAATGGAAAATTGGTGTCAGAAAAAACACAAGGTAACCAATTGATCCGTACATGGCGTATTGACGAATCTATTCCGTCTTATTTGGCCTGTTTTTCTGCCGGCCCTTACAGCTCCTGGAAAAGACAAGTACAAGGCACAAACGGCCCCATACCCGTAGAAATAGCGGCCAATGCGTCCGATACCAATAAGGTAAGGGCTACTTTTGCTAACCTGGAAAAGGCAGTTAAAGCATACGAATATTGGTTTGGGCCATATTTATGGAATAAAATAGGGTATTCCTTAGTTCCATTTGGCTCCGGAGCCATGGAGCACGCAACCAATATTGCCATCATGCGCTCCGCCATTGACGGCTCATTGGGCTTTGAAACGCTTTGGGCGCACGAGTTGAGCCATCATTGGTGGGGCGATTTGGCTACTTGCAGTACCGCTGAGGATATGTGGCTCAACGAAGGCTGGGCGGTCTATTCCGAGCACTTGTTTACAGAATGGGTGTACGGCAAGGCCAGCTTTATCAAGGCCGTACGCGATAATTTTTTGAGCGTGTTACAAACCGCTCACATCAATGAAAGTGGATACCGCTCTGTCAGCGGGGTCACCCATGATATTACCTATGGCACGCATACCTATAATAAAGGCGCTGTGGTAGCCCACAACATGCGCGGCTACCTCGGTGATTCTCTTTTTAGAAAAGGCGTTCGGGAAGCCCTGGCCGCTACACGGTATGATGACTGGAGCAGCGCAGAGTTCAACCAAAAAATGAGTGCGGCTACGGGGGTTGACATGACGGCTTTTTTTGAAGGATGGGTGTTTAATGGCGGATTTCCGCATTTTTCAGTTGATTCTTTCCAAAACTTAGAAATTGGCCCTGCCAACACTACCCGAGTATTCCTCAGGCAAAAATTGCGCGGAGCAAACACTTTGTTCAAAAACGTGCCCTTGGAACTGACCTTTGTTAACGATAAGCACGAGCGCATCCATCGCACTATAATGGCGGATGGAGCAAATACCATTGCCAATGTTGTATTGCCCTTTAAGCCCAAATTTGTATGGGTAAATACCAATTGGAAACTGACATTGGCTATGGCAGATCGGGAAAAGTTGATGACCGCAATCGGACCATTTAACGACACCGACACCAAAATCAATATTACGGTGAGCAGCTTGCCCGATTCAGCATTGATCCGGGTGGAACACAACTTTGTAACGCCGGATAATCAGCCGGAAATAAACCCTAACCGATTTAAACTTAGCAACCGCTACTGGACGGTCTATATGGATGCCCCCTCAGGAATGGTGGCCTCCTGCACCTTATATTATGATGGAAAGGGGAAAATGGATCAATTGGATGCCGAACTTTTTGCCCAGACCAGCCCTTCAGAAGACAGCCTTGTGCTGCTGTATCGCAGCGGGGCTGGGCAGCCCTGGTTGGAGCATCCCGCTTACGTGAAAAACAAATTAGGCTCCAACACTGATCGTTTTGGTTTTGTCCGTGTGGACAACCTAAAGCCCGGTCAATATACTTTCGCCAAAGGGGTATCCAAATTGTCAACGCACAACGGACAGCTTCTTGAAGCCAAAATCAGCCCCAATCCGGCTTTTGATTCCCTCAGGCTTGTTGCTGATGATACTTTTGACAAAGTAGAACTTTTTGATGCTTCAGGCAAAATGCTCCGCAACTGGTCATTTGAACAGGTCGAGCAGGCTGATCTTAGCCTCGAAGGATTGCCCAGCGGTCTTTATTGGCTGTATTTTACAGGTAAAAAGGGTTACGGATCGGCCAATGTGATAAAAAAGTGAGCCATCCGTGTTAACTTTTTGCAAACCAAATTTTGCATCGGATCTGCATTTTGAATTAGCCCTATTTTTGTGGCCGAAATTTGATAATTCATTCTTTTTCATCATTTTATCATTCCTTGACAATGGAAAATAACAAAAAAATTCAGATTGGCCTTTTGGGCATCATTGCACTCCTGCTTATTGCCAACCTGTTTGGTGGCGGCATGAAAAACTGGTTTCAATCGGGCAATTCAGCCATGAAAGAAGCCGCCCTGGCATCTGGCGCTATAGCCAATGGTGATGCCACTCTCCCTGGCGGTGTCAGCTCTGGCAATATTCCAGGTACCAATGTTAATGAAAATGGTGTGCCCATGGGCCCAACCACAACCATACAATACGATCAGGAAAAATTCAACTTTGGCGTGGTGGACGAAGGCGAGATCGTCAAGCACATCTACAAATTCAAAAACACGGGCAACGAGCCACTCATCATCAGCAATGCCAAAGGCTCCTGCGGTTGTACCGTGCCAACCTGGCCAAAAGAACCAGTACCTCCGGGCGGTTCAGGCGAAATCGCTGTTGAGTTTAACTCCAAAGGCAAGCCTGGCCAGCAAATGAAAAAGGTAACGGTTACGGCCAACACCAACCCAACCGAGACTTTCCTCGAGATCGCCGGTGAGGTTCGCGGCAAGGAACAACCCGCTGCCAAAGGCGCAGATGCCACTTTGGGCCAAAAACTGACAGATCCACAGCCTAAAAAGCCAGGCAGCAACTAATTCCTTGTTGAAAAAGGATTGGTTTTCGCAGCAACGGCTGTAATTCCCTGAATATGGTATGTTCTCCACATTTGCCTGGACATGCCATATTCAGGGAATTTTTATTTGGTGCGACCCCATTTTGCTATTTTTAGTCAAATCCCCAATTTTAACATCTGACCAAACCGACCTGATTTGACAACCATTTTTTACATCGGATTCATTGCTGCCTCCTAATGAACCATGTTGTAAAAAATTGAATATCAACTTTTTACAACATGGTTTATTTCCGGTTCGGTGGCCGATTTTGGCCGGGTTCCTCTGAATGACACTTTGCTTGAGCGTTTGTGACTGGCTTAGCCAAAGCCTGTTTACAATGCTATGTTGTTGACCCACATTGCCGGAAGATCTCGAGCGGATCGTCTGGCAATGTGGGTCAAAGGCGATAAAGAATATTAAACTTTAAAGAGTTGGTTTTTTTCCACTATTTCGGCGTAAAACCTTCCGGCTTCCGTCATTTCTCTTTCCATGGTATCCAAATTGACCCGCACCAACCCGAACCGATAGGTAGGGCCAAGATGCCATTCAAAATTGTCCCAAGTGCTCCAATGGATATACCCGCGAAGGTCAACGCCATCCTGAGATGCCAGTTCACAGACGTTCAGGTAATCCTTTATACTTTGAATGCGCTGTTGCGGATCGTCCGTACAGATGCCATTTTCGGTAATAATGATGGGTTTTTGATATTTTTTGGCAAAATGTCGCAAAATATGGCCCAGCCCTTCGGGTTTGTAGCCCCACATTTTGTCGTGCGGAATGCCTCGTTTTTCCAATTCAGGTAGCCGTTCAATGGCATCTATGGGAAAGGGATCAAACAGCATATAAGCGTAATAACTCAAGCCCCAGAAATCACATTTTTCAAAGGGGCGGGCAGCCCGGGTCATAAACCACCAGGAAACAAAAGCAGCCACGGCACTGCCCAACCAGTTGGCACCTTTAAAATATCCGGTGTTCAGGGAGATACCAATGGGGGCGTCTGATTTTTCGCGGATCATGGCAAAGGCTACTTTGTGTGCCTTACCCATATTGTCCAATGCTCTGTTGGCCCTGAAGTATTTTCCTTTTTTAAAAGGGGGGAAATTGCCCAGCATATAGGCATTCATGGCATATACATTGGGTTCATTGAAGGTATTCCAATAGACGGCATATTCGCCAAAGTGTTTTAGACATTGACGCACATAATCAATAAACAGCGGAATGTTGTCCTCCTGCGTGAAAGCGCCTTTTTCTTCAAACCACATCGGATGGGCAAAATGGTGAAGCACCAACATAAGGCCCACGCCACGCTCTCGGAGGTCATCAAAAAAATGGCGATATTCTGCCACTACCTTCGGGTCAAATTTCTCAAATGGCCCTTTTTGGAGCCGGCTCCAATCCACGCCACAACGATAGATGCTACCCAATTGGGCAATAAGTGCTGCATCCTCTTCCCGCCTTTTTTCATGGTCGGTGGTGCGCTCAAAGCGATAGCCGTCTTTTGCCAAAAGCCCTTTAAAAGAATGGGAAAAGGCCGTTTCTACCTGCGCGGCTGCTGTACTGGTGCCAAAGAAAAAATCTTTCCTTGTGATGAGTTGTTCCATAGTGTGCAAAAATAAAAAAAGCCCCTACCGCGAGCCAAACCGGAGGGGCAACATGAGATTATAATGGTAAAACCCTTTATATGCACGCTTAGCGAGGCAAGATGCCTGGCATCGTCCAAAATTAGCTATGTTCACGGGGGGTGAGATAGCGATTAAAACCAATAACAATTGTAAAATCGGGATGGGATGGATCGGCGGGGCCGAAAAACAAACCAGGATTAAAAGTATTGATGGGGCAAAGATAAAGACTGATTTGGATGCACCAAATGTTGGAACAGATATTCTTTATTTTGCTTTGAAAGACCAGGTAATCCACACCCTGCAGGCAATGCTTCCGTCAGGCAGTCGGCCCACAGATTCTGCTCTTATGCTCTCAGCTTGGCCATTTTGAAGAATTCGGTCTGTAAGTTCTTGTATTTCAACTCCTTGTGAGCAGGTAAACAGCAGTTTTTGAGCTGCTTTTTTATAAAATTCCGCTTCTATTTTAGTCACCAACATAGATACGGGAGGCTTGCCGTGGAGTGCCGATAAGCATAAAATTCCTGTTGAAAATTCCCCTGCGGCGCATTGGGCAGCAAAGTAAATGGATCGAAAAGGATTTTGCGAACGCCAGCCATAAGGCAATGATACGGTGGCCTCCCGCTCGTTGCAGGATTGTACATTCACCCCCATAAACCAGGCAGCAGGCAATTTCCAAAAAAGATAAAGCCTCATCTTCCAGCGGCTGTTGAGCAGCGTCAGTATTTTTGTATTGGACATAATTATCACATTTTAAATGATCACATTCCCCATCATTCCTTATATTTCCGGAACGCCTGCCAGCCCAAAAAGCAAAAAAGCAGGGCAGCAAAGGCCGTAAATTGTACCCCTTTGTTGTTTTCGGCACTTTTTCCCAGTAACAAAAGCGAAGGAAAAATCAGGTTGGCTAAGGACACCCCCAGTTTCATAACAAAAGCCCTTACCCCGTAAAACATTCCGGACATCTGTTGACCACTTCGAGCGACTTCTTTTTCCACTTCATCACCAATGACCGCATTGGGCAAAATGCCAAAAACCGCCAAAGGAAACGCCGAAAGGACCGCCAAAATGTATAATAGGTGTAGGCCTGGCAGCGGGATTGCCCTCGCGAAACCCAGCACTGCAAACAATAGGGCAAAAAGCAGAAAAGCAAAGAGCATCAGCCGTTTTTTACCTGTTTTGCGAGCCAATATATTCACAGGAACGTAATATAAAAAACTGCATAAAAAACTCAGCAGCGAAAACGTGAAAGCATGACTTTTATCCAAACCAAACAGTAAGGTAGTGTAAAACCCTATGCCCAATTGGATAAAACTAAGGGATAGCCAATACAAAAGATCGGAATACAGGAACTGGCGAAAATTGTGGTTGGCAAATACCAATTTTAGTGCTTTCCAAATGCCGTGATCTGATGTGCTTTGCCTGGCATATCGCCGTTCATTCAAAAACAGGGCAGGCAGCAACATAAATACCGCAGCGATAAGCTGTAGCAGTACAACAGCCCTTTGAAAGGCTTCCAATGATGAAATGCCTTTTTCCTCAAAGGCAGATTGAAGGGCATACGCGCTGTTGCCAGCTATGAAGCCTAAAGCCCATGCAATAGATGTAAGGGTGCTGATCAGCATCCGGTCTGCTGCAGTATGGCCCAATTCAGCCATTAGGGCAGTGTAAGGGATAACATAAAAAGCAAAAAAGAAATAATAAAGCCCTATTACCACAGCGAGCCAAACAAAGTTGCCTGCCGATTCACCGGGAATAATAGGGAAAAAGACCAAAGCCCCAAACAGGGAAAAGGGGATAGCCCCTACCAACATAAACCACCGCCGTTTACCTATACCCGTGAGCTTGCGATCACTCCAATTGGCGACCAAGGGGTCAATAAGGGCATCTAAAAAACGCCCCCCCGCGCTTAACATACCAATCAGCGTAAGCACGCCCAGTATGGCTCCCTGAAACAAAAATGTGGGAAAAATAGCCTGCCCTTGCTCTGGAGGCATATAAAAGTAAATCAATAAGTTGCCTACGGCATAACTGCCCAATGACCAGCCTAATTGTCCGACGGCATATAAGAGCAATATCCTGAGTGGCGGGCGAATAGCCACAACCGTTTGGGTTATTGATCCGTCATAGTCCTTTCGTTTTGCCATATTATAACTGGGTATAATTTGGGCAAATGTAAGAAACTGTTTGAAAAGCAAGTGGCGCGCCCCGAAAATCAACTTACCTTTGCTTTTATAAGTAAAGTCGGATTGTTTAACCTTTTTCTGCCGTGCGAGGGGTCTTACGACCCGCACTCTGCCGTGCGAGGGGTCTTACGACCCGCACTCTGCCGTGCGAGGGGTCTTACGACCCCGCACTTCATGCCGTGCGAGGGGTCTTACGACCCCGCACTTCTTCTTTTTTTGCTATTTGCCTATTTCAGAACTCACACTAATTCATTAAAAATTAACATATTAGCACAATATCACATTATGATTATTGACCCTTTACAAATTGCCACCAAGGACCTCCACCAGTTTATGTTAGGGGCTGTTGCTCCCCGTCCCATCGCATTTGCCAGTACCATAAGTACGGATGGTGTGCCCAATTTGGCCCCGTACAGTTTTTTTAATGCTTTCAGCAGCAATCCGCCCATCATGATCTTTTCTTCCAATAGGCGGGTGGCGAATAATACAACCAAGGATACCCTCAAAAACGTACAGGATACAGGTGAGGTAGTGATCAATGTGGTACCACACAGCATCGTACGGCAAATGGCCTTGGCCAGCATAGAGTATCCTGCTGACATAAACGAATTTGAGAAAGCGGGACTGACACCCCTTGCTTCCACCAAAATACGGCCTTTCAGGGTGGCAGAAAGCCCTGTCAATATGGAATGTGTGGTGGATCAAATCATTCCGCTTGGCGATGGCGGCGGAGCGGGCAACCTGATCGTGTGCCGCATGGTGCTGATGCATATTGATGAGCGCATCCTGAACGACAAGGGCCGTATTGACCCACACAAAATTGACCTGATGGGGCGCATGGGGCGTTTCTATTACGCGCGAGCCAGTGGTTCGGCTGTTTCGGAAATTGTACAGGAAGTCACAGCTATGGGCATTGGATTTGATGGCCTTCCCGGCTCCGTAAGGCACAGTAAAATATTGACGGGCAATGAATTGGCGCAATTGGCGGCACTTACAGCCCTCCCTGATTTGGAGAGTGCAAAGTTGTTTTTTTCCGAGCGGGCCATTGACATTTCAAGTCTTACAGAGGTGGAAATACACGAAAAAATCAGTTTTGCCTTGGACAACGAAGATGTATTAACAGCAGCGCATTGGGCCGCCTTGTAATTTTGAGGACTTACTTTTTTAAGGCAATGTCCGAAAATGAACATTTCTGTTCGTTAGCGAGCGGTTTTTTTGCTTCTTTTTTGTGTTTTAATTACTGATAATCAGCGTTTTGTGTGCTTGGCACGACATTGTTAAACTGTATTGTGTACCCTGATCAACAACAATACACAAACTACATTATGACTACCCGAACATTCAGTACCATACTTGCAATAGCCATGATCGGCACCATGTCCTGCCGCCAGGTATCTGTAAACCAAACAGCGCATGAAATTTACGCAACACACGAGCATGATGCCATGCCTGCCAAATACGACATTAGCCGGTTTGAAAAAATGCGCTGGCTGGGTGGCAGCTGGAATGCCGTCACAAATGGGGTTAAAACTAACCTGAGCATTCATATTGGGCAGGATAATTCGTTGGTGGCCCACCGTTCATCCAGTGATGCTTTAGCCAATACCCAAGCGCTTTTTTGGCAAAATGAGAAGTACTATTTTGGTGCTGATCGCGAATGGGTGGTAACCTGGATTGGCGACAAGGATATTCGCTTTGATGCGGCCAAGCCGGGTGTTTTTGCCATGACCTGGACAAAAAAGAATGATGGCGAATGGTGCATGATCCAGCATACACCCAATGGCGACCAGCTTACCCTTTTCTCAAAATGCACAGCGCAGCCTTGATCTGCTGCCATAAATGAAAATGGGGTTGGAACAGGCAATTTTACCTGTTCCAACCCCATTTTTTTTCCGAGCCAATGTATTAGCCCTCAAAATGCAGGGATATGGTAAACGTGCGGCTTAGCACCTTTTCTAACACTGTGCTTTGTTCCAATTGATCGTTGAACAATAAAATATTGTTGAAACCCTGAGAAACTTTTAACTCTGGTGAGAAAATAAAGTAAGGGAAGAAAAATTGAATCCCGGCACCATATTCAATTTGAAAATCGGTGGGCGCAATTTTGACCAAACCAGCTGCTTGGCGAGTGCGCGAATCACTGGCTACATCAAAAGAATATTTTACCCCACCAATGACAAAGAGTCGAAAGTCATGATAAACAGCTGATTTGTAGCGCACATGAAAAGGCATTTCCACCAAAACGGATTCAATGGGCCGTTGTACTACACGCCCGCGCTCACCCGGCTGGGTATAACGGATATTGCGCTCCGTAAAGGAAAGGGTTGGGAGAAAACGTACGTCAAAATATTCCCCAATTTTCAGGTTTGATATGATGCCAAGGTTGAAGCCCGGCCCGGTCACAGATTCGGCCCGGGAAAAGGAATCGTTTTGGATAAAGTTTTTGGAGTGGTAAATCCTGAAATTACTGCTGTTGTACCCCAGTGTTATGCCAAAGTAATAAGGTTTTTGCTGAAAATCAAGATAGTTGATGTTGCTTCCCTGATTAAATTGTGCCGATGCATTAAAGGCAAATGCCAGCATGAGCATAGGAAAAAAGAAAAGAAACCTGGCCACTTTGCTTATTTGGTGGCCGTGTAAATAGAGCAGATTCCGAGCGTTAATCGTTTGCATACCGGGTTTTGGTAACCTGTTTTGGATAAAAGATGGAGAAAAGCCGGACCTTCGGGAAAAGCCTGAACGCTTTCATAAAGATAAGCGTAAGCCCGCATGTCACGGCTGGTTAAACGTCCGATCAGGGGTAAAACGTATTTAAAATACGCATTATAGAGTTGTTTGAATGGAAAAATGTGCGGTTTTGAAAATTCCAGCACCACCAAACGGCCTCCGGGGCGCAAGGTACGATACATTTCGGCTAAACCTTTTTCCAAATGTTCAAAATTGCGCACACCAAAGGCGACAGTTACCGCATCAAAGGTTGCCTCATCAAAACGTAAATTTTCACTGTCTCCTGTTTCCAATGAGATAATGCCTTCCAAGCCCGCCTTTTTGATTTTTTCTCTGCCAAATTCAAGCATTTGATTGGCAATATCTATGCCGATAACCTGCTTGGGCTGCAACATTTTGCTTGCCATGATGGCCACATCGGCTGTACCGGTAGCCACATCTAACATTTTTTCAATGTTCATACCCTTTAGGTAGGCCAGGGCTGTGCGCCGCCAGGAAACATCAATGCCTAAGGATAGTACACGATTGAGCAGATCATATTTGGGCGCAATATTGTCGAACATGCGCTCTACTTCTGCTTTTTTCCCGGCGCCCGTGTTATATGGAGTAATCATTGTTGCTGTTTGTTTAATCGTCAAATCAAAGTGCTTTGAATCCGCTCGCACCTAATGTCACGTGATCCACTATTTCAAGGCCATAGCCAATAAGCCCCATTCGGCGCGGGTGCTTGGTAAGTAATCTGATTTTCGATATATTTAAATCCCTGAGAATCTGTGCGCCCACGCCAAAATCTTTTTTGCCCATTGGGGAATGCAACTCAAATTTGTCGGTGCATTGATCATCTGAAAGTTGTTTGTAATGCTTAAGCTTGGCAAGCAGGCTACCCTTGTCATTTTGTCGCAGGTAAACAAAAACACCTTTACCTTCAGTCGCTATTTTTTGAAGGGATTCATTGATCTGCGAGCCATAATCATCCAATAAAACCCCCAGAATATCACCTGTTTCCGTAGAGGAGTGCATACGAACCAAAACGGGTTCATCATCTTGCCATTCGCCCTTTTTCAACACCAGGTGGCAATCACCGGTAATCGAGTCTGTAAAGGAAATGACTTCAAACGCTCCGAAAATGGTTTGCATTACTACGCTCACCTCTCTTTTAACAATACGCTCCGTGCGCATTCGGTACGCCACCAAATCATCAATGGATATGATTTTTAGTTGGTGCGCTTCAGCTACTTCTACCAATTGTGGTAGTCTGGCCATTGTACCATCGGCGTTGAGTATTTCAACCAAAACGCCAGCTGGATAAAGCCCTGTCATACGGGCCAAGTCAACAGTAGCTTCTGTATGGCCCGTTCTGCGCAGTACTCCGCCTGATTTGGCCCGAAGTGGGAATATGTGCCCGGGGCGTGCATAGTCACTGGGTTTTGCTGCCGGGTTTGTAATCCACCGGATGCCCGTAGCTCTATCATAAGCACTAATACCTGTGGTACAGCCGTGGCCAATAAGGTCAATGGACACCGTGAATGCTGTTTCGTGCAGAGCAGTATTCGAGCTGACCATAAGGTTGAGGTCGAGTTCCTCGGCACGTTTTTCCTCTATGGGGGTGCAAATAAGTCCCCGCCCATGAGTGGCCATAAAATTTATGGTTTCGGGGGTAATGGTTTCTGCCGCACAAATAAAGTCTCCTTCGTTTTCACGATCCTCATCATCAACGACGATGATAACCTTACCGGCTTTAAAATCGGCGAGCGCCTCTTCAATAGTGTTTAGTTGGATAGGGTTGGACATGCTGCTGCATTAATAAAGTAACAATTATGTTTCAGAAATAATTGAAACAAAAAAGTGTTCAAAAAGTTATTAAAAACCTTTTGCGGCAAAGATAATTTTGTTCTGCCCATCATTTGGTGCTTTTATCAAGAATTTTATTTTGAATACATGTAAGATGCAGAAAATAGTTTTTACAAGTCGTATTGCTTGATTTTCCGGTACAGCGTGCGTTCGCTGATTTTGAGTTCCTCAGCGGCCTCCTTACGGCGCCCGTTGTACTTTTTCAAAGCACGGCGAATAGCTTCTTTTTCAATTTCATCCATGGCTAAGGGTTCTTCTTCAATATCCTGATTATCAAAGGGTACTGAAGAGGAACTTCTTCCTGACTCTATGATGATGGGCGTTATTTTGCCGGTATCACCACTCATGTAGCTGTCTGAATCGGATTCATATATTGGTTGCACTTCTCCCCTTACAGGAACATCGGGGTAGCTGATGGCGGGTAATGAGGGTTGCATCTGGCGTGAAATATTCAGGTCGGGCATGCGCAGGTTATTACTCCGCACCAATTCATAGAACATTCCTTTTAGGTCGTTCAGGTCGTTCTTCATATCAAAGAGAACCTTGTACAGCAGTTCTCTTTCCTGAAAATCACCATTTATCGAGTGCCCATGCTGAGACTCTCGTCCGCCTTCGGCCACCACAGGCAAGTTGCGTTTAAAAAGGTTGGGCATGCTGCGCTGAAGGCTGTCAGCAGTTATTTGGCGGTCTTCTGAAAGTACGGAAAGTTGCTCGGCAACATTTTTGAGTTCTCGAATATTTCCCGGCCAGCGATAATTCTCCAGGATTAGCTCTGCATGATCATCCAATTTAATGGGCATCATGCGGTATTTTTCGGCAAAATCATACGAAAACTTGCGAAAAAGAACGGGTATGTCTTCGCGACGCTCATGTAGCGCAGGTACTTTAATGGGTACTGTATTGAGGCGATAATAGAGGTCTTCCCTGAATTTTCCCTTGCGTACACGTTCTTCCAAATTAACATTAGTTGCTGCGATGATGCGGACATCAGTACGCTGCACCTTGCTCGCGCCTACGCGGATGAACTCCCCGCTCTCCAATACTCTAAGCAGATAGGCTTGGGTGTCCATTGGCATTTCGCCTATTTCGTCTAAGAAGATGGTCCCGTTGTTTACGGTTTCAAAATACCCCTTTCGGTCATTTACAGCACCTGTAAAGGAGCCTTTCTCATGGCCAAACAATTCAGAATTGATAGTGCCTTCGGGAATGGCTCCGCAGTTAACCGCAATGAACTCATTGTGTTTGCGCGAGCTAAGGCCATGTATGATTTTCGAAAAAACCTCTTTGCCCACACCACTTTCACCCGAAATAAGCACGGTCAGATCGGTGGGGGCCACGCGTGCAGCTGTTTCAAGGGCCGCATCCAACAATTTGGATGAGCCAACGATGCCATAGCGTGATTTTATGGATTGCAATTGAGTATTATTTGCCACTTTATAACTGTTATTTTTTTACCTTTTTATGGTAAAACCTGTATCCCAATCCTAAGCGAATATTGCTGCTGCTGAGTAAGTCAACATTGAATGTTGAAGTCTGCTGCTGATTAGGTGTTAGCGAAGGGTTGGAAACTTGACTGTCTTCAACGCCCAAGCTGATTAATCCAGCACTTAATCCCAATTCAGCCCATAAATTGTCCAGAACTGTATAACTAATTTTTAAAATACCTCCTAAGTCAATGTTAGAAAATCGCTTATCTATATCAAAATAATATAATGGATTGGCCTTGAAATTGTTTTTGACGGAATGGATGGCCATTGAAGCTCCCGCATAAAACCTAAATATTTTTTCAGATTTTGTCAAAGGGATCAAATGATCAATTTCTAAGACAAATTTACTTTCCTTGATAAGGCCTACTTGGGCTGTTGTAGAAGTTACATTTGCACCCATGGTATCCAAGAAAAAACCCAGTTGAGCACTGCTATTGTTTTGGAAAAAAACGGCAACATCAGTAAACGAACTATTTCTCCATGATTTAGCTAATCCAAGCCCTAATATACCTCGACTTTCTTTCCTGTTTGCAATGATAAAGGAGGTTTTTGTGTTCGGCCTTGAATCTTGATAAAAGTAAAAACTCTGCCTTGAATCAATAGCAGCAAGTGGTTTTACCCAATAGGATTGAGCAGTGGCTGTCCTCAGCCACAACAAAAAGCCCAACAAAAGGAGAAGTACTTTTAGTTTAACAATCTGTTTCATGTATTCTTCTGATGCACAGATGTAATTGAATATAAAAACCCTCAACTAAACTATTTCCCCGATTAGCGTGGCACTGGTGGCTTCTTTTACCTTTACCCAAGCATAATCGCCTGGCTTTAAGTCTTCTTTTTTTGGGAAAACCACCATTTTGTTTTGTGTGTTTCGGCCACAGAAATCCATGTCTGACTTACGAGAATTGCCCTCAATCAAGACTTTGAATGTTTTGCCAATATCTGCCTGATTGTGGCGAAGGCTAACCGCATTTTGAAGTCGAATGACCTCATTTAGGCGGCGTTTTTTTATTTCTTCGGGTATGTCATCAGCAAATTTTCGAGCGGCAAGGGTGCCTGGGCGCTCTGAGTAGTAAAACATGTAGGACATGGAATAATTGGCCCATTCCACCATGCTTAGGGTGTCTTGATGTTCTTCTTCTGTCTCCGTACAAAAACCTGTGATGATATCGCTGGATATGGCGCAATCCGGCATGATTTGGCGGATGGCTTCCACTCGGCCCATATACCATTCGCGATCATAAGTGCGGTTCATCAAGTCAAGGATCCGGCTGTTTCCGGATTGTACAGGGAGATGGATATACTTGCAGATATTCTCGTATTTAGCCATTACATGTAACACGTCATCCAACATATCCTTAGGATGACTTGTGCTAAAACGGACGCGTAGATCGGGGTGTATTAGTGCTGTCATTTCCAATAAATTGGCAAATGAAGCGCGCTCTTTGGTATCTGGATTCTCCCATTTGTAGGAGTCCACATTTTGCCCCAAAAGTGTCACTTCACGATAGCCGCGTTCAAACAGATCAGTGGCTTCGGCCACTATGCTGAATGGGTCGCGTGAGCGCTCTCGCCCGCGGGTGAAAGGCACAACACAAAAGGAACACATGTTGTCACATCCGCGCATAATGGAGATGAATGCCGTAACGCCATTGCTCTCCAAACGAACGGGGCTGATGTCAGCGTAAGTTTCTTCGCGGCTGAGCAACACATTAACCATCCTGTTGCCTTCATCGGCGGCGCCGATCAGGTTGGGCAGATCGCGGTAGGCATCGGGGCCAACAACAAGGTCCACTAATTTTTCCTGCTCCAGCCATTGTTTTTTAAGGCGTTCAGCCATGCAACCCAAAATGCCAATTTTTATACCTGGGCGTTCATGCTTTACGGAGCCAAACACTTTGAGGCGTTTGCGCACCGTTTCTTCCGCTTTTTCCCGGATGGAGCAGGTATTGATAAGAATGAGATCGCTTTCCTCCATGTTTCTGGTTGGGGCATAACCTACATCTCCGAGGATACTGGCCACGATTTCCGAATCTGAAAAGTTCATTTGACAGCCATAGCTCTCGATATAAAAGCGTTTGATGCCTGGGATTGGGCTTTCCTGCCAGTTTTCCTTGAACAAAACACTGCCCTGACGGGCTTCGTCCATGGTCTTGATCCCTTCTAAGGTTGGGTTGCTGTCGTACATTTTGCTGCGTTATTACTCCGAATACGTGTACTGATTATTGCAGTACCATTTTCATATTCGATTGGGGCCGCAAAAGTAAAGCTTTTTTATTTAAAAAATGACAAAATGGCAGATGATGTAAGGATTTGTTTTAGGAAATGAAAAATTGAACGTGTAAAAGAGAAATTCGGGCTATTTGGCTACTCTTGCCAAACGAATTTTGCCACGCCCTTGGGGCTGCGCCGCAAATAAATATTGCCCTTTTCTGGCTGTGTTACCATCCGGCCCAACATATCCACATATATGTATTGCTGTTCGTCAGGCGTTTCTTCAGTCCCCTGGGTGCTGCTCAATCCACAACCTTTTGCGGGATCAGTTAGGGTGATTGGTTGGGATCCCAACATTCCTATACCGTAATTAGTCCAAACCTGATATTCCCCGGGCTGCTTTATGTTGATGCTCATGGTCTTTTCACCAGTTGACCATTGGTAGTCGCTATAACCGCTTGTGGCGGTCAACACTACACCTGTATTTGATGGTGTACATTTGATCCCGGGTCTGATAATATGGTCAGTGGGCGGATCAAACCAATAGGAACGGTAGCTCATCACAGAATCTTTAAAGAAGAGTTCCTGAAGTAGTTCGCCTTTATCATTTATCCTGATAAATGACGGGTTGGGCCTGTACACCAATCCATAACCAATAATATGATCGCGATCTGCCGTAGTCTGAAGACTTCCCATGGCCTGCGCAAAAAATGGAGGCTGATATTTGTGTTCCCAAACTTTGGTTGCAACCATATTGATGGTATCAAGCCGATATTCTACGGCTCTTGATTGCTTGGGTGGAAGTGCCGTATTGGCATTGTCAAATAGGGCAATATTGCCGTTGGGCAATCTTCGTACATCGTGTTGGCCACTGAAACGGTCGGTTCCAGTAAAGCTAAAAGAACTGGATTTTCCTCCTAATCGCCAAATAACTTTGCCTGTTTTCCGATGAATCTTGTACACGGAATTAAGGTGCCGGAAAGAGATCAAAAGGTTCCCATCATAGTCTTCTGCTATCGTATTGGCATGGCAATAATCAAAATCGTTGGCATTATACCCATAAAAAGGCAGTGCCTCTGTTGGAAAAATATGATCGTTGCTATCCCATTCAAAAATCAGCTTGTGCGCCTGATCAAATTCCTGTACCACAAAACCCCGGCAACGTGTGGTGGCACTACCCGGAACCCCGTTGAAAACATAAGCACTGAGGTCAAAAATACTGTCGCTAGCGCCACCAATAAGGAAGGTGCCAGCGGATGAAAGAAGGAAATCATGTAAATCGGCTGTTACGCCATTCACATTAGAAAAAGAATCAATGTATTGAAAAGATTCATTTAACACCATGTATCGCGCTTCCGTAGCGCTCACCATCTTGTTAAAAGTGTAAAGGCGGTGTTCCGGATGATATTTAAAGTCGTTGAAGCTCCTCGCTGGCACACCAGCATACCAAAAGACATAAGCTCCTGTGTCAATCATCGTTAAATAATTGAGACTTCCATTTGCAGCGGCACCAATTTTGAAGGGAGTGTTAAAATAGTATCCATTTTTGGCGGAATCATAGCTGTTAAATTGGTAATCAGGTAGTTGGGGTGGCAGGGGCCTTTGGCTATTTTGTGCAATAAGCCTGAAATTTACCCCAAAGAGTATCAAAAAGCATATCAATATCGCCGTTGTTTTATTCTTCACCATAATAACATAGATTCAAAAATAATCCTATGCGAAGGTAATATGTTTCTTATTTTTTAGGACAAATTTTTATTACCGCTTAAGGGTAACAGTGCCTTCATATCCTGAAATAAGGCCATCAATAAATTCAACCTGGGAAACCCATGTGAACACTCCAGAGGAAGCATCGGATCCCTTAAATCGGCCATCCCAACCCGAGCTGATCACACCGGGTGTGATATCATGGCCTTCATATACCAATTCACCCCACCGGGAGAATATTTTCAGTACCTTTATACTTAATACCTCAGGGCCACCAAATCCGGTAAAGTGGTCATTTTCGCCGTCATCGTCAGGACTAAATATATTAGGAAAGTAAATGTTTCGGCGATCTTTAACCGTAATTCTCAGGGTGTCTATATCCGTGCACCCCCCGGACGCGGTCACTTTCAGGATATAATCGGTGCTGCGGAGCGCCTGCGCTTCCGGCTCTGCGCAGCGGTAACAAGATAAACCCGGCTCATTGTTCCATAAAAAAGAGTCCAAGGCTACATTTTGAGTCAGGTTGATGCGCACGGTCTCGCCCAGTTCAACAGTAAGATTAGGGCCCAATGTTATTTCAGGAATAATGGGTGTTTTCAGATTAGCCGTTTGGCTTGCGCTGCATCCGTTGGCATCCTGCACTATGATGCTGTAATTGCCCGGAGCAAGGTTTTGAAAGTTTGTTTGAGTGCTTAAGCCAAGACCTTGAAAATCATACAGATATGGCAAGGTTCCGCCGTTAGTAGCGTTTATGCTGGCTTTTCCTGTATTGATGCCGGAACATCCGGGCTGTTCAAACTGGATGGAGAAACTTAATGGTTTAGGTTCGGAAATTGTGGTGCTCAATACCTTTGTGCAAGATGCTTGATCGCTAATGGTACAGGTGTAGATACCCGCAGCAAGATCGTTTCTTTGCGCTACAGTATTGCCATCGTTCCAGTTGTAGGTGTAATTGGGTTTTCCTCCGGACACTTTTAATTGAATATAGCCATCTTTCTTGCCAGCACAACTAATATTTAGCCCGTTGTAATCTGAAAGTATGCTGCTTAGTTCAAGTGGCGGTGGTTCCGTTACGATACCTGAAAGCACCACATCATTTCCAAAATTGTCAAACACTGTAATATAATAGCTGCCTGCACTCAAGGATGAAATAGTTTCCGAACTGTTTAGCGCCAATATGCTACCCGTCCCGCTATTTTTGGGGTTGCCTAATTCGGTCCAGGCGTACTTAAATGGCGGAGTGCCATTTTGTACCGAAAAGATCAGGCTTCCCGTTGAAGATCCGTAACACAAAGCTTCGGTGGTTTTTGTCCCGCCTTTGATCTCACATTCAATTACCTCTAATTTGAGGTTGATTGTGCTGTCACAGGCCTGTGTTGTTTGTAACAATTCCTGAAAATTGCCGCTTTCCAGAAATGTCTTTTGACCAATTACCACACTATCGCCTTTGCAGATGCGCAGATCAAGATTGGTGACTACAGAAGAGATGAGATCAAGCTGAACCTCGACAAGGCTATCGCAGCCATCGGAGCCTTTATACAGAAATTGATAGTTGCCAGCCTTGCATAACATTGAGTCGGGATAGTTGTAGCATTCGCCTTCACAGATGGTGCCTATTAGTTTGGTATCGGGTATTTTCTTGACCAATATGTTTTTGCAGGAAGGCGCGGCGGTATCACAGGCATTGGAGGCCGTTACGCAAAGATTGTAATTACCGGGGGTTTGCCATATTATATTGACCGTTGTATCCTGACTATTGGCTATGGTATTGCCATTAAGCGTCCAGACAAATCGGGATGCGCCCGGCGGCAATTGCACCTTATATGGTGTGGAAGTACCTGAGCAGGCTACTGTTTCGCCTGAGATATTGCCTGAATTGGGCAGTTCTCCTACTTTGGTCGTGCCTTTAACCACGGAAATCGTATAGTTGCAAATATCATTTTGGCTCCCGTCCATGACCCAATAATAGTACTGGCCAACTACTAATGGTGTAGTGTTGGTGAAATTCTGGGTTGTGTTGTTTGGAATGTCGGTATCACAGTTGGAAACCAATTTAAAGGTTTTGCAATCCAAACTTTCGTAGATGCCCACCTCAAGTCCCTCGCCTAATTGGCAACCAAAAACTTTGAGGGAAAGGGTCAGGTTAGTACTGCCCGCAATAAAGGCTATCCACTGCATGTGATGCACCTGATTGGTGCAGAAGCCTGGAGGGGCCTGGCCTGTTACATTACTGTTGTTGCGGCCGGTGAAGCCATTGATGTCGCAAACGACACAGGCATCAGCGCAAAACGAGGTCATGGTTTCGGGTTTGGTGCATGGCTTGGGCTGTGAAAACAGTATATGAAGTGATGCCCAGAACAAGACGACAGTAAAAAGGTATTTCATAGTAATATTATTGCTTGGGCAATAATACGTCAAACAATCCCCTGTAGGTTGCGCGCCTGCTGGAAAATATTGCCCATGAGCAAAACCCTTTGTTGGGTCTTCTCTAAAACTTGCTAATTTTGCAGCTCACGTTTTACCGCAATAAGCCTAATATGTTCTATCGCGCAACTTTACATGACCGCAATCAAAATTCTTCATTGCCTGTTACGGTCCGCTTGGAGCCCGGTGCCATATTGATAGATCAGGAAATAGGCCCAAGTTTGGAGTGGCATATAAATGAAATCGGCCACACAAGAGCTACAGATGATGGCTTGGTCATTGTGCAAAACGGACATTTGTTTCTCGAAGTAGAGGAGCCCGGTTTTTTGCAACAATTAGATCGGGTATTGGGCGGGCAAAAACGGTTTAAGCAAGGCTTTTTTGACAAGACCGGCGTAGTGGGCTGCCTTGGCATCCTTGCCGTATTCATCCTACCGGCTGTCTTGTTTTATATGTTCGGCTTGCCCTGGTTATCTGAAAAGGCGGTAAACAGCGTATCCATTGAACAGGAAAAATCCATGAGTAAGCCCATGTATGATGCCTTGGTACGCGAGGCCGATGTTGATTTTGACAAATCAAAACTGTTACAGGCATTTTATGATTCCCTGAATTTTGACAGTCGCTACCGTTATGAGCTTACCGTACTAAAATCACCTGTAATGAATGCCTTTGCCATGCCGGGCGGCCATATTGTGGTTTATGATACCTTGCTCAATGCCATGCAGAAGCCCGAGGAACTGGCGGCCTTGCTTGGGCATGAAGGCAGCCATGTTGACCTAAAACATTCTTTGCGCAGCTTGTTCCGCCAATTGGGCAGCAGTTTGTTTTTTACATTTTTGCTGGGTGACTATGGCGATATCTCAGTAATAGTGGCTCGGAAAGCGGACGAATTGAATGGGTTGGCCTATTCTCGTGACATGGAAATGGAAGCTGACAAGCGCGGTGCCGATTTGATGCAGAAAAAAGAAATTTCCTTAGAAGGCATGCGTGACCTGTTTTTAATCTTGAAAAAGGGAGAAGATGGCCACGGTTCCGGTTCGGATTTTCTGAGCACCCACCCTTCAACAGATGAGCGTTTGAATTATGTGGAAGAACGCATAAAAAGCCCCGAGCACAAAGCGAAAGCTATGCGCCCCGGCATAGTAGCTATTTTTGAACAATTGTCAGAAAAGGTCCAAAAATAATAAAACAACAACTAAGATGCATAATCCCAACACACCGCTTGCCGAACGTATGCGCCCTCAGGCCTTGGATACCTATGTGGGGCAACAGCATCTCGTGGGCGAGAACGGTGTGTTACGGCAAGCCATAGAACGTGGTAAAATTCCATCCTTTATCCTTTGGGGGCCGCCGGGCGTGGGCAAAACGACATTGGCTCAACTGATTGCAAAACTGCTGAACAAGCCCTTTTTCCAACTTTCTGCTATCAATGCTGGCGTAAAAGATATTCGGGAAGCCATAGAAAGCGCCGACAGGCAGAGTCTTTTCCAGCACAAAGGGGCTATTTTGTTTATTGATGAAATACACCGCTTCTCCAAAAGCCAACAAGATGCCTTGCTGGGCGCAGTGGAAAAAGGTATAGTTACGCTTATTGGGGCCACAACGGAAAATCCCTCCTTTGAGGTCATCCCCGCCTTGTTGTCGCGTTGCCAGGTTTATGTGCTCAACCACTTGACCAAGGAAGAGCTTATAGGCTTGGTGGATCACGCACTGCAAGAAGATGATTATTTAAAAGGTGCTGATATTCAAGTAGTTGAATACGATGCCCTGCTCCTTTATTCGGGTGGAGATGCACGTCGTCTGCTCAATGCTCTTGAGTTGGTAGCCAATTACCGCAACACAAATGAGCCTTTGTGTATTACCAATGACTTAGTACGCGACTTCATTCAGCAAAATGCGGCTTTGTATGATAAGGCCGGAGAACAGCATTATGACATCATATCAGCCTTCATCAAAAGTATGCGCGGATCTGACCCCAACGCTTCAGTTTATTGGCTGGCCCGAATGTTGGATAGTGGGGAAGATATTGAATTCATCGCGCGCCGCATGCTCATTTTGGCCGCAGAAGATATTGGGTTAGCCAACCCCAACGCTCTGCTTTTGGCCAAAACTACCATGGATGCCATACGGATGATTGGAATGCCGGAAGCCCGTATTATCCTTTCCCAATGTGCCATTTACCTCGCCACCTCCCCCAAAAGCAATTCTGCCTATATGGCCATAGAAGAAGCCATTGCCACCGTTAAGAAAACAGGCAGCCAGCCTGTGCCACTGCATTTGCGCAATGCGCCCACAAAACTCATGAAAGACCTTAATTACGGCAGTGGCTATCAATACGCCCACGATTTTTCAGGCAATTTTGTCCAGCAGGACAATCTGCCCCAGGCTTTGGACGGTACCGTATTATATCAGCCCGGCAACAACCCCAACGAGGCCAAAACAAGGGCCATCCTAAAAGAACAATGGAAGGGTAAATACGATTATTGACTACAAAATCTCCTCTATATGCACCCTTATGTTGTGTGCTAATCTGGCCAACGGCAGGTCGTTCTCATCAGCTCCAAAAGGTTCTTCAATTTCTTCTGCAATTAATTCCAAGCTGGCCAAAACAAAAAAAACGAAAGCTACAACGGGTATGACCATGTAGCCCAGACTAAAAACAAAGCCAAAAGGCAGTGTTGCAATGTAAACCATAAGGAATTTTTTAATAAAAACCCCGTATGAATAGGGTATAGGCGTGTTTTTGATCCGCTCACAGGCCCCACAAACCTCTGTAAAGGACATAAGTTCAGGATTTAGGAAAAGGAGCTGCTGTTCAGTCAGCTTATGCTCTTTCTGTAATTTTAGGATGTGCCGGTACATAAATCCAGCTATTTGGTTGGGCAAATGTTTGTCCCGATCCAACTGGGCCTGTACCTGTATTGGCAAATCATCAAAGAGCTCTATCCGTGTTTCCTCGCTGCGAAGGTGGTTTTTTAACGCTGCCGCATAAAGCGGAATAATTTTGCGGAAAAAATTTCGCTCAGGGTCATTTTCTGGCAGCAGGGCAGCCATTTTCATGGCCAAATTGCGGCTGTTATTCACTAATGACCCCCAAAGTTTTCGGCCCTCCCACCAGCGCTCATAGGCAGTGTTGGTTCTGAAAACCAAGGTGAAAGAAATAGCGAAACCTAGGAGCGAATGGATTTGTGAGATGTTGCGCAAGTAGCTGTTTTCGCCTATTTTCCAATATTCCAGTTCTAACCAGGCCACTACAGCAGCATATAGGCTGACGATCAGTAGCCATGGGGCAAGACGCCGAAGGGTGTCCGTCCGGTGAAAATGATAAGGCCAAAACAGCCACTGTTTAGGATTGTGCGCGATCATGACGGATTGCGTCTATGCATCAATGCGCGCATACTTTGCATTTGCCTCGATGAAAGCGCGACGAGGTGGCACTTCATCGCCCATAAGCATGGCAAACATGCGGTCAGCTTCGGCGGCATCGTCAATGGTGGCGAGTTTAAGGATGCGGTTTTTGGGATCCATAGTGGTTTCCCACAGCTGCTCAGCATTCATTTCACCCAGACCTTTGTATCGCTGCACTTTTACCGAGTCATCTTCTTCCTTGCCACCAGAAAGTTCCAATTGTGCTTCCTTGCGCTGTTTATCGTTCCAGGCATAGCGCTGGTGCTTGCCTTTTTTGACCAAATACAGCGGTGGTTGGGCAATATAAATATGGCCTTTTTCAATCAGCTCCCGCATGTAGCGGAAGAAGAAAGTCAGAATAAGCGTTGTAATGTGCGAACCGTCAATATCCGCGTCACACATGATCACAATTTTGTGGTAACGCAATTTTTCTGTGTTCAGGATACGTTGGCCGTCTTCGTTTTCCGAAATGCTGACACCTAAGGCTGTAAAAATATTTTTGATCTCTTCATTTTCGTAGATCTTGTGCTCGAGGGCCTTTTCTACGTTCAGGATTTTGCCGCGCAATGGCAGGATGGCTTGGGTGTGGCGGTCGCGACCTTGTTTGGCTGTACCGCCCGCCGAGTCGCCTTCCACAAGATAAACCTCGGATTCCTCGGGGCTTCTGCTGGCGCAATCCGCCAATTTTCCGGGCAAACCGCTACCGGTAAGTGCCCCTTTGCGCTGTACCATTTCACGAGCTTTGCGTGCCGCATTGCGCGCAGTAGCAGCCAAAACTACTTTTTCAATGATGCGTCGGGCCTGATTGGGATTTTCTTCCAAAAACATCTTTAGGGCATCTCCTACACAACGGGAAACGATGCCCGTTACTTCCGAGTTGCCCAGTTCACCTTTGGTTTGGCCCTTAAACTGCGGCTCCGGTACTTTTACGGAAACAATGGCCGTAAGCCCTTCCATGAAGTCCTCGCCGGAAATAGGAAAGGTGATTTTTTTGAAAAAGCCACCATCTTCCCCGTATTTTTTGAATTCGCGGGTGAGCGCACGCCTAAAGCCGCTTACGTGCGTGCCACCATCACGGGTGCTGATATTGTTGACAAACGAAACAACATTTTCAGAATAGGAAGTATTGTACATCAAAGCCACTTCAACATCCACGTTTTCTTCGTTTGCGGTGATGTAAATGGGGTCGTTGATCAGTTTGGTTTTTGCTTCATCTATCCAAAGCACAAACTCCTGAAGCCCACCTTCCGAGTAGAACTCTTCCGTTTTAAAGCCATCGGTGTCCTTCTCGCGCTCGTCGGTGAGTTTGAGGTAAAGTCCTTTGTTTAGGAAGGACAGCTCGCGCAAGCGGTGTGCGAGCACATCAAACTTGTATTCATCCGTTTCAAAAATTTCGGGATCGGGAAGAAAAGTGACAATAGTGCCGCGATAATCCGTATCGCCGATCATCCTGACATCGTATTGTGGCTTGCCCTGTTTGTATTCCTGTTCAAATTTTTTGCCATCGCGGTGAACTTCGGCACGGAGGTGTATGGATAATGCGTTCACACAGGAAACCCCCACGCCGTGAAGGCCGCCGGATACTTTATAGGTGTTTTTGTCAAACTTTCCACCAGCGTGCAAAACGGTCATGACCACCTCCAAGGCGGACTTTTTCAGTTTTTCGTGCATGCCAGTAGGAATACCACGCCCGTTGTCTTTTACTGTGATAGAATTGTTGGGGTGTATGGTAACCTCGATATTGGTGCAATGGCCAGCCAAGTGCTCGTCAATTGAGTTGTCAACAACTTCCCAAACCAAGTGGTGCAAGCCCTTTATATCCGTGCTCCCGATGTACATACCAGGGCGTTTTCGTACGGCTTCAAGTCCTTCGAGTGCTGTAATGCTGCTGGCGCCGTAATCGTTGGCCGGCTGATTTTCCGGCAAATTCAAATCTTGTTCTTCTTTCATATTTTAATGGTTTTGGGTTCAGATAACGGTAAAAACGGATTGACATAGCCTTATCTGAGCCACAAAAAAATGCTTAATCGTTAAAAGCCCGCAAAAATACAAAAACTTAAACACAACGATGCAGGAATGCACAAAGAAATTAGTCGAAACAGATGCTTTTAACTTTCACACAAATAAATTTCTTAACATTTTGAAAACAGATAAGTTAAGACTAACTTACTTTGCCCTAAATGATGCTAAAACAGCCAACACAAAAATTTTAATATTCGTCATATCGGCGAAATCAGCGTTCGCGCTGTAATTATTTACCATAACCATTTACCTTACTATGAATCAGTTTAAGTTTAAGGCTGCGCTTTTGTTTGCCGTGGCATTGTTTTTCACTACCGCATTATTTGGCCAGGAACAAAAAAAGGAAACCCACGGCGAAGTGGGGCTAAACTTTGGAAGTTTGAACCTGACCAACATCAATTTCAGTGGCTTTTGGAAAAAAAAGATAGGAGAGGATCATTACCGACGCCTGCGTTTTTTGTCCGGTAACCTAAGTGCTGGAGTAGTTGACGATGAATTTGATGCTGATTTTTTTCTCGGCGCTGCTATCGGTCGTGAAAAACGACGCCAATTGGATGATCGGCTGCAATTTTATCGCGGTCTTGAGTTTATTGGCAGTGTATCTTTTCGTGATCGGGGCGAAATAGATACACAATTGGGTATAAGGCCCGCAATAGGCTTCGTGATTGGCCTTCAGCACGCCTTGAATGACCGTTGGGCAGTCAATGTAGAAACCATTCCCACTATCGGCCTTGATTTTTCCATTAATCTGGAAGAAGATGGTGGGAAACTTTTGATGCAGGGTGGCATAAGCAATTTTTTCTCGCTGGGTTTGGTGCGGAAGTTTTGAAACTTGGCAAGAGTAAAATAAAAAGTTTAGATAAACCCGTAATCAGACAAAAAAATAATGCCAATTAAGATTATTTCGTTTTGCTTTGTTTTTTGCAAAACGCTCATTGATTGATAATCAATGCTTTAATCTTAATTGGCATTACTTGCTTGTGGAGCTGGCGGGATTCGAACCCGCGTCCGGACAAAGCGCCATAACGCTTTCTACATGTTTAGTTTTTGATTGGATTGTCGGGCGAGGGCTGGCTCAAAAACAGGCACATTCTCACCTTATACCCTAAATTTCATCCGGCAGTAGGGTCATTCTGCCAGACTATCCCGAATTGGGTGATACGCGGCGGCTCCTATCGGAAGTCAGAGCAAAAAGGGGGACGCATAGCGTAGCCCTTCGCGGCATAAAGGCCTACTAATTCACTAGAATTAGGCAGCCATTGCATACTGGTAGTTGCCAGTTAATGTTCGGTCGTTATTTTATACGGAGTAACCAACCATGCTCCGACATGCTTACGAAACAACTATTCTTTCCCGTCGATTCCATACAGCCCCTTTGTTTGAGTGTGCAAAGGTAAAACCTTTTTGCCTAATCAGACGCGTTATTTGCAAAAAGGTAACATCGTCCTTGCTTATTGGCCGCTCTCTTCCTTGAGCAGGAGTTTGACATCCTCGATAAACCGGTCCACATCCTTGGCATCGGTGCCATCACAAAACGATCGAACATGGCGGTTTTTATCGGTCAGGATCAATCTGCCGGAGTGATCAAAGCCGCCCGGAGCATCCGGGTTCACAATGGCTACGCTAAAGTACTTGTTGGCAATACTGTAAATGGCATCATGCTCTCCTGTGACAAAATGCCATTTTTCCGTTTTTACACCAAGTTTTTGGGCGTATCGCTTCAAAGCAGCCACGGTATCGTTATGGGTGTCAATGCTGTGAGCCAACAATAGCACCTTGTCTTCCTGCTCAAAAGCCTTGTACACCCTTAGCATATTAGCGGTCACTTTTGGGCAAATGGTAGGGCAGTGGATGAAGAAGAAATCCGAAACGTAAATTTTACCTTCGAAAGTCGCATTGCTTACGATCTGGCTGTCCTGGTTGATAAAGGCAAAATCAGGTATCCTGGGGTAAATAGTGTCTCCCGCCACAATATCGCGGTTGCCTAAAATGGGCAGCTTGCGTGCTGGTTGATCCAATACGCAAGCTGCAAACAGGGTGCAAAATAATAAAAAGGGGATAAAACGCATCATGCTGCCTATGGGGTTGAGGGTTAAGGCTGCAAAAGTATGGTGTATCAGGCTAACTTGGCCATGTCGCGAATCAAAATTGTATTGCGATTGAAGTGGATCAGGTTGGACTTGCGCAGGTCGTTGAGTACTGAAGTAACCGTTTGGCGGCTGGTGCCTGTGATACTGGCAATATCCTGTTGGGTCAATTGATGGCGAACCAATGTTTCATAGCCGACAACACGTCCTTCTTTTTGAGCAGATTCGAGCAGGAATTCGATAATGCGTTTCCGGGCATCCTGCACTACTAATTTGGTAAGCCGATCTTCGACGCGCTGGAGGCGGTAGCTCAGGTGTTGGAAACAGGAGAACATAAAAGACTGATTGCTATGCATAAACTGCTTAACATCAGATACTTTGAGGGAAAGATATTCCACTTCTTCATGAAGGCTTTGGGCATAATCAGTTCGTTTTTCTTCGCCAGTAAGCGCCATATCCCCAAAAATTGTCTGTGGCTGTAAAATATCTTTAATTACTTCACGGCCATCAGGAGCAAAGGTGCCTGTTTTTACACGACCTTTGAGGAGGATATAGATATGTTCCGCGGGTTCATCAGGCATAAAAATGAAATGATAACGCGGGATGCGGCGCAAATGGGAGAGTTCGGCCAATTGCGTCAATTCGTCAGGAGTTAACGTTTTTAGCACTGAAATTTTTTCCAAAATGCTGACTTTGTTGTAAGAATTCATGAGCGGCGCAGTTTTTGTTTGTTGTTATTATTATTGTGTTGAAAAAAGGAAGCGAGCGAGTTGAGTGAGTTGATCCAAAAATGTAGTAAGTGTCAAAACGCAGATATTAGTAGGTGTTCGATTCTTATTTTGACAGTACAAAAGTGCGGCGAGTTGTTAGTTTGAAAAAGTACGATTACTGCAACTTGTCATCTTTTTTTTGGGTTTAATGTTATTATAAAATGCTTATTTACAAATGTTTAAAGCATTTTCTTGATTGTTTTTTGTGTATTTTTATCTTATTTTTTAATCATAAATTATCCTGCCCGATTTAAAAATCGTTCGCCCATGCAGCGCTTTTCTACCCTATTGTTTTCGTTCGTGGTATTATGGCTTGGTTCTGAGCTGTCACCACTTCTTGCCCAACCATGCAATCAAGGTATTGCCCTTAAATCATTGGTCATTGGTAATGCCTCTTGTGGCAATAAAACCGGCTTCATAAGTTTTCAAATGAACGATAAAAAAGAGGCCTTTACCTACAATTGGATCCCCAACGTATCGGATTCATCTTCTGGTATTGATCTTGCATCCGGTATTTACAGAGTACGCATTGTGCGAAAAGATGAACCCGCTTGTGTAATTGATACCTTGCTTTTGGTAAGCAATAGTGACGGGCCACAGTTTACCGCAGATGAAGTAGTGGAGCCGAACTGTAAAGCCACTGATGGCAGTATTCGCCTGGCACCTGCTTCCGGGCTAAGTTATAATTGGTACAGCGGCAAAACAGGGCCAATACTGACCGGTCTTGGTGCTGGCTGTTATATAGTGGCCGCAACAGATCCTGTGGATGGCTGCGTGAGCTATCGGAGAATTTGCCTTCAATCAACCAACCGATTAAAATCCTCGGTTGAAGTAATCAAACCCGCCAAGTGCGGTCGCGCTACAGCTGAGGTCAAACTAAAAATCTCTGGAGGCTATGGTAGTTACACAAATACCTGCGCTGACACCTCTGATATTGTGAAAAACCTTGGCCCCGGCCCTAATGTATGCTTGGTAACGGATGAAATAAGTGGCTGTAAAATCCAGGTGGACTTCATCGTGCCAAACGTTTTACCCGAAGGCACCATAAATCCTACCATTTATCCCGTTCGTTGCCCGGGCGCAAGTGATGGTTTTGTGGTGGTCAATGTGGATCCCGGCAAAAATTTTGCCTCCCCCTTTACGGCGACACTGCTCAATGCCCTGGGTAACAATGTGGGATTTGCCAACTTGCCCAAAGGCCCATACACCTTGCACATCACGGACGCGGACAGCTGCAGCCTTCCGCCATATTTCTTTGTTATAAATGAGCCTGATCCCTTTGTGATTACATCAGCGGTAAGCCCTGAAACTTGTGGCAGTGGGGGAGTGATTGACCTCAGTGTAAAAGGCGGTAATGGCAAAAACTATCTTGTTGCCTGGGATGATCTTCAGGGTCAAAAGAATGGGTTGAAGCGAGAAAATTTAAGTGCCGGACGTTATTCGGCCACCATCATTGACAGCTTGTTTTGTAGCGCGAGATTTGATACAGTTATGGTGAGCAGAAAATGTAACACTCCGGATACTGTTTTTGGCTTAGTAGTAGTAAACAAATCAGAATCTTTTTGCCTGCCCAAACCCATTGGCCTTGATCCTTCAACCATAAAATATGCACTTTCCAATGGAACCAACAAAGGCGCATCAGCCTTTGGTACATGGGAGCTGCTTCCCAACGGATGTTTGATTTATGATGCAAAATCAAAAGCCGGATTTGCAGTGGACACCATCTGCATCAGTTACAAAACAGCATTTCAGGACTTAGACAAAAGTACTTGCATCATAATGAGCATTGCAACAAGCGCTCCGGAAAGGGACTCCATTTATTTTACAGTGCAAGCCAACAGCGCCGCTACCTCATGTGGCACTATACCCGCGATCTTCAAAAAACCGGCTGTTTCCCTCATTGATAATTTTGGTTTGATCGGTACCAGTGGAAGTTTTGGTTCCTACTCCATTAATGATACTTCTGCTTGCATAACCTTCAGGGCGAAGGACTTGCCGGGTTTTAACGTAGATGATATCTGCGTCATGGTTTATGACAAAAACCTCAATCAAGGGAAGGTAATTTGCTATTTCCCGACCATTTTACCGCAGGTGGACTGTTCTCCGTTCCAATTTTTTACGGATTCAATCAAACTTGTAACGTTAGACTGTGCTTTTCCCACCAACTGGTGCGCTCCAATTCCATTCCAGAAAATATTGGAATACAATATCCTTGACAACGGACTTGGGTTTCAGGGCGGTATTGTAGGTTGCAACTTTAAAAATGTTTTCGGTTACCAGTTCTCGGGCCTGCCACAGCAGGGGCCCTTTGTTATGGAATCTTGGGATATTGATGGAAATTTGATTGGTGGTGGTTTTCCTGATCTAAACACTTTGCCCATTTTGATGAACACCATTGATCCGACAGGCAACTGGATCACATTAGGCAATTTGATCTACGGAGGGAATGCTACAAAAAAATATGGTGATATCGTCATCAGAATTCCCAACGGAGAAAAAAAGACCTTCAAATTGGAAAGCCGACAACTGGCTCAAAACGCGGAACTTGAGTTAACAACAGGTTTCCACCGCCTTGAGTTTAAGCATATAAACTCCGGGTGCCTGGATACTGCACTTGTTGATGTAAAATGTGTGGATTGTCCGCCAGTGGTAACATACGCCACTAATACAGAAGGTGTAATTGATTGGAGTACTAGCGATTGTGCAAAAGATACCGTTTTCTGTACGGCCATTGAAAATGCCAATGATTACACCATATTAATTAATGGTAAGCCCGTGCCCGAATATGAGGCCTGTGGTAATTTCATTGGGTTTAAATTGGACACTGGCTTCTACCAGATTACGATAAGAAATACCGTAACTACCTGCACTTACGAAACGGAGTTTTTCTATCATTGTGAAAAGGTAGTCAATGACAAAACGGTCAATATCTCCATGTTTGCCAACCAACAGACCCAATGGTGTATGGACACAAGCGTAATAGCAAGCCCTATTGTCAATACCTACAATGCCTGCCCCAAGCAGAGTAATGGAAATGTAAACTGGGCATTGGACATCAATAAAAAATGTGTGTCGCTGGCTGGGAACGCCCCTGGCGTGGACACCATCTGCCTGCGCGTATGCAATAACAAAGGTGATTGCGCCAATGTGAGTCTTATCGTCACCGTATTGGCCAAGCAAGACTCCTTCCTTGCCGTGCCCGACAAGTCAACCACCATTCGCAATACGCCAACCGATGTCAATATCCTGAAAAATGATGTCTTTAATGGGCAGGTCCAGGTAGTCGTTACAACTATGCCTACCATAGGTAACATTACATTTAACCCGGCAAGTGGTATAATGACATATACGCCCGACCCGGATTTGTGCGGCTTTGATTCTTTGATTTATGAAATCAGGGACTTACTTGGCCGTTCAAGTGCCGCAAAGGTGAGTATAGAAATATTATGTGATAAAATATTGGTATTCAATGGTATATCACCTAATGACGACGGCTCCAATGATAGTTGGAAAATCATTGGGATTGAACAATTCCCGGAAAACACCGTACGGGTGTTTAATCGTTGGGGCAACCAAGTGTTCGAACGCCAAGGGTATAGGAATGATTCATCGTGGGATGGCACCTGGAATGACCAAGCATTACCTGATGGTACATACTACTATATTATTGATCTTGGAAACGGATTAGAAAGGATCAACGGTTATTTGCAAATATCGAGATGATTATTCAGCCACTCAGCGAAAGTGCCGTCATGGTGCAGTTTGGCCAAAGCATTGATCTTGAAACGCACAAAGAGATTATGGCTCTTGTGCATACCTTAACGCAGAATCCTTTCCCTGGCTTGCGTGCTGTTAGTCCCGCTTTTACCAGTGTCCTTCTTGTTTTTGACCCTTTTCTGGTTGATAAAATGCAAGGACAATCTGCATCTGAAAGCGTTTGCAACTTGCTTAGAAACCAATTTGACCAAGTAAAAACTAAAAGATTAGCTCCCCTGTCTGCTCCAAACATCCATCATATACCTGTGCGGTATGGTGGTAGTTTTGGTCCTGATATTGAGGAAGTTGCCAAGCGGACAGGTCTTGATATCCAGTCTGTGATAAACCTGCATAGCAGCAAGGTTTACCATGTTTTTATGATTGGTTTTTTACCCGGCTTTCCTTACATGGGCATTTTGCCAAAGGAATTGCAGCTGCCCCGCTTAGCCAGCCCCCGCTTGAAGGTGCCTGCCGGAAGTGTGGCTATTGCGGGTCCTCAAACGGGTATTTATCCTCAATCATCGCCGGGTGGCTGGCATTTGATTGGCCATACGGATTTAGATCTTTTTGTGCCTCATCATGATCCGCCATGTTTGTTACAGCCAGGTGACAGGGTCCGTTTTGTGCCATATTAATTCATGCTTATCTTGTGCGTTTAGTTATACAAAAATCGGGGATGGGCAGCACCATACAAGATGATGGCAGGCATGCCACCCGCATGTTTGGTGTACCAGTTGGAGGTGCAGTGGACTGGTACAGTTACGCGCTTTCAAATATATTGCTGAACAATGAGGCGGGCGCTGCCTCTATTGAGATTGTTCCGGGAGCGGGTTGGTCTGCTCGCGTGCTCTCCTCGGGCTTTATTTGTTGTTGTGGGCCCGGAGTTCGCTTCTTTGTGAACCATCATTCCCAAAATGCGAATTGGCCATGTTATGTTAAGGACGGGGATGTTATTGGTGTAAAGCATTCAGATTCAGGAATTTATGCTTACTTAAGTGTTAGCGGCGGTTGGGATTTGCCTATGGTTTTTGAAAGCAGATCAAGCTGTCTTTCAGGTAGTTTTGGTGGTTTGGATGGCAGAATGCTCCAAGTGGGAGACATGCTTGAATCAATACCGTGCAGGTCAGAAGTTGGGTTAAATCCTCATTTTCTCAACAATAGATTTGTTCCGCCATACGCTTATTGGACAAAAGCCCACCAACATACCATACGAGTGCTCCCCGGGCCTGAGCTGGAGGAATGGCCTGAAGAGGATAGCATAAGTTTTGCTTCAAAACCCTATCTGATAACCAATCAGCGCGATCGCATGGGTATCCGTCTGAAAGGTTTTACCCTGAGTGGCAACGCCCAAGGGGCCATGATTTCTTCCGGTGTATTGCCCGGTACTATACAGTTGCCACCCGATGGGCAACCCATCATACTGCTAAATGATGCCCAAACCACAGGTGGTTATCCTCGAATTGCCCAGGTTTGTTGGGCGGATTTGCCAAAAATTGCACAAGGATTATCAGGTCAATATGTTCATTTTCAATGGATTGACTTTGTAAAGGCCGAAATGCTTATGTGCCGTTGGCGAACTTTTTTTGATCGTTTGCGCTTCAACATCAATCTTTGTGCGCTTTTTGATTATTCCTAAATTGTTAAAATATGGATTTTATTGCTGAATTGAAGTGGCGCGGCCTTATCCAGGACTCTACCCCGGGTGTGGAAGAACACCTGAAAAGTACAATAGTGCGTGGCTATATCGGTTTTGACCCAACCGCTCCCTCACTTACCATTGGTAACTATGTGCAAATTATGCTGCTTAGTTTTCTCCAACGTGCTGGCCATCAACCGGTTGTACTGATGGGTGGGGCTACGGGTCGAATTGGCGATCCTAGCGGTAAAGATAAAGAGCGCGACCTGAAAAGTTATGAAGAATTGGATCGTAATACTGCCCGTCAAGTGGAACAGATAAGACGTCTTTTGAACTTTGACCAAAGTGCGCCCAATCACGCCTTGTTGGTTAACAATTATGATTTTTATGTCAATATGAACGTGTTGGAGTTTCTGCGCGATGTGGGCAAATACCTGACGGTCAATTACATGATGTCAAAGGAAAGCGTAAAAAGACGTATTGAAAGCGAAAATGGGATTTCATTTACGGAGTTTAGTTACCAGTTGCTGCAAGGCTATGATTTTGTCTTGTTGCGCCGCAACCAGGGGGTAAGCTTGCAAATGGGCGGTAGTGATCAATATGGCAATATAACAGCAGGCGTAGAATTGTCCAGGAAAATTGATGAGCAAAAGGTTTTTGCAGTCACCACGCCATTGTTAACCAAGGCAGATGGAACCAAATTTGGCAAAAGTGAGGCGGGCAATATTTGGCTTGATGCCAATATGACCAGCCCTTATCAGTTTTACCAGTTTTGGCTGAATGCTGACGACCGGGATTTACCTAAGTTTTTGCGTTATTTTTCTTTAAAAACCCAGGAAGAGATAGAAACATTAGAAGCAAATGAATCCCCTCAAGCGATAAAAAGGGTATTGGCGGAAGAACTGACCACGAGAATACACGGTTTGGAGGCTTTTGAGGCAGTACTTTCCGTGTCTAAGTTGCTTTTTGACGCAAAAGCAGATGAGGCTACCCTGCGCAGCCTTGATGCCCACACCCTTGCCCAGGTAGCCTTGGAAGTGCCCTCTCCGCGCCTTAGTTTCGAAGACTTGAAACAAGGGCAAAATATTGTTGATTTTTTGGTAGATGGCGCAAAGATTTTTGACAGCCGAGGCGATGCCAAAAAAGCAATCCAAAACAATGCCATCAGCATCAATAAATTGAAAATCAGTGATTTGAACACTATAGTTTCTGCTGCTGATTTGTTACACAACCAATTTCTCATGGTTGAGAATGGCAAAAAAAATAAATACCTCTGTCAGTTATGAAAATTCGCATTAGAGGCAATTTTGTCCGATTCCGACTCACGCAGTCCGAGGTACTCCAGTTGAAAAACGAGGGCCAGGTAAGGGAGCAAACCTGCTTTGGACCCGGCGAGGGCCAGGTTTTCGCTTATGTGCTGGAGTCCGACCCTCAACTTCAGCAAATGAGTGCCTCCTTCTCCAATAATACGATCCGCATGGCCCTGCCCCTACAAGAAGCCCAAAACTGGTATGATAGTAATCAGGTAGGGTTTGAGCGGGAAATGGAAGTCATGCCAGGCCAAATGTTGAAATTACTGCTGGAAAAAGATTTTGCCTGCCTGGATGACACAGACGAGGATCAGTCCGATAATTATCCCAACCCACTTCAGGCAAAGTAATGTCATGCCAATGAACCGATTTAGGACAAATCTGTTTCATTGGCATGTCAGTACACTCCATCAAACGCGTCCAACGCCTGCCTATCACGCTTGAAAAAGCATGGGATTTCTTTTCTAATCCCCTTAATTTGAAAGAAATAACGCCTGCCTACATGGATTTTAGGGTTACATCAGACCCTGATTTTCTTTCTAAAATGTATGCTGGACAGATCATTACCTACACGGTGAAGCCTATCTTGGGAATTCCTCTGTTTTGGATGACCGAAATTACACACGTGCAGGACAAACAATTTTTTGTAGATGAACAACGCGTAGGCCCATACGTGATGTGGCATCATCAGCACCACTTTACACCCATTGATGGCGGTGTGGAAATGACGGATCTGGTACACTATAGGCTACCACTTGGCCCCCTGGGAGACATAGCTAAGTTGCTTTTTGTCAAAAAGCAATTAGACCAAATTTTTGATTACCGCTGGAAAGTATTGGAAGAGAAATTCGGAACCCTGTAACCATACTGTTTGGCTGACCCTTCAAAATGCGCTTGGCATGTTGATGACTTGTCAAAATGTGCTATTTTTGCGCCCACATGGAAAAACAGCCCAACAATCCCTTGCATGGTATTACCTTAAAGATGATGCTTGAACATCTCCTGGACCTGTATCGCTGGGAAGGTTTGGCCTATTTCATAGACATCAACTGTTTCAAAAACGAGCCGAGCATCAATTCCAGCCTGAAATTTTTGCGCAAACATGAATGGGCCAGAATCAAAGTAGAAGAACTATACTTGCGGTGCATACAAGAAGATAAATAGTAATCAATTGAAAATCATACAGTTGATTTTATTTATATCCTTTTTACATGAAATTTACCCTTAAACATACTGATCCTGATAGCAGGGCACGAGCGGGATTGATCGAGACTGATCATGGCAGCATTGAAACCCCTATTTTTATGCCTGTAGGCACTGCTGCCACTGTAAAAGCTGTGCATCAGCATGAACTGGAACAAGATATTTTGGCGCAAATAATTTTAGGGAATACTTATCACCTTTATTTACGTCCGGGCTTGGACATCATACGCCAAGCAGGAGGGTTGCATGGGTTTAATGGCTGGAGGCACCCTATTTTGACAGATAGTGGCGGTTTTCAGGTACACTCTTTGGCACATCGGCGAAAAATCAAGGAGGAAGGAGTTACGTTTCAAAGCCATATTGATGGCTCTAAGCACATCTTTACGCCAGAAAATGTAATGGATATCCAAAGAACCATTGGCGCTGATATCATTATGGCTTTTGATGAGTGCACGCCTTATCCCTGTGATCTGAAATATGCTACGAATTCCATGCACCTCACCCATCGGTGGTTGGCCCGCTGTGTGGAGCGTTTTGACCAAACGGAACCGTTGTACGGGTACAGCCAAACCCTTTTTCCAATAGTGCAGGGAAGCACATACCCGGAGCTGCGCAAAATTTCGGCTGAAACAATCGCCTCCTTTGATCGGGAAGGCAATGCGATAGGTGGCCTGAGCGTAGGCGAACCCGCTGAAGAGATGTATGCCATGACGGAATTGGTTACGGAAATCCTGCCCAAGGACAAGCCGCGTTACCTCATGGGGGTGGGTACACCGGAGAATATATTGGAAGGCATAGCCCGTGGCATTGATATGTTTGATTGTGTTTTGCCTACCAGGAATGCCAGACATGGCGTTATTTATACCTCGGAAGGCATTGTCCATATAAGAAATAGTCGTTGGAAAGAGGATTTTACACCGATTGACCCCAATGGCGCCTGCCACACAAGCCGAACGCATTCAAGAGCCTATCTCCGACATTTATTTATCAATGAGGAAATTTTGGGCATGCAGTTGGCTACGTTGCAAAATTTAAGTTTTTACCTTTGGCTCGTCAAAACGGCGCGCAAACATATACTTGATGGCGACTTTTTACCATGGAAAAACAACATGGTGAAAAAAGTGAGTACAAGGCTTTAATGCCTTGTCACTTCCATTCATCCCATCTTGATCACACATTACAACATTCAAACAATGTCAAATCTACTTGATTCTCTCAAAGCGTATATCACTCCTGAACTTATTGGTCATGCAGCCAATCAATTGAATGAAAACGAAGCGGGCCTTAGCAAGGCCTTAGGTGCATTGGTGCCCACTATACTCTCAGGTATTTTGAACAAAAGCAATGATTCAAGTGCTATGGGCCAAATTTTTTCCGCTTTATCTGCTTTTAGCCCTGATGTTTTGGGCCATCTTGACAGCCTGATCGGAACTGGCAATTTGGCACATAATGATCCCAAAGATAGCGCTGGTCAATTGTTGGGCCTGCTCTTTGGCCCAAAAGTACCTGCCATTACCAATGCAGTATCTTCTTTTGCTGGTATAAAACCATCTTCTACTTCTTCCTTGTTGGGTTTGGCTGGCCCCTTGGTCATGGGCTTTTTAAGTCAAAAAATCAAGACTGATGGCCTGAATGTTTCAGGGCTTTTGGGCCTTTTGAGCAGTGAGAAAAACCACATTATGGGTATGTTGCCTGCTGGCCTTGGTGCCGTACTTGGCTTTATTAGTACGCCCAAAACCAATACCCAGTACAACAATAATGAAGATGAAGCAAATAGTTCAGCTGGCTTGGGCTGGCTTTGGCCCTTGTTGCTTTTGCTTGGCCTTGGTACTGGTATCATGTATTACCTAAGGAGTTATGGCAACAAACCTGCAGAAATAGTTAAAGAAGAACCAATAACTGCCCCGGCTCCCGCAGTGGCTGCTGTGATAGAGCCTAAGGTCAAACTGGAAGTTGGTACGGAGGAGTTCGCCATGCAAGCATTTATCATGGGTAATGACAGCATAAATAAACAGAAATGGTTCAATTTCCCGGAGATTCAATTTGATGTAAACAAATCAGTTGTTAAACCGGAATCCGAAGTGAAATTAAACAATATTCTGGCCCTGCTCAATGCTTATCCGGCGGTTAAAGTGCGCATAGGTGGCTATACCGATTCGGATGGCGATGACAAAAAGAATATGAAACTTAGCGATGAACGGGCAAAAGCTGTCCTGAATTGGCTCGGAAATAAGGGCATTGCCGCTGACCGCATGGAAGCCGAAGGCTACGGTGAGCAACATCCCGTAGCCCCAAATGACACCCCTGCCAATAAGGCTAAAAATCGTCGAATTTCGTTTAGTGTACGTGCAAAATAATTGTTATGTTTAGAAAAAGTTTATATTTTTTGCTTTTTAGCTTGGGTCTATGGCTTTCTTACGCTTTTGTTCCGGCGCCACCGCCAACACTTAAGTTTGGTTTGCTCAAATATGCCGGTGGAGGGGACTGGTACAATGACGTCAATTCACTGAAAAATCTTGCCAAGTTCTGCAATGACAACCTGCGCACTAATTTTGATCAGGAATTTGTGACCGTAGAGCCCGGTAGCGCCGAGATATTCAACCATCCCATTGTATATGCCACAGGACATGGCAATATGCTGTTCAGTGATGTTGAGGCGCGCAATCTGCGCGCCTACTTGGAAGGTGGCGGTTTTCTTATCCTCAATGATGATTACGGACTTGACCCTTTCGTGCGGCCTGCCATGAAAAAGGTATTCCCGGAACTGGATTTTGTGGAATTGCCATTTTCACACCCTATTTACCATCAAAAATATGATTTCAAAAATGGGTTGCCCAAAATACACCAACACGATGGAAAGCCTGCCCAAGGCTTTGGATTGGTATGGCAGGGTAGGGTAGTGTGTTTTTATGATTTTGAAACGGATCTTGGTGATGGCTGGGATGATGTCCATAATGATCCGCAGGACCTGCGCACCAAAGCCCTTCAAATGGGGGCGAATATTGTACAATTTGCCTTCGGACAATAATAGGCTTGTTGCGGCAGGAGACTATAGGGCCAGAAATTGATCTTTTCGTGCTGCTTTTCGGCTATTTCCCCCACCTGTAGTGGCGTAAAGATACCTGAGCTTTAAGTTTTGAAAAGAGGTATTTTACAAGCAATCCCAATCATACAACACCCGTGAAAAATCGCGGGTTATTAGGTCTTTTTCTCGAATAAAGAAGTGGCCGACCCCCATATCGCCCCACATTAGATCCATTTTCTCATCAGAGTCCAGCTGGAACAACAAGAGCATGGGATCATCAGGGCGCCGAGGATCGTCTTGGGTAAAGTAGGCATAGCCACCTAATTTGTGTCCGTCTGCGCGCACGGCCTTGCCATATTGATCTGCCAAGTCCCATTCTTTTTCACCAAACTGCTGAAAAAAATCAGCGCCAAACAGTTGAGAAAATCCATAATCAGTCATGGGCAAATATTCATTTTCCAATCTGAATTCCAAGGGATAAACTTCATCAGGGTGGTGAGGAAGGAGGTCATAATCCTGAATCGGAGGGAAATTTGTATTTAACTGTTTTTCATCATGTACCACTTCTGGATGATACAGTACACGAAAAGTATCGGGGTTTTCACCATCATCGAAATCCATACCGTATAAATCATCGTCAAAGATGAAAAATTGAAGTATTCCCGACGTGGGGAATGGGCTTAATGCTGGCAAATCAGCACAATTGATTTGTGCCAGAAAGAACAACGGAATGCCTTGAGGTGTAACAGGCCAATCGGTTCCTTTGGGTAAATAGGGTATGCCGCCCACCTTACTTTCCCAAAGTGTGGTATTGCGTGAGGATTGGGCTTTTGCCCGAATAAAGGGGCAACGGGTTTGTGTGATTTTATCCCGAAAAGCTTCCATCTCTGGGGGTAATTTCAAGCTGACTTGCTCCATAATTTTAATTTAACAGACGACACAAAAGATTTGTTATCATTGTATTATAAACTCAGAACGCGCCAAATACTGTTTAGCAGTTGCTTCGGCGCGTTCTGATGTAGGCATGCGAATCAATCGCGATAGATACTCAAAGTTCCACGGACTTGAAATCCCATGAATTTAGGAAGCCTGTGTGGAAATTGCCATCCTGAAAATCCTTGTTGCGCATGAGGCGTTGGTGGAAAGGCACCGTGGTTTTGATGCCCTCTGCGACGAATTCGTCCAATGCCCGGTCCATTTTGGTTATAGCTTCTTCGCGCGTGCGTGCGCGCACGATCAGTTTGGCGATCATGCTGTCATAGTAAGGTGGCACGGTATAGCCACCATATACATGTGTATCCACGCGCACGCCATGCCCTTTGGGCGAGTGAAAAGAGGTGATACGGCCCGGGCTTGGGCGAAAATCGTTGAAAGGATCTTCGGCATTGATACGGCACTCTATGGCATGCATTTCAGGGAAATAGTTGCGTCCTGATATGGGCAGACCTGCTGCAATTTTAATTTGCTCTTTGATCAGGTCAAAATCAATTACCTCTTCGGTCACGGTATGTTCCACCTGGATACGCGTGTTCATTTCCATGAAATAGAAATTCCGGTATTTGTCCACCAAAAATTCTATGGTGCCCACACCTTCATAATTGATTGCATTGCAGGCTTTTATGGCTGCCTCACCCATTTTTTCCCTCAGTTCGGGCGTCATAAATGGAGAGGGGCTTTCTTCAACCAATTTTTGGTGCCTGCGTTGGATGGAACAGTCGCGTTCGGAGAGATGGCAGGCTTTGCCAAATTGGTCGCCGGCTACCTGGATCTCGATGTGGCGGGGCTCCTCAATATATTTTTCCATATAGATACCATCGTTGGCAAATGAAGCTTTAGCTTCGCGCCGAGCGGTATCCCATTGGTTTTCAAACTCGTCTTCTTTCCATACGATGCGCATGCCTTTTCCGCCTCCGCCCGCAGTGGCTTTGAGAATGACAGGATAGCCTATTTCTTTGGCCAATTTTTTTCCAGTTGCAACATCGGTCAGCAATCC